>NZ_JBUZRB010000002.1:0-739628 GCF_055407105.1 Pseudomonas sp. C321 | reverse complement strand
AATTCAGGGGAAAAGGTACGGCGTTGTTTGATCATCTGACACCTCGTTCTGGCGAGCATTCTCGCCTAAATGGATGTCCGGTTTCATTAGACCACTACATTCTATCAATAAGGTCGATTTGGTTAAAAAGCGATCGCCGCTTCTTCTATATAGAAGGGCTCTCGCACTCTATATAGAAGAAGGCACTCAGATAACGCCTGACTCCTTCAATGCTTCAACACTCGATGAAGACAACCCCAGCACCTGCTGCAACACCTGAAAGGTATGCTCGCCCAACAGGGGAGGCGCACTGCGGTATTCAACAGGCGTCTTGGAAAGGCGAATAGGGCTGGCAACCTGTGGAACCATTCCAGCCAACGCGTGAGGCAGCTCGATAGCCAATCCCCGGGCCTGAACCTGAGGATCGGCAAACACCTGCGCCAAATCATTGATCGGCCCACAAGGCACGCCAACCTTCTCAAGCTGTGCCACCCACTCAGCCGTGGTCTTGAAGACAGTCGCCTGACGAATCAAAGGAATCAGCGCCGCCCTATTGGCCACCCGCAGCTTGTTGGTGGCAAACCGAGGATCATCGGCCCACTGAGGCTGCCCAGCGACCTGAGCAAACTTGCGAAACTGCCCGTCATTACCCACGGTCAGAATGAAATCCCCGTCGGACGTGGGAAAGTCCTGATACGGCACGATATTAGGGTGCGCATTGCCTAGCCGCCTGGGCGACACACCCGTAGTCAGGTAATTCATCGCCTGATTGGCCAGACAAGCCACCTGGACATCCAGCAAGGCCATATCGATATGCTGCCCACCGCCATCATGATCGCGATGTGCCATGGCCGCCAGAATCGCAACGGTGGAGTAAAGCCCCGTCAGGATATCGGTCAAGGCAACACCTACCTTGACCGGCCCTTCTCCCTCATCGCCCTCAGGTCGACCGGTCAGACTCATAAGCCCGCCCAACCCCTGAATCATGAAGTCATATCCAGCCCGCTTGGCATAAGGACCTGTCTGGCCAAAGCCAGTGATCGAGCAATAGATCAGCTCCGGATTGATTTCCTTGAGCGACTCATAGTCCAAGCCATAAGCCGCCAGGCCACCGACCTTGAAGTTCTCGATCAGAATGTCCGACTTCGCCGCTAGATCTCGAACCAGCTTCTGCCCCTCCGGCCGCGTGAAGTCGATGGTTACCGACTCTTTATTACGATTGGCCGATAAATAGTACGAGGCCTCACTGGTGTTCTCGCCATAAGCGTCCTTAAGGAAGGGCGGGCCCCAGGCGCGGGTATCATCGCCATTGCCAGGCCGTTCGACCTTGATCACCTCAGCCCCGAGGTCCGCTAGAATCTGCCCGGCCCAAGGGCCCGCCAGCACTCGCGACAAATCTAGTACCCGCAGATGCGATAGCGCGCCCATGGTCGTCCTCCTATTAATAGAACGCCTGAATACCGGTTTGGGCGCGCCCCAGAATCAGCGCATGCACGTCGTGAGTACCTTCATAGGTGTTCACCACTTCCAGGTTGACCAGATGACGGGCGATTCCGAACTCGTCGGAGATACCGTTCCCACCGAGCATGTCGCGAGCCATACGGGCAATATCCAACGATTTACCGCACGAGTTGCGCTTCATGATCGAGGTGATCTCGACCGCAGCCGTACCCTCATCCTTCATACGCCCCAAACGCAGGCAGCCTTGCAGGGCCAAGGTGATTTCGGTCTGCATGTCCGCCAGCTTCTTCTGAATCAGCTGGGTAGCGGCCAACGGACGACCGAACTGCTGGCGATCAAGGGTGTATTGGCGAGCCGTGTGCCAGCAGAACTCCGCAGCACCTAATGCCCCCCAGGAAATGCCATAACGCGCCGAGTTGAGGCAAGTGAACGGCCCCTTCAAACCCCGGACATCCGGAAAGATGTTTTCTTCCGGCACAAACACGTTGTCCATGACAATCTCACCCGTGATTGAGGCGCGCAGACCGACCTTGCCGTGAATCGCCGGGGCACTCAGGCCTTTCCAGCCTTTTTCCAAAACAAAACCGCGAATGTCGCCCGCATCGTCCTTGCCCCAAACCACAAACACATCAGCAATCGGGCTGTTGGTGATCCACATCTTGCTGCCGGTAAGGCTGTAGCCGCCATCCACCTTGCGTGCACGAGTAATCATCGCACCCGGGTCGGAACCATGGTCAGGCTCGGTCAGACCGAAACAACCAATCCACTCGCCGGACGCCAGCTTGGGCAGGTACTTTTGCTTTTGCGCTTCCGTACCGAATTCATTGATAGGCACCATGACCAAAGACGACTGCACACTCATCATCGAGCGGTAACCGGAGTCGACGCGCTCGACCTCACGAGCAATCAAGCCATAGCTGACGTAGTTCAAACCGCTGCCGCCGTACTGCTCGGGAATCATTGCCCCCAACAAACCTGTTTCACCCATTTCACGGAAGATCGCCGGGTCAGTCTTTTCATGGCGGAAGGCTTCAAGAACGCGCGGCGCCAGCTTGTCCCGGGCGAACTGCTCGGCACTGTCGCGCACCATGCGCTCTTCTTCGGTGAGCTGCTGATCCAGCAACAGTGGATCGATCCAGTTGAAGCTTGCCTTACCGCCCATGAGTGAGTCCTCGCGAAGTAGATCAAAAGTCGTGCATGGAGCCTAGGCCGGGCAGGCGAGGAGAGCAAACGAGGTTTTTGCATAGCCTTGTGCTAATTTATCACTCCGTAACGATTCAGAAGGGCATATATGCCTTTTATTAGTGAGGGTACGGTACATGCGCAGAAAGATCCCCAGCACCACAGCGCTGGTCAGTTTTGAGGCCGCAGCCCGCCACGAGAGCTTTACCAAGGCGGCGCAGGAGCTTTCCATCACTCAAGGCGCCATCTGTCGACAGATCGCCAGCCTTGAGGAGTTTTTGAGTGTCGAGCTATTTCGGCGGTCGCGCCGCGGGGTGAAGCTGACTGAAGCCGGCCTGTCCTACAGCCGCAGAGTGGCGACTCAACTGGATGCAGTGGAGCGCGATACGCTGTCAGTGATGGGCCAACAAGGTACCAATGTCATCGAACTGGCGGTGGTCCCGACCTTTGGCACCCAATGGCTGATTCCACGCCTCAAGGACTTCCAGCACCAGCACCCAGAAGTCACCGTAAACCTCACCAACCGCACACGGCCCTTTCTGTTTGCCGATACCGAATTCGACGCGGCGATCTACTTCGGAGACGCCGACTGGTCAGGTACCGAATCTCACAGATTGATGGGAGAAAACCCGCTCCCAGTATGCAGCCCGAAACTGCTGGGGGACCGCACACACTTCAGTGCACAAGAGATCGCCGAAATGCCCCTTCTGCAGCAAACCACCCGGCCTTACGCTTGGCGCCAGTGGTTCAACGCGCAGCAACTGAACGTCCCCCGCGACATGACAGGACCCCGTTACGAGCTATTCTCCATGTTGTCCCAGGCAGCCATGCATGACATGGGTGTCGCGCTGATCCCGCCGTTCCTCATTCAACGGGAATTGAGCGAGCACCAGTTGGTGGTTGCCAGCCCTCAGGTCCTCGCAAGCTCAAAGGCCTATTACCTGATGATTCCCGAGAGGAAAGTCGAATCAGCCTCCCTGCATGCGTTCAGAGACTGGCTGATCGACCAGTCACAGCGCTACAACCCTAATGTTTAAACAGGCATCGTACATTGTTGACCCTGTAGTCAATTAATATTGAATCCTACAGATGTACATATATGTCGCAATTCGACAGACTGTACCTATCAGTCTCAAATCCGCCTTTAAGCCATGACTTACGTGGCCCACAGCGCCTTATCAAGCCCGATACTCACTTATTCACATCAACGATGGCGAAACTCTTTATTTTCGCCTTTATGCCTTTAGAAACCGGCATTTGACGTAGTTATTTACGGGTATTGCGACAATCAGTCACAGGGTGACTTGTAGTTAATTTTTCGTCACCCGCCATAATCCCTTGATGCTCGTAAAGTTCGCCTGCAAAATGCCGCGCCCCGCTGTCATTTCGGCGGGATCGTGCTGATCGGCCGCCCCAGTCACGCCCTCCATGGCGCGCTGGCCTTTTTACAAAAAGATCAAACGCAAAAAGATCACGCAGGAGATTTGACGTGCACATTGGTGTTCCTCTCGAAACCCAGACCGGTGAAACGCGGGTTGCTGCAACCCCGGAAACCATCAAGAAGCTGATCGGCCAGGGCCATAAGGTCACTGTACAGAGCGGGGCAGGCATTAACGCCAGCATCGTCGACAGTGCCTATGAAACGGCAGGCGCAACCATTGGCAGCGCCAACGATGCATTTGGCGCAGAGCTTATCCTCAAGGTGGTCGCCCCCAGCGACAGCGAACTGACGCTGATCAAAAGCGGCACCGTATTGGTGGGCATGCTCAATCCGTTCAGCAACGAAACCATCAGCAAACTCGCCGACCGCGGCATCACCGCCTTCGCCCTTGAGGCGGCGCCGCGCACATCTCGCGCACAAAGCCTGGACGTACTATCCTCCCAGGCCAACATCGCCGGCTATAAGGCTGTGTTGCTGGCCGCTCATCACTACCCACGCTTCATGCCGATGCTGATGACCGCCGCAGGAACTGTGAAAGCCGCCCGCGTGTTGATTCTCGGCGCTGGCGTTGCTGGCCTGCAGGCGATTGCCACGGCGAAACGGCTGGGCGCAGTGATCGAAGCGTCCGACGTGCGTCCCGCGGTGAAAGAGCAAATCGAATCCCTCGGCGCCAAGTTCGTCGATGTGCCGTATGAAACCGATGAAGAGCGCGAATGCGCCGTCGGCGTCGGTGGTTATGCTCGTCCCATGCCCACCAGCTGGATGCAGCGCCAGGCCCTCGCAGTGCATGAGCGCGCCAAGCAGGCCGATATCGTCATCACTACTGCACTGATCCCCGGTCGCAAGGCACCGACCCTGCTGAGCGCCGAAACCGTCGCGCAGATGAAGCCAGGCTCAGTGGTCATCGACCTCGCCGCAGCCCAGGGCGGTAACTGCCCGTTGACCGTGGCCGATCAAGTGGTCGTGGAAAACGGCGTGACCATTTGCGGCCCGACCAACTTGGCTGGTGCCGTCGCCGCTGATGCCTCGGCCCTGTATGCACGCAACCTGCTGGACTTCCTGAAGCTGGTCTTCACCCAGGAAGGGCAGTTTGAAATCAACCTTGAAGACGACATCGTCGCCGCGTGCCTGATGTGCCGCGACGGCCAAGTCATCCGCAAAAACGCCTAAGCAGGGATTCAGACGATGGAAGAGCTTATCTCCCCCGGTATCTACAACCTGATCATCTTCGTGCTGGCGATTTATGTCGGTTATCACGTGGTCTGGAACGTCACTCCCGCACTGCATACCCCTCTGATGGCGGTGACCAACGCCATTTCGGCGATTGTGATCGTCGGCGCCATGCTCGCCGCAGCGCTGACCGTCACTCCGCTGGGCAAGACCATGGGCACTCTTGCCGTGGCTCTGGCTGCGGTCAACGTGTTCGGCGGCTTCCTGGTCACCCGACGCATGCTTGAGATGTTCAAGAAAAAAGCCCCGAAAGCCGTAAAAGAAGAGGCGCCCAAGTAATGAGCATGAACCTTGTCACGACGCTCTACCTGATCGCGTCGATCTGCTTCATTCAGGCCCTCAAAGGTCTCTCGCACCCGACTACATCCCGACGCGGCAACCTGTTCGGCATGCTCGGCATGGCGCTGGCAGTACTCACCACCGTGGGCCTCATCTATAAGTTGGGCGCTGAGCTGGCCACCGCCGGTATCGGCTACGTGATTGTCGGCCTGCTGGTAGGCGGTACCGCTGGCTCAATCATGGCCAAGCGCGTGGAAATGACCAAGATGCCGGAGCTGGTAGCCTTCATGCACAGCATGATCGGCCTGGCTGCGGTGTTTATCGCCATTGCCGCTGTAGTTGAGCCGCAGTCCCTGGGTATCGTCAAACAGCTGGGAGATGCGATCCCTGCTGGCAACCGTCTGGAGCTATTCCTCGGTGCGGCCATCGGCGCCATCACCTTCTCCGGCTCGGTAATCGCCTTCGGCAAGTTGTCGGGCAAATACAAGTTCCGCCTGTTCCAGGGCGCATCAGTACAGTTCGGTGGCCAGCACAAGTTGAACCTGGTGCTGGGCCTGGCGACCCTGGGCCTTGGCCTGGCCTTCATGTTCACCGGCAACCTCAGCGCCTTTGCTCTGATGCTGGCCCTAGCGTTCGTGTTGGGCGTGCTGATCATCATCCCGATTGGCGGCGCCGACATGCCGGTGGTCGTATCGATGCTCAACAGCTATTCCGGCTGGGCAGCAGCGGGCATTGGCTTCTCGCTGAACAACTCGATGCTGATCATCGCCGGCTCGCTGGTAGGCTCCAGCGGCGCGATCCTTTCGTACATCATGTGCAAGGCGATGAACCGCTCCTTCTTTAACGTGCTGCTCGGCGGGTTCGGCACCACGACAGAGGCCGCCGGCCCGGCAGGCTCGAAAGAGGCGCGCCCGGTGAAATCCGGTTCGGCCGATGACGCCACCTTCCTGCTGACCAACGCCGACACCGTGATCATCGTTCCCGGTTACGGCCTGGCGGTAGCACGAGCACAACATGCGCTCAAAGAGTTGACCGAGAAGCTGACCCAACGTGGCGTGACCGTGAAGTACGCGATCCACCCGGTCGCCGGTCGTATGCCTGGCCACATGAACGTACTGCTGGCCGAGGCGGAAGTGCCTTACGACCAGGTGTTCGAGATGGAAGACATCAACTCCGAGTTCGGCCAGGCCGACGTGGTGCTAGTGCTTGGCGCCAACGATGTGGTCAACCCGGCCGCCAAGAACGATCCGAAATCGCCGATTGCCGGCATGCCGATTCTCGAAGCGTTCAAGGCCAAGACCATCATCGTCAACAAGCGTTCGATGGCCAGCGGCTATGCCGGCCTGGACAACGAACTGTTCTACCTGGACAAAACCATGATGGTCTTCGGCGACGCCAAGAAAGTCATCGAAGACATGGTCAAGGCCGTCGAATAAACACTGCTCCAGCGCAATACCCAAAACCCCGGCCTTTAGTAGGCTGGGGTTTTTTTATTATCGAGGAAAACCCGACCAAAGGCTCTAAATCGCTGCCCTGCATTCGACCATGGTAGCGGGACGAAACTTTTTGAAATCACTAGACTGCCCACCTTGCCTCCGTTGCCCGAGATAACAATCCATGTACCGTGATCGTATCCGCTTGCCTTCGCTGTTGAACAAGGTCATGAGCGCTGCCGATGCCGCCGCCCTGATCCAGGACGGCATGACCGTCGGCATGAGCGGCTTCACCCGCGCCGGTGAAGCCAAGGCCGTGCCCCACGCCCTGGCCGAGCGCGCCAAGACCTCGCCGCTGAAAATCACCCTGATGACCGGCGCGAGCCTGGGCAACGACCTGGACAAACAGCTGACCGAAGCCGGGGTACTGTCACGCCGCATGCCGTTCCAGGTCGACAGCACCCTGCGCAAGGCCATCAATGCCGGCGAAGTGATGTTCATCGACCAGCACCTGTCGGAAACCGTCGAGCTGCTGCGCAACAAGCAACTCAAGCTGCCAGACATTGCCATCATCGAAGCCGTCGCCATCACCGAGCAAGGGCACATCGTGCCGACAACCTCGGTCGGCAACTCGGCCAGCTTTGCGATTTTCGCCAAGCACGTGATCATCGAGATCAACATGGCGCACAACCCAAACCTGGAAGGCCTGCACGACATCTACATACCGTCCTATCGCCCGACCCGCACACCGATCCCACTGGTGAAGGTAGACGACCGTATTGGCAGCACCGCAATCCCGATTCCGCCGGAAAAGATTGTCGCCATCGTCATCACCAACCAGGCAGACTCAGTGTCCACCGTGGCGGCGCCCGACAGCGATACTCAATCGATCGCCAATCACCTGATCCACTTCCTCAAAGAGGAAGTGGATGCCGGCCGTATGACCAACAAGCTCGGCCCGCTGCAAGCGGGTATCGGCAACATTGCCAACGCGGTGATGTGCGGCTTGATCGACTCGCCGTTTGAAGACCTGACCATGTATTCGGAAGTGCTTCAGGACTCGACCTTCGACCTGATCGACGCAGGCAAGCTGAGCTTTGCCTCGGGCAGCTCAATCACCTTGTCGGAACGTCGGAACGCTGATGTGTTCGGTAACCTGGAGCGCTACAAGGACAAACTGGTGCTACGTCCACAGGAAATTTCCAACCACCCGGAAGTAGTGCGGCGCCTGGGCATCATCGGCATCAATACCGCGCTGGAGTTCGACATCTACGGCAACGTCAACTCCACCCATATCTGCGGCACACGGATGATGAACGGTATTGGCGGCTCAGGCGATTTCGCCCGCAATGCGCACTTGGCGATCTTCGTCACCAAGTCGATTGCCAAAGGCGGGGCGATTTCCAGCGTGGTGCCCATGGTGAGTCACGTCGACCATACCGAACATGATGTCGACATCCTTGTGACCGAAGTGGGCCTGGCAGATCTGCGGGGCCTGGCTCCACGGGAACGGGCACGGGTGATCATCAATAACTGTGTACATCCAGCCTACCGCGACGCGCTGAACACCTACTTCACTACAGCCTGCACCCTGGGTGGGCATACCCCGCACATCCTGCGCGAAGCACTGAGCTGGCACATCAACCTGGAAGAAACCGGGCATATGCTGAACGCGTAATTGATACAGATCCGGGCTGATGCAAATACAGTTTCATCAGCCTTGGATTGCCAGCGTAGATTCCGCAAAAAACTGTACTGCTGTACCGGTCATTTCCTACCAAAAAATCCTACAATCACCCTCATAAACACCTATAACGCACCATTTAAGTGCCTACAGGTACAGTTTCCTCATTTTTGTACAGTACAGCCGCTATAAACAGTTAACTGGCCCCTCACAATACAGATGAACTGTATCTAGAGTGTCTTGCGCCGGAGGAGGATCATTGGCATCAGTTAAACCACTACCTAATCCCGCCACAAGCGGAAGGATGTCACCATGGAACGTACACTCAGTTCCGAACTGTTCTTCGAAGACAAAGCTGTAAATACCCAGGCTTCCTTGCCTTTGCGCGTTATCGCCAACCTGATGTTGTGGCAGCGCCGCATCTCCAGCCGCCATCAATTGGCTCGCCTGGATTCGCGTCTGCTGGCTGATGCCGGGATCAGCGAAGCTCAACGCTACGAAGAGCTGAGCAAGCCGTTCTGGCGCTAATGTAGCGCCCGCTGGCCCGAACCCACTGGGTCCACCGCCAGCATCCCGAATTGTTATAGCAAGACCCGCCCCGGGTGACTGGAGGCGGGTTTTGTTGTTTTTGGAACCTCGATTTCAGACGACACACAGAAGGCCTGTCAAAAGAGCAGTACAGTTAAAAAAACAAAACAATTAAACAGTACAATTTATTATTGGTGTATCTGTACCGGTAATCGCAACAAGCCCAGCATGGTGCTCCAGAACACCAAGAAAGGCGCTCGCCATGAACCCCTTGCCAAATACCCTCGCCACCTTTGCACGATGTAATCTTTTTAAACGCCTTCTGCACCGCACCGCCTACACAGTGACCCAATGGGCACGGCGCGCCCGCACGCGGCGCCAGTTGGCCGAGCTCAACCCACGAGAATTGTCAGATGCAGGTATCAGCCATGGCGACCGAATGGCCGAACTGTCCAAGCCCTTCTGGAGCGAGTAATCACGCCTACCGCCGGGGCAGGCTATCCGAACAGATAAGTGGCAGCTAATATCTTGCTACCACGTGGCGAGCTCTGTAGAACGCGCGTCTGATGCCCAACGGCAACAACGCCCCGCTTACAGCGGCGGCTCTGCGCCACCTTCTTAGTTCATTCACAGGAGTCACCCCATGTCCCGTCTTCGTCTGCTGAGCGCTGCAGCCCTGCTGGTCCTGGCCGCTAACGCAAACGCTACCAGCCTGATCGTGACCACCGATTCGATCGTCGGCGCGCTAAAAGCTACTTCCGACGCCACCTCCGATGCCACGTCCTCACTGCGTGACAACAAGGTCGTACGCGCCGCCCGCGACGACGCGGCCAGCTTTGTTGCCAGCGAAGGCGCCATTCGTGGCGTGAAACTGGAAAGCGCCCTGGCGCAGATCCGCCAGCAAGCGCCACAACTCAATACAGCGACCGACGCGCAATTGGCCCAAGCCATCCTGGCGATCTGACCGCAAACCGGGACGAAGGGAACGCCAGCCGTTCCCTGAGACCTCGGCGCTGGCTCTCGCCCGGGCATTGCGCTAGCCTTGGCACTCGTTTTCAGTTGTCGAGTCCCATGGCTTTTTCATACCGCTTGTTGATTGTCCCTGCATTGCTTGCTTGCTGCTGGTCCGGTTCGGCCCTGGCCTTTGACCTGTCCACCCAAAGCATCGTAGTCAGCGCTTATGCCACCAGCAAAGTGACCTCCGCCCCGTTCGACAATAAATTGATACTGGCCGCCCAGGATGACGCTGCTGCTTTCATTGCCACTGACGGCCAATGGCGGGGAGCCCAGCTGGAATCAGCGTTGGATTATCTACGTCGTACCCAGCCAAAACTTAAGTCCAGCGACCTTGAACTGGCTCAGGCAATTCTCGTCCAATAATCATCTTTGTCTTACGGAGTTATTCCATGCGTAGCCCGCTGATCGCCGCCGCCCTCGGCCTGCTGTTGTTGGCCGATGTTGCCCAGGCACAAACCCTGGTGGCCACCAGTAACATCATCGTCCGGGCCTCTGGCCGTACCATTGATTTCACCTCGGACACCACCACCTCAATCCGAGATTCAAAAATTGTGCGCGAAGCCCACGATGATGCCGCCAGTTTCGTCGCCAGCGATGGCAACATTCGCGGCGCCCAACTGGAAGCAGCCTTCAACACCCTGCGTACCCGCGTGCCAGAAGCCCGTGACGCTAGTGACCAGGTACTCGCCGAAGCCATCCTCGCACTGTGAGGCGCCTTGCCGCCTGGCTATTGGCCGCAACTGTACTGCTGTGTGGCAACGCCGCCCAAGCTAGCCTGCAACTGCGGCTCAAGACCGACGGTTTGAGCCCGGCCGAACAGCAGGCCAGCCAGGCATTACTCGATGAAGCCATGCAGTCCTTGCCACCGCGCTTCATTGAGCAGTTGGACCGGCGCATAGACGTCGGCTGGACCAATGACATGCCCGGCAACGCCTACGGCCAGGCATCCCTGGTGTCCGAGCTGGACCTCAACCGCAACCTTCTGGCCAGCCTTACCGACGGCACGGCGGCCACTAAAAAAACCAATCGCCCCCACGGCACCGTACGCCGGGAAATGCTCGCCACCGTGCTGCATGAATTGACCCACATCTACGACCGCGCCCGCCTGTGGCCCAACGCTGACCGCGCGCTGATCCAGCGCTGCAGCCGCCAAAACAGCATCACCGGCCTGATTGGCCTACCCGATCAATGCCGCGGGCAAAATGACCGCCGCTTCACCCTCAGCGACGACCCGCGCCTGCTGGACCTGGCTGGTTGGCCGCAATACGTCGGCCGGCGTGGCGAGCGCGAACAGCACAACCGGCAGATCGCCCGCAGCCCTGACATCTACGAAATCACCAATCCCAAGGAGTACGTCGCGGTCAACATGGAGTATTTCCTCCTCGACCCGAGCTACGCCTGCCGCCGTCCCTCGCTGTACCGCTATTACAAGGAGCACTTTGGTTGGGCGCCGCCAGCCAAGGACAACTGCGCCAAGACCTTCGCCTTCCTCAACGCCGGCAACGATTTCGCCAAGACCCCACTGGGCCAGGTTGACCCAGAACGGGTCTACGCCATCGATTACCTGCTGGCCGAAGCCAACCAGAACCTCGTCAGCCGCTGGGGCCACAGCATGCTGCGCCTGGTGATCTGCGCACCGGGCCGGCCCCGGGGTCCGGATTGCCGACTGGATCTGGATCAGCACCTGGTGTTGTCCTACCGCGCCTTCGTTGGTGACGTACAGCTGTCGAGCTGGGATGGCCTGGTGGGCAAGTACCCGTCGCGACTATTCGTGCTGCCACTGGCCCAGGTCATCGATGAATACACCAAGACCGAATTGCGCGGGTTGGCTTCTGTGCCGCTGATCCTGACGCGACAAGAGATCAACGACACTGTCGAGCATGCCGCCGAGATGCACTGGAGCTACGACGGCAATTACTACTTCATCTCCAACAACTGCGCGGTGGAAAGCCTGAAACTGTTACGCAGTGGCAGCGCCAACCCGCAATTGACCGGCCTGGACAACATCACCCCCAACGGCCTGCTGGAAGTGCTCAAGGGCCGGGGCTTGGCCGATACCAGCGTGCTGGACGATCCCAAAGAGGCCCTGCGCCTGGGCTATCACTTCGACTCTTTCCGCGAGCGCTACCAGGCGATGTTCGAGGTGCTGAAGAAGCACCTGCCGATCAAACAAACCCAAGTCGAAGACTGGCTGGCACTGAGTGCCAAGGAACGCCGCCCATGGTTCGCCCAGGCCGACCTACGCACCAGCGCCGCGCTGCTACTGTTGGAGCAGGCGAGCTTCCGGCGACAGCTGATGCTGGCCCAAGATGAAGTCAAACAACGCTACCTGGGCGCTCGCGAGCTGAAGAACGGCGGCATGGACAAAGCCAACGCCACCTTGCAGCAGATCCTCGCCAACAGCGGCTTTCTTAGTCGCCCGGCAGAGCTGCTGGGCAGTAGCGGCTATGGATTGCCCCAGCCAGTGGAGTCCAGGCGCCTGGAGTCTGAGAGCAGCCTGCGCCAAAAGCAGCTGCAATCGCTGAACGGCGAACTGGACAAGGAGGTGAGAGCGCTGCTGGAGCCTTCAAGGGCGGCAGAGATTGCCGAGTGCGAGGCCAATCTCAAGCAGGTCGGCGAACACCTGCGGGCCTTGCACAAGGCCGCCGGTGGATTGGAGTTGCCTTAGAGCTGCTCTTCATCCTCCTGCGGTAACTGCTCATCCAGATGCACCCACGGCAACCGGCTCGTCACCCAGATATGCCGATCCGCTGGTGCATCTTCCGGATGATCCAGGGTCGCGATGGTCACATCAATATTTTCCGAGCTCAGCCGCGTCACCAGCGCCAACTGCGCCCCACAGTGAGAACAGAAATACCGCATACAACTCTCAGAAGAGTCGTACTGTGCAGGCAGCCCTGTCACCCAGGCCAACGCTGCACGGGGCAGGGTGATCCAGGTGGTCACCAACCCACCGCTAACCCTGCGGCAAATCGAACAGTGGCAATGAGCGATATCTACCAGCGGCCCGCTGAACTGATAACGCACCCTGCCGCAATGGCAGCCGCCTGCATGCAAATCGCTCATCTCCCAAGCCCCTGGCTGCTCTATGCCAGCAGATTACTCCCCGTCGCCTGTTTTTCCAGCGAAAGCTGGCTGAAAGCTTGCGCGATTAGGATCGCCCCCACTTCCGGCAATAGACCGGCAGGCCTGCCTGAGCGTTCCGACGCCCAACGGCCCAATTAACAACAACAATGGTGATTCTGATGCCTGCTCGTACCCGCCTGTTTGCCCCGACTCCTCCCGTACGCCTCGCGCTTTTCGTTCTGCGCTGACCAACCCTCGGTTCGCCATTCCCTAGCCGCGCTACGCCTGGAGTATTCCTATGCTGACTTTCCTTGGCTTTGCCATGGTCATCACGTTCATGTTCCTGATCATGACCAAGCGCCTGTCCGCGCTGATCGCCCTAATCATCGTACCCATCCTGTTCGCGCTGTTCGGCGGCTTTGCGCCGAAAATCGGCCCGATGATGCTCGAAGGCATCACCAAGCTGGCGCCAACCGGCGTGATGCTGATGTTCGCCATCCTCTATTTTGCCCTGATGATCGACTCTGGCCTGTTCGACCCGGCCGTGCGCAAGATCCTCAAACTGGTCAAGGGCGACCCGCTGAAAGTCTCGGTCGGTACTGCAGTGCTGGCGCTGGTGGTGTCCCTGGACGGTGACGGCGCCACTACCTACATGATTTGCGTGGCCGCCATGCTGCCGCTGTACAAGCGCATCGGTATGAGCCCGCGGATCATGGCCGGCCTGATCATCCTCGCTGGCGGCGTGATGAATATGACACCATGGGGCGGCCCGACCGCTCGTGCTGCCAGCGCACTGCATGTGGACCCATCGGACATTTTCGTACCGATGATTCCGGCGATGCTCGCAGGCGTGGTGGCTATCCTGGTGATTGCCTACATGTACGGTAAACGCGAACGTGCCCGTCTCGGCGAATTACACCTGCTAGGCGATGAAATCGACCACAGCGAAATCAGCGTCTCGCAATACCCCGACGCCCGCCGCCCGAAGCTGATCTGGTTCAACGGCGCCCTGACCCTGGTCCTGATGTGCACACTGATCGCCGGCCTGTTACCGCTGCCCGTGCTGTTCATGGTGGCCTTCAGTATCGCGATGATCGTCAACTACCCGTGCCTGCAACAACAGAAAGACCGCGTCGCCGCCCACGCCGGTAGCGTCCTGGCGGTGGTCGGGTTGATCTTCGCCGCCGGTATCTTCACCGGCATCCTGTCGGGCACCGGCATGGTCGATGCCATGTCCAAGAGCCTGCTGGCGGTCATTCCCGATGCCCTTGGCCCTTACCTTGCCGTAATCACCGCACTGGTGAGCATGCCGTTCACTTTCTTCATGTCCAACGATGCGTTTTACTACGGCGTACTGCCGGTACTGGCCGAAGCCGCCAGCCACTACGGCATCACCGCCGTAGAAATGGCCCGCGCCTCGATCGTTGGCCAGCCGGTACACTTGCTCAGCCCGCTGGTGCCGTCGACTTACCTGCTGGTGGCCCTGGCCGGTATCGAATTTGGCGATCACCAGCGTTTCACCCTCAAGTGGGCAGTGCTGGTGTGCCTGTGCATAATGGTTGCCGCGTTGCTGATGGGGATTTTTCCGCTGTTCAGCACTCTATAATCGTACAACTCACTGCGCCGACCTGAGCTGAGGGTTGGTGCGGTCCAGCACTCGCTCAAAGGAATACACATGGAATGGCTGAGCAATCCGGAAATCTGGATTGCCTTCTTCACCCTGACAGCTCTTGAGATCGTCCTGGGCATCGATAACATCATCATGATTTCGATCCTGGTCAGCCGCATGCCCAAGCATATGCAGGCGCGCACCCGGATCTTCGGCCTGGCCCTGGCCATGATCACGCGCATCCTGTTGCTGCTATCGATCACTTGGGTCATGCGCCTTACAGGTGACTTGCTCACGGTGGCCGGCCACGACATTTCCGGTCGCGACCTGATCCTGTTCTTCGGTGGCCTGTTCCTGCTGTGGAAAAGCTCCCAAGAGATGTATCACGCGCTGGAAGGTGAAGACGAAACCCACCACGAGCCAACAGGCAAGGGTGGCAAGTTCATCTACACCATCATCCAGATTGCGATCATCGACATCGTCTTCTCGCTGGACTCGGTCATTACCGCCGTGGGTATGGTTTCCCACGTTCCAGTGATGGTGGCGGCGATCATCGTCGCCGCACTGGTGATGATGCTGGCCGTTGGCACCATCAGCGACTTCATCGACAAACACCCGTCGCTGAAGATGCTGGCGCTGTCCTTCCTGCTGGTAGTGGGTACCGTATTAATCGCCGAAGCCTTCGACGTTCACATGCCAAAAGGCTACGTCTACTTCGCCATGGCGTTCTCGCTGGCTGTGGAAGCGGTGAACATCAAGATGCGCACCGCCATCGCGAAAAAGAAAAAACAGCAGGGCCCTGTGAAACTACGCAAGGATATTCCGGGTCAATAAACTTGCGCAGACCAAAATCTAGGCGTCCTCGCTCCTACAGGAAAGAGGCTTTCGGGCCTCTTTTTTTCAGCTGCAAAAAGCTGATTTCATGACAGTTTTGTTTCAATCCCTTCTTTAGCTATGCGATGCTGGCGCGCAGCCCATTCGCCAACTACAGCTTAAGTACACAACGTAGAACAATACGCGGCACCAACCATTTGCTCCTTTGGAGCACGACCAACACAGGGGGCCGAGCATGCTGACCCTGCTCAATCTGCTTTCCGCGGTGACCCTGCTGATCTGGGGCACGCACATCGTCCGTACCGGCATCCTGCGGGTCTACGGCTCCAACTTGCGCCAGGTTATCGGGCAGAACATGTCCAAGCGCTGGCTGGCATTCATCGCCGGGATACTGGTCACCGCCATGGTGCAAAGCAGCAACGCCACGGCGATGCTGGTGACCTCATTTGTCGGCCAGGGCCTGATGGGCCTGACGCCCGCCCTGGCGACCATGCTCGGCGCCGACGTTGGTACCGCATTAATGGCCCGGGTGCTGACCCTCGACCTGTCCTGGCTATCGCCGCTGCTGATTTTTCTTGGCGTGATTTTCTTCCTGTCCCGCAAACAAACGCGAATCGGACAAATGGGCCGCGTCGGCATCGGCCTGGGCCTGATCATCCTCGCGCTGCAATTGATCGTCGAAGCCGCAGGGCCCATTACCCATGCCCAGGGCGTCAAGGTGCTGTTCGCCTCGCTGACCGGCGACATTCTGCTCGATGCCCTGATAGGCGCATTGTTCGCGATGATTTCCTACTCCAGCCTGGCTGCCGTGCTGCTGACCGCCACACTGGCCGGCGCCGGCGTGATCGGCCTGCACGTGGCCATAGGTTTGGTAATCGGCGCCAACATCGGCTCCGGCGTGCTGGCCTTTCTCAGCACCAGCATGCAGAACGCCGCCGGGCGCCAGGTCGCGCTGGGCAGCTTGCTGTACAAGCTGATCGGCTTGCTGCTGATTATTCCGGTCCTCGATCCGCTGGTGCAGTGGATGGACACCCTGGACTACAGCACCCAAGGCATGGTCATCACCTTTCACCTGCTCTACAACGTCACCCGTTGCCTGATCCTGTTGCCCACTATCGGCCCGATGGCGCGTTTGTGTGCCTGGCTGCTGCCGGAGCGGCCGGAGGTCAACGGCCTGGCCAAACCCCGTCACCTCGACCTGACGGCACTGGCCACCCCAAGTCTGGCGCTGGCCAATGCCGCGCGGGAAACCCTGCGCCTGGGGGACTTGATCGACAATATGCTGACCTCAATGCTGGAAGTGCTGCGGGGCAATCAAACCGCAATCACCCAGGAAATGCGCAGCATCAGCGACGATGTCGAAGCCCTCTACAGCGCCATCAAGCTCTACCTGGCGCAGATGCCTCGCGAAGACCTCAGCGAACAGGACAGCCGCCGCTGGGCCGAGATCATTGAACTTGCGATCAATCTGAAACTGGCCGGCGACTTGATCGAGCGCATGCTGCGCAAGGTCCAGCAGCAAAAAACCTCCCAGCGCCGCTCGTTTTCCGAAGTTGGCCTGGAAGAACTGGCCGGCCTGCACAGCCAATTAATCGCCAACCTGCGCCTGGGCCTTTCGGTGTTTCTCAGTGCCGACCCGGAAAGCGCCCGGCAATTACTGCGTGAAAAACGCCGCTTCCGCGCCCAGGAACGGCGCCTGGCCCACGCCCACGTCAGCCGCCTGCAACGAAAGATCGTACAGAGCATCGAGACCAGTTCCCTGCATCTGGAGTTGATTGCCGACATGAAGCGCCTGAACTCGTTGTTCTGCAGCAGCGCCTATGTGGTTCTGGAAACCTCCGAAACCGGCGCACTGGCGACGGACAATATCGCCGACATCACCCATTCGCCCTGAACGTACGGCGGTGCGTGAAGTCAGTTAAAACGGACCTCACGCCAGGAAGCTTGTTATGCGTCGCCTGTTATTCGCCTGCCTGCTCATGGGCTCGGCACATACCTTTGCCTTTGATCGCTTGCAGGTAGAAGGCTATATGTTACCCAACGGCCTGCAATTGCTGCTCAAGCCGGGCACCGCGCGTGGGCACGTGGCCATTCGTTTGGTGGTCGGCGTTGGTCTGGACGACTTCAGTTGCCAAGACAAGGAGCTGCCGCATCTGCTGGAGCACCTGCTGTTCAGCGGTATCGACGGCGGCGGCGAAGGGGCTCTGGAAGAGCAGATGCAAGCCCTGGGCGGCGAATGGAACGCCTTCACCAGCAACGCCGACACCACCTTCGTCATCGAGGCACCGGCGCACAACCAGCGCAAGGTGCTGGACCTGTTGCTGGCGATCCTGACCCGAACCGAGCTGAACGACACCGCCATCACTGCCGCCAAGCAAGTGGTCGAGCGCGAAGATGGCGGCCATTACTCCCACTTGCAACGCCTACTGGATCGCCAGGACCTGGGCCACAACGCCAGCAATCAACTGGCGGTAGAGTTAGGCATCAAGTGCGCCGAACGGGCAGAAGTCCACGACTTGACCCGCGACCAACTGGAGAAGGTACGAAAGGATTGGTACGCACCCAACAACATGACCCTGATCATCGTCGGCGACCTGGACAAGTTGCTGCCGGCCTACCTGGAACGCACCTACGGACAGCTCGACCCGGTAGACCCCAGCGAACATCGGCCCCTGCTGCAGATTCAGCACGCCGCAGCCACTCACCGCGATCTGATCCACGGCTGGGTCGGCGATGGCGCCAAGCTGCACTGGCTGTTCCCGGAACCGGTGCAGGACGATCAACACGACGAAACCTACGACCTGCTCAAGGACTACATGGACTGGGCGCTGTATCGCCAACTGCGGCTCAAGCACGGTTTGTCCTACGGCCCGTGGAGCGAGCGGGAGGTGCTCGGCGGCGTTGGCTTCCTGAGCCTCAACGCCGACCTTGAACGCGACAACCTGCCCGAAGCCGAGCAGGTGCTGGAAACCCTCAAGATCACACTGCTCAAGGACGGCCTCGACCCGACCACCTTCGCTCGCCTGAAACAGGCTGCCATCGCCCGCCAGGCCTGGGCCGTGCAGGGCAACAGCGCGCTGGCCGACTATTACTGGAGCGCCTCGGGCGACTACATCGACGGGCGCTTCAGTGACCCGGTCAAGCGCATCAAGGCGGTCAGCCTGGAGCAGACCAACCAGGCCATGCGCCAGGTCCTTAACCAGACCGGCTACTGGCGCATCGAAAAACCACTGCTTAGCTACGACGCTCTCAACTGGGTCGGCGCAGGCGTTCTGGGGCTGATCGCGATTGTGTTGCTGGGTCTGCGGCGTTATCGCAAAGCGATTGCGCAATGACACCCCAATGAAACAGCTAAGGCGTTATTCTGTCTGGGATTTTCCCCGACAAAGACTGTGAACTGCCGAATGCCTAACCTGACCCATTACATACAGCGCGTCATTGAACTGATGAAGCGCTACCCAGGTGTGATTGCACTCGGCGGTTTTATCTCGGGAGTGAGCAGCTTCATCCTGGTGGATCGTCAGCAAGGTATGGCCAGCTGGATCGCCATCATCATGCTCGTGAGCTGGTTATGGCTGATGCTGGAAAACAGCTTCACCCAGTTGTTCAGCAAAGTTTTCAAGCGGGAAATCCCCGAACCGCTGCTGCGCTACGCCACGCAGATGATCCACCAGGAAAGCCTGTTCTTCGTCCTGCCGTTCTTTTTTGTCACCACCACCTGGAACAGCGGCCAATCGGTCTTCACCGGCCTGCTGGGCGCGGCGGCGCTGGTCTCGATCACCGACCCGCTGTACTACAAGTGGCTGGCACCCAAGCGCTCGCTGTTCTTGGCGCTGCACACCTTAACCCTGTTCGCCGCCCTGCTGACCGCGCTGCCGATCATCCTGCACCTGACCACCGCCGAGAGTTACAAGCTGGCACTCGGGGTGGCAATGGCACTGTCGATTCCGAGCCTGGCAGTCAGCCTGCCGCTACGCAGTGTGCGGGGCTGGGTCATGTTGCTGGGGGTAACCGCCGCCATTGGCGCCGCCGGCTGGTTCCTGCGCAGTTGGGTACCGCCAGCCACGTTGTGGATGAGCGAAGTCGCCATCAGCACCCAGTTGCAAGACCGCACCCCCGGCGATGACCTCAAGGAAGTCAGCTCCAGCCAACTGCGCAGCAGCGGGCTGTATGCCTATACCGCGATCAACGCGCCGCGCGGGCTGGATGAGCGGATCTACCATGTCTGGAAATTCAACGGCAAAGAGGTCGACCGTATTGCCCTGGATATTCACGGCGGGCGCAAGGAAGGCTACCGAGCCTGGACCCACAAACAAAATTTCCCGCCGGACGCGGTGGGGCACTGGCAGGTGCGGGTGCTGACCGAAGACGGGCAGGTGATCGGCGTGTTGCGCTTCAACGTAACTGACGCCAGTCAGGACGCCGCGACGGCGAACGCGCCAAAGTAGGCAGGATCGTGCTATTACGTAGGAACTGTGTAGTTGCCAAACAAGCTCGGAGCTTATGACCAGTAGCACAACGGCTGGAGCCGCTCACCTGGACACGTCCACCACCCCACCACAACTCAGGGTTACAGGGGACTGGACGCTGGCCCACTACACCTCCCTGAAAAAGCTTTCGCAAAAGCTCGACGGCCAATACGACGCCGGTACCCACATCGACCTTAACGGCCTGGGCGCCCTGGATACCGCCGGCGCCTCACTGCTGGTCGAGTTGCTCGGCCCCGAGCGCATTGAGCAATCCGCCGAACATTCCGATTGCAGCCTGTCCACCGCCGACCGGGCTCTGCTCAAAACAGTCTATCGCTCCCTGAACGACTTCTGTGTGCCGGTCAAAGAACCGGAAGAGAGCGCCGGCATTCAACTGCTGGCACGCATAGGCAGCGCGGTGGACACCGTCTGGCAAGACGGCATGAAGTTGCTGGGTTTTATCGGCCTGATCCTCGAAACCTTTGCCCGCGGCGTGTTCCGCCCCAAGCGCTGGCGGCTGACCCCGATGGTCGCCCATATCGAACAAACCGGCCTCGACGCCGCACCCATCGTCGCCTTGCTGACCTTTCTGGTGGGCGCAGTGGTGGCGTTTCTCGGTGCCACGGTGCTGGCCAGCTTCGGCGCGAGTATTTTCACCGTGGATCTGGTGGCCTTTTCGTTCCTGCGCGAATTCGGAGTACTCCTCACCGCAATCCTGATGGCCGGCCGTACCGCCAGTGCCTTCACCGCGCAAATCGGCTCGATGAAGGCCAACGAAGAAATCGACGCCATCCGCACCCTGGGCCTGGACCCGATGGAGTTGTTAGTTCTACCCCGGGTGCTGGCGTTGCTGGTGGCGCTGCCGATGCTGACATTCCTGGCGATGATCTCGGGGATTATCGGCGGTGGCGTGGTGTGTGCCGTATCACTGGGCATCTCGCCGGCGATGTTCCTCTCGCTGCTGCAGTCGGACATCGGCGTGCAGCACTTTTTGGTGGGCATGGTGAAGGCACCGATTTTCGCCTTCCTGATCGCCGCCATTGGTTGCCTGGAGGGCTTCAAGGTCAGCGGCAGCGCCGAGTCCGTCGGCGCCCACACCACCTCCAGCGTGGTGCAGTCGATTTTTGTGGTGATCGTGCTGGATGCGGTGGCCGCCTTGTTCTTCATGGAGATGGGCTGGTGAGTCGTTTACCCCGTGCGCCCGCCGAGGCGGTGATCGAAGTGCGTGGCCTGTGCAATCGCTTCGGCAAGCAGAGCGTGCACGAAAATCTCGACCTGGATTTGTACAAAGGCGAGATCCTTGCCGTGGTCGGCGGCTCCGGCAGCGGCAAGTCGGTGCTGTTGCGCAGCATCATTGGCCTGCGCCAACCCAGTGAGGGCGCGGTGCGGGTATTCGGCCAGGACCTGCCGAGCCTGTCGGAACATGAACGGTCGATGGTGGAACGGCGCTTCGGCGTACTGTTCCAGAAGGGCGCGCTGTTTTCTTCGCTGACGGTGACGGAAAACGTCGCCTTGCCGTTGATCGAACACGCGGGCCTCAGTCGTCCCGACGCTGAACACCTTGCTGCAGTGAAACTGGCCCTGGCCGGGTTGCCACTGTCGGCTGCCGACAAATACCCAGCCTCGCTCTCCGGCGGCATGATCAAACGCGCCGCCCTGGCACGCGCCCTGGCGCTGGACCCGGACATCCTGTTTCTCGATGAACCAACCGCCGGCCTTGACCCGATTGGTGCGGCCGCCTTCGATCAATTGATCCTGACCCTGCGCGATGCGTTGGGCCTGAGTGTGTTCCTGGTCACCCATGACCTCGACACGCTGTACACCATCACCGACCGGGTGGCGGTGCTGGCGCAGAAAAAAGTACTGGTGGCCGATGCCATCGACATCGTCTCGGAAACGGACGATGCCTGGATTCACGAATATTTTCATGGCCCACGAGGCCGCGCGGCATTGGATGCCGCTCAACAGTTCAACGAGGTATGACATGGAAACCCGAGCCCATCATGTGATGATCGGCCTGTTCAGCGTGATCGTGGTGGTCGGCGCCATGCTGTTCGGCCTGTGGCTGGCCAAATCCAGCGTTGACAGCGCCTTTCAGGATTACGAAGTGATCTTCAACGAGGCGGTCAGCGGCCTGTCCCAGGGCAGCTCGGTGCAGTACAGCGGGATCAAGGTCGGCGATGTCACCAGTCTGCGCCTGGACCCCAAGGACCCGCGCCGGGTATTGGCACGCATCCGCCTGGCCAGCCAGACACCGATCAAGGAAGACACCCAAGCCAAGCTGGCCCTGACCGGCATCACCGGCACCTCGATCATCCAGCTCAGTGGCGGCACGCCGCAAAGCCCCGGACTCAAGGGCAAGAATGGCGAGCTGCCGCAAATCACCGCTTCACCATCGCCTATCGCCCGCCTGCTGAACAACAGCAACGACTTGATGACCAGCATCAACCTGCTGCTGCACAACGCCAACCGCATGTTCTCCCCGGATAACGTCGACCGCCTCAGCAGCACCCTGGAACACCTGGAGCAGACCACCGGCGCCATCGCCGATCAGCGCGGAGATATCAAGCAGGTCATGCAGCAGCTGATGCAGGTCAGCAAGCAGGCCGGCGCCACCCTGGAGCAAACCACCGCGCTTATGCGTAACGCCAATGGCCTGCTCAATGACCAGGGCAAGCAGATGTTTGGCAGTGCCGAACAGGCCATGCACTCGCTTGAACAGAGCACCGCGACCATCAACAGCCTGCTGACCGACAACAAGGATTCCCTGAACAGCGGTATGCAAGGCCTCAATGAACTGGCCCCGGCCGTGCGCGAACTGCGCGACACCCTCGGTTCATTGCGGGCCATTTCCCGCCGTCTGGAAGCCAACCCCAGCGGGTATCTGCTGGGCAGCGACAAGAACAAGGAGTTCACGCCATGAAGCGTGCTTACCGCGTTATCGTCCCCGTCGCTCTGGCATTAGTCAGCGCCTGTTCGATCTTGCCCAAGGCCGATCCGTCCGACGTTTATCGGCTGCCTTCGGCCCAGGCCACTTCTCAAGCCAGCGCTGTAGCCTGGTCGTTGCGCCTGGCAAAGCCACAGACCAGCGAGTTCCTCGACAGCCCGCGCATCGCCGTGGTGCCTCAGGGTGACCTGATCAGCAGCTATGCGAACTCACGCTGGAGCGATCCGGCACCGGTGCTGTTGCGTAATCGGCTGCTGGATGGTTTCCAGCGGGATGGACGGGTGACGTTGCTCAGTACCGATGACACCAACCTGCAGGCGGACTTTGAGCTGGGCGGGCAGTTGCAGGCGTTTCAAAGCGAATATCGCGGCAGCGCCGTTGAAGTGGTGATTCGCCTGGATGCACGGCTGGTGCGCGGTAGTGATCAGCGGATCATTGCCAGCCGGCGCTTTGAAGTACGCCAGCCGGTCAGTGACACCAAGGTTCCGGCTGTGGTGGCGGGGTTTGGCCAGGCAGGGGATGTGTTGAACAAGCAGGTGGTGGATTGGGTGGTGGGGCAGGGCAATACAGCCGCGAAAAGATAGCCCTTTCTCTGTAGGAGCTCGCTCCTACAGGAACAGCGATTAGCCAAAAAACCAGTAGCACACCGAAATCGCCGCTATGACACCGGCCAACTCCGCCAACAACGCACACCCCACCGCATGCCGCGCCCGCTGGATGCCCACCGAGCCAAAGTACACCGCCAACACATAAAAGGTGGTCTCGGTACTGCCCTGAACCGTCGCCGCCACCAGTGCCGGGAAGCTATCGACACCTTGGGTCTGCATGGTTTCAATCAGCATCGCCCGCGCCGCGCTGCCGGAGAACGGCTTGACCATCGCCGTCGGCAACGCGTCGACAAAGCGGGTATCCATCCCGGTCCAGGCCACTAGATGACGAATGCCCTCCAGGCCAAAATCCAGCGCCCCGGAGGCCCGCAATACGCCCACTGCACAGAGCATCGCCACCAGGTACGGCAGCAAATTTTTGGCGACGTCGAAGCCCTCTTTGGCGCCTTCGACAAACGCTTCATAGACCTTAACCTTGCGCAGGGCGCCGATCAGCAGAAACAACATGATCAGGCCGAACAACGTCAGGTTGCCGAGAATCGATGACAAACCGGCCAACGCCGTGGCCGACAAGGTCGCCAGCAACGCCATGAAGCCGCCCAGTATCAGGGCGCCCGGAATCAGATAGGCCAGTACCACCGGGTCCCACAAGCGCAGGCGCTGCATGACAGCCACCGACAACAGCCCCACCAGGGTCGAAGCACTGGTGGCCAGCAGGATCGGCAGGAATACCAACGTCGGATCAGGCGCGCCTTGCTGCGCGCGGTACATAAAGATAGTCACCGGCAGCAGGGTCAGGGAGGACGCGTTGAGCACCAGGAACAGGATCTGCGCGTTACTGGCAGTGTTGGGGATGGGGTTGAGTTCTTGCAGCGACTTCATGGCTTTCAGGCCGATGGGCGTGGCCGCGTTATCGAGACCCAGGCCGTTGGCGGCAAAGTTCAGGGTGATCAAGCCGATGGCAGGGTGACCAGCAGGCACTTCTGGCATCAGCCGCAGGAATAGCGGACCGAGGGCCTTGGCCAACCATTCGACGATCCCGGCCTTCTCGGCGATGCGCAGGAAACCCAGCCACAGGGTCAGGGTGCCGAACAGGAGCACCATCACTTCCACTGACAACTTGGCCATGGCGAAAATGCTTTCGACCATCGCCGCGAAGATCCCGGCGTTACCGCCAATCAGCCACTGCGCCAGTGCTGAAACCATTGCAACGATAAAGAAGCCAAGCCACAGGCCATTGAGCATCAGTTAAATCCCCCGGAAGATGTGGCGAATGATAGCGGGGCTGGCAGAAACGACAAACCCCGGATTTCCCGGGGTTTGTTCAGGTCACGTTGACGCAGGCATTATCAGCCTTGGGTGGCCTCGCCAGCCGGCAGCACTTGCTTGGTGCGCCAGTGCGGCAGGGAATTCCAGTAGCGCTCGCCCTTGGCATCGTCGTACATGCCTTCCCAGCGAGCGATGACCAGTACGGCCAGGGCGTTGCCGATCACGTTCAGTGCGGTACGGGCCATGTCCATGATCCGGTCGACACCGGCGATGAACGCCAGGCCTTCCAGCGGAATACCGACACTGCCCAGGGTCGCCAGCAGCACCACGAAGGAAACACCAGGAACGCCGGCGATGCCTTTGGAAGTCACCATCAGGGTCAGCACCAGCATCAGTTGCTGGCCAACCGACAGGTCGATGCCATACAGCTGGGCGATAAAGATCGCCGCGATGCTCTGGTACAGGGTCGAACCGTCGAGGTTGAACGAGTAGCCGGTGGGCACCACGAAGCTGCAAATGGCCTTCGGTGCGCCGTAGGCTTCCATCTTCTCGATCACGCGCGGCAATACGGTTTCGGAACTGGCGGTGGAGTAAGCCAGCACCAGCTCATCCTTGAAGATGCGCATCAGCTTGATCACCGAGAAACCGAACATGCGAGCGATCAGGCCCAATATTACAAAGGCAAAGAACAGGATGGCGACGTAAACCAGGATCACCAACTTGGCCAGCGGTAACAAGGATGCGAAGCCGAAGTTGGCAACAGTCACAGCGATCAGGGCGAATACACCGATAGGGGCGTACTTCATGATCATGTGGGTGACTTTGAACATGCTCTCGGACACGCCCTGGAACATCGTCACCAGCGGCTCGCGCAGCTCAGGCTTGAGGCTCGACAAGCCAAGGCCGAACAACACCGAGAAGAATATGATCGGCAGCATGTCGCCACGGGCCACAGCGGCAAAGATGTTCGAGGGGATCAGGTTGAGGATGGTCTGGACAAACGCATGCTCATGCTGAACCTCGGCGGCTGTCGCCTGGTACTTGGAAATATCGACGGTACCCAGGGTACTCATGTCGATGCCGGCACCCGGATGGAACAGGTTGGCCAGCAACAGACCGACGACGATCGCAATGGTGGTGACCACTTCGAAATAAAGGATGGTTTTCACACCGATCCGACCTAATTTCTTCGCGTCCCCAACACCCGCGATTCCGACAATCAGCGACGAAATCACAATCGGAATCACGATCATCTTGATCAGGCGAATAAAGATATCGCCGGCTGGTTGCAACACGTTGCTGATCCACCAGGCCTTTTCGGCACTGAAATGGTTGAGCAACGCACCGATTGCAATCCCTAGTACCAGACCGATGAGGATCTGCCAGGCGAGGCTTAGCTTTGCCTTCTTCATGTTATTACCCTTACGTCAAGTGGACTCAGGCAGATGCGCCAGCTGGAACGCCCGGAAGCGAAAAAGTGTGTGCATCAGCCTCCGTAGAAGGTCACCGCTAGATGGCCGATATGGCTCACTGGCAGGCGAAAAAAGGCGCAACTATTCCGATGCCAGGGGGCGACGTCTAATGCCGTAAACGACTACCCTATGCCGAATCGGCATGAGTTTATAGGAGGAAATCTGTCCGTATGGTCAAATTAAATGCGACATTTCGGCACACGTACATACCGTGAACCGGCCATTTTAGCGTCGCTCAGGGTTTTAGGGGGATTTGTACCCGTGCGTAAAAACTCTTGAAGATTCCTACGGATACCATTGAAAAAGTCGTCTTGCTGCCAGCGAACTTTCTCGATAGATGGTCGTGTGGAAACACCGCGAAACGGTAAGAGAGGGAAAAAAGGAAAATTTCCGCTATACGCGGCATAAGAGGGATGTGACCGCAACAAGCCCACCGCAAGTTCGTCAAGCCATCACGGCTTGCGAACTTGCGGCGCAGCTTTTCTCCTGACCCGGCCCTTGATCAGAGCAATCCAGCCCCTTGGTCATGCACCACTGTCCGGCAGGAGTGCAAACAGAAAGAAGCGTTTGGCTTCTTTCTATGGGCGTTAGATCCGCCAAACAGGCCTAGTACCAGTTAGGGTCTTTCTTGAGCTGTTCCATCAACAACTTCTGCATGCCTTCGTCCGGCTTGCCGAGGAAGCGGTAATCGGCGTGCCGGGTCGGCGACTTGTCCGCCGGCAGGCCGGCCGGGACTTCCACTAACATCGCGTAGGCATCTTCCTTGTCCAAACTGAAAGCAACGATCAGGCGCTTATTCAGGCACGTCTCTGCGGTTTCACAGAGCGGTCCTACAAGGTACTGGTCGCCATCTTCGGTAACGGCATTCATTTGTTCAGAGGTGCCCGAGAGGTTAATTACCCAATCTGGCAAGCGCTCTTCCTTCTTGACCACGCCCTGCCAGGTTTCGCGGTACTGCGGGTCCGCGCTCAGCAGTTCGTTGGCCCTGGACTGACCATCATTGGCCGCCATGACCAGGCCACTGCCGCCCAACAACAGGGCAGCAGCAATGGCGTTAAGGGACGAATTGAACATGTTCAGCCTCGGCCGCGACGGCCAAAGAAGAAGGAAACGATGAACATCACCAGGAAGACCACAAAGAGAATCTTGGCGATACCCGTGGCGGTGCCCGCGATACCACCGAAGCCCAGGACTGCAGCCACAATGGCAATGATCAGGAATGTGATTGCCCAGCTCAACATGGTAACTCTCCTTACTCTTCTATATGAGTGACTGCTGTGAAACTTCCCCGTTGCCCCAATCGAGCCACGGGGTCATGCCTAGAACACCCAGCGTTCTTGATGAGGTTGATCGCTCAGGGCAATGTCCTGTTCAACCGCCATCAACTGCGGGACTGTCACGTCGGCGGTACTGCTGCCGACGGAGCGGAAATGGGTCTGTGTCGTCGTCGGGCGCTCGAAATGCCGGACTTGCTGCTGACCCGGCTCCCAACGCTGCAATTGCTGCCCACCGATCAAGGTGACCATCAAGGCCAGGCTTGCAAACAGGCCCTGCTGCAAGCGCAGTGGCGATACGCGCAATTGGGTGAGGCGTTGGCGAGTCATCCTGAATCTCTCCCGCATTCTGATTATTCATTTATGACGGTTATGTGAGAAATAGTGCAGGGTGCATGCCAGTTTTTTTATTGGAAAATAATCAATAAAATCAAATAGTTAATAACAGTACAGATTTCATCTCACCAGCATCCTGCACGATACCCCTACCTGCGTCGTGCGAAATGCACGATGGTCAGTGGTCGGATCAGCGGGTCGGAAACGAACATTTGGCTGCCGAAGTGGCTAAAAAGACTGAAAACGCCATCAACGGGCGTCTCTGTAGGAAAGGGTGCAGATAGCTGCACGGCAATGCTTTTAATCAATCAGAATAAACCATGCAACTTGCCCGATTATTCTGGGACTAAACAAGATCACTCATTCTTAAAGGAGCGCAGGACAGATGGAATCAGCCAAGGAACTTCAAGGCCGCATTCTTTTAGTGGATGACGAGTCCGCGATCCTTCGCACCTTCCGTTACTGCCTGGAAGATGAAGGCTACACCGTAGCTACCGCCAACAGCGCGGCCCAGGCCGATGCCTTGCTGCAGCGTCAAGTTTTCGACCTGTGCTTCCTGGACCTGCGCCTGGGTGAAGACAACGGCCTCGATGTGCTGGCGCAAATGCGTATCCAGGCGCCGTGGATGCGCGTGGTCATCGTCACCGCCCATTCTGCTGTCGACACCGCAGTGGACGCCATTCAAGCCGGGGCTGCCGATTACCTCGTCAAACCCTGCAGCCCCGATCAACTGCGCCTGGCCACGGCTAAACAACTGGAAGTGCGCCAACTCTCGGCACGCCTGGAGGCCCTGGAAGGCGAAGTGCGCCAGCCCAAGGACGGCCTCGACTCCCATAGCCCGGCGATGATGGTGGTGCTGGAGACTGCTCGTCAGGTGGCCGGTACCGACGCCAACATCCTGATCCTCGGCGAATCCGGCACCGGTAAAGGTGAACTGGCCCGAGCGATCCACGGCTGGAGCAAACGGGCGAAGAAATCCTGCGTCACCATCAACTGCCCGTCGCTGACGGCCGAGTTGATGGAAAGCGAATTATTCGGTCACAGCCGTGGCGCGTTTACAGGGGCCAGCGAAAGTACCTTGGGCCGTGTGAACCAGGCCGATGGCGGCACGCTGTTTCTCGACGAGATCGGCGACTTTCCACTAACGTTGCAACCAAAATTACTGCGTTTCATCCAGGACAAGGAGTATGAGCGGGTCGGTGATCCGGTGACCCGTCGCGCCGACGTGCGGATCCTGGCCGCTACCAACCTGAACCTGGAAGACATGGTTCGCGACGGTCGTTTCCGTGAAGACTTGTTGTATCGCCTGAACGTCATCACGTTGCATCTGCCGCCCCTGCGCGAACGCAGTGAAGATATCCTCACGCTCGCCGATCGTTTCCTCGCGCGTTTCGTCAAGGAATACGCAAGGCCGGCACGGGCTTTCAGCGATGAAGCACGTGAGGCGCTGCTCAACTACCGTTGGCCAGGCAATATCCGCGAACTGCGCAACGTGGTCGAACGCGCCAGCATCATCTGTCCCCAGGAAAAAGTTGAGATCAGCCACTTGGGGATGGCCGAACAACCGACCAACAACTCACCGCGCATCGGCGCAGCACTGAGCCTGGATGAACTGGAGAAAGCCCACATCGGCGCAGTGCTAGCCACCAGCGACACCCTTGACCAGGCGGCCAGAACCCTCGGCATTGATGCGTCGACGCTGTACCGCAAACGCAAACAATACAACCTGTGAGCTGTACCCTATGAAGCTTGCGATGAAACTGCGCACTCGGTTGTTCTTGAGTATTTCAGCGCTGATCACCGTTGCCCTGCTCGGGTTGCTGCTGGGTCTGGTGAGTGTCATGCAAATGGCCAAGACCCAGGAATCACTGATCCGTAGCAACTTCATTACCCTGGACCTGGGGCTAAAGCTGCGCCAGACCCTGGGTGACCAGTTAATGATCATGCTCAACGAGCGGCCGGACCAGGCCACACTGCAAGCGTCCAAGCAGCAGTATTTCACCCTGCTGGAGCAAGGCATCGAACACGAGCGCAAGGATGCCAAGAACAACAGCTTTACCCAGGCTAAAACCGATTATCTGAACTTCCTGCAAGCCCTCGACGAAAGTGAAAACACGTCGCCATTGCTGCGTAACAACGACAAGCTCACCGCAAGCTTCAACGTGTTGCGCAACGGCCTGATCAGTGAACACAAGAAAGCCCTGGAAAACATCAACGATACTGAACAACAGTCAAGGGAACGGGCGCTATTGATTGCTGGCCTACTGGGGCTGGTAGGGCTGGCCGTGCTGATCATCGGTTTCATCACCGCCCACGGCATCGCCCAACGTTTTGGCGGCCCTATCGAGGCGTTAGCCAAAGCCGCCGACAAGATAGGCCAAGGCAATTTCGAGGTAACGCTGCCCATCTCCTCGGCGGCAGAGATGAACCTGCTGACCCGGCGTTTCGGCATCATGGCCGAAGCCTTGCGCCAGCATCAGGCAACCAACATCGATGAACTGCTCGCCGGTCAGCAACGCCTGCAGGCGGTTCTCGACAGCATCGACGACGGTTTATTGATGATTGACCGCCAGGGGCGCCTGGAGCACCTTAACCCAGTGGCACAGCGCCAGCTGGGTTGGGACACAGACCGCTTGGGGCAGGGCCTTGGCGAAGCTCTCGGGCGTCCGGAACTGGATGAACAACTGCACTTGGTACTTCGCGGCGGCAACCTGGAACGGGCGCCTGAAGACTTGGAAGTAGAGGTTGAAGGTGAACTGCGTCTGCTGACCTACAGCCTGACGCCCGTCAGCCATACCCAGGGGCATATTCTGGGAGCGGTGATGGTGCTGCATGACGTAACCGAGCAACGGGCCTTCGAGCGGGTGCGCAGCGAATTCGTGTTGCGCGCCTCCCATGAGTTGCGCACACCGGTCACCGGCATGCACATGGCGTTCGGGCTGTTCCAGGAGCGGGCGAAGTTCCCTCCCGAGTCTCGCGAAGCCGACCTGCTGAGCACGGTGAATGAAGAAATGCAGCGTCTGATGCAGTTGATCAACGACTTGCTGAACTTCTCCCGCTACCAGAATGGCCTGCAAAAACTCACCCTGGCGCCCTGCGACATCACCGATCTGCTTGAACATGCCCGCGCCCGGTTTACCGAGCAGGCCAATGTGCAAAACATTGAGTTACTAGTCGAAGAGCAATCCCAACTCCCCAGGTTGCACGCCGATCAAGCGCAGTTGGAACGAGTGCTCGACAACCTTCTGGGCAATGCCTTGCGGCACACCGCCGAAGGCGGACAAATCCGCTTGCAGGCACGCCGCCATGGCGAGCGGGTGATTGTCAGCGTCGAAGACAATGGCGAAGGCATCGCCTATGGGCAGCAGGGGCGAATCTTCGAACCCTTTGTCCAGGTGGGACGCAAGAAAGGCGGCGCCGGCCTTGGCCTGGCGCTGTGCAAGGAGATCGTGCAACTGCACGGCGGCCGCATGGGGGTGTACTCGCGGCCAGGGCAGGGGACGCAATTTTACATGGCGTTGCCGCTATAAGCTTGAACGGCAGGGCTCAAGCTTGAGGCGTGCAGCTGACGCCCGTTCAACGCCTGCAAAATCGCCGCGCTTTCGGCGTCCGGTGTCCCGTCAAACAGCGACGCTCGGAAATGCATCTGGAACGCCGCCAGCACGTGCCGCGTCGCCACATCCAGCTCGCCCGTTTGCGGCGTCGCGTAGCCCAGTCGCGCCAACTCCTCCTGAAACCAGGTAATACTCGGCAGCTCGTTGGCATACTGCGCCTGAAAGCCCGCGACTACCTGGGCGTCCGGCCAAATCCCAAGCCCTTCATCGGCCAGGCGCTTCCAGGGGAACAACGGGCCAGGATCCAGTTTGCGCAGTGGCGCGATATCGCTATGGCCAATGATGTAGCGCGGGTCAATCTTGTTCCGCTTGCTGATGTCCTTGAGCAAAATCACCAACGACTGGACCTGCGCCTCGGAATAGGGATACCAGACACGGCCCGTCGGCGTATCGCGATAACCCTGATTGACGATCTCGATTCCGATGGAGCTGGAGTTGAGCCAAGTGCGGCCCAGCCATTCGCTTTCTCCGGCGTGCCAGGCACGCTGACTCTCATCCACCAACTTATAAATGGTGGCAGACGCATCGTCGCCAATCAGGTAATGGCTGCTGACCTGGCCATGAGTCAATAGCGCCAGCGAACGCTCCAAGGAAGTCGACGTATAGTGCACGATGACGAACTGCACACGGTTGTCGTAATTCGCCGAAGGATGGCTGGTATCCAGGCGAGGACCGCTCGCGCAGCCGGCGAGCATCAAAAACAGAAAGGCAGAACACAGAAATTTCATGGCAGCAGACAGTACACTAAAGACGATAATGCAACAGTGTAACGTACCGCTTGCCGCCAAGAAGCCAAAAGCCAGCTTTTATACAAAATGGAACATTTTTCAGGCCATCTGCACCTGATTGCGCCCTGCGGCCTTGGCCCGGTATAGCGCCTCGTCGGCACGCTTGAGCGCCAAGTCACTGCGCTCTCCAGACTGAAACTGCGCCATGCCGATAGACAGCGTGATTGTCACTCGCTCGCCCTTGAAGTGAAACGGGCAGGCTTCGATGGCAGCACGCAGAGTTTCACCCAACGCCAACGCCTCGACCACGGTTGAATCAGGCATCAACAGGACAAACTCCTCACCGCCAAAACGCGCGATAAAGTCAGTTGGCCTCAAGCGCTTGCTCAGCACGTTGGCAATGATTTTCAGCACCTTGTCGCCGGCCAGGTGGCCGTAGCTGTCATTGATGCGTTTGAAGTGATCCAGGTCCAGCATCGCCAGTGACAGACTATTGCCGCACTGATGCCAAGCGTTGACTTCATATTCCAGACGTTCGCTCCAGGCAGCGCGGTTGGGCAATCCGGTAAGCGGATCGATCAAGGCTTTCTGGCGCTGCACCTCAAGGTGCTCACGATAACCCAAGGCCTCCTGCTCCATGTTGGCGACTCGTTCTGCCAAACCCTGCAATCGCGCGGCGACTTCGTGCTCGCGCTGGTCACGCTGCTGCTGGTGCTGGTCCATGGTGCCCAGCAACCCTTCAAGGTGGCTTTCCAGCACATGCTTGAGGCTGTCCAGGTCAGCAGCTTCCTGGACGCTGCTTTGCAGGCCATCTACCTGCTCGCGAATTTGCGTATCCAGTTCCCGTGCCGCCGTGCGGCTGTCGGCGTGCCCGTCACTGGCGGCCTGCAGGTTGCCCTGAAACGCTTCAAGACGCTCGTTAAGCTGCTTGAGGTAGGTCTCGAACTCGTGCTGACCGCTGTCGGTGATAGCCAGCATCAATACGGCCAAATCATCGAGGATCGGCAGCAATTCGTACCAATTCAGTCCATGGGCGAGGCGCTCGCGCATGGCTTCGGCCTGGGGACGGTAACGTTCAGGCAAGGCCAGGTCTTCCAGCAGGCCCAGCAGGGTATCTTCAATGTGCTTGGCCACTGAGCTGTAGGAAGGCTCAGGGGAGTCCGGCAGGGCGTAAATCACCTCTGGCTGCGGCCCTTCAGGGTCTATCTCGATCGGCTCTTCAGCCATTACCGGCGGCAAGGACAGGCTACCGATCACCGTCAGTTCCGGCACGCTGGCCTGGGCCTGCAGCGGTGGCGCCATGGCGGCGAGGGCACTCTCCGATGGCAGATCAGGCGCCACATCGACAGGTTGCTGCTGTTCTGAAACTTCGGCGCCGTGCACCGGCACATCGATGAGCGGTGCCTGGGGCACGGCGGCAATGAGTCGGGGAGTTTGCGGCGCATCGCTGGCGACCTTGACCGTGTCTATCATCGATACACGCGCAGCATCAGGCTCCGACTCAACGACCACAGGCGTCGCAACTGCCAGCGGTAGCGGGGCAAAGGCCCGCAACGCCTGTGTCAGTTCAGGTGTTGGCGTTGCAGGTTCAGGCGCCAGGGCCGGCTTGGGCGGGCGGCTTACCTCGGCGGCAGGCTGTGGCTGGGCAGCAAGAGGCCGCGGCAAAGCCACCGTTGCCACCTGCGGCGCCTCTCCTGCGGCCTCTTTCGCGCCAAACAGGCGTTGCAACAGCCCAGGGCGATCGGGTTCGCCATCCACCTCCAGATTATTCAAGGCTTGGCCTTGAAGGCCACTCAGCTCACTGAGCAGCAGCGGAATCTCCCGAGCCTGGCCAACGCGACTGTCCAACTGCTTGGCGAAGCTCTTCAGCGGGCGGCTCACTTCGCGGGGCAAGGGCAACGCCTGCAACTGGGTCACCAACGCCGTCAATGCCGTACCGATCTGATCAACACGGGTTTCGCGGCGCTGCTCGGAATCCAGCACGGCTTTTTCCAGGCGCGGCAACAAAGCAGCCAATGCTGCGTCCATGTCGTCGGTGCGAACGACGTCACGCATCTCCTTCATGCACTGGTCAACCGCCCGATCAGTTCCCTCGGCCGCCAACGTGCTGCGCACCAGGCCACGACGCAACAGGTCGAGACGAGCGGCCCAACGGCGTTCGAGCTTTTCTTGTTGCTCGATGTTTAACAGGTACTTTTCTTTCCAGCGCTGGGCGTCGTCGCTCATGCAAGGGGTCCGCGAGGGCCAGGGCTCAACGCGGGCAATGCATCAGCCGTGAGCGAACCCGGCAGACGAATTTCTACCGCGACCGGCAGGTGATCGGAGATGGGCTGCGCCAATACCTGTACGCTTTCGAGTGTCAGGGTCGGGCTCAGCAGGATGTGATCAAGGCAACGTTGCGGGCGCCAACTGGGGAACGTGGCTTCAACTTGCGGAGCCAGCAACCCAAGGTCGCGCAACGGGGAATTCTGTAGCAGGTCACTGGCATGGGTATTCATGTCACCCATCAGCACCTGATGTTTGTAGTCGCCAATCAGCTCACGGATGTAGGCCAATTGCATGGTCCGGGCTCGAGCCCCTAGCGCCAGGTGCATCATCACCACCACCAGCGCCTCCGGCCCTTCGCCGAAACGCACGAGAATCGCACCGCGCCCCTTGGGGCCTGGCAACGGGTGATCCTCGATCGCCCACGGTTTCAAACGGCTGAGCACACCATTACTGTGCTGGCCGAGTTTTCCGAGGTTGCGATTGAGTTGTTGATACCAGTAGGGAAAGGCGCCCAACTGGGCCAGGTGCTCGACCTGATTGACATAGCCGGAGCGCAGGCTGCCGCCGTCGGCCTCCTGCAGGGCTACCAGGTCGAAGTCACCCAATAGATCGCCAATCTTTTGCAGATTGCCGGCCCGCCCGTTGTGGGGCAGCAAGTGCTGCCAGCCACGGGTCAGGTAATGCCGATATTTCTCGGTACTGATCCCCACCTGGATATTGAAGCTGAGCAGGCGCAGCCGGCTGTCTGCCGGCAGGCCCGTGGATTCCAGATGGTGTTCGTTGACCTGCGGATCATGCAGGCCTACGACGCGTTCGGTACCCCAACGCCGCATGGCGAGCCCCTTACTTGGCTGCGCGCTCTTTGCCGATCAGTTGGTCGGCAATATTCAGGGTCTGCTCCGGACCACCGGAAGTGCCCAGGTCAAAGCGGTATTTGCCGTTGACAATCATGGTTGGAACGCCTTGCACGCCGTACTTTTGCGCAAGCTCCTTGGCTTTGGCGATCTGACCCTTGATGGCAAAGGAGTTAAAGGTCGCAATAAACTTGTCCTTGTCGACACCCTGGGTGGCAACAAAGTTAGCCATATCGTCAACCTTGGTCAGTGGCTTGCGATCTTTCTGGATGGCCTCGAACACCGCGTTGTGGACCTTATGCTCGACACCCATGGCTTCCAGGGTCAGGAACAACTGGCCATGGGCATCCCATGCGCCACCGAACATGGCTGGAATACGTACGAAGTTCACGTCCGATGGCAGCTTTTCGACCCACGGATTGATGATCGGCTCAAACGAGTAGCAATGCGGGCAGCCATACCAGAACAGCTCCACCACTTCGATCTTACCTGGCACGGAAACCGGTACTGGGTTGCTTAACTCAATATAGGTTTTACCCGCTTCAAGCGGCACATCGGCGGCTTGCGCGGTCATGCCGAAGAGGCTGGCAGTGACGAGAGCGGCGCTGAGGATCAGATTACGCATGCTTTACTCCTGGACAAATAAAGTCGCCTCGCGCGACCTTTATTCAGACAGGTCTACACGGGCATGAGTTCGTTAGTGTAACGGTAGCAGCCACAAAAAAGGGCGGCCTAAGCCACCCTTTTTATGCTCGCATCGATAGATTAATCGAGCGTTAACGTTGCAAGAGATGTATAGCCCCGCAACGTTTGGTCATCCCGGCCTTACTTGTGCAGGCCTTGGATGTAGCTCGATACCGCAGCGATGTCTTCGTCGCTCAGCTTACGGGCGATAGTGCGCATGGTTTGAGCATCACCATCGTTGGCACGGCCGCCGTCTTCCTTGCGGAAATCGGTCAACTGCTTGGCAATGTACGTAGCATGCTGCCCACCCAGATGCGGGAAGCCTGCTGCAGCGTTGCCGGAACCGTCCGGCGAATGGCAGCCGGTGCAGGCTGGCAGGCCTTTTGCCAGATCACCACCACGGAACAAGGCCTCACCGCGTTTTACAAGTTTTGGATCGGCCGCACCCACACTGCCTGCCTGACTGGCGTAATAAGCCGCGATATCCGCCAGATCCTGATCACTGAGATTAGTCAGCAAGCCGGTCATTTCCAGGACAGTACGCTTGCCGTCCTTGATGTCGTGCATTTGCTTGGTCAGGTATTTTTCACCCTGGCCTGCGAGCTTCGGAAAATTGGGCGCCGGGCTGTTGCCATCCGGTCCATGGCAAGCACCACATACGGCGGCTTTCGCCTTGCCAGCAGTGGCGTCGCCTGCAGCATGGGCAACACCGGTGATGCCCAAGGTCAACAGCAGACTCACGATCAGTTTGTTCATCAGCTAATCCAACTACGGCTAAGGGTTAAAGAGTTATGGACCGGGTTTACTCGCTCATCCAACGGATGATGGCCTGGTAATCCTCGGTACTGCAGTCCATGCACAAACCACGCGGCGGCATCGCCTTGAAACCCTGGGTCACGTGCTGCACCAGCGTATCCATGCCTTGCGCCAGTCTCGGCGCCCAAGCGGCCTGATCACCCCGTTTGGGGGCGGTCGGCAACTGTCCGGCATGACAGGCTACGCAAGCGCGGTTGTACATGGCTTCCGGATCCTGTGTAGCCTGAGCGCTGTAAAGCGGCATCAAGACACCGGCAGCTAGCAGCCATTTCGTCATACGACGACCTTTACAGGGTTTGAGAGCGTTTTGCGTTCTAATGCGCAATATAGGTCTTTCGCTCCCGCGAACTTCATCCTTCGCTGGGACAAAGCACACACAAAATCTGCGGCATTATATACTGGCGCTACTGAAACGGAAACGACACCGCTTGCCGCACCCATTCCCGGCACCGCCCACATCGGAAATCTCATGCAACTCAAGAACCCCATCCTCGGCCTGTGCCAACAGTCCACCTTCATGCTCAGCGCCGCCAAAGTCGACCAATGCCCCGACGACGAAGGCTTTGAAGTCGCCTTCGCGGGCCGTTCCAATGCCGGCAAATCCAGCGCTCTGAACACCTTGACCCATGCCAGCCTGGCTCGCACCTCGAAAACCCCTGGGCGCACACAGCTGCTCAACTTCTTCAAGCTAGACGATGATCGGCGTCTGGTCGACCTGCCGGGCTACGGTTACGCGAAAGTACCTATCCCGCTGAAGCTGCACTGGCAGCGTCACCTGGAAGCCTATCTGGGTGGTCGGGAGAGTTTGAAGGGGCTGATTCTGATGATGGACATCCGTCATCCAATGACCGATTTCGACCTGCTGATGCTCGATTGGGCAGTCGCCAGCGGCATGCCGATGCACATTCTGCTGACCAAGGCCGACAAGCTGACCTATGGCGCAGCAAAAAACACCCTGCTCAAAGTGCAGGCGGACATTCGTAAAGGCTGGGGTGATGCGGTGACGATCCAGCTATTCTCGGCGCCGAAACGCCTGGGCCTGGAAGATGCCTACACCGTGCTGGCAGGCTGGATGGAACTGGCGGACAAGGGTTCGGAAGCTGCTGCCGAGTAAAAGCTACAGGCAAAAAAAACCCCGGACTTCGCATGGGGAGGGGAAGTTCGGGGTCCAAGTTCCGGACCGCTAGGGCGGGATCCAGATATCTGCCAACACTTAACACAACATAGGAGCATTGAAGGGCTTCACCACCCATTCAGTAACTCTGAGTGACTTTTCATCGGTTAAGTTCCGGCGCTCCGGGAAACTATTGGAAATAACCTTCGGCTGTTTCCGATCTAAAAAGCTCAAAAGGGCGCGTTTGCGCGACAGCGCGCCGCAGCAAACGCCCTTCGTGGCGACTGATCAGTGCGCCTCGTCCCAGTTATTGCCCACCCCGACTTCAACCAACAACGGCACATCCAGCTTCGCTGCGCTGCTCATGTGCAAGCGAATTTCCTCGCGAACCTTGTCCACCTGATCCTCGCGAACCTCCAGCACCAGTTCATCGTGCACTTGCAGGATGACTTTGGCGTCCAAGCCAGACTCAGCCAGCCAGTTATCCACCGCCACCATGGCTTTCTTGATGATGTCAGCGGCCGTGCCCTGCATTGGCGCGTTAATCGCCGTGCGCTCGGCGCCTTTGCGCAAGGCCGCGTTTTTTGCGTTGATTTCCGGCAAGTACAGGCGACGACCGAAAATGGTTTCCACATAACCCTGTTCGGCCGCCTGGGCGCGGGTGCGCTCCATGTACGCCAGCACACCAGGGTAACGGGCGAAGTAGCGGTCGATATAAGCCTGCGATTGCTTGCGGTCGACGCCGATCTGCTTGGCCAGGCCAAAGGCGCTCATGCCATAGATAAGCCCGAAGTTGATCGCCTTGGCACTACGACGCTGATCAGTGGTAACAGCGTCCAGCTCCACGCCAAACACTTCCGCCGCTGTCGCCTTGTGCACGTCTAGGTCATTGCGGAAGGCGTGCAGCAGCCCTTCGTCCTTGGCCAGGTGAGCCATGATCCGCAGCTCGATTTGCGAGTAGTCCGCCGCCAGTAGCTTGTAGCCCTTGGGCGCGACGAAGGCTTGACGAATCCGTCGGCCCTCGGCAGTGCGGATGGGAATATTCTGCAAATTCGGATCGCTGGAAGACAAGCGTCCGGTAGCCGCCACCGCTTGATGATAAGAGGTGTGAATTCGCCCGGTGCGCGGGTTGATCTGCTCCGGAAGGCGGTCGGTGTAGGTGCTTTTCAGCTTACTCATGGAGCGGTATTGCATCAGCACTTTGGGCAGCAGGAAATCCTGGTCTGCCAACTCGGCGAGCACCGCTTCAGCGGTGGAAGCCTGGCCCTTGGCGGTCTTGCTGAGAACCGGATAGCCGAGCTTCTCGTACAGAATCGCTCCCAGCTGTTTAGGTGAGCCGAGGTTGAATTCCTCACCGGCGATTTCAAAGGCTTCGCGCTCCAGGGCGACCATTTTCTCGCCCAGCTCGACACTTTGAACACCCAGCAACTTGGCATCCACCAGCGCGCCCTGGCGCTCGATACGCGCCAGCACCGGCACCAACGGCATTTCGATGTCCGACAACACGCTTGCCAGACTCGGGATCGCCGCCAGTTGCGCATGCAGGGTCTGATGCAGGCGCAAGGTCACATCGGCATCTTCGGCAGCGTAGGGGCCGGCCTGCTCCAGGGAAATCTGGTCAAAGGTCAACTGTTTGGCCCCCTTGCCAGCAATGTCCTGGAAACTGACAGTGCTGTGGCCCAGGTATTTCAGGGCCAGGCTGTCCATATCGTGGCGGGTCGCGGTGGAGTCGAGAACGTAGGACTCCAACATAGTGTCGTAGGCAATGCCCTGCACCGTGATACCGCAACTCTGATCGCCGCCAATGGCGCAGTTGGCCAGAATATTCATGTCGAACTTGGCGTGCTGGCCGACCTTGAGCTTGGCCGGGTCTTCCAGAATGGGCTTCAAGGCGCGCAGCACGGTGTCGCGATCCAGCTGATCAGGCACGCCCATGTAGGAGTGGGTCAACGGGATGTAGGCCGCTTCATAGGCCTCGACTGCAAAAGACAGGCCTACCAGTTGCGCCTGCTGCGCATCAATACCCGTGGTTTCGGTGTCGAAGGCGAACAACTTGGCGCTGCCGAGCTTCTTCAGCCAGACGTCGAAACGCGCCTGGTCAAGGATGGTTTCGTACTTGATCTCAGTATCGACAACGACTGTGTCAGCTACTGGTGCCACTACGTCCTGACCGGCACGCTTGGCATCGCGCTGAACATCTTCGTACCAGCTCTTGAATTCCAGCAAGGTGTACAACTCAAGCAGCTTCTCGCGATCCGGCTCGATCAGGTGCAAGTCTTCCAGGCCAACATCCAGCGGCACATCGACCTTGATCGTCGCCAACTGGTAGGACAGGAACGCCATCTCCTTATGCTCTTCAAGCTTGGCGGGCAAGGTCTTGGCACCACGAATCGGCAGTGTCGGGACAATATCGAGCTGCTCGTAGAGTTCCTTCAAGCCACCGTTGACCCCCACCAGCAAACCGGAAGCCGTCTTGGGGCCAATACCCGGGACGCCTGGAATGTTGTCGGACGAGTCGCCCATCAGCGCCAGATAGTCGATGATCTGCTCGGGAGCGACACCGAATTTCTCCTTCACGCCCTCAACGTCCATGGCACTACCAGTCATGGTATTGACCAAGGTAATGTGCCCGTCGACCAGTTGCGCCATGTCCTTGTCACCGGTGGAGATCACCACTGGCCGGTCGGCGGCCGCGCTACTGCGGGCCAGAGTGCCGATCACATCGTCCGCTTCTACCCCTTCGACACACAGCAGGGGAAAACCCAGGGCGATCACGCTGGCATGCAGCGGCTCGATCTGCACGCGCATGTCGTCGGGCATGCTCGGGCGATTGGCCTTGTATTCGGCATACATGTCATCGCGAAATGTCCCGCCCTTGGCGTCAAACACTACCGCGAACGGGCTATCCGGGTACTGCTTGCGCAGGCTTTTGAGCATGTTCAACACGCCCTTGACCGCACCGGTCGGCAGGCCTTTGGAGGTGGTCAGCGGTGGCAGCGCATGGAAGGCGCGGTACAGGTAAGAAGAACCGTCCACCAGGACGAGGGGGGCTTGGCTCATGAGCAGGATCAACCTTTTCGGCGGGTCAGGCGCTAGAATAGCCGGACCAATGACAACAAAGGGACAAGGTTATCATGCGCACACTGAATCGCCTGTTGTTGACCGGCTTGATTACAATCGCTCCGATGGCTGCCATCGCGGCCGACACCGCCCCCTCGGGAGACCCGGACGTTACCATCCGCACCGAAGGCGACAGGGAGATTCGGGAGTACCGCCAAAACGGTTTCCTGTATGCGATCAAGGTCACCGTCAAGGGTGCCCCACCCTATTTTCTGGTGCGCGCGGACGGAACCGATGCGAACTTCATCCGCTCGGACCAGCCGGATATGCTGATCCCGTCATGGAAGATCTTCGAATGGAAATGATTTCTTAACTTTAATCGGCGCTGCGCACTGCGGCGCCCGTACTGGCAGTTTTAACCATGTCTGTGTTCACCCCCCTGGCTCGGCCCGAGCTGGAAACCTTTCTGGCCCCTTACGGGCTCGGCCGCCTGCTTGACTTCCAGGGGATTGCCGCTGGTAGCGAAAACACCAACTTCTTCATCAGCCTGGAAAAGGGCGAGTTTGTCCTGACCCTGGTTGAACGCGGTCCCGTCCAGGAAATGCCGTTTTTCATCGAACTGCTGGACGTGCTCCACAAGGCCGGCCTTCCGGTGCCTTATGCCCTGCGCACCACCGACGGCGTGGCCTTGCGGGAGTTGGCCGGCAAACCGGCACTTCTGCAACCGCGCCTGGCAGGCAAGCACATCAAGGACGCCAACGCCCAGCACTGCGCGCAAGTGGGTGAACTGCTGGGTCATCTGCACCAAGCAACCCAGGCCAAGGTGCTGGAGCGCAAGACTGATCGCGGGCTGGACTGGATGCTCGACGAAGGTGCACAGCTGATCTCGCACCTCGATGAGGAACAACGCCGCCTGCTGCAGGACGCACTGGACGAAATCCAGCAGCGCAAAGCGCAGATCCTGGCGCTGCCGCAGGCCAATATCCACGCCGACCTGTTTCGCGACAACGCGATGTTCGAAGGTACGCACCTGACCGGTCTGATCGACTTTTACAACGCCTGCTCGGGGCCGATGCTGTACGACGTGGCAATTGCCCTGAATGACTGGTGCTCGGATGCCGATGGCGTGATTGATGGCCAACGGGCACGGGCGATGCTGGGAGCCTATGCAGGCTTGCGGCCGTTTACCGCCAAGGAAGCCGAGTTGTGGCCAACGATGTTGCGAGTGGCTTGCGTACGCTTCTGGCTGTCACGCCTGATCGCTGCCAAGACGTTTGCCGGCCAGGACGTGCTGATTCATGACCCGCGAGAGCTTCAGCAGCACCTGGCGCAACGCCAGCAGGTCAATACACCGCTGCCGTTCGCCCTGTAACAAACCGATTTTGCAGGGGCCCGCCTGGCCCCTACAACGACTCCAGGCACCCCGCCAGAGCATTCCCCAATTTCTCCAGCACCTGCTCATAACCCTGAGCGGTAGCCGGCGTGTACCCACCCAATGCATCCAGCTCTGCCAGCTTCACCGGCAAACCGGCCACCAACGTTTGCGCCAGGCGCGGACGCAATGGTGGCTCGCTGAACACACACGTCTTGCCAACTTCCTGCAAGCGGGTACGCATCGCCGCGACATGCTGTGCGCCTGGCTGCACTTCAGCGGCCACGCTGAACACGCCGGTGTGCTTGAGGCCGTAAGCATCTTCAAAGTAGTCAAACGCTTCATGGAACACGAAGTACGGCTTGCCGGCAACGCCAGACAAGCGCGCCTTCAAACGCACATCCAAGGCATCCAGACGGCCGTCAAAGACTTGCAGGTTGCTCTGATAACGTTCGGCATTGGCCGGATCGGCAGCGCTGAGGTCCGCCGCCATGCGCGTTGCGATCACCCGGGCATTGATCGGTGACAGCCACAAATGGGCATCAAGGCTGCCAGGGCGATGATCGTGATCATGATCGTCGCCATCTTCGGCGTGGGAGTGGCCATCGTCGGCGAAGTGCCGCAGTTTAAGCCCTGGGAGGTCCTGAATGGCCACGGTCGGCAAGCTGCGACCTTTCAGGACTCGCGGCAGAAAGCCTTCCAGGTCCGGACCGATCCAATAAATCAGATCCACCGATTGCACACGCCGTACGTCGGAAGGACGCAGCGCGTAGTTATGAGGCGATGCTCCCGGTGGCAGCAACACCTCTGGGACCGCCACACCGTCCTGCACAGCGGCCGCAATCAGTTGCAGGGGTTTGATACTGGTAAGCACCCGAACCTCGGCCTGAGCGGTGCCAGTAATGAATAAACTGGTGACGAAAACGACAAAAATGGGAAAAAGTCGGGACACGATGACCACTCAAAGGCGTAGGAACAGGTAACATAATAACGTCTCTCACAAATATCTGTCGCCGCTCATGCCCAAAACACCGCTTGCCAGCCGTCCCCATGACCACTCTCACTGCGTCCACAGCGCGCTGTCAGAGGCCGACGCCCTGTGCGCGCGTCAAGGCCTGCGCCTGACCGCCTTGCGGCGCCGGGTGCTGGAACTGGTCTGGCAAAGCCACAAGCCGCTGGGTGCCTACGACATTCTTGGGGTACTCAGCGAACAGGACGGCCGCCGTGCCGCACCGCCGACGGTCTACCGGGCGCTGGATTTCCTGTTGGAAAACGGCCTGGTGCATCGCATCTCCTCACTGAACGCCTTTGTCGGCTGCAATCACCCGGAACACGCCCACCAGGGCCAGTTCCTGATCTGCCGCGAATGCCACGCCGCCATCGAGCTTGAGCAAAAAATCATCAGTGACGCCATCATCAAAAGCGCCAGTGATGTCGGCTTCAACGTCGAAGGGCAAACCGTCGAAGTGGTCGGCATCTGCTCGGGTTGCCAGGGGGTTTGATGAGCACTGCGCTAATCCGCCTGGAGCAGGTCGGGGTCACGTTCGCCGGGCAAAACGTGCTGGACAACATTCACTTGAGCGTCGAGCCAGGCCAGATCGTTACGCTGATCGGCCCCAACGGTGCCGGCAAGACCACCCTGGTGCGCGCCGTACTCGGCTTGCTCAAGCCCGACCGTGGCAGCGTCTGGCGCAAACCGAAGCTGCGTGTGGGCTATATGCCGCAAAAGCTGCATGTCGACCCGACCTTGCCGCTATCGGTATTGCGGTTCCTGCGTTTGGTGCCTGGCGTGGACCGCGCCCGCGTCCAGTCTGCCCTGAAGGAAGTCGGCGCCGAACAAGTGATCGACAGCCCGGTGCAAAGTATCTCCGGCGGTGAAATGCAACGCGTGCTGCTGGCCCGCGCCCTGTTGCGCGAACCCCAATTGCTGGTACTCGATGAGCCTGTGCAGGGCGTCGACGTCGCCGGCCAGGCCGAGCTGTACAGCCTGATCACCCGTCTGCGAGACCGCCATGGCTGCGGCGTGCTGATGGTTTCCCACGATTTGCATCTGGTCATGAGCACTACTGACCAAGTGGTGTGCCTCAATCGTCACGTTTGCTGCTCCGGCCACCCGGAACAAGTCAGCGGCGACCCGGCCTTTGTCGAGCTGTTCGGCAAGAACGCCCAGAGCCTCGCCATCTACCACCATCGCCACGATCACGCCCATGACCTGAATGGCGCAGTGGTCGACGAAACCCCGGCACCCCACACCCACGTTCACGGAGATAGCTGCAAGCATGGCTGATTTTCTGCTCTACGCCCTGCTGGCAGGCTTGGCTCTGGCACTGGTGGCGGGCCCCCTGGGCTCGTTTGTGGTCTGGCGACGCATGGCCTATTTTGGCGATACCTTGTCCCACGCCGCTCTGCTGGGCGTGGCCATGGGCTTTTTGCTGGACGTCAGCCCCTCCATCGCCGTGACCGTCGGCTGCCTGCTGCTGGCGGTGCTGCTGGTGACCTTGCAAAAGCGCCAGCCACTGGCGTCCGACACGCTTTTGGGGATTCTTGCACCGAGCACCCTGTCGTTGGGTCTGGTAGTACTAAGCTTCATGCATGAAGTACGGATCGACCTGATGGCCTATCTGTTCGGCGACCTGCTGGCGATCAGCCCTACCGACCTGGCCTGGATCCTCGGCGGCAGCGCCGCGGTGCTTATTTTGCTGGTGACCCTGTGGCGCCCATTGCTGGCGATCACTGTCCATGAAGAGCTGGCCACCGTCGAAGGATTGCCCGTCGCAGCGCTACGCATGACCCTGATGTTGCTGATCGCCGTGGTGATTGCTGTCGCGATGAAGATTGTCGGCGTATTGTTGATCACCTCGCTGCTGATCATTCCCGCGGCAGCTGCCCAACGCCATGCCCGCTCTCCGGAGCAAATGGCGGTCGGCGCCAGCGTGCTGGGGATGATTGCCGTGTGTGGTGGCCTGGCGCTGTCCTGGTTCAAGGACACACCGGCCGGGCCATCGATTGTGGTCACGGCAGCCGCGCTGTTTCTGCTGAGTTTTGTCCTGCCCCGTCGAGGGGTGTAGACTTGCTCGCTTTTTGCGCAATTAGAGAGTCGCAGGAATGAAGCCGTTCACCTCCCGTTATCTGCTCCTTGCCGCATTTTCCCTGCTGCTGGGCGCCTGCCAAAACACACCGCCCGTCGCCCCCCAGGTTCCGGATGCGCGGGCTACGGCCATCGCACAACTGGAACAAAACCTCGCCAGCAGCGAATTGGCTACCGCCGAAGACCAACTCGCCACGTTGCAGGCCCAATCGCCTAACGATCCGACGCTGGAACCCTATCAGCGTCAATTGGCAGAAGCCTACTTGCAGCGCAGCCAGATCGTCCTGCAAAAAGGTGATGTCAACGCCGCAGCCACGGCCCTGAGCCGTGCCCGGGCGTTAATGCCCAAGGCACCGGCGCTGACCGGTGGCGTCAACAGCGCCATCGCCCACGCCCGTAAAGCGGAGCTGGATAAAGCCGAAGCCGCGCTGAAGGCTGCCGAAGCCAAGCCACCGGCCAAGGTCATCGACCCGGCCGCTGAAAGCACTACCGTGGCGCTGAACCTCACCGACATTGAGAAATTGCGCCATCAACTGGATGCGATTGCCACCGATGTGGTGAATTACCAGTGCGATGTCAGCATCCAGGCGCCGCGCACCGAGGATTACCCGTGGCTGGCCACCTTGCTGACCAAACGGGTGAAACGGATTGACTCGGGGTATGACCTGAAGATTCACCGGCAAATTCTGAAAAATATCCCTGCTCAGGTTGTGCTGATTCCGCGCAAGCCGGACTGACGCCAATCACTGTAGGAGCGAGCTTGCTCGCTCCTACAGTTTTAATCGCAGTTTAGGCCGGAATAGCCTTGGCCTTAGGCTCCCGATCCCAAACCCGATGCTGGGCAATCGCCGCAAAAAACGCCTTAAACGCCTTGGCATCCCCGCCGACAATCAACCCCGCATCCGCCTCCAGCTTCAACACATCCAACAATTGCTTCGCCTCGCCGGCCAACGCAATCGCCTTCAAATGCTTGTACGCCTCCAGCAGGTAGTGCAGAGCCACGCCATCGCCGCTCAACGCCTGCACCGACTTCGCTCCGCCCGGTACAAACACGGCATCGAACGCCACAGACGGCGAGCCTTCCCTCGACGCATCCACCGGCAGGCTCTTGCCATCGGCGGTGGTCACCGGTGCCGACGTCGGCCCCAGTAGCTTGGCGTGCGCACCTAGCGCCATCAGCGCCTTCTTCAACGCATCAATTGCTGCGCCATCAACTCCGTTGGCCGCCAGAATCGCCACTTTGCGGGTCTTGATATCACCCGAAAGCAAGTTGGCCTGGCTCAACGCCGGCGAACGCTCTGGAGCCGTCTTGCGCTCAGGCAGCGTGCCTTTTTTCGGCACTGGCAAGCCGAGGTTCTGCGCAACACGCTTGGCCAGTTCCAGGTCAATATTGGCCAGGATCTCGTTGACCTGACGGGCGCGGATAAACTCGCGCGCAACCTTGCCCAACTCAAAGCTGTAGGCGGCGATGATGTGCTCCTGCTCGGGTTTGCTCATGCTGCGGAAAAACAACCGAGCCTGGGAGAAGTGATCGCTAAACGATTCACTGCGCTCGCGGATCTTGTGGGCATCGACGCGCTCTGGATAGGTTTCAAACCCGCCGTCTTGCGCAGCCGGCGGGGTTTCCTTCGGCCACCCGCCATCAATCGAGTTAGGCTCGTAGGAGGCGCGTCCCTTGTCGATGGTGGTGCGGTGCATGGCATCGCGCTGGCCGTTATGGAACGGCGATACCGGGCGATTGATCGGCAGCTCATGAAAGTTCGGCCCGCCCAGTCGGCTGATCTGCGTGTCGGTATAGGAAAATAGCCGGCCTTGCAGCAGCGGATCGTTGGAGAAGTCGATGCCCGGCACGATATGCCCAGGACAGAACGCCACTTGCTCGACTTCGGCAAAGAAATTGTCCGGGTTGCGGTTAAGCACCATCTTGCCCAGCGGCGTGATCGGCACCAGCTCTTCAGGAATCAACTTGGTTGGGTCGAGAATGTCGAAGTCGAACGTGTGCTCGTCTTCCTCGGCAATGATCTGCACGCCCAACTCCCATTCCGGGTAGTCGCCGCCTTCGATGGATTCCCACAGGTCACGACGATGGTAGTCGGCATCTTTACCTGCAAGCTTTTGCGCCTCATCCCACACCAGCGAGCAGGTGCCAACGGTCGGCCGCCAGTGGAATTTTACGAAGTTGGACTTACCTTCAGCGTTGATCAAACGAAAGGTGTGAACGCCAAAACCTTGCATGCTTCGCAGGTTTTTGGGAATCGCCCGGTCAGACATCGCCCAAATCACCATATGGGCCGATTCCGGCTGCAGCGAAACAAAGTCCCAAAAGGTATCGTGGGCCGAACCGCCGGTAGGCATCTCGTTATGCGGCTCAGGCTTTACCGCATGGACGAAGTCGGGAAACTTGATCGCGTCCTGAATAAAAAACACCGGCATATTGTTGCCCACCAGATCGAAGTTGCCTTCGTCGGTAAAGAACTTCACCGCAAAACCGCGCACGTCGCGCACGGTATCACCAGAGCCCCGAGGGCCCTGCACAGTGGAAAAGCGGGTGAAGACCGGGGTTTTATGGCCAGGGTCCCGCAGAAAACCAGCCTTGGTCAGCGCCGAATGGTTTTCATAGGTCTGAAAATAACCATGAGCACCGGTGCCACGGGCATGAACAATGCGCTCCGGGATGCGCTCATGGTCAAAGTGCGTGATTTTTTCACGCATGATGAAGTCTTCCAGCAGCGAAGGGCCTCGGGGGCCGACCTTCAAGCTGTTCTGGTTGTCGGAGACTTTTACGCCTTGATTGGTACGCAGCGCCTGGCCTGTTGCGTCGGAGCGGAATTTTTCCAGGCTGCGCAGCTTCTCATTGGTGTTGCCACGGTCCAGGGTGTCGGTACCCGCCAGTTCGCTCTTGGGCGGGGTCACTGGTTTTTTAGTGCTCATCAGACAAAAACTCCTCGTTTGCGTAGGCCAGAGCAATCCCCGGCTCTTTTTGAGCAAAACCCCAGGCACGGCACCTGGGTATTTCGAGTTGCTTAAGTAGTGACTGAAACTGTTTTGGACCGTTCCTTTTTTATGACCTTTGATCGTGTTATTGCCAAATCGCTGGTCGGATGCGAAATAAATGCTAAGAGCCTCTATACGGACAGGCTAAAATGCGCGCCCGGCTAACCGCTGATCCCTTTTTAATGCGCCCCACAAGGTTCGCTACGTGATCGAGTTTCATAACGTCCACAAAACCTACCGGGTCGCCGGTAAGGATATCCCCGCGCTGCACCCCACCAGCCTGCGGGTCGAGAATGGCCAGGTGTTCGGCCTGATTGGCCACTCTGGCGCGGGAAAAAGCACGCTGCTGCGCCTGATCAATCGCCTGGAAGAGCCAAGTGGTGGCCAGATCAAGGTAGATGACGAAGAAGTCACCGCCTTGGATGCCAACGGTTTGCGCCGTTTCCGGCAGCAGGTCGGAATGATCTTCCAGCACTTCAACCTGCTGGCCTCCAAGACTGTCGCCGACAACGTGGCGTTGCCACTGATCCTGGCGGGCGAATTGTCGCGCCGCGAGATCAACCAGCGTGTTGCTGAATTGCTGGAGCGTGTCGGCCTGTCGGACCACGCCAAGAAGTACCCGGCCCAGTTGTCAGGCGGCCAGAAGCAGCGCGTCGGCATCGCCCGCGCCCTGGCCACCAAGCCGAAAATCCTGCTGTGCGATGAGGCCACCAGCGCCCTCGACCCGCAGACCACCGCCTCAGTCCTGCAACTGCTGGCCGAGATCAACCGCGAGTTGAAGCTGACCATCGTGCTGATCACCCATGAAATGGACGTGATCCGTCGGGTTTGCGATCAGGTGGCTGTGATGGACGCCGGCGTCATCGTCGAGCAAGGCACCGTGGCTGACGTATTCCTGCACCCCAAGCACCCGACCACCAAACGCTTCGTGCAAGAGTCCGAACAGATCGACGAAGGTGAGCAGCGTGATGACTTCGCCCACGTTCCTGGCCGCATCGTGCGCCTGACGTTCCAGGGCGAAGCAACCTACGCGCCGCTGCTCGGTACTGTCGCTCGCGAAACGGGCGTGGACTACAGCATCCTCGCCGGCCGTATAGACCACATCAAAGACACTCCCTACGGGCAACTGACCCTGGCCATCACCGGCGGCGACATGGATGCAGCGTTCACCCGCTTCACCGCGGCCGATGTCCACATGGAGATCCTGCGTTAATGGACGATTTACTGCATTACTTCGACCAGGTTGACTGGACGGACATCTGGGTCGCCACCGGCGACACCATGCTCATGCTCAGTACCTCCCTGCTCTTCACCGTGCTGGTAGGCCTGCCGCTGGGCATTTTGCTGTTCCTGTGCAGCCCACGGCAATTGCTGGAGCAGAAAACTACCTACTCGGTACTGGCCTTCGTGGTTAACGCGATACGCTCCCTGCCATTTATCATCCTGTTGATTGTGATGATTCCCACCACCGTCTTCCTTACGGGCACCTCCCTGGGCGTGGCCGGCGCGATTCCACCGCTGGTGGTCGGCGCGTCGACGTTCTTCGCCCGGCTGGTGGAAACCGCCCTGCGCGAAGTGGATCGCGGCATCATTGAGGCGACGCAGGCCATGGGCGCGACTACCCGGCAGATCATCATGAACGCCCTGCTACCCGAGGCGCGTCCCGGCATCATCGCGGCCATCACCGTCACAGCCATCGCGTTGGTGGGTTATACCGCCATGGCGGGCGTGGTGGGTGCCGGCGGCCTGGGCGACCTGGCAATCCGCTATGGTTATCAGCGCTTTCAGGACGACGTAATGGTTGTCACCGTGGTGATGCTGATCGTGCTGGTGCAAATTCTACAAACCATCGGCGACAAGCTGGTGACGCACTTTTCTCGAAAATAACGGCCATTCCCGGCCAAAAGTTGGCCAATGTCCGAACAAGGAGCTTGCTGGATGAAAAAACTACTGGTTGCTTTTGCCGCCGTTGCCGCGTTTTCCGCCCACGCCGCCGAGACCCTGACAGTCGCCGCGACGCCTGTGCCTCACGCCGAAATCCTCGAATTCATCAAGCCAGCACTGGCCAAGGAAGGCGTTGATCTGAAGGTCAAAGTCTTCACCGACTACGTTCAACCGAACGTGCAAGTGGCCGAAAAACGCCTGGACGCCAACTTCTTCCAGCACCAGCCATACCTGAATGAGTTCAACAAGGCCAAGGGCACAAACCTGGTGAGCGTTGCCGGTGTGCACCTGGAGCCATTGGGCGTCTACTCCAGCAAATACAAGACCCTGGCCGAGCTGCCAGACGGCGCCAGTGTGGTGATCCCCAACGACGCCACCAACGGCGGCCGTGCGCTGTTGCTGCTGGAGAAGGCCGGCCTGATCAAATTGAAGGACTCGACCAACATCCTGTCGACCATCAAGGACATCACCGAAAATTCGAAAGGACTGAAGTTCCGCGAACTGGAAGCCGCCACCATCCCGCGCGTGCTGACCCAGGTCGACCTGGCGCTGATCAACACCAACTACGCCCTGGAAGCCAAGCTGGACCCGTCCAAGGACGCCCTGGTGATCGAAGGCAGCGACTCGCCTTACGTCAACATCCTGGTAGCCCGCCCGGACGACAAGGACTCGGACGCCATGAAGAAGCTGGTCGCGGCCCTGCACAGTCCAGAAGTGAAAGCGTTCATTCTTGAGAAGTACAAAGGCGCGGTATTGCCAGCGTTCTGATCCGAAGCTGAAACAACAAAAACCCCATCCTACTTACGTCGGATGGGGTTTTGTTTATTTACGCTGCAACAACCCTGGCAACTGCGCCACCAGCTTCTGGTTGTTCAGCGGCGCCCGTATAAAGCCACGCTGAGTACCATCCGGGCCGATCAGCGCCAGGTTGCCACTGTGGTCGACGGTGTAGTTGGGCTTGCTGGTATCAGCAGGAATAAACGGGATGCTCACGGCGTTAGACACCTTCTGCACATCGTCCACACTGGCGCCCGTCAGACCCAGGAACTGCGGGTCGAAGTAACCCAGGTACTGCTTGAGCTGCGCCGGAGTGTCGCGGTGGGGATCGATGCTGACCAAGACGATCTGCAGCTTATCCACCACATCCTTGGGCAGCTCACTCTTGATCTGCCGCAACTGGGCGAGGGTGGTGGGGCAGATGTCAGGGCAGAAGGTGTAGCCGAAGAACAGCAGGCTCCACTTGTCCTTCAACTCGTTGATCACCACCGGCTGGCCGTCCTGGTTGGTCATGGTCACGGGCGGCAATTGACGACTTTGCGGCAACAGGATAATCCCTGCGTCGATCAACGCCGTCGGATCACCCTGGCCCTTGCCAGACAGTACTTTGTTAACGGTCAGGCCCAAGATCAACGCCACCAGGGCCACCAGGATAAAGACAGTTTTTTGAGTTCGAGTCATAGGTTCAACAATAAGTAGTGGTCTACGAGCAGGGCGATAAACAGTAAAAACAGGTACCAGATAGAGTACTTGAAGGTGTTGATCGCCGCGTGCGGCCGACTGCCACGGTACAGCACCCAGGCCCATTGCAGAAAGCGACCGCCCAGAACCAGTGCACATCCCAGGTACAGCAACCCACTCATGTGGATGACATAGGGCATCAGGCTGACCGCCAGCAACGCGAAGGTGTACAGCAGGATATGCACCTTGGTGTAGTGCTCGCCGTGAGTCACCGGCAGCATCGGGATATCGGCCTTGGCGTACTCCTCCTTGCGATGAATCGCCAGGGCCCAGAAGTGCGGCGGAGTCCAGGCGAAGATGATCAGCACCAGCAGCAACGGTTCGGCGCTGACGTGGCCGGTGACCGCCACCCAACCCAACAGCGGCGGCGCGGCGCCAGCAAGGCCGCCGATGACGATATTCTGCGGCGTCGCCCGCTTGAGAAAGCCGGTGTAGATCACCGCATAACCCAGCAGCGAGGCCAAAGTCAGCCAGGCCGCCAGCGGATTGGTAAATGCCAGCAGCAGCGCAAGCCCTCCCACCGCCAGTGCCATGGCGAAGGTCAGGGCAGCGGCCGGTGATACCCGACCTTCGGCCAGCGGACGCTTGTGAGTACGCGCCATCACCGCATCAATGCGCCGGTCCACCACATGATTGACCGCGGCCGCGCCGCCGGCACACAGGGCGATCCCCAGATTGCCAAAGATCAGTACCGTCCACGGCACGCCGGCGCGAGTGGCGAGGAACATGCCCACCAGCGAGGTGATGAGCATTAGCACCACCACCTTAGGCTTGGTCAGCTCCAGGTAATCACGCCAGATCGCCTGACTGTGGCGCTCGCCGATCAAGGTCGCCATGGCATCTCTCCTTTAATAGTTATGAGGCCCGAAACCTGTCGACGCGGGCTGAAGCGCCAGCCCCACGGCAGTTGATGCCTGACCCGAACCAGACTGGTTCGTGCGTGATAATTGACCAATACCAGCGTCAGTAATAAAGCTGCGCCGCCGGCGTTATGAGCGACTGCCACCGGCAGCGGCAAGTGGAAATAGACGTTGCTCAGGCCAAGGCTGATCTGTGCCGTCAACGCCACCAGCAGCAGACCGGCCAAGCGCGTCATGCCGACCGCCCTGAGCTGCCAGGCCAGGCCCAGCAACACGACCGTGACTATCACGGCGCCAATCCGGTGAGTCAGGTGAATCGCGGTGCGCGCATCGCTGTCCAGTTGCCCGCCCAGGTAATTGGGGCCGATGTGCTGGGTCAGGTGAAAGCCATTGGCGAAATCAGCGGCCGGCCACCACTCCCCATGACAGGTGGGCAGGTCGATACAAGCCACCGCCGCATAGTTGGAGCTGACCCAACCGCCCAAGGCAATCTGACCGACCACCAGCACCAACCCGGCGGTGGCCCAATATTGCAGGCGCCTAGGCACAATCAGCGCCGGCAACACACCAGACAATCGCAAGGTCAGCAAAAACAGCAGGCTCAACGTCGCAAATCCGCCCAACAGGTGCCCGGTGACCACTTGCGGCCAAAGCTTGAGGGTCACCGTCCACATACCAAACGCCGCCTGGGCGATCACCACCGCCAGCAGAAACAACGGCAACTTCAATGGCTGCCCCGGATGACGCCGATGGGTCCAGGCGCGTGCGGCCAGCAGGGCGATCAACAACCCCAGCGTGCCGGCAAAGTAGCGGTGGAGCATCTCGTTCCAGCCCTTGTCGGCCTCCACTGGAGCGTCCGGGAAATGCAGCTCGGCATGGGCCAGTTGGGCTTCGCTGTTCGGCACGCTGATAAAGCCGTAGCAGCCCGGCCAATCCGGGCAACCGAGGCCAGCATGGGTCAGCCGGGTATAGGCACCCAGCAGCACCACAATCAGTGCGAGCAAGGTGGCAAACAACGCGAGGCGAAATCCAGGTTTGGCCATGACGATGCCCTTATCCGATATTCGACAGTTTCAACAACAGGCGCAGGTCGTTCAGTAAATCCTTGCCCTTGACCCGAGCGTCATAGCGCAACACCAGGTTGCCGTGGGGATCAACGATCCACAGTTGGGCGTCACCGTTGCCCTGGGCCGCGGCGTCCTTGTTGAAGGTCGGCAGGTCCAGGGGGTAGCGCTGCAATTGTGGGTACTCAACCTTGAGCTTTGCCTCGTACTCGGTACTCACCGGTTGCGCGACGGCCAAGGCATGACTGGCGCGGGAGGCATCGCGACCCAGGCCGATTTGCAGTTGGCGCGCCAGGTACACCAGTTGCTGGCAATCGGTAGCGCAAGCCGCAGGCGCGGTGACCAGCAACTGCCAGCGCTCCTCGTTTGCCTGCACACCGATGTCGGCGCGGGTCTGGCCATTGCCGATCAGTTCGCCGTGATAGCTGCGGTTTTCCGGTACCCAGAACTGCAGTTTGTACATGAAGGTGGCCAGCACCATCGGGCCGATCACCATCAGCACGATCAGGATCAGTTGCCAGCGCCCCTTGCTACGACCGGGCAACTGCGACGCGTCAGACATGTTGAGTGGATTCATGGCCGCTCCCATGGTGCTTCTCCCTTGCGTTGTGCCATCCGAGGTAGAGGTAAAGACCGAACAGCGCCACCGCCATGGCGAACCACTGCACGGCATATCCCAGGTGTTTTTCCGGCCCCATGGCGACAACAGGCCAGTGGGTTTCGTAGGTCGCAGGACCCGCTTCAGCCCGCAATTCATAGGCAAACCCGCTACGCCCCAACTCCGCCCACAGCGTGTCGGGATGCAGCGCTGTCAGCAGTCGCGGCCATTGCGCACCCGCCGGGTCCGCGTGCAGCTGGAAGGTCGCGCCAGGAGCGACATAGACCCAGGCATCGACATTCAACGGTTGTTCGGGCGTGGTGAAGGCTGGCGGCGTGCGGCGATCCGGCCAAGGCAGCCAGCCGCGATTGAGCAGCAGCCAAAGACCGCTCGCCTGGTCATGAAAGGGTTGCAGCAACTCGACGCCGACCTTGCCGTCGCGCATGCGGTTATCCAGCAGCACGCTGTGGGCGGCGTCGAACTGTCCGCGCAGATGTACACGGCGAAAGGCCGGATCAGCACTGGCGCTCAATTGATCACTGCTCATCGGCTCGCCAGCACGGCGCTCGGCGTAGTTTTCCAGCAGTACCTGTTTTTCCTGCCCACGGGACAATTGCCAGAAGCCGAGCCACACCATCAGAGGCAGCAGCACAAACACCACCAGCGTCGGCGCAATCCCGGGGCGAAAACGTTTCATGGCGTTGCCGCAAAGGTCGACACTGCGCTGGCTATACTGAATCTCATTGCCCGCCCCTCCAAATAAAGAGTCCTGGAGCCAGACCATGCTCAAAGCAGCTATTGCCCTGATGCTGATCGCTACCGTTGTGAGCCTGTTCAGTGGCTTGTTCTTTTTGGTCAAGGACGAGGGAAACTCCAACCGCCTCGTCACTGCCTTGACCGTACGTGTCGTGCTGGCCGTGATCACCGTGTTGCTGATTACCTGGGGCTTCTACAGCGGCCAGTTGGTGTCCCACGCGCCGTGGTAAGGCGCCTCAGAGCACGTAAACGAAGAAAAACAACCCAATCCACACCACGTCTACAAAGTGCCAATACCAGCTGGCCGCCTCGAAGCCGAACTGGTGCTCAGCATTGAAATGCCCCCGCAGAACGCGCATCAGCATCACAAACAGAATGATGGTGCCGATGGTCACGTGGGCGCCGTGAAAACCCGTCAGCATGAAGAAGGTCGCACCGTACACGCCGGAACCCAACGTCAGGCCCAACTCCTTGTAGGCGTGGATGTATTCCTCGGCCTGAAACCCGAGGAATGCCAGCCCCAGCAGCACGGTGATCGCCAGCCAGATTTTCAACGCGCCACGATGACCCTTGCGCAGGGCATGGTGGGCGATGGTGATGGTCACGCTGGAGCTGACCAGCAGGATGGTATTGACCAGCGGCAGGCCCCACGGGCTGATGGTGCCTTCGGGTGCAGGGAAGAGTTTCGGGTCGGGGTTATTGAGCAGCGGCCAGGCGAACTCGAAGTTTGGCCAGAGCATGTGCGCCACACCCTTGGAGCCCTCCCCCCCCAACCATGGGCCAGACATGTGGCGCACGTAAAACAGCGCACCGAAGAAGGCGATAAAAAACATCACCTCGGAAAAAATGAACCAGGTCATGCCCCAGCGAAAGGAACGGTCCATCTGCGCGCTGTACAACCCGGCACGGCTTTCCTTGATCACCGCACCAAACCAGCCAAACATCATGTAGGCCAGTAACAGGCCACCGACGAAAAAGATCAGCGGGCCATGGGATTCCGGACGTGCCGCCTTGAGGTCGTTGAACCACACGCCCAGGCCGTACACTGTGACCAGCATGCCAATCGTGGCAATTATCGGCCATTTGCTTTGCGCTGGTACGTAGTACGTATCATGAGTTGACATGTATTCGTTCTCCTAATCGAGCCCGCAGGCACGCCTAGCCGCCGGTATGGACAGCCACGGGCGGTTGGCGCGCGGTGATATCGAACAGCGTGTACGCCAGGGTCAAATGCTTCACATCCTTGGGCATGTCGCGATCGACAATGAAACGCACCGGCATCTCGATGCGCTCGCCTGGCTGCAGCACTTGCTGGGTGAAGCAAAAACACTCGGTCTTGTGGAAGTACATCGCCGCTTCGGCCGGGGAAATGCTCGGGATCGCCTGCGCAGTCATCGGCTTGTCGCTGGGGTTGAAGGCGACAAAAATCATCTCGTTGACCGCGCCGGGGTTGACCACGATTTCGTCGGCCTTGGAATGAAACTCCCAGACCATGTCGATGGCATTGGTGGAGAGAAACTGCACCCGCACCTGGCGCGACGGGTCGACAACCTGCGAGCCCTCGTACTGCCCCGCGGTCTTGCCGTTGATGCCGAACGCCTTGCACATCACGTCGTAGATCGGCACCAGGGCAAAGCCAAAGGCGAACATCGCCAGCACCAGGATCAGCAGACGCGTGACCAGCCGATTGAGGGGTATGGAGTCAGACATGACCACCCCCTGCACCCATCACGGTGTTCACTTGACCTCCGGCGGCGTGGTGAAGGTGTGATACGGCGCTGGTGAAGGCACGCTCCACTCCAGCCCCTCAGCTCCATCCCATGGTTTGGCCGGCGCAGGCTTGCCGCCGCGAATGCACTTGATGACGATGAACAGGAAGAAGATCTGCGTTGCGCCAAAGGTGAAGGCGCCGATGGAAGACACCATATTGAAGTCAGCGAACTGCAGGTTGTAATCCGGCACCCGGCGCGGCATGCCGGCCAGCCCGACGAAGTGCATCGGAAAGAACGCCATGTTCATCCCCACGAACGACAGCCAAAAGTGCAGTTTCCCCAGGGTTTCGTCGTACATGTGGCCGGTCCATTTCGGCAGCCAGTAGTAGGCCGAGGCGAAGATCCCGAAGATAGCCCCTGGCACCAATACGTAATGGAAGTGCGCCACCACGAAGTAGGTGTCGTGGTACTGGAAGTCCGCCGGGGCGATGGCCAGCATCAGCCCAGAGAAGCCGCCGATGGTGAACAGGATCACGAAAGCCACGGCAAACAACATCGGCGTCTCGAAAGTCAGCGAGCCTTGCCACATGGTGCTGACCCAGTTGAACACCTTGACCCCAGTAGGCACCGCAATCAGCAGTGTCGCGTACATGAAGAACAACTCGCCCACCAGCGGAATGCCCACCACGAACATGTGGTGCGCCCAAACGATAAACGACAGGAAGGCGATGCTCGCCGTGGCGTAGACCATCGAGGTGTAGCCGAACAACGGCTTGCGCGAGAAGGTTGGGATGATCGAGCTGACGGCGCCGAAGGCCGGCAGGATCATGATGTACACCTCGGGATGGCCGAAGAACCAGAACACATGCTGGAACAAGACCGGGTCACCGCCACCAGCAGCGCTGAAGAAGCTGGTGCCAAAGTGGATGTCCATCAGCATCATGGTCACGCAACCCGCCAACACCGGCATCACCGCGATCAGCAGGAAGGCGGTGATCAGCCAGGTCCAGACGAATAACGGCATTTTCATCAGGGTCATGCCGGGGGCGCGCAGGTTGAGGATAGTGGCGACCACGTTGATCGCGCCCATGATCGAACTGATGCCCATCAGGTGGATGGCAAAGATGAAGAAGGTCACGCTTTCGGGCGCATAGGTGGTGGAGAGTGGGGCGTAGAAGGTCCAGCCGAAGTTCGGCCCTCCGCCCGGAGAGAACAGCGTGGACACCAGCAGCAGGAACGCCGCCGGTAACAGCCAGAAACTGAAGTTATTCATACGCGGCAGAGCCATGTCCGGCGCGCCGATCATCAACGGGATCATCCAGTTGGCCAGGCCCACGAACGCCGGCATCACCGCACCGAAGACCATGATCAGGCCGTGCATGGTGGTCATCTGGTTGAAAAACGCCGGCTCGACGATCTGCAAGCCCGGCTGGAATAGCTCAGCACGGATCACCATGGCGAACGAGCCGCCCAGCAGGAACATGGCGAAGCTGAACCACAGGTACATGGTCCCGATGTCTTTATGGTTGGTGGTCAGCACCCAACGCATCAAGCCTTTGGCGGGCCCATGAGCGTGGTCACCGGCATGGCCGTGGTCATCGATCACAGTGCTCATGGCCTTTCTCCTGCAAACGAGTGGGCGGGACGGTCAGCAGACCGGTTCAGGAAAGATGCAATGAAGGAAGTCATTTGCTTTCCGCCTGTTTGATGGCCAGCACGTCTTTGGGGGTGACCATGTCGCCTTTGTTGTTGCCCCAGGCATTGCGTTCGTAGGTCACGACGGCGGCGATATCGACTTCCGAAAGCTGCTTGCCGAAGGCTGCCATCGCAGTACCTGGCTTGCCGTGATAGACGATACCCAGGTGAGCTTCCTTCGGTCCCATGGCGATTTTCGAACCCTTGAGGGCCGGGAACATTGGTGGCAAGCCCTGGCCTTCGGCCTGGTGACAGGCCACACAGGTGGTGTGGTAGACCTTGTCGCCACGGGCCACGAGCTCTTCGAGGGTCCACTCCTTGGAGGTCAGTTCCTTGAGCTTGGCAGCCTCTTCCTTGCGCTCACCGAGCCAGGTGTCGTAGTCGGCCTTGGACTTGACCTCGACTACGATCGGCATGAAGCCATGGTCCTTGCCACACAACTCGGCGCACTGGCCACGATAGATGCCGGGCTTCTCGACCCGGGTCCAGGCCTCGTTGACGAAACCAGGGATGGCGTCGCGCTTGACCGCAAAGGCCGGCACCCACCAGGAATGGATTACATCGGCGGCAGTCACCAGAAAGCGCACTTTGGCGCCCACGGGAATCACCAGCGGCTGGTCAACTTCCAGTAGGTAATGCTCGCCCTTGACGGCCTGGTTATGGATCTGCTCGGCGGGAGTGGCCAGGTTGCTGAAGAATTCGACGTCCTGACCCAGGTATTTGTAATGCCACTTCCACTGGTAGCCGGTGACCTGGATATCGATATCCGATTCACTGCTGTCGTAGATGTTGATCAGGGTCTTGGTCGCCGGAATGGCCATGGCCACGAGAATCAGCAAGGGCACCACGGTCCAGAGGATCTCCACCGTCGTACTCTCGTGGAACTTGGCCGCCACCTGCCCGGTTGAGCGACGATGGACGATCATCGACCAGAACATCGCGCCAAACACCACAATGCCGATCACCACACATATCCAGAAAATGGTCATGTGCAGATCGAACACCGCGTTACTTACCTCTGTGGCCCCTGGTGTCATATTCACTGTCCAGGCGGCTTGCGCCTGGCTGAATACTGACCACAAGAGTAGGCCCATCCAAACGTGTGGATGTCGCGTCATGCGGGTTCCCCTTATCGTTCTTGTTATCCCGCCGGTTTGCACCTGCGGCCAAGGGAGCGGCTTCCATATTGCAAACACACCGCCAAGCCTTGCCTGCTCATGCAGTCGGGCGTCATCAGCTAATTGCGTACAAAACCGAGTATAGACAGCGACCGCCACCCCGCAATGTGATCGAGCAAATGAACGGAAATGGACGAACGGGGCCGGCAAAATAGCTGACGGCGTGGGTTATCCGACGAACGATGGCAATTCGATATAACGTCGGTGCATAACCATGAAATAATTATGACAAATGCGTCTGAGGGGCTCGTATAAACGAGTTACCTTGTGTTTTCCCTTTTCCTACGCCTATTTTCCTGGAGCTTTCATGAACACCGCCGCATTGCGCGAGCAGATTTCCCGTGCCCATCAACATGAATCCAGCACTGGCCAGTTGACCCGTCAATTGGAAGTTCAGTTACCGCACCTGCACCCGGCGATTTCTCTGCCTGACGTCGACGCCAAGGGCGTGATGACCCGCTTTGTTGCCGCCTACATCGACCAGGTACCGGACTTGCTGGATGCCGCCAACGATGTGGCCCGTGAAGCCGGTATCGAAAGCCAGATCAAACCGGTGCTGAAAATCGCCGAGCATTTCTTTCTCCAGCCGCCAGCGATCCTGGCCGGCCATGAAGGCCTGGATAGTTTGCTGGACGAGGCCTACCTGGCCCATCGCCTGGTGGAAGAGGTCAATGACCTGTACATCAAGCATTTTGGCCAGCCGTTGATTCCGCTGGATACCACGGTGGCCAATGTGATTGCTCATCAATTGATCGGTGAGACCTTCGCCAATCAACTGGACGAGGCAGTGCACCACGCGGTGGATGAGATGCTCAATGAAGACAGCTTTGCCCTGGAGTCTGTCGAAGCCTACCGCGACAAGCTCAAGAGCCCGGACACTGAGGCAGCCTGGAAGCGCTGGCCGTGCCTGTCGCGGCAGTTGGGTGTTGGGTTAGATCTGGATCAGCCGGCCTGAATCCCTGTATAACGCCAGCGTTTGTGGCGAGGGGGCTTGTCCCCCTCGCCACTTTTAGACTGCGGCAGAACCGATTCCGGTAGTCGTCCGCACCCGGCCTTCCAGCCGCCGCTTCAACCCTCGCGCCTCGATCACCAGCGTCGAACCCTTGGCCGCATTGGCCCGCCCCCATTCTTCCAGCAACTCAAGGCAGGAGTGGTCCACGTAACTCAAGTTATTGAGCGGTACATGCACGGTGGTTCCCGCCGGCACCGTCGACAACACCTGGGTCAACGCTGGCACCTTGAGAAAGGTTGCCGCACCGGTCAGTCGCAACTCCATTTCGCCGTCCTTGGGCAGATCGATCAGGCTGATTTTCAGCCGTGAAGCCTTCCACGCCAGTTTGGCCAGGGTCAGCCCGAAGCCCACCAGTACGCCGGTCAACAAGTCAGTGAAAACGATCACCAGCGCAGTGGCCGCATAAGTGAACATCGGCATCCGACCGTAACGGGCCAGGCCACGGAAAGCCTTGATGTCCACCAACTTGATACCGGTGTACACCAACACACCCGCCAGGCTCGCCACCGGAATGCTTTGCAGCACACTGGACAGCAGCAAGACGAACGCCAGCAGCCACAGGCCATGGAACATCGCCGACAAGCGCGTAGTGGCACCGGCCTGGACGTTGGCCGAGCTGCGCACGATCACGCCGGTCATCGGCAACGCACCGACCAAGCCACAGAGCATGTTGCCCACACCTTGGGCCGATAGTTCCTTGTCGAAGTCGGAACGCTGGCCATTGTGCATACGGTCGACAGCGGCAGCCGACAGAAGGGTTTCAGCGCTGGCGATAAAGGCCACCGCGAAGGCTGCGATCAACAGATTGGGATCGGCCAGGTTCAGCAGGTCGCTGGGGCGCAGCCAGTCAATGGCGTCCGCCAGGTTTTCCGGCACTTCCACCCGCTTTACCTGTAATGCCAGCACCAGGCTGGTCACCGTCGCCAATCCCACACCGAGCAAGGCGCCTGGCACGAAGCGCAGCTTTTGCGGACGAAACTTGTCCCATAGCCACATCACCAGGATCGTCGATAATCCGAGCAGACCGGCCTGCCAGCCCAACCCGCCGCCCAGCGTCGGGATAGCCTGGATCAACGCTGCCGGGAAGCCGGCGAGATTATCCAGCCCAGAGGGTTTCGGTACGCCGTCGAGCATCACATGGACCTGCGACAGCACGATCAACACCCCAATCCCCGCCAGCATCCCGTACACCACCGCTGGCGCGGTAACACGGAACCAGCAACCCAGGCGCAAACGCCCGGCCACCAGTTGCAGAAAGCCCGCCAACAGCAGGATCGGCCCGAGCATGACCATGCCATGCTGGCGCACCACTTCGAATACCAGCACCGCCAGGCCCGCCGCCGGGCCGCTGACTTGCAGTGGCGAGCCAGCCATCCAACCCACCACCAAACCACCGATAATACCGGTGATCAGACCTTTGGCCGGTGGCATCCCCGACGCAATGGCAATCCCCATGCACAAGGGCAGGGCGACCAAAAACACAACCACGGAGGCCAACAGCTCCCGTGGCAGTACAGCTTTTAATTGAGCAGCACGCATGATGACTCTCCCGAGGCATTCGCCGGGCATGGAAAGGCCTGGCTGCTTCAACGGCAGCCATCGCGTTACCCGACATTGGGAATGTTTTAGAAGCGCGCTTTAGGCGTCGCCGAAGGGATCGGTTGGGTACCGTTCAACGGCAGGAACGCCCCTTTTTCCGCATCGTAGGCTTTGATTTCGCTGGTTTCGATGTTGTAGACCCAGCCATGGATAAACAACTGACCGTTGGCAATGCGTGAGGCCACGGACGGGTGAGTGCGCAAATGCTGCAACTGGGCGATCACGTTTTCTTCAGTCAGCACATGCATGCTTTCGACTTCGCTGGTGCAATGACAGTTGTCCTGGACCATGGTCTTGGCAACCTCGGCATGACGCAGCCAGGCTGCGACCGTGGGCATTTTTTCCAGGCTCAGCGGGTTGAGCACCGCACGCATGGCGCCGCAATCGGAATGGCCACAAATGATAATGTGCTGCACGCCCAAAGCCAGTACCGCGTATTCGATGGCGGTGGAAACACCGCCGTTCATCTGCCCATAAGGCGGCACGACGTTGCCGACGTTACGGGTCACAAACAAATCGCCAGGGGCACTTTGGGTGATCAGTTCCGGAACGATGCGCGAATCGGCGCAGGCAATAAACATCGCCCTAGGGCTCTGGGCCGTGGCGAGCTTCTTGAAGAGTTCTTCCTGCTGCGGAAAGATCTCGTGATGAAAATGCAAAAAACCTTCAACAATGTGTTGCAGCGCTGCATCGGCGGACTCCGCCTCGTGAGGGGCTGAAGCCGACGCAGCCAACGGCTGTTTATCCTTGTCACTCATGATTCATCCTCTTGGTTGGAGCAGGGGAGCTTTCCAGTTCTGTTCGGCGCGCAACCAGTGCAATAGTTGGAAAGCTGCAAAACCAGAGGCGCCGACTCATTAGTCACTCGATGAACACGTTAACTACCGAAACTTAACTCAAACTGAATCAACCGCTCTATCTCGCGGGCCTCAGTGATGTCAAAGCGCGACTACTCAACCGTAAATAGTCCGCGTACCTGCATGAGTCTACAACAATGCCATTTGCCTGCCGGGCGGACAAAACGCTGTGCAGTCCAGATTAAACCCTTCCCGACGATTGAGCCCAAGTCGTTTGATCGCCTTGGCAAACCGCTGCGCCAATAGATCCGCAAATGGCCCTTCACCGCGCATGCGCACGCCGAAGCGACTGTCGTAGACCTCACCGCCCCGTACCTGACGCACCAGACTCATCACATGGGCTGCCCGCTGCGGATAATGGGCCGCCAGCCATTCCTCAAACAACGGCGCCACCTCCAGGGGCAGGCGCAACATCATGTAGGCCGCGCTCTGTGCGCCAGCCGCATGGGCTTCGGCCAGCAGGCTTTCCAGTTCGCTGTCGTTGATCATCGGGATCATCGGCGAACACAGTACCCCCACCGGAATTCCCGCCTCACGCATCACCCGAATGGCCCGCAACCGCGCCTTGGGCGCCGCCGTGCGCGGTTCCAGAATGCGCTTGAGTTCGTCGTCCAGGCTGGTGAGGCTGATCATCACTGCCACCAACCGTTGTTGCGCCAACTCGGTGAGCAGGTCGAGGTCCCGCAGAATCAGCGAGCCCTTGGTGATGATCGTCACCGGATGGCGATAGCGCAGCAGCACTTGCAGCGTTTGCCGGGTGATCTTGTACTCGCGTTCGATAGGCTGGTACGGGTCGGTATTGGACCCCAGGTTGATCGGCGCGCAGGTATAGCCCGGTTTCGACAGTTGCTGCTCCAGCACGTCGGCGGCGTTGGTCTTGGCAATCAATTTGGTTTCAAAATCCAGCCCAGGGGACATGTCCCAATAGGCGTGGCTGGGCCGCGCATAGCAGTAGATACAACCATGCTCGCAGCCTCGGTAGGGGTTGATGGAGCGGTCGAACGGCAAGTCTGGGGAGTTGTTGCGGGTGATGATGGTTTTCGCCATCTCGATACGGACTTCGGTGCCCTGGGTCGGTGGCACTTCCTGGTACCAGCCGTCATCCTCGGCCACGCTGACGGTGGGTGCGAAACGATTGTGCAGGTTAGTGGCGGTGCCCCGCCCGCGTGGCGGCAGAGGAGTGAACATGAAAGCGCCTATATACTGTTTTTTTATACAGTACAGAGGCGCAAGGTATCTGACCAGTGCCGTTGAGCGGCAAGCACCAATCAGTGTTTTTGCGTCACCTGGCCAAGGTCGTCACCCGAGGTGGTCTGCATGTCGCTCTTGCGCAAGTCCGCCACTTCGCCGGCCTTCACCGGTGCACCTTTATTCCCCCAGCTACCGCGAATGAAACTAACCACATCCGCCACTTCCTCATCCGACAAGCGCCAGGCAAAAGCCGGCATGGTGAAGGTCGACGGCGCCGCATGAGTGGCCGGCAAGGTGCCGCCATTCAATACGATGTTGATCAACGAGGTGGCATCCGCCGTCTGCACGACCGGGTTGCCCGCCAGCGCCGGGAATACCCGCGTATAGCCATGACCGTCGGTACGGTGGCACGCCGCGCAGTTGTCGATGTAGACCGACGCTCCGCGCTGGCTGTCGTCACCTTTCAACAAAGCCTCGGCGACCTGTTTGTCGTACTGATGAGGTTGATCTTTTGGATCAACAGCCGGCAGGCTCTTGAGGTAACGGGCGATCGCGGTCAGGTCGTCTTCTGACATGTATTGCATGCTATGGACGACAACATCGCTCATGCCGCCAAATACTGCACTGCGGTCACTGCGACCGGTCTTGAGAAACTGCACCAGTTGATCCTCGCTCCAACTGCCCAGACCGTCCTTGTGATCGCCCCGCAGGCTCTTGGCAATCCAGCCTTCCAGCGGCGCACTGCCGGACAAAAACTCAGCCCCTTCAGAAGCACTCAGGGCTTTTTCCTGCATGGTCAGGGCGCGTGGCGTATGGCACGCGCCGCAATGGCCGAGGCCTTCCACCAGATAGGCGCCTCGGCTGATCACTGGATCTGCCCCGGCCTGCGCCTGGTAATCCAAAGCATCGGGCGCAAACATCCAGCGCCAGGCTGCCAGCGGCCAACGCATGCTGAGCGGCCAGGGAATGTCGCTGTCCTTGTTCTCTTGGGCGACCGGTTCAACACCCTTCATGAAGTAGGCATACAACGCCTGCATGTCGGTTTCGCTGACCCGTGAATAAGATGGGTAGGGCATCGCCGGGTAAAGAGTACTACCGCTTTTGGCGATGCCGTGGCGCACGGCCTTGTCGAAGTCTTCAAAGCTGTAGTCGCCCAGGCCAGCCTTGTCCGGGGTGATGTTGGTGGAATAGATGATGCCAATGGGGGTTTCCATCGGCAGGCCACCGGCGAAGGGTTTTCCGCCCTGGGCGGTATGGCAGGCCACGCAGTCACCGGCGCGGGCCAGGTATTCGCCCTGTTTGATCAAATCATCCTGGGCGGCGCTTACCGAGCAACTGCTGAACAAGGCCAGGGAGGCGATAACGAATGCTTTCATGGTCATCGCTCCTTATGCCTGAACCAGCGGGCCGGGGTTTTTCAGGTACTGCTCGCGAATCGCCCGTGCCGACCAGTAGGTCAGCGCCGCTACCAGGCCCGTAGGGTTGTAACCCAAGCCTTGTGGGAACGCAGACGCGCCAGGGACGAACACGTTGTGCACATCCCAACACTGCAGGTAACGGTTCAAGGCACTGGTTTTCGGGTCGGTGCCCATGATTGCGCCACCGTTGAGGTGGGTGGTCTGGTAGGACGCAGTGTTGAAGTGATCACCCACCTTTTTACCCAGCAACGCGATGGCCTTGGGGTTCATCGCCTCGGCGATCTTGCCCATTTTCTCGACCATGAAGCGGTTCATCTTGATGTCGTTTTCCTGCCAGTCGAAGGTCATACGCAGCAGAGGCAGGCCGTAGGCATCGCGGTAAACCGGGTCCAGATCGAGGTAGTTGCCTCGGTAGGATTGATGGGCGCCGTGGGCGTCCATCGACACCTGGTGGGTGTAGTAATCGGCGGTAGCCCGTTTCCAGGCACTGCCCCAAGCCGGGGTGCCGGGTGGGTTGGAGGTGCCGGCAATCGGTCGGCTCCCGGCCTGATTGACCCACATCGGCGAACCACCGACAAAGCCGTGAGGCCCGTGGTCGAAGTTGTCGGCGTTGAAATCATCCACCGCCACGCCGTTGCCGCCGGCGCCGATAAAGTTGTTGGTGTGCACGTCTTTATCGAAGAAGGCCTTGATGGTGGCCATGTTCTGGTAGGCGAAGTTCTTGCCCACCACGCCTTCCCCGGAAATCGGGTCGTAGGGCTTGCCGATACCCGAGAGCAGCATCAAGCGCACATTGTGGAACTGGAACGCGCCGAGGATCACCAAGTCCGCTGGTTGCTCGATTTCCCGGCCTTGGGCGTCGATGTAGGTCACACCGGTGGCTTTGCTCTTGGTGCTGTCGAGATTGACCTTCAACACGTGGGAGTTGGGCCGCAGTTCAAAGTTCGGCACCTGCTTGAGGGCCGGCAGGATGTTCACGTTCGGCGAGGCCTTGGAGTACATGTAGCAAACGTAGCCACTGCAGAAGCCGCAGAAGTTGCACGGGCCCATCTGCGCGCCATAGGGGTTGGTGTAGGGCCCAGAGGTATTGGCTGATGGCAGGTTGTAGGGTTTGTAGCCCACGGCATTGGCCGCTTGCTGGAACAGCTGCGCGGAGTAGGTATTTTTCTGCGACTCCAGGGGGAAATGGTTCGAACGGTCTGGCGCATAGGGGTTGCCGCCACGGCCTTCGCCCACCAACTGACCTTGCACCGTCCAGGCCTGGCCAGAGGTGCCAAAGACTTTCTCGGCGTAGTCAAAGAACGGTTCCAGCTCTTCATAGCTGACGCCGAAATCCTGGATGGTCATGTCCTTGGGAATGAAGCTTTTCCCGTAGCGCTCTTCGTAGTGGCTGCGCATGCGCAACTCGATGGGGTCGACACGAAAGTGCACGCCCGACCAGTGCAACCCCGCACCGCCGACACCATTACCCGGCAGGAAGGCGCCCAACTGACGATTAGGCAAGGCGACGTCATTCACGCTATGGCGAATAGTCACCGTCTCCTTGGAGATATCCTGGAAGAGTTTTTTGCGAACGCTGTAGGTCAGTTCGTCAATAACTTGCGGGTAGTTGCCGTCCGGGTAGGTGTCCTGCATCGGCCCACGCTCAAGCGCAACAACGTGCAAGCCCGCTTCAGTCAGTTCCTTGGCCATGATCGCGCCGGTCCAGCCGAAGCCGACGATGACCGCATCCACTTTCTTCATGATGGTCGCCACGCTTATGCCCTCTCGCCACGGATGGAAACAGCCGGGAAGGGGTATTGCTCGTTGCGTTCAACCCAATCCATAAAATCGGCGCGGGCGCCGGGGAAGCCGATCATGGTCCAGCCGACCATGCCTTTGTTGCCACCGTGGATCGGGTCGCAGAAGAACCCTTCCTTGGTGTTTTGCAGCAACAAGTTGAAGAAAATCTTCGACGGCACGGCGTCAAAATGCACAGCGGATTCACCGCCGCCGGCTTCCAGGCGCTTGAGCATATCGTCCTGGGTAGCGCTGTCTTGCGCAGCAAAAGCTTTACCGTTGAACGCTTTCGACCACGCATCCGTGGCAGCAATGCCTAGCCGATAGATTTCCTTGGGCACCAATTTGCTCTGCCAACCCATCTCCGGCGGCGCGTCGGCGTTGAACGGACCTTGCATAAACCACAGGGCGCCGCTGGCGTATGGGGTGTTCATCTGGCGGTCGATGTATTCCGGCGCACCGGCTTCCAGCGCACCAGGGCCTTGTGCATCAGCCGGGATCAAGCGAGCGACAGCGGCATTGATAAAGGCCCATTCTTCGGCAGTGAAATAGCTCGGCTCGTAAGCCTTGCTACTGACAGAGGCCTTGGCCGGACTGGCTTGAGCAGGCTCGGACGTAGCCATCAGCACCGAACCGCCCAGGCCCGTGCTGGCAACAGTGACCACCGGGATCAAGGTCAAGGATTTGCGCAAAAACTCACGCCGGGGGTTGTCTCGATCTTGATCAGACATGGTGGCACCTCATCATGTGGTCACGGGTTTGTCAGCCGCTTCTAAGGAGCGACTTGTCGTTTTGGCAGCAAATGGGGATCCAAAGGACCCAAGGGGATAGAACGCAGCGGCAATCAATAGTTACAAATGATAGCAGGCTAAGCATTAAGGCGAACCGATTCAGCAGCGAAATATCGAGAGCCCAAATCAAGAAGCAGCGATTTACAAATCTTTGACAGTGCCCTCACAGCCTTTTGACCCCACTGCTGCAAAGCTGTGCGCATCAGCCAACTCCTCCCCGGTCGCCATTCGCATGTTGAAAATCAGCCACCTCTCTGCACTCTGCCTGTCCTTCATGGCATCGCTGGTGATCGCCCACGCCCAAGCCGCGGACACATCGCCGACCCGGCCACCGGAATGGGCGCAACCGCTGGAAACGCGCTACAACTTCTATCAAATGTCGCCCACGCTCTACCGCAGCGCGCTGCCCGACAGCGGTGCTATAGCCCTATTGGAAACGCTCAAGATCGGCACCGTGATCAACTTCCTGCCCGAGTCCGACGCCGACTGGCTGAAAAAGTCCGACATCAACCAGGTGCAATTGCCTTATCGCACCAATCATGTCGACGATGCCGACGTATTGGCTACCCTGCGCGCCATACGGGCCGCCGAGGCCAGCGGCCCGGTATTGATCCACTGCAAGCACGGCTCGGACCGCACCGGTTTGATGGCCGCGATGTATCGGGTAGTGGTGCAAGGCTGGAGCAAGGAGGAGGCACTGAGCGAAATGACCCAAGGAGGGTTTGGCAGCAGCACAGGCTTCAAGGACGGCGTTCGCTACATGATGCAGGCCGATGTCGACAAACTGCGTACAGCGCTGGCCAATGGTGATTGCAGCACCAGCGCGTTTGCGCTGTGCTCGATGAAGAGTTGGATTAATACGGGGGGGACGGGTTCGTAATTCCCCTTGCAGGAGCGAGCTCGCTCGCTCCTTGGAGGATCAGTGTTTTTTCAGTTTCGGATTGGGGAAAAACTGCACCGCTTGCACCTTGGCATCCGGCACTTTCAACGCCGATGTGTTCACCCGCGTACCCAATTCCTTGGGCACCGACAGGCCTTGTTCATTGAGCGTGTCGGAGTAACCGCAGGCCACGCACTCGCGGTGCGGTACGTCGTCTTCGCTCCACATCATCAACTTGTCTGGCTCGCTGCACGCCGGGCAGACCGCCCCGGCGATAAAGCGTTTTTTGGTTTTCACAGGTCCGTCACTCATGCTGCCGCGCCCTCACTCAGGCCGCTGTGGCGCAAGAGTGCGTCAATCGAGGGCGCACGTCCGCGGAAGTCGACGAACAGCACCATCGGCGCCTGTGAACCGCCACGAGCCAGGATCGCTTCGCGAAATGCCCGGCCAGTCTCGGCATTGAGCACGCCGTCTTCTTCAAACTTGGAGAAGGCATCGGCGGACAGTACTTCTGCCCACTTGTAGCTGTAATAACCCGCCGCGTAACCGCCAGCAAAGATGTGAGCAAAGCTGTTAGGGAAGCGGTTGTAGGCGGGCGGGCGCATCACCGAGACTTCGTCGCGCACGCCTTCGAGCACTTGCAACACACTGCGGCCATCACCGTGGGTGGCGTGCAGTTCGAAGTCGAACAGGGAGAACTCCAGTTGGCGCACCATCATCAGGCCGGACTGGAAATTCTTCGCCGCGAGCATTTTTTCCAGCAGGTCCTGAGGCAGCGGCTCACCGGTTTCGTAGTGACCGGAAATCAGCGCCAAACCTTCTGGCTCCCAGCACCAGTTCTCCATGAACTGGCTCGGCAGTTCTACCGCATCCCAGGCCACGCCGTTAATACCGGACACGCCAGCATGTTCGACGCGGGTCAGCAGGTGATGCAGGCCGTGGCCAAACTCGTGGAACAGCGTCGTCACTTCATCATGGGTCAGCAGCGCAGGCTTGCCGCTGTCGGCCGGGGTGAAGTTACACACCAGGTTGGCCACCGGGCTCTGCAGCACGCCATCAATAGTGCGGCGGCGATCACGGGCGCCATCCATCCAGGCACCGCCACGCTTATTGGCGCGGGCATACAGGTCGAAGAAGAAGCGGCCGACGTGCTGACCGTTTTCCTTGATTTCGAACAGGCGAACATCCGGGTGCCAGGTGTCGAAGCCTTTCTGCTCGGCGATCTCAATGCCATACAGACGCTGGACAATGGCGAACAGGCCGCCAAGGACCTTGTCGATAGGGAAGTAGGCGCGCAGGGCTTCCTGGGCCACGCTGTAACGCTGTTCACGCAGCTTTTCACCGTAGAAACCGCTGTCCCAGCTTTGCAGGTCCGGGCAGCCTTGTTCGGCGGCGTAGGCCTTGAGCTGTTGCAGGTCCTGGGTAGCAAACGGCTTGCTGCGCTTGGCCAGGTCGCGCAGGAAGCTCAGTACCTGATCGCTGGACTCAGCCATTTTGGTGGCCAGGCTGAGTTCGGAGAACGAGGCGAAACCCAGCAGTTGAGCAAGCTCCTGACGCAGGTCGAGGATTTGTTCCATCACCGGGCCGTTATCGTTCTGACCGGCATTCGGGCCTTGGTCTGATGCACGGGTGCAGTAGGCGGCGTAGATTTCCTCGCGCAGGGCGCGGTCGTGGGCGTAGGTCATCACCGCGTAGTAGCTGGGGAATTCCAGGGTGATCAGCCAGCCGTCCTGGCCCTTGGCCTGGGCGGCGGCAGCCATCTGCGCCTTGGCAGAATCGGTCAGGCCGGCGAGGGTGGCTTCATCGGTGACGTGCTTGGTCCAGGCCTGGGTAGCGTCCAACAACTGGTTGGAGAAGCGGCTGCCCAGCTCCGACAGCTTGCTCTGCACTTCGGCGTAGCGTTTTTGCTGCTCTGGCGGCAAGTCGATACCCGACAGGCGGAAGTCGCGCAGCGAGTGCTCAAGAATGGTTTTTTGCGCCACATCGAAACCAGCCGCTTGCGGGCTGTTGGCCAAGGCTTCGAAAGCCTGGAACAACTCACGGTTCTGGCCCATCTCGGTGGAATAAGCGCTCAACGCCGGCAGGCAAGCCTCGTAGGCTTCCCGCAACTCGGCGCTGTTGCACACGGCATTGAGGTGGCTGACCGGGCTCCAGGCGGCGCCCAGGCGGTCATTGAGTTCGTCCATGGCCAGGATCAGGCCGGCCCAGGTCGGATTTTTGCCCTGGCTTTGCAGGATGCCTTCGATGGCGACACGGTTGTCGGCCAGGATCTGTTCGATGGCCGGTTGCACGTGCTCGGCACGGATCGCCGAGAACGGCGGCAGGTCGTAGGACTGCAGAAGAGGGTTGTTCGCGCTCACGGTTGGCACCTTGGCTGAAGAAACATGTAAGAACAAAGATGGGGCCATCTTAATTACAATCAACGCCCACCGCAGCTATCAGCAGAAGAGAGAGAGCCTATCGTGACCCTTCGCACCTACCAGAATCACACGCCGGCCTTGGCCGCCGGGGCTTTTGTCGATGCATCGGCGGTGGTGATCGGCGATGTCGAAATTGGCGCCGACAGCTCGGTCTGGCCACTAACGGTCATTCGCGGCGACATGCACCGCATCCGCATCGGGGCGCGCACCAGCGTGCAAGACGGCTGCGTGCTGCACATTACCCATGCCGGGCCCTTCAATCCTGACGGTTTCCCACTGCTTATCGGCGACGATGTGACCATTGCCCACAAGGTCATGCTCCATGGCTGCACGGTGGGTAGCCGGATTCTGATCGGCATGGGTAGCATCGTGATGGACGGGGCGGTGGTGGAAGACGAGGTAATCATTGGTGCCGGCAGCCTGGTGCCACCAGGGAAAAAGCTTGAGAGCGGCTTTTTGTATGTCGGCAGCCCGGTAAAGCAAATCCGTCCGCTGACTGACAAGGAGCGGGCGTTTTTCACCTACAGCGCCGCGAACTACGTGAAGCTCAAGGACCTGCATCTGGCCGAAGGTTTCAACGAATGTTAAGGACACCCATGCACTACAAAACTGTTTTGTTCGACCTGGACGGCACCCTCACCGACCCTCGGGAAGGGATCACCCGCTCGATCCAATACGCCCTCGCCAAACTGGGGATCGATGAGCCTGACCTGACCAAGCTGGAACATTTTATCGGCCCACCGCTGCTCCAGGCCTTCATGCAGTTCTACAGCTTCGATGAGGCCAAGGCGTGGGAGGCCGTGAATTTTTACCGCGAGCGATTCAAGGTCACCGGGCTGTATGAGAACCGCGTGTTCGACGGGGTCATGCCGCTGCTTGAGGACCTTAATGGCCAAGGCCGGCAGCTATATGTCGCCACCTCCAAGCCCTGGGTGTTTGCCCGCGAGATCGCCCGGCACTTTGATTTCGCCAAACACTTCAAGGTGATCTACGGCAGCGAGTTGGACGGCTCGCGCACCAACAAGGTCGAGCTGATCGCCCACCTGATGGCCGAAGAAGGCCTGGACCCGGCCAGCACCCTGATGATTGGCGACCGCAAGCACGACCTGATCGGCGCCCGCAGTAATGGACTGGATGCGGCGGCGGTGGGTTATGGGTTTGGCAGTCATGAGGAGCTGAGTGCCGAGGCGCCGGCCTGGCATTTTGAAACCTTGGCTGAGATGCATCAGGCGTTTTTGCCTCGCTCTTGAAGTAATCTCGTAGCAAGCTGTCGAGCCCCAGCGAGGCTGCGGCGGGAGCACCTCGGCCCCCAGGTTTGAGAGCTGCGGTGCGGCCGACGTAGCCTCGCTGGTGCTCGACAACTACGGACCTTCCAGTGCCCTCAGCGCCGCCTTGCGCTCATCCATCGGCAACCCACCCAACGTCTCCACCGCCCCGTAGAACTTCAGCCAATCCCCACCCGTCTGCCGGAACAACGCTGCAAACGCCGGCACCCATTGGTCATACAAGCCAAACGGCAATAACCGGGCGTTGTTCATCGGCGCATTGATCCAGGCGTCATAGCGCTTGTCGCCCTGCCATTGGCTGTCGCGCACCTGCCGGTAATCACTGCGCAACCGCTCAAATTCGGCAGCTTTGGCCTGACGCATCGTGTCCGCAGCCAACGGCTGCGCATATACACGTTCCAGGCGCTTGCGAGTGTCGAGAATCAGTTGGATAAACTGATCACGCTGCTTCAGCGCAGCGCTGCTGGTCGGCGGCAAATCACGGGCCGCACGCCATTGGCGAGTGCCCTCCTGCTCGACAAAGGTGGCAAACGACTCGTTGAATTCGGTGTCGTCCTTCACATAAAACCGCTGATGGGCCAATTCATGAAAAATCAGCGTGGCCAGGCGCTCATCGCCCCAGCCCATCATCGAACTCATGATCGGGTCATTGAACCAGCCCAAGGTGGAATAGGCCTCGACGCCGCCAATCGACACGTCCATGCCTTGCTGCTGCAACAACGCTGCTTCACCCCGCGCAGCGCCCTGGCTGTAGTAGCCGCGATAGGCCACGCAGCCGGCAATCGGGAAACAATGGTTCTGCGGTGACAGGGAAAATTGCGACGTGGCGAAGACATTCCAGACCACGTAAGGCCGACCGATATCGGCGTACAGGCGATAGCTTTGGTTGTCCGGCAGGTGCAGCTGCTGGCTGGCAAAGGTGCGGGCTTTTTGCGACTGGACCAGGTGTTCGCGCAACACCTGGGGCCGGGAAGGGTCGGCGATCACCTCAGCCACCGCCTCACGGGCCCGAAGCAGTTGCCATTGGCCACTGGCCAATTGGGTGTAATAGCCGACGCTTGAACAACCGTTGAGCAACAAAAATATCAGCCCCGGAAACAAAAGCCGGAAATGACGATCAAGTACCCCATGACGTGAACACCAACGTCCAACCATTACCGCCCTTCCTCGCAGAGTCTGCCCGCCAGACTATCTCGCTTGTACGGAGTTTCGCCATGCGCATGTTCATGCTTACGGGGGGCCTGCTGATCCTGACAGGCTGCGCCGGATTGCCCGAGCCCGACCCGGCCCAGGCCTGGATTGACCTCGATAGTGGTCACAACACGGCGCTGCATGCGCTGGAAGTCGACGACAAGGCGGCGGTAGATAAACGCTTTTTTGAAGTGCCGCCTGGTCGCCACCAACTGACTGTTCGCTATCAGTTCGCCGTAGACACCACTAATATCGGCCCGGACGCCCAGCCGTTATGGCGAGATTGCCAACTCAACCTGACATTCAAGGATTTCAGCGCTGCAGAGCGTTACCAGATACAGGCTGGGAGCACCGGTTTCAGGCCCTGGGCCAAACTGTATGACCGTAATCACAGAGTCATTGCCCAGGCACAGCCCGCTGGCTGCCAGCGAAGTTGATCAGCGGTATGCTGGACTCCTTTCTACAGTCGAGTACCCGCCATGCGTCAGCTTTTGTTACCCATCGCCGCGATTTTACTCAGCGCCTGCGCCTCGACCCCCATCCCTCCTGTTAACCCGCAGCAAGCCTGGGTCGACTTCGCTACCCCGACTCCGGGTGCCAAACTGGTAATGGCCCAACGCTTGGACGGTAAGTCCCTGAACGACGGGCGCTACTTCCAGGTACCACCCGGCAGCCACGAGTTGATGGTGCGCTTTGATTTCGAGGTGTATTCCGGTGGCGGCCTGGGTGGAGGACTGAGCCAACCTCAAGACCGAACCTGCTTCATCACCTTGCAGTACGACCATTTCGAGGCGGGCCAACGCTATCGCCTGGAAGGGCGCTCGTTGGCCTTCACCCCCAATATTCGGCTGTACAACGCCGCACGGCAATTGCTGGCCGAAGAACGCAGCGTCAACTGCATTCCCTGATCAGTCGTTGTTTTTTTGGTAGATGATGGCCTTGGTACCGTTCTCACAGCTGCCGACGACCATGGCGATGTCGTGCTTGTCGGCTTCTTCCTTGGTCACGATCTCCAGGGTGTAGGACGGAACCGCATTGGCCTGGATCTTGACTTCAATCTCTTTCCTGAGCTCTTCACAGTCTTTCGGGGCTGCCAGCGCCGAAGTGGCCAGCACACCGCAAATAATCGCCAGGGCAAAACGTTTCATGAGTGAAGCTCCCTAAATGCATTGCGCACGGGTGTGCGCCAAAGCTGCAGTCGAGTATTCGACCACAGTTATGAAACGCGAGTTCTGATTTAACGCAGACAAAAGACCCTGGGAGGTCGCTCCCAGGGTCGGGGGAGTTGATCAGCTTACGAGGGTGCCATCCAGGGTGATCGTGGCATTCAGCACCTTGGACACTGGGCACCCTTCCTTGGCCTTTTTGCTCAGCTCATCGAACTGCGCCTGGCTGGCGCCCGGAATCTTCGCCTTGAGGATCAGGTGTACCGCCGTGATCGCAAACCCACCGTCCACTTGGTCCAGGGTCACTTCGGCCTGGGTGTCGATGCTGTCGGCCTTGAGCCCGGCGTCGCCGAGGATCATGGAAAAAGCCATGGAGAAACAACCGGCATGGGCCGCGCCGATCAGTTCTTCAGGGTTGGTGCCTTTGCCACCCTCAAAACGGGCCTTGAAGCCGTAGGGTGCTTCGCGCAGGACCCCGGTTTCGGTGGAGATGGAGCCAATGCCGGTTTTCAGATCACCTTCCCAATGCGCCGATGCTTTCTTTTTGATGCTCATAGCAGTCTCCTCGTGCCTGTGGTTTTCGGTTGCTTAGGGTTCTGAGGATAGAAGCTCTGGCAAAGTTCACCCTGTCGGACAAAGCCATTTATCGGGTAGGCAAATTTACGTCAGCTATTGAATCTCGGGTATATGCCCTCATTGCATAGAACACGCATCTGAAGCAGCAGGTTTTGGCTCGTCCAAAAAAGCCTGCGCCCCCCAACTGGAGAAGCAGGCTTATGACCTCCCTGTCTGACGTGAAGTTTTCGACCCTCGACCTGGTACCCGTGCGCGCCAACGGCAGCCCGGCGCAATCATTGCGCAACTCCCTGGACCTGGCCCAGCACGTGGAAAAACTCGGCTACCACCGCTTCTGGGTGGCCGAACACCACAATATGGATGGCATCGCCAGCTCGGCGACCTCGGTGTTGCTGGGCTACCTGGCCGGCGGCACTTCGACCATTCGCGTCGGCTCTGGCGGCGTGATGCTACCCAACCACGCGCCATTGGTGATCGCCGAGCAGTTCGGCACCCTGGAAAGCCTGTACCCCGGCCGGATCGACCTGGGCCTGGGCCGCGCCCCCGGTTCCGACCAGATGACCGCCCGCGCCCTGCGCCGCGAACGCTCGGGCAGTGCCGACGACTTCCCCAGCGATGTCGCCGAGTTGATGGCGTATCTCGGCCCACGCACGCCCGACCAACGGGTGATCGCCGTACCCGGCACCGGTACCAACGTGCCTGTTTGGTTGCTGGGTTCCAGCTTGTTCAGCGCACAGCTGGCAGGCGAGCGCGGTTTGCCTTACGCCTTTGCCTCACATTTCGCACCGCGCCTGATGCATGAGGCGATTCGCGTCTACCGCAACCACTTCAAGCCTTCGGCGGTGCTGGACAAGCCCTACGTGATGCTCGGCATTCCGCTGGTGGCCGCCGACACCGATGAGCAAGCCGACTACCTGGCAACCTCGGTGTACCAGCGAATCCTCGCGCTGATGCGTGGGCAAAGCCTGGTGCAGCGCCCGCCGGTTAAAACCATGGACGGCCTGTGGCTGCCCCATGAAAAAGACGCCGTCGGCAGTTTCCTCGGCCTGGCCATGGTTGGCAGCCCGGAAAAGATCCGCGCCAAGCTGCAAGTGCTGGTGGAGCAGACCGGTGCTGATGAGCTGATCTTTACCTGCGACCTATACGAGCACGCCGACCGGATTCATTCCTACGAACTGCTGGCGCAGGTCATGAAGGGCTAAACCCCCAGGCGTAAAAAAACCGACGCACTTGCGTCGGTTTTTATGTCTGCAAGCACACGGAATCACCCGCGGTTGTAGACGATTTCCTTGGTGCCACCTTCACAGCTGCCGACGACCTCGCCATTAGCCGCTGCACCTTTGTCCACCACTTCAAGGGTATACCCCGAAGCGCCATTACCTTGGATCTTCGCGTCAATTTCGTTTTTCAGTTCTTCACAAGGCTTGCCCGCCGCCAGGGCTGTACCCGCGATGCTCAACAAACCTACCGCCAACAAAAAGTTCTTCATCCGTCACATTCCTTGCGCTGATCGAAAAAAGTACGCCGGCCCTCGTCGAGCCGGCGCATCTAAAAGGTTGTAACGAAGTTTATGGCAATCGGCCAGCGCGCAAGTTCAACTGGTTCGATCAACTGTTGGCAATACGAAAACCCACCTTGAGCGTGACCTGGAAGTGCGCAGCCTTGCCATCCTTGATGTGCCCACGGGTTTCGCTCACTTCAAACCACTCCAGATGCTTGATGCTCTTGCTGGCCTCGGCCAAGGCATTGTTGATGGCGTCCTCGATGCTGGTTGGCGACGAGCCCACCAATTCGACTTTCTTGTAAGTGTGATGATCAGTCATGGTGCTTCTCCTAAGGGGCGTAAATGAAGCCTAGCAGTGAATTCTCGTACTGCTTCTGGCGACTATCCCCACTCGAAAGTTCAGATTTACTGCACTTTCTGAAACCCCCGCAGTCGGAATCAACACACGCCACTCAATCACTCCAGGAGAGCCCACATGGCCAACACCTCTTTACGCAAAGCGTCATTGGAAAGCATGGAAGCCGAGATTTCGAGCCTGCTCAAATCCCTTGAAAGCCTCAAGGACGATGCATCGGATGAGTCGCTAAAAACCCTGAAGGCCCTTAAAAGCAATGCCGAGAACGCCCTGAGACATTCTCGCCACCTGATCAGCGATGCCTACGAAGAAGTCAAAGTCAAAACCCGTGAAACCGGTGTTGCAACGCGGGACTACGCACAAGAGCACCCATGGACTACCGCTGGCGTCGCCGTTGGCGCGCTGGGTCTGCTGGCAGCCTACTTGCTGTGCAAACGCGGCGACTAAACGTCCTGGCGCGCCAGCTCAGCCTTGAGCCACTGCGCCAGTTGCCGGGCGCGCCCGTCTGCGGCGCGCTTGGGTAGCCACAACGCCAGTTGCGCCGGGGTTTCACTGAAGCCCCACGGCGCAACCAGGCGCCCCGCCCGCAGATCCTCTGCAACCAGCGGTTCGGGCGCAATCGCCACCCCAAGACCTGCCACGGCCGCTTCCAGCAAATAATACAAATGCTCGAAACCTTGCCCGTACTTCAATGCGCCAGGCTCAATCCCGTGACGTTGCGCCCAACTGGGCCAGGCTTGAGGACGGGAAGTGGTGTGCAACAAAGTTTCGTTACGCAATGCCTCGGCAGGCGCCTGACGCAAACGCTCGTAGTGAGCAAAACGCGGGCTCATGACCGGGCCGATGCGTTCGCTGGTCAATTCATAAACCTGCATATCCGCCGGCCACGGTGGCTCGGCAAACACCAGCAGGGCGTCCAGCCCGGGGCGCCGTGGGTCGAGATCGCCTTCGCCCGCCGACAGGTGCAGTCGCAAGTCCGGCAACTCAGCGTTCAAACGGCCCAGACGTGGAATAAACCAACGCGCCAGCAAACTGCCTGAACAACCGAGGACAAACGGTGCATCGGCGCTGCTTTGTGTGAGTTCTGCGCAGGTATCCCTTAACCGCTCGAACGCCTCAAAGCTGGCATCCCGCAGCCTGATGCCGGCATCTGTGAGTTTGATGCCGCGCCCGTCCTTGATGAAAAGACTCACGCCCAAGTGTTCTTCCAGCACCTTTAACTGTCGGCTGACCGCGCCATGGGTAACGTGCAATTGCTCGGCGGCCTGGCTGACGCTGTTGAGCCGGGCGGTGGCTTCGAACGCGCGCAAGGCGTTCAGCGGGGGAAGGTCTCGGCTCATGATACCTGTGAGTTTTCCTGACATGTTGTGGCGATCTTATCGGTTTTCACAGCCTAGCGTCAGGGGTAGAGTGACCGTCATTGCCTCTCACACGAATTCTTCCTGGAGCGCCCCATGACTCAGTCCCAGACCGATCTACGCAACGGCCCTGACGCCAATGGCCTGTTTGGCTCGTTCGGCGGCCGCTACGTGGCGGAAACCTTGATGCCGTTGATCCTCGACCTGGCCCGCGAATACGAAGCCGCGAAGATCGACCCGGCCTTCAACGAAGAACTGACCTACTTTCAGCGCGACTACGTCGGACGCCCAAGCCCGCTGTACTTCGCCGAACGCCTGACCGAATTCTGCGGCGGCGCCAAGATTTACCTCAAGCGCGAAGAGCTGAACCACACCGGCGCCCACAAGATCAACAACTGCATCGGCCAGATCTTGCTGGCGCGGCGCATGGGTAAAAAACGCATCATCGCCGAGACTGGCGCCGGCATGCACGGTGTGGCCACTGCCACCGTCGCCGCACGGTTTGGCCTGCAATGCGTGATCTACATGGGCACCACCGACATCGAGCGCCAGCAGGCCAACGTGTTTCGCATGAAGTTGTTGGGCGCCGAAGTGATCCCGGTGGTCGCCGGCACCGGCACCCTCAAAGACGCGATGAACGAGGCCCTGCGTGACTGGGTAACCAACGTCGACAGCACCTTCTACCTGATCGGCACCGTAGCGGGCCCACATCCATACCCGGCAATGGTCCGCGATTTCCAGTCCGTGATCGGCAAGGAAACCCGTACTCAGCTGCAAGCCCAGGAAGGCCGTCTGCCCGACAGCCTGGTAGCGTGCATCGGCGGCGGCTCAAACGCCATGGGCCTGTTCCACCCGTTCCTCGATGACACCAGCGTCGAAATCATCGGCGTCGAAGCCGCCGGTTACGGCATCGAAACCGGCAAGCACGCGGCCAGCCTCAACGGCGGCGTACCAGGCGTACTGCACGGCAACCGCACCTTCCTGCTACAGGACGACGACGGCCAGATCATCGACGCCCACTCGATTTCTGCCGGTCTTGATTACCCTGGTATTGGTCCTGAACACGCCTGGTTGCATGACATCGGCCGTGTCCAGTACACCTCGGTCACCGACAACGAAGCCCTCGACGCCTTTCACAAATGCTGCCGCCTGGAAGGGATTATTCCTGCACTGGAAAGTGCCCACGCCCTGGCCGAAGTGTTCAAGCGCGCACCGACCCTGCCCAAGGATCACCTGATGGTGGTCAACCTGTCCGGCCGTGGCGACAAAGACATGCAAACCGTGATGCACCACATGGAACATTCTCAACAAGAGCACTCCCAGCAGGAGAAACACTGATGAGCCGCCTGCAAACGCGTTTTGCCCAACTCAAGGAACAAAACCGCGCCGCCCTGGTGACCTTCGTCACCGCCGGCGACCCGGGTTATGACACCTCTCTGGCAATCCTCAAGGGCTTGCCGGGTGCCGGCGCCGACGTGATCGAGCTGGGCATGCCCTTCACCGACCCGATGGCCGACGGCCCAGCCATCCAACTGGCCAACATCCGTGCGCTGACGGCCAAGCAGAACCTGACAAAAACCCTGCAGATGGTCCGCGAGTTCCGCGAGGGCAACAGCGATACGCCGCTGGTATTGATGGGCTACTTCAACCCGATCCACATGTACGGCGTACCGAGCTTTATTAGCGACGCCAAGGAAGCCGGTGTCGACGGGCTGATCGTGGTCGACCTGCCACCGGAACATAACAGCGAGCTGTGCGACCCCGCCCAGGCCGCCGGTATCGACTTTATCCGCTTGACCACGCCGACCACCGACGATGTGCGCCTGCCAACGGTACTTAACGGAAGCTCGGGGTTTGTGTACTACGTGTCGGTCGCCGGGGTAACCGGTGCCGGTGCCGCCACCCTGGAACACGTCGAAGAAGCGGTCACTCGCCTGCGTCGCCATACCGACCTGCCCATCAGTATCGGTTTTGGCATCCGTACCCCGGATCAAGCCGCCGCCATCGCCCGCCTGGCGGACGGTGTGGTAGTGGGTTCGGCGCTGATCGATCACATCGCCAACGCCAGCAACGACCAACAAGCGATTGATGGCGTGTTGACCCTGTGCGCGGCGCTGTCAGAAGGTGTACGTAACGCGCGCAAGTAAGCGTCTCGTAAGCTGTAGGTAAAGTTCCTGAGACACAGGAATCAAGCCGCACAATTACGGCCTAAACAGCAAGACCAAGGGATTTCGAACCTCGTTCGAAATCCCTTTTTGTTGTTTGCGCAATGAGAAATACCCAACCACCACTACAGCTCAATCCGCTCGACCTTGCCCACCAGCAGGATGTAGGACAACGCCCCAAGCAACGCCAACACCGCGATGTAGGTAATCGCCGGAGCAAACGAATCGCCGCTGGCCAAAAAGCCGATGACGATAGGCGTGGTGATCGCCGACAGGTTACCGATGAAGTTGAACACACCCCCCGTCAGCCCCAGCAACCGTGCTGGCGCCAGGGTCGACACCAGCGACCAAGTGATCGAAGCCAGGCCATTACCGAAGAACGCCACGGCCAGGAAGGCGATAACCCATGCCGTCGAATCAACAAAGTTGGCGCCGATGATCGCCGTGGAGATCAGCAGCCCACCAATGATCGGCAACTTGCGAGCAAAACCCACCGATGCGCCACGGCGAATCAGCCAGTCGGAAAACAGCCCGGAGCACAGCACGCCGACAAATGCCGCCAGGAACGGCAGCGAGGCCAGCAAGCCAGACTTGATGAAGTCCATGCCGCGATACTTCACCAGATAGGTCGGGAACCAAGTCAGGAAGAACCACAGGGTCGAGTTCAGGCAGAACTGCCCCAGGTAAATCCCCCAAAGCTTGCGCTTACTCAGCACGATACCCAGGTCGACCCAACTGAAAGGTGCCTTGCGTTTGGCGGTTTGCTCCTGGATATCCACCAGCCCGCCGCCCTCGCGGATCAGCTCGATCTCGGCAGCGTTGACCCCTTTGAAATCCCGAGGCTCGCGGTATACCGCGTACCAGATCACCGCCCACAGAATGCCAACGACACCGGTGCTGATAAACACCATGTGCCAGCCATAGTGATGCTGCAACCACGCCAGCACCGGCGTCAGGAACGCCAGGCCGACAAACTGCCCGGAGGTGTAGAAGCCGATAGCAGTGGCCCGTTCGCGCTCGGGAAACCAGGTGGTGACCACGCGGCTGTTGATAGGGTAGGCCGGCGCTTCCAGGGCGCCGACGGCCATGCGCAGCACAAACAGGGCGATGAAACTGGCGGCAAAACCGAGCATCACGGTAGCAATGGACCACAGCAGCAAGGCGACGGTGTACAGAATGCGTGGCGGCACTCGGTCCACCAGCCAGCCGCCAGGAATTTGCATGGCGGCGTAGGTCCAGCCGAATGCCGAGAAGATCAACCCGACATGTACCGGGTCGATGCCCAGTTCAGAGGTCAGGGCCGGGGCAGCAATCGACAGGTTGCTACGGTCCAGGTAGTTGATCACCACGGTGATAAACAGCAGGACCATGATGAAATAGCGCTTGCGGGTAGGCGTGACTAAAGAAGCCTTCCCGGTGAAGGATTCAGGTTGCATGGGGTGCCTCTTCTTATGGTTATTGAGGGCTGATGCCGGACTTACTGAATAAACCGGATTGAATGTGGGAGCTGGCTTGCCTGCTCCCACATTGACCGCACTTTTTCAGCAACTGAATGGTGTGCTTACCACTCCGCAAAGCTGCCATCGGCATGACGCCAGATCGGGTTGCGCCAGCGGTGCCCAATGGCCGCACGCTCGATCACATATTCCTCGTTGATCTCAATGCCCAGGCCTGGCCCATTAGGAATTTTCACAAAGCCCTGGTCGTAGTCGAAGACGCCCGGATCACGGACGTAATCGAGCAGGTCGTTGCTCTCGTTGTAGTGGATGCCCAGGCTTTGCTCCTGGATAAACGCGTTGTAGCAAACCGCATCCAATTGCAGGCACGCCGCCAGGGCAATCGGACCCAGCGGGCAGTGCAGCGCCAGGGCCACGTCGTAGGCTTCGGCCATGTTGGCGATCTTGCGGGTTTCGGTGATGCCGCCAGCGTGGGAAGCATCCGGCTGGATGATGTCGACGTAGCCTTCGCTGAGCACCCGCTTGAAATCCCAGCGCGAGAACAGCCGCTCGCCCAAGGCAATCGGGGTACTGGTCAGCGGCGCCAACTCTTTGAGCGCTTCGTAGTTTTCGCTAAGCACCGGCTCTTCGATAAACATCAGTTTGTAGGGGTCCAGCTCCTTCATCAGCACCTTGGCCATGGGCTTGTGCACTCGACCATGGAAGTCGACACCGATGCCAACGTTCGGCCCCACCGCATCGCGCACGGCAGCGACATTGGCCAGGGCCAGGTCGACTTTTTCGAAACTGTCGAGAAACTGCAGCTCTTCGGTGCCGTTCATTTTCACTGCGGTGAAACCACGGGCGACGGCCTCTTTGGCAGCGCGGGCTGTGTCCGCCGGACGGTCGCCGCCAATCCACGAATACACGCGGATCTTGTCACGCACCTGGCCGCCCAGCAGGTCGCTGACCGACACGCCCAACGCCTTGCCCTTGATGTCCCACAACGCTTGGTCGATGCCGGCCAGAGCGCTCATGTGGATCGCGCCACCACGGTAGAAGCCACCGCGATAGAGTACGGTCCAGATATCTTCGATGTTGCGTGGGTCTTTGCCGATCAAGTAGTCGGAAAGTTCTTCGACGGCGGCCGCTACGGTATGGGCGCGGCCTTCAACCACGGGCTCGCCCCAACCGGTCACGCCCTGGTCGGTTTCAACCTTGAGGAAGCACCAGCGCGGCGGCACGATGAAGGTGGTCAGTTTGGTGATTTTCATCTTTTTATCTCTCTTGTCAGATGCAGCGCCGGGGCGCCAAACACATTCAGTTCAAGGCGTTCCAGGCGGCGACATAAGCCTGGGCGCGGCTCGCTACCTGATCGACGGTCATACCCGGTTTGAACAACCCCGAGCCCAGGCCAAAGCCTTTGACCCCGGCCTCGACAAACACCTGCATGTTGTCCGGCGTGATCCCACCCACGGGCAACAACACCGTGCCCGCCGGCAATACTGCAAGCCAGGCCTTGATCACCGCCGGGCCCATTTGCTCGGCAGGGAACAGCTTCAACACATCCGCGCCTTCGGCCAACGCCGCAAAGGCCTCGGTCGGCGTGGCGACGCCGGGCGACAGATAAAGGCCCGCGGCTTTCGCTGCGCGCAGTACCTTCGCATCGCTGTGGGGCATGACGATCACCTGGCCGCCAGCGGCCTTGACCTGCTCCACCTGCTCAGGGGTCAGCACCGTACCGGCGCCGATCAGGCAGTCGGCCGGCAGGGTGTCGCGCAGGGTGCGGATGCTGGTGTAGGGATCTGGCGAGTTAAGCGGCACTTCAATGACCCGAAAACCGGCCTGGTACAGCACCTGACCGATAGCTGCTGCCTCATCCGGGCGCAGGCCCCGCAGGATCGCGATCAAACCGTTGTGTGTCAGTGCTTGCTTGAGCATGTCAGGCCTCCAGTACAGGTTGAACGGATGCAGGCAGCAGCCCTGCGGCGACTGCCAACTGCCAAAGGCCACGCTCGGTGGCCTCCTGTGCCAGCGTCACGCGGGGGAAGCCGCAGAGTTCGAGGGCACGCTGATAGCGGGCGCACAGTTGAGAGTTGCCCACCAGAACGATGTCCGGCCACCGAACGCGTAGCCCGGACAATTCGTGGCCGATCAGCAGCCCGGACAGATAGTCCGGTTGCTCGTCCGGCGCCAGTTCACCGGTCAACCCTAGGGTACGGGCGCTGAACAAGGTCGACAGCAAGCCCATCTGGCCGGCGGCCGACAACGCCACCTGTACGCCTCGATCAAAGGCGGCCGTCTGGAAGTGTTTTGACGGTTGTTGGGTGCGGCCCAGGATGCTGTGCTCGCTGAGCACGGCGAACAGTTCGCCAGTCATGAAGGTGTCAAAGTGGGTAATACAGCCACCCGCCACCTCGACCCATTTGGAATGACTGCCGGGCAGGCCGATCAACAGTTGGCTGTCGAGGCCGGCGGACAGGCTTTGCAGCACGCCAAGCACCTGGGTTTCTTCGCCGCGCATGACATTGGGCAAACTCGAGCGCTGAATCACACCAGGCACGATATGCACATCGACACCCCGCAGGCTGCGCACCACCTGCAGTGCCTGGCCAAGGGTGGCGACATCGGCGGGTGTGTCGCGGTAGGCCGCTTCGCTCCAGCCCTGGGCGCTGCCGACCATGCCGCAAGCAATGACGGGAAGACCGGGCTGGGCATCGAGCCAGTCGCCGCAGGCCGCATCAAATGCCAGCTCGAAACCATCGGTACAGCGAATGCCGGCGATGACCCGAGGCTCGCTGGGCAAATGCATGATCCCCGACGCCAGGGCGCGTCGTTCGAGGACCAGGCCCCCTGGGCCGAGTTTGTAAGCACGAAGGGAGCTTGTTCCCCAATCGAGCGCGATCAATTGCGCCGGCATCGCTTCACCTGAAGTGTGTGGGTGCTGAAAAAGCAGATGAGCGAATATAAACCTAGGGGCGGCAAAATCTCAATATATAAATAACAGTCCCATATATTGGGAGGCGACAAGCGAAGTCCTACAACTCTTTGCGCTTTTACCGCGAGCAAAAAGGGGATTCACGTGACAAGAAGGTGGTTAAAAAATAGACAGATCCAAAGTACGCATCGCGCCCATCCAGATCGCGTACTCGGTGTGGTCTTTCAAGTCATCGCCGGTCTCGGGGTGCAAGAACACCACCAAGCCTTTGCGATTAAGCGCCAGCCATGGCAGGACTACGCCAATATATTCCGGATCGAATGCCAGCTGGCAGCTCCAGTCCGGGTGCGGGCCCACCGGGTGCTCATGCACGCGGCCCATGCGCAGCGGAAACAATTGCGCCGCTTCCTCACAGAGCTTGCGCGCCTGTGAGAGGGTACTGGCGTCGAAATAAATGTGGGCGTGGTAGCCCTTGATACGTTGCATGACGAATTCCGAACTCAATGATCGGCAGATCCTAGACCGCAATGGACGGCAGGGCCAGACCGGTCAGCGATTGCGCACTGCTGGCCTGTTCCGCCATTAGCCAGTCGACGAAACGCTCGATCAACTGGCCACGGCGTTTGCGCTGGGGCAGCACCACGTAATAACCAAAACGCGAAATCACCGTGTTGCCAATCGGCCGACACAACCACTTCTGCTCCAGCAAGTTATCCACAAGGTGTCGCCAACCGATGGCCACGCCCTGGCCGGCAATTGCCGCCTGAATCAGCAGGGTGTAATTATCAAAACGCAATTGCCCCGGTGTCGGCGCGGTGGTGATGCCCAACTCGCGGAACACGCCACTCCAGTCAAACCACTGGCTGTTGTTTTCCTGGCGCAGGTGCAGCAATGGGAATTCCAGCAGGCTTTGGGCGGGCAGCGGTAAGGCGCGGTCCTTGAGCAGCTGCGGGCTGCACACCGGAAACACTTGTTCATTGAACAGCCACAGGCTATCGCCTTGCTTGAAGCGACCGTCGCCAAACAGCACGGCCACATCGATATCGCTACGCAAGGTGGCGTGATTGCGTTCGCTGGTGACCAGGCTGACATCCACTTGCGGGTTGGCTTCATGGAAACGGTGCAGGCGCGGCATCAGCCAGTAGGCAGCGAAGGCAAAGTCCGTCGCCACTTGCAGTACTTCGTGCTGGTCCTGCTGGGCGATGGCACTCAGGCCCTGGTTGATATTCTGCAAGCCCGCCTGCACTTGCTCGAACAGCAGAGCGCCAGCATCGGTGAGTTCGATACCCCGGTAGATGCGATCAAACAAGCGAACCGCCAGTTGTTCTTCCAGGCGCTTGATCTGCTGGCTGATGGCCGGCTGGGTGGTGCCCAGCTCCATCGCCGCTGCCGTAAAGCTGCGTTGGCGCGCCGCCGCTTCAAAGGCACGCAGCAGGTCCAGCGACAGGCTACCAAGGGATTCATACATAAGCGGTGCTTATCCTAGACATTGCTTTACATGGGCTTTACCACGTTTTCCATGGCCTGCATGCTCATTCGCATAAACATCGACTATGGAATGCCGCGAAACCATGAAGCGCAAGAACATTCTTTTCATCATGGCTGATCAAATGGCCGCACCGCTGCTTCCGTTCTACGGTTCTTCGCCTATCAAATTGCCGAATCTGAGCCGCCTCGCCGCACAGGGCGTGGTGTTTGACGCTGCTTACTGCAATAGCCCGCTCTGCGCGCCGTCGCGTTTTACCTTGGTCAGCGGCCAACTGCCGAGCAAGATCGGCGCCTACGACAACGCGGCGGATTTCCCAGCTGACGTGCCGACTTATGCCCACTACCTGCGCCGCCTCGGCTACCGCACGGCCCTGTCCGGCAAGATGCATTTTTGCGGCCCCGACCAACTGCACGGCTATGAAGAACGCCTGACCAGCGACATCTACCCGGCCGACTATGGCTGGGCGGTGAACTGGGATGAGCCAGACGTGCGGCCGACCTGGTACCACAATATGGCCTCGGTACTGCAAGCCGGGCCTTGCGTGCGCACCAATCAGCTGGATTTCGATGAAGAGGTGGTGTTCAAGGCCCAGCAGTATCTGTTCGACCATATCCGCGAGGATGGCGACCAGCCGTTCTGCCTCACTGTTTCCATGACGCACCCGCACGACCCGTACACCATTCCCAAGCCGTTCTGGGACCTGTACGACGACAACGACATTGCGTTGCCCACAACGCCACCCCAGGGCGATCTCGACCCTCACTCCCAGCGTCTGCTCAAGGTTTACGACCTGTGGGACAAGCCACTGCCGGTGGACAAGATCCGCGATGCGCGCCGAGCTTACTTCGGCGCCTGCAGCTACATCGACAGCAACGTCGGCAAGCTGCTGCAAACTCTGGAAGACACCGGCCTTGCCGACGACACCATCATCATCTTCTCCGGCGACCACGGCGATATGCTCGGCGAGCGTGGGCTCTGGTACAAAATGCACTGGTTTGAAATGGCCGCCCGGGTGCCACTGCTGGTCAGTGCGCCGGGGCAATTCAAGGCTGGCCGTGTGAGTGCGGCGGTATCGACCGCCGACCTGTTGCCGACCCTGGTGGAACTGGCTGGCGGCGAGCTTGACGCACGTCTGCCACTGGACGGTCGCTCACTGGTCTCGCACTTGCTAGGGCAGGGCGGGCATGACGAAGTGTTCGGCGAATATATGGCCGAAGGCACCATCAGCCCATTGATGATGATCCGCCGTGGTGCCTACAAATTCATCTACAGCGAAGACGATCCCTGCCTATTGTTCGATGTGCACAACGACCCGCGCGAACAGGAAGAACTCAGCCACTCACCAGTGCATCGGCCGCTGTTCGACGCTTTCCTGGCCGAAGCACGGGCTAAATGGGATATCCCGGCGATCCACCAGCAGGTGCTCGCCAGTCAACGCCGTCGCCGCCTGGTGAGCGAGGCGCTGGCACAGGGCAAGCTGAAGAGCTGGGATCACCAGCCACTGGTGGACGCCAGTCAGCAATACATGCGCAACCACATCGACCTGGACGATCTGGAGCGCAAGGCACGTTATCCACAACCCTGCCAAAACCAATAAAACATAGGGGAAGCCATGCAAAAGTTATCCACACTCCGGTTATCAAAAGCATTGGGCGTCGGGCTACTGGCGTTGAGCAGTGCCAGCGCGTATGCCGAGCAAAGTTGCGAGACAGTGAAGATGGCCGATCCGGGCTGGAGCGATATTGCGGCCACCAATGCCATTACCGGTTTTTTGCTGACCGGCATGGGCTACAAGGCCAAGGTCGATACCCTGGCGGTGCCGATCACCTTTGGCGGGCTCAAGGACGGCCAGGTGGATATGTTCCTGGGTAACTGGATGCCGGCGCAGCAGGGTTTCTATGACAAGTTCGTCGCCAATGGCGATGTGGTGCAACTGGCGAAGAACCTCGCCGGCACCGAGTTCACCCTCGCCGTGCCGGATTATGTGTGGGACGCCGGGGTGCATGATTTTGCCGATTTGAATAAATTTTCAGAAAAGTTCGACAAGAAAATCTACGGCATCGGTTCGGGTGCGCCAGCGAACATTTCGCTGCAAGAGATCATCAAGAAGGATGACTTCAACCTCGGCCAGTGGAAACTGATCGAATCCAGCGAACAGGCGATGCTTGCCGAAGTATCTCGGGCGGTAAAAAAACAGCGCTTCGTTACCTTCCTCGGCTGGACCCCGCACCCGATGAATGTGCAGTTGAAAATGCATTACCTCAAGGGCGGCGAAAAGTACTTTGGCGATACGGGCAGCGTCTATACGCTGACCCGCAAGGGGTATGCGCAGGCCTGCCCCAACGTCGGCAAGCTGTTGACCAACCTGAGTTTTACCCAAGAGATGGAGAACAGCATCATGGCTGAGGTGGTGAACAACAAAGTCAGTAATGCTGATGCGGCGAAGGCGTGGATCAAGGCCAATCCGGCGGTTTTGGATAAGTGGCTGGAAGGGGTCAAGACCTTGGATGGCCAGGACGCGCTGGCCGCCATTAAAGCCAAGCTCTAACGACCCAGGCTGCGTCTACGGTGTGTCAGATACACCGCAAACGCAGCCTCGCCTGGGCTCGACTGCTGCTACGCATAGCCAACTGATACCCTGACCCAAACCTTTTAACCCGAGCCCGCCATGCCTTGGCCCAACCGCCATAAACTCTTTCCCTTCCTGAGCTGGCTCCCCCGCCAAACCCGCGCCAGCGTCGGGCGGGACGCTATCGTCGGCTTGAGTGGCGCGGTTCTGGCATTGCCGCAATCCATTGCCTACGCGCTGATCGCCGGCCTCCCACCGGAATACGGGCTTTACGCCGCGATCATTCCGGTGCTGATCGCCTGCCTCTGGGGCTCATCCTGGCATTTGATCTGCGGCCCGACAGCAGCGATTTCCATCGTGCTGTATGCCAGTGTCAGCCCGCTGGCCGTGCCCGGTTCCCAGGACTACATCACCCTGATTCTGCTGCTGACGTTTCTGGCTGGCGTGTTCCAGTGGTTGCTCGGCATGTTGCGCTTTGGCGCCCTCGTCAATTTCGTTTCCCATTCGGTGGTGCTCGGTTTCACCCTGGGCGCCGCAGTGGTAATCGCCCTCGGCCAGTTGCCCAACCTGCTGGGCCTGGACCTGCCGAGCCAAGCCACCGCAATGAACAGCCTGCTGTCGCTGATCAACCACGCCGGGGACTGGGATCATTCGTCGCTGCTCTTGGGGTTGGGCACCCTAGTGGTGGGCGTACTGCTCAAATACCTGCTGCCGCGTTGGCCGACGCTGTTGATCACCTTGGCACTGGGCACGCTGGTGGCGTGGCTGTGGCCGGCGCTGTTCGGTCATGTCGCGCGGGTCAGTTCGTTTATTGGCCAACTGCCGCCGTTTAGCCCGTTGCCACTGGATCTGGACACGATCCTGCGCCTGCTGCCCAGTGCCGTGGCGGTGGGCATGCTGGGGCTGGTGACGAGCCTGTCGATTGCCCGCTCGTTGTCGGCCCGTTCGCAGCAATTGCTCGATGCCAATCAGGAAGTACGCGCCCAGGGACTGTCGAACATCGCGGGAGGATTTTTCTCAGGCTATTTGTCGGCCGGTTCCTTCACCCGGTCGGGGCTTAGTTACGAGGCGGGCGCACGCTCACCGCTGGCGGGAGTATTTTCGGCGCTGTGGGTGGCGCTGTTCGCCATGTTCGGCGCGGCGCTTATCGCGCATATCCCGATCCCGAGCATGGCCGCCAGCATCCTGCTGATTTCCTGGGGGCTGGTGGATCATCGGGGCATTCGTGCGTTGTTCCGGGTCAGTCGTGCCGAGTTTTTGGTGATGAGCCTGACGTGCGTTGCCACGCTGTTGCTGGAGTTGCAAACGGCGATCTACGCCGGGGTGCTGGCGTCGCTGTTTTTCTACCTCAAGCGGACTTCGCAGCCACGGGTGCAACAGTGGCGTGACGGTGACGACGATGTACTGCGGGTCGGCGGGTCGATCTTTTTTGGCGCTAGCCATTACCTGCAGGTTCGACTGCAACGCTTGCACGGCGAACGGGTGGTGATCGAGGCGCAGCAGATCAACTTTATCGACTATTCCGGGGTGGAAATGCTGCACCAGGAAGCACGGCGATTGAGGGATTTGGGGCGTAGCCTGACGTTGCGCCGGGCCAGGCCGCAGGTGGTGGAAGAATTGAAAAAGCTGGAAGGGGCGGATAAGTGCCCCATCAACTTTGAAGATTGAATACCGCCCACTGTAGGAGCGAGGGGACGCCTAGTTCCTACAAAAGGGCCAACTGCCGGCGCAACTCAGCCAGCACCGGTGCCGAATCCGGCCGCACGCCGCGCCACAGCAAGAAGGCTTCCGCCGCCTGTTCCACCAGCATGCCTAAACCATCCATCGCTACCGCTGCGCCGTTTTCACTGGCCCAGCGGCAGAACGCGGTAGGTTCCTTGGCGTACATCATGTCGTAGCAAAAAGTCTTGCCAGGGTCGATCAAGCTGCTGGCAATCGGCGGCACATCCCCTGACAGACTGGCGGACGTGGCGTTGATGATCAGGTCCACGGATTCGCGCAACCAGTCAAAACCACTCGCGGAAACCGGACCAAGGTCGTCGAACAGTCCAGCCAGCAATTCGGCCTTTTCCACAGTGCGGTTGGCGATGATCAGCGACGCTGGCTGCTGCGCCAACAATGGCTCCAGCGCTCCGCGCACCGCTCCGCCCGCGCCAAGCAGCAGTATGCGTTTGCCTTGCAGGCTGAACCCGGCATTGACTGTCAGGTCTCGCACCAGCCCGGCGCCATCGGTGTTGTCTCCCAGCAGGCTGCCATCGGCCAACTTGCTCAGGGTATTCACCGCTCCGGCACGCTGGGCACGTTCGGTCAGGGTGTTGGCCAGGCGATAGGCTTGTTCCTTGAACGGCACAGTGACGTTGGCGCCACGGCCCTCAAGAAAAAATGCCTTGGCGCTGCCGGTAAAGTCGTCCAGCGGCGCCAGCAAGGTGCTGTAGTCCAGTTGCTCGCCGGTCTGTTGGGCAAACAGACGATGGATCAGCGGCGACTTGCTGTGGCCGATGGGGTTACCAAACACAACGTAGCGATCCATCAGATCGCTGCCTTGGGCGCAGCAATGCCCAACCAATCGCGGTCTTGCAGGAAGTAATCGGTCAAACGCGCCTCGATGCTGCCCGGCGCGGCTTTCCAGTCATAGCTCCAGCGCACTTGCGGCGGCAGGGACATCAGGATCGACTCGGTACGCCCGCCTGATTGCAGGCCAAACAGGGTGCCACGGTCATACACCAGATTGAATTCAACGTAGCGCCCGCGGCGAAACTCCTGGAATTCACGCTGCTGCTCGGTATAGGCCAGGGCCTGGCGACGCTGGACGATGGGCAGGTAAGCGTCGATGTAGGCATCGCCGATGGCGCGCATGAAGGCGAAGCTGGTGTCGAAGTCCCACTCGTTCAAATCATCGAAGAACAAACCACCGATGCCTCGGGGTTCGTTGCGGTGCTTGATGTGGAAATAGCTGTCGCACCAGGCCTTGTAGCGCGAATACACGTGCGGCCCGAATGGCGCACAGGCCTGTTCAGCAACCCGGTGCCAGTGGATGCAATCTTCTTCGTTGCCGTAGTAAGGCGTCAGGTCGAAGCCGCCACCGAACCACCACACGGCGTCTTCACCTTCTTTTTCGGCGATAAAAAACCGCACATTGGCGTGGGACGTCGGCACATGAGGGTTGTGAGGATGGATCACCAGGGACACGCCCAGGGCTTCAAATCCACGACCGGCCAGTTCCGGGCGATGGGCGCTGGCGGACGGTGGGAGGTTGGCGCCAAATACGTGGGAAAAGTTTACGCCGCCTTTTTCGATCACCGAACCGTTCTCGATCACTCGCGTGCGACCGCCGCCACCGGCAGGCCGGGTCCAGGTGTCTTCGATAAAGCGAGTGTCGGCCTCGAAGGTTTCCAGGGCGCTGCAAATGCGGTCTTGCAGGTCGAGCAGGTAGGCTTTAACAGCCTCGGTGCGGGTAGTCATGGCATCACCTTGAATCGGGCAAAGCTACTCGAAGCCGTGGGGCGTCGGCGGCAAATGGGCACACAGGATACCACCCCACCGGGAACAGCCACAGTTGACGAAGTTCAAGCTTAGGAGTCCGATAGGCCTTCGCGAAACCGACTAGAGGACAGTGCAGATGGCCAAACGTATCCAGTTCAGTGCCCATGGCGGCCCCGAAGTACTTGAGTATGTCGACTACACCCCGGCAGAACCCGGCCCGCTGCAAGTTCGTGTGAGCAACAAGGCCATTGGCCTGAACTTTATCGACACGTATTTGCGCAGCGGCCTCTATGTGCCACCAGCCTTGCCATCGGGCCTGGGCGCGGAAGGCGCCGGGGTGGTCGATGCGGTCGGCAGCGAAGTCACTCAGTTCAAGGTCGGCGATCGTGTGGCCTATGGCAGCGGTCCGTTGGGCGCCTATAGCGAATTGCACGTGCTGCCTGCCGCCAACCTTATTCATCTGCCGGACGACATCAGCTTCGAACAGGCCGCCGGCGCCATGCTCAAGGGCCTGACCGTGCAGTACCTGCTGCGCCAGACCTATGACTTGAAAGGTGGCGAAACCATTCTGTTCCACGCCGCTGCTGGTGGCGTCGGCTCCCTGGCCTGCCAATGGGCCAAAGCCCTGGGCGTGAAGCTGATCGGAACCGTCAGTTCGCCGGAAAAAGCCGCCCTGGCCAAATCCCTCGGTGCCTGGGAAACCATCGACTACAGCAAGGAAAACGTCGCACAGCGCGTGCTGGAGTTAACCGACGGCAAGAAATGCCCAGTGGTGTACGACGGTGTCGGCAAAGACACCTGGCTGACGTCCCTGGACAGTGTGGCGCCACGGGGTTTGGTGGTGAGTTTCGGCAATGCATCGGGCGCGGTAGACGGGGTCAACCTGGGGATTCTCGCAGCCAAGGGCTCGCTGTACGTAACCCGGCCGACCCTGGCGACCTACGCCAGCAATCCCAAGGATTTGCAGGCCATGGCCGATGATCTGTTTTCGATGATCAAGAGCGGCAAGGTGCGCATTGATATCAACCAGCGCTATTCGCTGGCCGAAGCGGCGAAGGCCCAGACGGAGTTATCGGCGCGGCGTACTACGGGGTCGACGATTTTGTTGCCGTAAGGATTTAGGTCTCTGGGGCCTATGAGGGCCTCATTGCGGCCAGCGCGGGCTTACCCGCGATGGCCGACTCGGTCTTACGAAGGCCGCACCACCTCACCACTCGCCAGGTCGCGGATCAGGCTCGGATTCTTGCGCCCTCCCAAGTTACCGCCCAACACCACATCCACCTGCCCACGGAAATACTGCTCCACGCGAATCCGCGTGCGCGCCGCCGGGCGGCCCTGAGGGTTGGCCGAGGTGGAGATCAACGGCCCCACCAGCGAACACAAATCCCGCACCAGCGGATGATCGCTAACCCGCAACGCCACCGTGTCATGCACACCGGTAATCCACTCGGGCAACAAGTCCTGATGAGGCACCAACCAGGTATTGGGCCCCGGCCAGGTGCTGGCCATGCGGTCTATCCACAGGTCCGGGAAGTCCTCGAAGAGAAAATCGAACTGCCGGATATTGTCGGCAATCAGGATCAGGCCCTTATCCACAGACCGGCCCTTGATCGCCAGCAAACGATCCACAGCCTCCTCGTTCCATGGGTCGCAGCCCAGGCCCCACACCGCCTCGGTTGGATAGGCAATCACCGCGCCTGCGCGAATTTCTCGTGCGGCTTCTTGCACACGCCACCTGTTGACCATTGCTCACTCTCCGGACTAAAGCTCTGCGCAGTTTACCGATCTTCGTTACAAAACCTAACTGCGCGCAAGCCAGCGACCGCTTTCGCAGATCACCCGGCCTTCCAGCTCCAGTTCCGTAAGGGTTGCCAGCACCCGGGACAAGGCCAGGCCGCTGGCAATCGCCAAGGCTTCGCTGGTGTGGGGCGCGGCGTGCAGCAGCGCCACCAGCGGGTGAGCAACTGGGATCGGCGCCGGGCGTGACAGTGCTTGCCAGCCGCGCAGGCCTTCAAGGATATGTTCGACGGTTTCCACCAGTGTTGCACCATCACGAATCAACTGATGGCAGCCCTTGGCCCCCGGATGATGGATAGAACCGGGAATCGCATACACTTCGCGCCCTTGCTCCGCCGCCAACCGTGCGGTGATCAGCGAACCGCTGGCCATCCCGGCCTCCACCACCAGCACACCAAGGGACAGGCCACTGATAATCCGGTTGCGCCGTGGAAAGTTACCGGCCTGGGGCGGAGCGTCCAACGGAAATTCGGAAACCACGGCACTGCCTTGGGCAATCATCGCCTCGGCCAAGCGTCGGTGGCGCTGTGGATAAAAATTTTCCAGCCCGGTGCCCAGCACGCCGATTGTATGCCCCCCAACATCCAAAGCCGCCTGGTGAGCGGCGCCGTCGATGCCCAGGGCAAGGCCACTGGTAATGACAAAACCGGCACTCGCCAGGCTGCGGGAAAACGCGGCGGCGGTGTCCATTCCTGGCCTGGAGGCACGGCGGCTGCCGACCATCGCCAGCTGTGGCTTTTCCAGAATGCCCGGGTCGCCGGCGACGAATAATAGCGGTGGTGCGTCATCCAATTCTGCGAGCAGCGCCGGGTAGTCGGGGTGGTCCCACATCAGCAAATGCTGGGCCGGACGCTCTAGCCAGGTCAATGCCGCGCTGGCGCCGTCACGCACTTCCTCGCTGCGCCGAGCATCGGCGCTAGCCGCCTTGAGGCCCAGGGAGCGCCAGGCACTGGCCGGTGCACTGATGGCTTTTGATGCCGAACCAAACGCCTCGATGAGTTTTCGAAAACCCCTGGGGCCCAGTTCCGGCAGCCTGTGCAAGCGTAGTCGAGCTTCCAGTTCTGCCGGTGAAATTTCGCGGTTATTCGTCGGTAACATTTGATCATCCTTGATCATGAACAAGCTGTGGATAACTCTGTTGGTAACTTATTTAGCAGACTAATTATTGCACCGCGCCAGGACTCTGAAATCGGTCCATCACAGCCAGTGAGCGCGACGCGCTGAGGACCAAGCCGTAACTGAGCTTTTCATAGGTGCGAAACACCAGAAGAGTCCCGACGCGCTCGTCGGGAATTTTCACCGGTGTGCCTGTAACCCTGTCACGGACGGTTTCTCCGGTTTTCGTCACGGCCAGCAAATGACCTTGCGCCAGACCGTCGCGACGCCCCTTGTTCAGAATGACCGTATCAAACACCCCAATCTGCGTGACGCCACGGGGAACATCGATAATTTGTCCTGCAATGGCGTGAGTAGGCGCGTAAGCCAGCAAATTAGACATAACTTCGGGTAGTTGAGTGCTGAGCAGACGATCCCCCGGTCGTACCTCCTGGGTGACCCGTTGCACAGCCAGGGTGGTGACATCACCCACCATCACCACGCGGGCAGTGCCGATATCGTCAGCGTTGATCCCCAGCAGCTCCTGGCTGTCGGGATCGGTAAAGACCTTGCCCTGGCGGAAGATGCCATAGCTGGGCTGCGCAGGGTCCAGGGCGCCCCGGGCATAAATGCGTTCGCCGTTGGCGCCCAGCACACGCCCGGCCTGCGCCCCGACAATGTAAGGCGCGCTGTCCAGGTCCTGCGACGTATCGAGGATGCGGTCATGCAGTAAAAAACGCTGGATAGCTTTCAGCGTCTCGCTGCCCAGCGGTTGAGGGTGTTGTGGGTAATTACCGATGGACGGGGCCTGTATATTGGCCGTGACGGCCTGTGCCCACACCAGCAAGACGAGTAGCGATTTCCTCATGGGGTGAATCTCCTTTATTATGTACGTTCGCGTGAAACGCTAGGGCCTTCGCGGCTTTGCAGCGTTTACACCGGCAACCTGGGTCCATCCCGGTGCCGACTTGCCTTTACCTCACATGTGCAGCAATTACGCTTATGGCTATTTTGAACATCCTCGAATTCCCGGACTCGCGCCTGCGCACTATCGCCAAACCGGTGGCCGTAGTGGACGACGAAGTTCGTCAGTTGGTCGATGACATGTTTGAAACAATGTATGAAGCTCCGGGCATCGGCCTCGCCGCGACCCAGGTCAACGTGCACCTGCGCGTCGTGGTTATGGACCTGTCCGAAGATCGCAGCGAACCGATGGTGTTTATCAACCCAGAGTTCGAAACCCTGACCGACGAAATGGGCCAGTACCAGGAAGGCTGCCTGTCGGTGCCTGACTTCTACGAGAACGTCGATCGTCCGCAGCGCGTCAAGATCAAGGCCCTGGACCCTAACGGCAAGCCGTTCGAGCTGATTGCCGAAGGCCTGCTGGCGGTGTGTATCCAGCATGAGTGCGATCACCTCAACGGCAAACTGTTCGTCGATTACCTGTCCACGCTTAAACGCGACCGGATCAAGAAGAAGCTGGAAAAGAAGCATCGCCAGCAAGCTTGATTCCCCTCTTTCAAAGGCTTGCTGCGGCAAGCCTTTTTCTTTTGTGAGATGTTTCCCATGACCGAGCCACTGCGCATCGTTTTTGCCGGCACCCCCGAATTCGCCGCCGAACACCTCAAGGCCCTGCTCGCCAGCCCCTATGAGATCGTGGCGGTGTACACCCAACCGGATCGCCCGGCCGGTCGCGGGCAAAAACTGATGCCCAGCCCGGTCAAGCAACTGGCACTTGAGAACAACATCGTCGTGCTGCAACCGCCAACCCTGCGTAACGCCGACGCCCAGGCCGAATTGGCGGCACTGAAACCGGATTTGCTGGTGGTGGTGGCCTACGGTTTGATCCTGCCGCAAGTGGTGCTGGATATCCCTCGCTTGGGTTGCATCAACAGCCATGCTTCGCTGCTGCCGCGCTGGCGTGGAGCGGCGCCCATCCAGCGCGCGGTGCAAGCCGGTGATGCCGAGAGCGGCGTGACCGTGATGCGCATGGAAGCGGGCCTGGACACTGGGCCGATGCTGCTGAAAGTCACCACGCCGATCAGCAATGAAGACACCGGTGGCAGCCTCCACGACCGCCTGGCCGAGATGGGCCCTGCGGCCGTCGTCCAGGCCATCGCCGGTTTGGCAGCGGGCATGTTGGAGGGCCAAGTGCAGGACGACAGCCTCGCCACCTACGCCCACAAACTGAACAAGGACGAAGCCCGCATCGACTGGAGCCTCCCGGCAGTGGAGTTGGAGCGCCTGGTTCGCGCCTTCAACCCATGGCCGGTTTGCCACAGCACCCTCAATGGCGAAGCCTTGAAAGTCCTCGCCTCTACCCTGGCCGAAGGCAAGGGCACGCCGGGCGAAATCATTGGCGCCAGCAAGGACGGCCTGCTGGTGGCCTGCGGCGAGCAGGCGCTGTGTCTGACCCGTCTGCAATTGCCCGGTGGCAAGGCGCTGAACTTCAGCGATTTGTTCAACAGCCGTCGTGAGAAATTTGCAGCCGGCATCGTCCTGGGCCTTGCGGTGGACGCCCAATGAACCCGCGTCTGGCCGCCGCCAAGGCCCTGGCCGCCGTGCTCAACGGCAAGGCTTCCCTCAACAGTTCGTTGCCGATTCAGCTGGATAAAGTCGAAGACCGTGATCGCGGCTTCACCCAGGACCTGGCCTTCGGTACCGCTCGCTGGCAGCCGCGATTGTCGGCGTTAGCGGCCAAGTTGCTGCAAAAGCCGTTCAAGGCTGCGGATGCCGATGTCGAGGCACTGCTGCTGGTTGGCCTCTATCAACTGCTTTACACCCGAGTGCCACCCCACGCCGCCATCGGTGAAACCGTCGGTTGCGCCGACAAACTGAAAAAAACCTGGGCCAAGGCCCTGCTCAACGCCGTGCTGCGCCGCGCCCAACGGGAAAGCGAAGCGCTGCTGGCCGAGCTGGAACATGACCCGGTGGTGCGCACCGCCCACCCGCGCTGGCTGCAAAAATCCCTGAAAGCCTTCTGGCCTGAGCAATGGGAGGCCATCTGCGCCGCCAACAATGCTCATCCTCCGATGATTTTGCGGGTCAATCGGCGCCATAAAAGCCGCGACGCTTACCTTGCATTACTGAGCGAGGCAGGCATTGCCGCCACCGCCTGCGTCTACAGCCAGGACGGTATCGTCCTTACTGAACCTGGCGATGTGCGTAATCTGCCAGGCTTCGCCGAGGGCTGGATCAGCGTGCAAGACGAAGCCGCACAACTGGCCGCAGGCCTCCTGGACCTGGCGCCTGGTCAACGGGTTCTGGACGCCTGCTGCGCACCGGGCGGCAAGACTTGCCACATCATGGAAGTCGAGCCTGGCCTGGCCGGCGTAGTGGCGGTGGACCTGGAAGCCAAGCGCCTGGTACGGGTGCGGGAAAACCTTGCGCGCCTTGGCCTGAGCGCCGAACTGATCGCCGCCGACGGCCGCGACACCGCCACTTGGTGGGACGGCAAGCCGTTCCAGCGCATCCTGCTGGATGCACCGTGTTCGGCCACCGGGGTGATTCGCCGCCACCCGGATATCAAGCTGACCCGCCAGCCCGAAGACATCGCCGCCCTGGCCGTATTGCAAGGTGAGTTGCTCGATGCCCTGTGGCCGACCCTGGAAGTGGGCGGCATCTTGCTCTACGCCACCTGCTCCACCCTGCCCACCGAGAACACCGAAGTGATCGAAGCCTTCCTCGCTCGCACCAGCGGCGCGCGGGAGTTGGACCTCGACATCCAGGCTGGGATCAAGCAGCCTCATGGCCGACAGCTGCTGGCCCAAGAGGGCGGCCACGACGGCTTCTACTACGCCAAACTGATCAAGATTGCCGCCGCACGCGGCTGAAATAGTTTTAAAGGAGTGACCGGATGAAAATCATCATCCTCGGCGCAGGGCAGGTCGGCGGCACGCTGGCCGAGCATTTGGCCAGTGAAGCCAACGACATTACCGTGGTCGACACCGACGGCGAGCGCCTGCGTGATCTGGGCGACCGCCTCGATATCCGCACCGTGCAGGGCCGCGCCTCGTTCCCGACGGTGCTACGCCAGGCCGGCGCCGACGACGCCGACATGCTGGTGGCCGTGACCAACAGCGACGAAACCAATATGGTCGCCTGCCAGGTCGCCCACACCCTGTTCCACACCCCGACCAAAATCGCCCGGGTGCGGGAAGCGGCCTACCTGACCCGCGCCGGCCTGTTCGACAACGACGCGATTCCGGTAGACGTACTGATCAGCCCGGAACAGGTGGTCACCCATTACATCAAGCGCCTGATCGAACATCCCGGCGCCCTGCAAGTGATCGACTTTGCCGAAGGCAAGGCGCAGCTGGTGGCGGTCAAGGCCTACTACGGCGGGCCGCTGGTGGGTCAGCAACTGCGCCAGCTGCGCGAGCACATGCCAAATGTCGAGACGCGGGTGGCGGCAATTTTCCGGCGCGACCGGCCGATTCTGCCCCAGGGCGACACGGTGATCGAGGCTGACGACGAAGTGTTCTTCATCGCCGCCAAGGCAAATATTCGCGCGGTAATGAGCGAAATGCGCCGGCTTGATGAGAGCTACAAACGCATCGTCATCGCCGGTGGCGGGCAGATCGGCGAACGTTTGGCCGAGGCCATCGAAAGCCGCTACCAGGTGAAGATCATCGAGACGAACCCGGCGCGCTGCCGGTACTTGTCCGACACCCTCGACAGCACCGTGGTACTGCAAGGCAGTGCATCGGACCGCGACCTGCTGCTGGAAGAAAACATCGCCGACGCCGACCTCTTCCTGGCCCTGACCAACGATGATGAAGCAAACATCATGTCGTCCTTGCTGGCTAAACGGCTGGGGGCGAAGAAGGTGATGACCATCATCAACAACCCGGCCTATGTCGATCTGATCCAGGGCGGCGATATCGACATTGCCATCAGCCCGCAACTGGCAACCATCGGCACCTTGTTGGCCCACGTGCGGCGCGGCGATATCGTCAGCGTTCACTCGTTGCGCCGGGGCGCAGCGGAAGCCATCGAGGCGATTGCCCACGGCGACTCGAAGTCGAGCAAGGTGATCGGTAAGGCGATCCGCGACATTGGCTTGCCGCCTGGGACCACCATCGGCGCGATCATCCGTGATGAAGAGGTGATCATCGCTCACGACGACACGGTGATCGCTACCGGCGACCACGTGATTCTGTTCCTTGTGGATAAAAAACATATCCGCGATGTGGAGAAGCTGTTCCACGTGGGACTGAGCTTTTTCTGATCAACCGGAGTGACCGATATGCTCGAATCCCTGGAAAAAATGCTCGCCAAGGGTGTGGATAACTCGCTGCTGCGCTTTGGGTTGGGCAAGGGTTATCTGGACCTGAAAGACAATGCCAAGGCGGCCGAGCATTTACAGCAGTGCGTGGCGTTTGATCCAAAGTATTCGGCGGCGTGGAAGCTGTTGGGTAAGGCGCAGTTGGGACTGGATGATCGCGCAGCTGCGCGACTGGCCTGGGAGCAGGGGATTGCAGCCGCGCAGGCCCATGGCGACAAACAGGCAGAGAAAGAGATGACTGTGTTTCTGAAGAAACTCGATCGCCAGGCTTAAGCGGAACCCAATGTGGGAGCGGGCTTGCTCGCGAAGACGGTGTATCAGGTACACATTCAGTGACTGACACTGCGCTTTCGCGAGCAAGCCCGCTCCCACATTGTTTTGTGCCAACCTTGAGTCAGCCGTACATCAGTACCACCGCGCCTCACCCGGCGGGCGTTTCTTGAAGCGTTTCATGCTCCACATGTACTGGCTCGGATACGCCCTCACATACCGCTCCACCACCTTGCTCATCGCTGCGCAGGAAGTTGCGGTGTCGGTGCTGTACATGTCGTCTGGCGCCGCTTCGAGAATCACTTTGTACCCTGAACCGTCCGGCAGCCGTAGCGCATGCAGGAACACGCCAACGGCTTTACCGCCCGCCAGCATGTTCGGCACAAACTTGCTGGTCAGCGCCTGAGTGGCGAAGAACGGCACGAAGATCCCGGCAGACTCTGCCGGCTCCGGGTCGGCAGGAATACCCACCTGGCCACCTTTGCGCACTTCCTTGATGACGCTGAGGATGCCTTCCTTGGTGGACGCCGCCACCCGGTTGCCCAACTGCACCCGCTGTTTGCGCAGCAAGTCATCCACCGCCTTGAGCTTGGGCGGACGGTAGAAAATGATCGGCTTGCACTGGTTGCAATAGAAGTGGTTCAACACTTCCCAGTTGCCCAGGTGGCTGGTGATGCCCACCACGCCTTTGCCGGAAGCCAACGCTTCGTGCAGCACTTCCAGGCCTTCGACTTCGCGCACCAGGTCGATGGAGCGCTGGGCCGGCCAGATCCAGGCACAAGCGCTTTCGGTCAGGGACTTGCCGATGTCCATCAGGCTTTGCCCCACCAGGCGCTCTCGCTCGGCCGGGTCCATGTCCGGGAAGCATTTGGACAGGTTGATCCGCACCGTGTCACGGGAGCGATTGGGGGTTTTCCACATGATCCAGCCAATGGCCGTCCCCACGGTTTGCACAGCGCGCCAAGGCAGCAAGGCAAACACCCTCAGAGCGCCTACCAGCAAGGCGCCTTTAATCTTTTCCACAGGTCACTCCTGATGTTGTGCAGTGCGCAAAGCGACCATTCTAACCGCCGTTGGCGAGGGTAGCGTAACGATCACAGTCCAGGGTGTGGTCCATGACCATACCCGAGGCCTGCATAAACGCGTAACAGATGGTCGGCCCGACGAACGTGAAGCCGGCTTTTTTCAGGCCTTTACTCATGGCTTCTGCGATGGGCGTGACGGCCGGCACTTCGCTGCGATCCTTGAAATGATTGATGCTCGGCACACCGCCGACAAACGACCAGAGAAACCCTACCGGGTCCTCCAAAGCCAGCCAGGCAACAGCATTGCGCCGGGCGGCATTGAGTTTCAGACGATTGCGGATAATCCCCGGATCAAGCATCAATGCTTCGATTTCTGCATCGCTCATCTGCGCCACCCGCTGTACATCAAAAGCGAACAACACCTTTCGATAGTGCTCGCGTTTGCGTAAAACGGTGATCCAGGACAGGCCCGCCTGGAACCCTTCGAGTAAAAGCAACTCGAACAAACCCTGCGCATCGCGTAGCGGCGTTCCCCACTCCTGATCGTGATAAGCCATGTACAGCGGATCTTCAGAACACCAAAAGCAGCGTGGCATAAGGCTCCAGGGGATGGTGGCGCGGCCGAATCGGGTATACTCCCGCTCTTTAAATCGCAGCCCAAGTAACAGGTGAATTTCGTGAGCCAGCCTACGCCAGCCGTGCGTACCTTCCAAGACTTGATCCTCGCCCTCCAGCAATACTGGGCCGAGCAAGGTTGTGTGGTACTTCAGCCCTATGATATGGAAGTAGGCGCCGGCACTTTCCACACCGCTACCTTCCTGCGGGCCATCGGCCCGGAAACCTGGAACGCCGCTTACGTGCAGCCCAGTCGTCGCCCGACTGACGGCCGCTACGGCGAAAACCCAAACCGCCTGCAGCACTACTATCAGTTCCAGGTGGTCTTGAAGCCTAACCCGGACAATTTCCAGGAGTTGTACCTGGGCTCATTGAAACATGTCGGCCTGGACCCGCTGGTCCACGACATTCGTTTCGTCGAAGACAACTGGGAATCGCCGACCCTGGGCGCCTGGGGTTTGGGCTGGGAAGTCTGGCTCAACGGCATGGAAGTCACCCAGTTCACCTACTTCCAGCAAGCGGGCGGCATCGAGTGCTACCCGGTGACCGGCGAGATCACTTACGGTCTTGAGCGCCTGGCCATGTACCTGCAGGGCGTGGATTCGGTCTACGACCTGGTCTGGGCTGACGGTCCTTTCGGCAAGGTCACTTATGGCGATGTGTTCCACCAGAACGAAGTGGAGCAGTCGACCTACAACTTCGAACACGCCAACGTCGAGAAACTGTTCGAGCTGTTCGACTTCTACGAAAGCGAAGCCAAGCGCCTGATCGAACTGGATCAGCCGCTGCCGTTGCCAAGCTATGAGATGGTCTTGAAGGCATCCCACACCTTCAACCTGCTGGATGCCCGCCGAGCCATCTCGGTTACCGCGCGCCAGCAATACATTCTGCGTGTACGCGCCCTGGCGCGTTCCGTCGCCCAAGCCTACCTGCTGGCTCGCGCCAAGCTCGGCTTCCCGATGGCGCACCCAGACCTGCGTGATGAAGTGTTGGCTAAGCTGGAGGCTGCACAATGAGTGCTCAAGATTTCCTGGTTGAACTGGGCACCGAAGAGCTGCCGCCCAAGGCACTCAATACCCTGGCCGACGCGTTCCTGGCCGGTATCGACAAGGGCCTGCAAGCCGCTGGCCTGGGTTATGAAGCCAAGAAGGTCTACGCCGCACCACGCCGCCTGGCCGTCCTGATCACCGCTTTGGCCACTCAGCAACCTGATCGCAGCATCAACCTCGACGGCCCGCCACGCCAGGCCGCCTTCGATGCTGAAGGCAACCCGACGCAAGCAGCCTTGGGTTTTGCCAAGAAGTGCGGCGTCGAGCTGAGCGAAATCGACCAGAGCGGTCCGAAACTGCGCTTCAGCCAGGTCATCAAGGGCAAGCCGACCGCAAGCCTCTTGCCGACCATCGTTGAAGACTCCCTGAACGACCTGCCGATTCCCAAGCGCATGCGCTGGGGTGCCCGCAAGGAAGAGTTCGTGCGTCCGACCCAATGGCTGGTAATGCTGCTCGGTGACCAGGTCGTCGATTGCACCATCCTCGCCCAGAAGGCCGGCCGAGATTCGCGTGGTCACCGCTTCCATCACCCGCAAAGCGTGCGCATCACCGCGCCGGCCAACTACCTCAATGACCTTCGCGCGGCCTATGTGCTGGCGGATGCCAATGAGCGCCGCGAGCTGATCAGCAAGCGCACTGAAGAGCTGGCCCGTTTGCAGGAAGGCACTGCCATTGTGCCGCCAAGCCTGCTGGACGAAGTGACCGCCCTGGTTGAGTGGCCAGTGCCGCTGGTGTGCTCGTTCGAAGAACGTTTCCTCGACGTGCCGCAAGAAGCGCTGATCACCACCATGCAGGACAACCAGAAGTATTTCTGCCTGCTGGACGTCGACGGCAAGTTGCTGCCGCGTTTCATTACCGTGGCCAACATCGAGAGCAAGGACCCGCAGCAGATCATCGAAGGTAACGAGAAAGTCGTTCGCCCGCGCCTGACCGATGCCGAGTTCTTCTTCAAACAAGACAAGAAGCAGAAGCTGGAAGACTTCAACCTGCGCCTGCAAAACGTGGTGTTTCAGGAAAAACTGGGCAGCGTCTACGACAAGGCTGTGCGGGTTTCCAAGCTGGCGGCCTACATCGCCCCGCGCGTTGGCGGCGACGCCACTCTCGCCGCCCGAGCCGGCCTGCTGTCCAAGTGCGACCTGGCCACCGAAATGGTCGGCGAGTTCCCGGAGATGCAAGGTGTTGCCGGTTACTACTACGCCCTCAATGACGGCGAGCCGCAAGATGTCGCCCTGGCCCTGAACGAGCAGTACATGCCGCGCGGTGCCGGTGCTGAACTGCCGACCACCCTGACCGGTGCGGCCGTGGCCATCGCCGACAAGCTGGATACCCTGGTGGGTATCTTTGGCATCGGCATGTTGCCTACCGGCAGCAAAGACCCGTACGCCCTGCGCCGTGCGGCTCTGGGCGTGCTGCGGATTCTGATCGACAAGAAGCTCGACCTCGACCTGACCCAGGCCGTGGTGTTTGCCGTCGGCCAGTTCGGCGCCAAGGTCAAGCAAGCCGGCCTGGCCGAGCAAGTGCTGGAGTTCGTCTTCGATCGTTTGCGTGCTCGTTACGAAGACGAAGGTGTGGACGTTTCGGTGTACCTGTCGGTACGTGCCCTGCAACCGGGTTCGGCGCTGGACTTCGATCAGCGTGTGCAAGCCGTACAGGCCTTCCGCAAGTTGCCGGAAGCCGATGCACTGGCCGCCGTGAACAAGCGCGTGTCGAACCTGCTGAGCAAGGCCGACAACCTCGGCAATGCTGAGGTTGACCCGGGCCTGTTCGCCGATGCCAAGGAGTTCTCGCTGAACTCAGCCATCGCCAAGGCGGAAAACGCGGTGAAGCCGCTGATCGCTGAACGCAACTACGCCGAAGCATTGGCGCGCCTGGCCACCTTGCGTGAGCCGGTCGATGCGTTCTTCGAAGCGGTGATGATCAATGCCGAAGATGCGGGCGTGCGGAAAAACCGCTACGCCATGCTGGCGCGTCTGCGTGGGTTGTTTATCAATATCGCTGACATTTCCGTACTGGGCTGATCATGTTGAAACTGCTGATTCTCGATCGTGACGGGGTGATCAACTACGACTCCGACGCTTACATCAAGTCGGTGGAGGAGTGGATTCCATTGCCCGGCTCGATCGAGGCCATCGCGCAGTTGAGCAAGGCGGGCTGGACGGTGGCAATCGCTACCAACCAGTCCGGCATCGCCCGTGGCTACTACGATGTTGCCACCCTCGATGCCATGCACGTGCGTTTGCGCACATTGGTAGCTGAGCAGGGCGGTGAAGTGGGGCTGGTGGTTTACTGCCCACACGGGCCGGATGAGGGCTGCGCTTGTCGCAAGCCAAAACCGGGCATGCTGAAAACCATTGCAGAATATTACAATGTGCCGTTGACGGGCCTATGGTTCGTCGGGGACAGTCTCGGTGACTTGGAGGCGGCCAAAGCCGTCGACTCACAACCAGTTTTGGTAAAAACCGGAAAAGGCGAAAAGACCCAGGGTAAAAACCTGCCGGTAGGCACCTTGATTTTTGACGATCTGGCGGCGGTTGCCACAGAACTTATCAACAACTAGCAGCACTTCTGACTTCCTGATCAAGGACTGTTCGGGAGCGCGCTTTTAACAGGCGGGCCTCGGCCCGCAACGGTAAATGCCGCCATGTCGATCTTGCAGGCCATCAGAACCTTCTTCTTTTACCTGCTGCTGGGCACCAGTTCCTTGCTCTGGTGCACCCTGAGCTTTTTTATCGCGCCTTTTTTGCCATTCAAGGCGCGCTATCGTTTCATTAATGTTTTTTGGTGCCGCTGCGCGTTGTGGCTGACCAAGGTGTTCCTGGACATTCGTTTCGAGATCAAGGGCGCCGAAAATGTCCCGGACACACCCTGCGTGATTCTGTCGAACCACCAAAGCACCTGGGAAACCTTCTTTCTGTCGGCGTATTTTTCGCCATTGAGCCAAGTGCTCAAGCGTGAACTGTTGTACGTGCCATTCTTTGGCTGGGCCATGGCTATGCTGCGGCCGATCGCCATCGACCGCGACAACCCCAAGGCAGCGCTCAAACACGTGGCGAAGAAGGGTAACGAGCTGCTCAAGGACGGGGTTTGGGTACTGATCTTCCCCGAAGGCACTCGCGTGCCGTTCGGTACGGTCGGCAAATTTTCACGCGGTGGTACGGCGTTGGCGGTCAACGCTGACCTGCCGGTCCTGCCGATTGCCCACAATGCCGGCAAGTTCTGGCCGAAGACGGGTTGGGCTAAATTCGCGGGCACCATTACCGTGGTGATCGGCGAACCGATGTACGCCGATGGCAGCGGCCCGCGTGCCATTGCCGCGCTCAATGACCGTGCTGCGGCCTGGAATGAAGCACAACAAAGAGCCATGGGTTCGCTGCCGCCTTTACCGGTTGCAGAAGATCAGACGGTGATTTGAGTTTCTGTGGATAAGCTGTGTACGGTTTGTTGAAAAATTGTAGTTTTTTGATTGTAGGTCGATGATTTACCTACATATTTCTCAAGCTCATAAAACAACTGAAATAGTGCATAAGTTTTTTCAGCAGTAAAAAACCGGCCCTTAAGGCCGGTTTTTTATGCACAGGTAAAAAGCCTGCTATTTAGTCTTTCCAGAGAGGCAGTTGCAGCCTGAACACAGTACCTTCGCCCACGACGCTCTCACACCCGATACGGCCAGCATGACGATCCACCACCGCCTTGACCATGGTCAGGCCCAGCCCCAATCCTTCGCTGCCCTGAGCAGAGGCGAAGCGTCGGTATTGGCTGAACAGATCAGGTAAATTCTCAGCCGCGATGCCTGGGCCCTGATCCTTGATGTGGCACTCCAAGCATTCTCCTGTGCTTTCGAGGCTCAAGGTGACGGTCGTACCGGACGGGCTGTATTTAATCGCGTTCTCCAACAGATTGAACAAGGCGCGAGTCAGCAGCGATTGATCAGCCCAAACCATTTCCTCACCGGCCTCATCCAGGTCATGAACCAACTGGATGCCTTTCAACTGGGCCAGTAGCGCAACCTGGTCAAACGCATCGAGCACCAGCATGGCGAACAGACTGGACTGGAACTGATAGCCGTCGGATTCGGCTTTGGCCAGTTGGACAAACGACTCGGTCAGGTTCAAGGCGCGGCGCACTTGTTGTTCTATCTGCACAAATACAGGCGCTACCTCTGGGGACTCATGGCGTTGGACATCCAGCAACGCAAGAATCGCCGAATGAGGCGCCCGCAGGTCGTGAGACAGGAAGCGCAACAGGGTTTCCCGCTGCAGCTGGGCATCACGCTCAATGCTCAAGTCTGTCAGGCTCAGCAGCCAGCCCAGGGCCACATCACCATCCGCCGGCAGAAGCGGGGCAAGGTCCAGGCGCAGGCTGCGTTGCTGTGTGTCACGAAATTCGAGAATTTCCAGGGCAGACAGGGGCGGGCGAGTGCCATCCAGTAAAGGCGGATAGCCCAGCGCGGCGAGCTGTTCCAGCAGGTTCTCGGTAACCAGTTCACTACCAAACACATCACGGGCGATGCGGTTGGCCAGCAGGATCCCGCCCCTCGGGTCTGTGATCAGCGTGGCCACCGGCAAACACTCCAGGCCATCGGCCATAAAACGCCGGGTGTCGCGAGTACGGCTGACAGCTTGCTCCAGAGCGAAGATCCGCCCCTGCAACACATCGCCGTTACTAGCGGGCGCACGACGACGTTCCGGCAGCACGTTGGGCTCGCTGTCCAGGCGTGCCAGCTCCCAGCCGAAATAGGCCAGGATTACGCTCAGGCGACGCCAATTCCAGATCAGGTAGCCAAGCAGCAAACCGATCAGGCATGCCCCCGGCGACCACCAGCCACCAAGGCGCAACAGCCCCCAGGAACCAAGGAGCGCGGCGCTCATGCACCCCAGGGTCAACCACAATGCATAACGCGGGCGAAACAGCAGCAGGCCCAATAGCAGCGCAACCATCGAGGTGCCCATCAACGTAGCCAGCCAAACGGGCAAGACGGTGATGCTGCGCCCTTGCAACAGGCCATTAAGGATATTGGCCTGGATCTCGACACCTGATGTGGTACCCACGCTGGCCGACAATGGCGTGACGTATCGATCCCCCATGCCTGGGGCGGTGGCACCCACCAGAATCAGGCGATCACGCAACAACTCAGGCGGGACTTCACCGCGCAAGACGCTGACGTAGGGCACACTGGGAAAGCCATCGTCGGTGTCGATGTAAGGAATCCGAATGGCATTTTCCCGCTGCCAATCGGCCCTGTCTGACGGGGCAGACAACCCGGGCATTACCGCCTGCCGCCCGGTCAGTTCGAGCGCCAGCCATGCCAATTGAGGTGTCATTCGTCCCGGCGGGCCTTCACGCAGATAAAGGCTGCGGACAATGCCGTCGCTGTCCGCTTCAACATTGATATGGCCGACGCCTCTGGCGCAATCGCGAAGGGGCAGTACGGGCAGGATTTGCGCCACCGGTTGACCGTAGCGCGGCGTGCCTTCGCGGATCAGCGGCAGCAACACATTGCCGGCATTGCAGAGCGCCTGGCCCAGCCGTTGATCGCTGGCGGGATCACGGGCCGCTTCGCTGAAAATCACATCGAACAAAATACCGGCAGGTTTAGCGGCGCTCATCTGATCAATCAGGTCGGCATGCAGGCGGCGTGACCAAGGCCACTGACCCAGTTGCTTGAGGCTGAGGTCATCGATGGTCACTAGCAGAATACGCGGATCAACCGGTAAGGGAGCCAAGCGGCGCAGGCTGTCATACAACAGATTATTGAGCGCAAGGCCAGGGCTCAGAGACAGGAATGCTGTCATTGGCAGCAGCAGCAGGCTGATACACAACCACTCCCGTACCAGGCCGTAAAACAGCCGCTGAGCTTGAGTCGGCTGGCGCTTTTCAGCCCTGCGCCAAAACCTCACCGGCCGGTCGCCACAACGCTACTGCACACGGGTAGCGGGCGGGTAATAGAAAATGTCATAGACCCCGGCTTCCCCCTCCAGTCCCTGTTCATCAAAAGCAGATACGCGAACGTGATAAAACGATGCTTTCAATCCAGTGAAGCTCAAGTGCGGCTCGCTGGAAAAGTTTTCCTGCTTTATGTTCATAAACGCTTTATCAGTGGCCACTTGGGCACGATAACGCTGGGCACCCGGTTGCGGGCGCAGGTACAGGGTCCAGACCGGCGCATTGCCCTTCTGGCCGTCCTGGCCGATCAGCCTGGGCGCATCCAGCAACTCTACAGTCTTGAGCTCGCCCTGTTTTTTGAGCAGTACACCTTGGCGGGCACCAACCTTCACTTCGCCTTCCACAGGACCTACCGGCAGCTGCTTTTTCGCTGTTCGCCCGGCCGTCGGCGGTTCTGTGCGATTAACCGCCACTTGACCATTGAGCACCTCGACAACTGATTGCTCGTCATCGTTACGCACGCGAAAGTGGGTGCCACGCACCCCAAGCACACCCACCGGAGTCACGATCTGAAAACGATCATAGTCGCTGGCGCGCTTGAGCACATACGCCTCAACCTGACCCTGCTCCAGGAACACCTGGGGAATTGCCTGCTCTTGCACCAGGTGCAATCGAACTTGAGAGCTGGATGGCAACACGACTCGCGAACCATCCCCCAGCAGCAGACTCACAAACGCCGATGGGGAGGTTTTCACGCTTTCCTGCTCATCAATCAGCATGCCTTCCTCCAGCACGCTCGACCGCCCTTTGGCATCCAGCTTCCAGGCTTCGCCTGTAAGGTGCTGGACAACCGCAGGCAAGGGCTGTGCCCGACATAAATGATTGTCATCGATGTACGGCGCACGGACAGGGGCGGGCCGCGCCATGACAGACAGGCTGCTGACACAGAGCGTAAAAATCAGGCCTGAGCCCAACAACGAGAAGAGGGCAGAACGATATCGGCAGGGAAAGAAGGTCATGGTGCTCATCAAGATTCTAATTCTAATGGTTCATCAGAAAGCACGTTTAGAAAGCGTCTTGCGGCGGCAGGGGCCTTGAATGCTGCCTACGATACCCGATGACGCATCGCACTCGATAGCCGTAATGTCTGGCGCATTGGAAGTGATCGTCGGCTGGCCGGTGATCCATTGAAGAGGATGACACGTCCATGTGTCGACCAGATCAACAGTGTCGATCCGGGGTGTACATCGAAGAGATACTGTCCCTCATATCCCTGCGACGACAGTTCACGGCGAACCATGCACTGCGGTTGACACGTCCAAGTGTCGCAGGTGCATCCCGCACGCCTGCTTTTGTCACACAGCAATAGAGAATTTACCTACAGCGACGGCGCATAGGGGGATTTGCAACATTTGTTCAGATTTAGAATATCCACCGTTGGTTTTGCAGACGTACGCTGGCTTGTTGAAACTGCGGGGGCGCCTCTACGTTACGCAACCCTGCGTATCCCAGAGAGTCACCTGACTCACTGGGCATGTGCAACTCATCGAATGGAATGGGTTGTACCGGATTGCAGGCATCAACCGTTTCCGGGCCGAGGCTTGCCGCGGTGGCCATCATCAACATCGTTCCCCACACACTGACCTTCTGCATGACGACCTCTCGTCCCGACATAGCATAAAACCTGATTGCCATTGATCCTTTTCCTGAAGGTCTTGAGCCGGTATCTTTCCAGCTGGGTACTCGCGATATTCAACGGCCTAACGGCTATTTGATATCAGCGTACCGAGAGATCCAGGGATCAGAGAATTTGGCCATAATTGTTCAGATTCAATGGTCGGCATCTGCGCAGTAGTGCCCCTCATGAAATCGAGCCGACGCCTCTGCAGTACTCTTCAAGAAGAAAGGACCCTCCCATGCGTGTCGCTATACTGGATGACGAACCTGCCGAATTACGGCGGGTGGAACAGACACTGCGACAAATCCCAAGCGCTTCGGAGCAGCCATGGACGCTGCATTGCTTCGAGCGCGGTGAAGACTTGCTACGCCAACTGCGCCGAGAAACCTTTGACTTGCTGGTGCTCGATTGGCAGCTGCCTGATCTCAGCGGCCTGGCGATCCTGCGCTGGACCCGCGAACACCTGGACGCACCACCGCCAGCCATCATGCTCACCAGCCGCGATGCCGAAAGCGACATCGTCCAAGCGTTGAACAGCGGAGCGGATGATTACGTCAGCAAACCCTTTCGTCCCAATGAACTCAAGGCACGGGTCACAGCGGTCCTGCGGCGCCACGGTTTACAGAAATCCGCAGCAAGCGAAGTATTAACCTTCAATGACCTGACGTTTGATGACGCAGAGTTGACGGTCACACGGGGCGGGAATCCTATCAACTTGACCGAGCGTGAATACCGACTGGCACGCTGCCTTTTCGCTAACCTGGCGCGGCCACTGTCTCGTGAATACCTCTATGAGCGGTTTTGGACCCATGAGGAAATGGTGTCTTCACGGCCGCTTGATACTCATATCTATCGGCTGCGTAACAAGCTGGGATTGACGGCTGATCGGGGATGGCAGTTGCTGACTATCTACGGATATGGCTATCGGCTGGAGAGTGTGGCAGCCGCTAGCGCTTAAGAAGAAGGCACCTTCTCAGATGTTCCACGTGGAGCATTTAGAAAATTTTCGATTCTTTGCTCAATAAAAAAGGCCAACGCTAAGCGTTGGCCTTTTTTTGTTTTGCTTCGCAGCCTGATTAGAAGTCCAGGTTAGACACCGCCAAGGCATTGCTCTCGATGAAGTCACGACGTGGTTCAACCGCATCACCCATCAGGGTGTTGAAAATCTGGTCCGCGCCAATGGCATCTTCGATGGTCACGCGTAGCATCCGGCGCTGGCTAGGGTCCATGGTGGTTTCCCAGAGCTGATCCGGGTTCATTTCGCCCAAACCTTTATAACGCTGAATGGTGTGACGCTTGGTACTTTCCGCCATCAACCAGTCCAGGGCTTCCTTGAACTCCTTGACCGCTTTCTTGCGTTCGCCACGCTGAATATAAGCGCCGTCGTCCAGCAAGGTGCTCAGTTGCGCGCCGAGTGTGACAACCGTCTTGTAGTCATTGCTGCCGAAGAAGTCGCGGTTGAAGGTGACGTAGTTCGACAGACCATGGGAGATCAGTTCGACCTCTGGCAGCCATACGTTACGCTCACGGTCTTCACGCAGACTGGCTTTGTAAACCAGGCCGGATTTTTCCACGGTGCGCAGACGGACTTCGTACTGAGCCAACCACTCCTGCATTGCTGCATGATCGCCCAACTGTTCGAGGCTGACTGCTGGCAGATAGATGAAGTGCTCGGTAAGCTCCTGAGGGTACAGGCGCGACAAACGCTTGAGGGTCTTCATCACCATGCGGAAGTCGTTTACCAGGCGCTCCAGCGCCGGCCCGGAGATTCCCGGAGCTTCGTCGTTCAAGTGCAAGCTGGCATCTTCCAGGGCCGACTGCGTCATGTACTCTTCCATGGCGTCGTCATCTTTGATGTATTGCTCTTGCTTGCCTTTTTTCACTTTGTACAACGGCGGCTGGGCGATATAGATGTAGCCACGCTCGATCAGCTCCGGCAACTGACGGAAGAAGAAGGTCAGTAGCAGGGTACGGATGTGCGAACCGTCGACGTCAGCATCGGTCATGATGATGATGTTGTGATAACGCAACTTCGCGATGTTGTACTCATCGCGGCCAATGCCACAGCCCAGAGCGGTGATCAAGGTGCCGACTTCCTGAGAGGAAATCATCTTGTCGAAGCGGGCTTTCTCGACGTTAAGGATCTTGCCCTTCAACGGCAGGATGGCCTGGGTGCGACGGTTACGACCTTGCTTGGCAGAGCCGCCAGCAGAGTCACCTTCCACCAGGTACAGTTCGGAGAGGGCAGGGTCCTTCTCTTGGCAGTCCGCCAGTTTGCCCGGCAGGCCAGCAATATCCAACGCGCCTTTACGACGGGTCATTTCACGGGCTTTACGCGCCGCTTCACGAGCCCGCGCCGCGTCAATCATCTTGCCGACAACCAGCCTGGCTTCGTTCGGATTTTCCAACAGGAAGTCGGAGAAGTACTTGCCCATTTCCTGTTCCACTGCCGTCTTCACTTCTGAGGACACCAGCTTGTCTTTGGTCTGCGAGCTGAACTTAGGATCAGGAACCTTGACCGAGATAATCGCAGTCAGGCCTTCACGGGCATCGTCGCCGGTGGTGGCGACTTTATGTTTCTTCGCCAGACCTTCCGCTTCGATATAGGTGTTCAGGTTACGCGTCAGTGCGGAACGGAAACCCACTAGGTGAGTACCGCCATCGCGCTGTGGAATGTTGTTGGTGAAGCACAACAGGTTCTCGTTGAAGCTGTCGTTCCACTGCAGAGCGATTTCCACGCCGATGCCGTCTTCACGCTGTACGTTGAAGTGGAACACTTCGTTGACCGGAGTCTTGTTGGTGTTCAGGTATTCAACGAACGCACGCAAACCACCTTCGTACTTGAACAGCTCTTCCTTGCCGCTGCGCTCGTCCTTGAGGACGATGCCGACACCGGAGTTGAGGAAGGACAATTCACGAATCCGCTTGGCCAGGATGTCCCAGCTGAAGTGGATGTTCTTGAAGGTTAGGTCAGAAGGACGGAAGTGGATCTGGGTACCGGTGGTTTCGCTTTCGCCAACGATTTTCATCGGCTCCTGCGGAACGCCGTGAACGTAGGTCTGTTCCCAGATCTTGCCGCTACGACGCACGGTCAGCACCAGCAGTTCGGAGAGGGCGTTCACCACGGAAACACCTACACCGTGCAAACCGCCAGATACTTTGTAGGAGTTGTCATCGAACTTACCGCCGGCGTGGAGCACGGTCATGATGACCTCTGCTGCCGAAACGCCTTCTTCTTTATGCACATCTACCGGAATGCCGCGACCGTTGTCGCGCACGGTGATGGATTCGTCCGGGTGGATGATGATGCTGATGTCGTCGCAGTGACCGGCCAAAGCTTCGTCGATCGAGTTGTCGACCACCTCGAACACCATGTGGTGCAGACCGCTGCCATCATCGGTGTCACCGATGTACATACCGGGACGTTTGCGTACGGCATCCAAACCTTTAAGCACTTTAATGCTGGTCGAGTCGTACGTATGTTCTTCGCTCATGCCTTACTCCCGATGGTCGTGGGTCTGGGTGATACGGCCTTGTTCCACGTGGAACAAAGCAACTGGCGTTTCCGTCTGCCAGCCTTCCCTCAATAATTCATGGTCTACACAGGTGATAAACACCTGGCAGCGTAAGTCTTCCAACAAGCGGCATAGCGCACGGCGGTGCTGCTCGTCCAGTTCGGACGGCAAGTCATCCACCAGATAAATGCACTGGCCTCGCCGAGCCTGGCTGACCAGATGCCCTTGGGCAATACGCAGCGCACAGACCACCAACTTCTGCTGACCGCGAGACAAAATATCTGCGGCGTTATGTGCACCTAATCTAAGGCGCAAATCAGCCCGTTGTGGTCCGGCCTGGGTGTGACCAATTTGCTGATCCCGCTGTAGAGAGGTGGCAAGCACTGCACTCAGTTCCCGCTCTTTGTCCCAACCACGGTAATAGCTCAGCGTTAAACCTTCGAGCTCTAGCAACTCACTCAAGGTTTGTTCAAAGACTGGTTTCAAGGCTTTGATATAGGCGCGGCGGTATTCATCTATTTCAGCGCTGGCCAGGCACAGTTCCCGGTCCCAGGCCGCTTGCGAAGCGGCGTCAAGTGTACCATGCCGCAGCCACGAGTTCCGCTGCCGCAAGGCCTTCTGCAGGCGCTGCCAAGTGGCCATGAAGCGCGGTTCCACGTGGAACACTCCCCAGTCGAGGAACTGCCTGCGGATTTTTGGTGCACCTTCCAGTAACCGGAAGCTGTCGGGGTTGATCAATTGTAGGGGCAGTATTTCCGCCAGTTGCGCCGCACTGCGAGCATTTTGCCCATCAATGCGGATCTGAAATTCCCCCTGACGATCACGGGATATCCCCAGGCTGCTGTGACCGCCTTCCGCCAATTCGACCTGGCCAAATACGGTACACGCCAACTGCTCGTACTGAATCACCGGCAACAGGCGCGCACTGCGAAAGGAACGGGCAAGCCCCAGCAAGTGAATGGCTTCCAGAACGCTGGTTTTGCCACTGCCGTTGGCGCCATGGAGAATATTGATGCGGGGAGAGGGGGAGAGGGTCACCGGGTGCAAATTGCGCACCGCGGTGACCGAGACGCGACTGAGGGACATCTAGCTTCTGCTGAACATGATTACAGGCGCATCGGCATAACAACGTAAGCCGAGTCGTCGTTGTCGGATTCTTGCACCAGTGCGCTGCTGTTGGAGTCGGACAGAATCAGGCGAACCTGTTCGGTAGTCATCACGCCCAGCACGTCCAGCAGGTAGCTGACGTTGAAACCGATTTCCAACGAACCACCGTTGTAGTCGACGCCTACTTCTTCTTCCGCCTCTTCCTGCTCCGGGTTGTTGGCCTGGATCTTCAGCTGACCGTTGGCCAGTTGCAGACGAATACCCCGGTATTTCTCGTTGGACAGAATCGCCGTACGGCTGAACGCTTCACGCAGGGCCTGGCGATCGCCGATCACCAGCTTGTCGCCGCCTTTAGGCAGCACACGCTCGTAATCCGGGAACTTGCCGTCAACCAGTTTGGAAGTGAAGGTGAACTCACCGGTGGTTGCGCGGATGTGGTGCTGGCCCAGCACGATGCTGACATTGCCATCCGGCTCAGTCAGCAGACGCGCCAGCTCAAGGATACCCTTACGCGGCACGATCACCTGATGGCGATCCGGCTGACCAATATCGGCCTTCATAGAGCACATGGCCAGACGGTGACCGTCAGTGGCCACAGCGCGGATGATGCCTTCCGAGACCTCCAGCAGCATGCCGTTGAGGTAGTAACGCACGTCCTGTTGGGCCATGGCGAAGCTGGTGCGCTCGATCAGACGGCGCAGCTTGCTTTGCCCCAGGCTGCAAGTCAGCGAACCAGGACCTTCTTCCACGGTTGGGAAATCGTTCGCCGGCAGGGTGGACAGGGTGAAACGGCTGCGGCCGGCCTTGACTACCAACTTCTGCTCATCGACCTTGATGTCGATCAGCGCGTCGTTAGGCAGGCTCTTGCAGATATCCATCAGCTTGCGCGCTGGCACGGTGATCTCGCCGGGTTCGGCGGGTTCTTCCAGCTGAACGCGACCAACCAGTTCGACTTCCAGGTCGGTACCGGTCAACGACAGTTGCTGGCCTTCGACAACCAGCAATACGTTGGAGAGCACCGGCAAGGTCTGTCGGCGCTCGACGACGCCTGCGACCAGTTGCAGGGGTTTCAACAGGGCTTCGCGTTGAATGGTGAAATGCATGGTCTAGTCCCTTGCCTTAATAAGCTGCGCTGGTGTTCATCAAGTTGTCAGTGTACGCAGCAGGTTCTTGTAGTCCTCGCGAATATCCGCGTCGGATTCCTTAAGTTCGTTGATCTTGCGGCACGCATGCAAGACCGTGGTGTGGTCGCGACCGCCAAACACATCACCAATTTCCGGCAGGCTATGGTTGGTCAACTCCTTGGAGAGCGCCATCGCCACCTGACGTGGACGTGCTACCGAGCGCGAACGGCGCTTGGACAGCAGGTCGGAAATCTTGATCTTGTAGTACTCGGCCACTGTGCGTTGGATGTTATCCACACTGACCAGTTTGTCTTGCAAGGCCAACAGGTCTTTCAGCGATTCACGAATCAGCTCAATGGTGATATCGCGGCCCATGAAGTGCGAGTGAGCGATGACACGCTTGAGCGCGCCTTCCAGTTCACGCACGTTGGAACGAATACGCTGGGCGATGAAGAACGCGGCGTCGTGGGGCAGATCGACTTTCGCCTGGTCGGCCTTCTTCATCAGAATCGCGACGCGGGTTTCCAGTTCCGGCGGTTCTACTGCAACGGTCAGACCCCAGCCAAAGCGCGACTTCAAGCGCTCTTCCAGGCCTTCGATCTCTTTCGGATAACGGTCGCTGGTCAAGATGACCTGCTGACCACCTTCGAGCAAGGCGTTGAACGTGTGGAAAAACTCTTCCTGGGAACGTTCCTTGCGGGCGAAGAATTGAATGTCATCGATCAACAAGGCGTCGACGGAACGGTAGAACCGTTTGAACTCGTTGATAGCGTTGAGCTGCAACGCCTTGACCATGTCGGCAACGAAGCGCTCCGAGTGCAGGTACACGACCTTGGCATTCGGGTTCTTCTTTAATAGATGGTTACCCACAGCATGCATCAAGTGCGTCTTACCCAAGCCAACGCCGCCATAAAGGAAGAGTGGGTTGTAACCATGCTTGGGGTTGTCGGCCACCTGCCAGGCGGCTGCACGGGCCAACTGGTTGGATTTACCTTCTACGAAATTCTCAAAGGTAAACGTCCGGTTCAGATAGCTGGTGTGCTTGAGCGCACCTTCAACCTGCACCGTGCGCTGTTCTGCGCGAATCGGTGCCTGTTGCGAACTGGCACCTGCCATCGGATCGAAGCTGTCACGGGACGGCTCTTCGTTCCTCGGCGCGTTTTTTTGCGAAAACGACTTTGATGGGCCAGCAGCAGGAGCTACCGCTGTGTGGTTGACCGGTGCAGCGGCAGCCTGAGCTTGCGACGCAGCAGCAGCCAACGGCGCATTCGGCGCGGCACGAGGTACCGAGCTGCGTTTGCTGCCTATTAATAAGGAGAGAACCGGGGCTTGCCCGTTGCCATGTTCATCGAGCAATTCGAGAACGCGGCTCAGGTACTTCTCGTTGACCCAGTCGAGAACAAAACGATTGGGTGCGTAGACGCGCAACTCGTCGCCTTCGGCTTCGACCTGTAGCGGACGGATCCAGGTGTTGAATTGCTGGGCAGGCAGCTCATCGCGCAAAAGCTCTACGCACTGCTGCCAAAGTTCCACTGACACGGAGATCCCCTAAGTTGAAAGCCGGTGAGGCAAAAACAGCCGCCATTGTAGCGGCCAGCCGTCTACTTATCCACATGTAGGTTGCTCACAGGACGCCAAGAATCAATGCCTTAACCGTAAAAAAGGCGACCAATGGTCTGTGCATAAGCTCTGTGGATAAGAGCCCCTAAGCCCGTTGTACAAGTGGGGGGGAAAGTCTGTGGGTAACTGGCCTGTGGATAACTAGCCATTCCACACACAGCTTATCCGACAGTGCAGCACAGGTAGAGCACCGTTTCTCCCCCGTGTTGTCATCCTCTGTACATCAAGTAAAACGTGGCCTTAAGGTGGTTATCCACAGAAGATGGCGTCCCTAGCTTTTATAAGCTTTACAGAAAAGCTTTAAATAACTTCCTTCTTTATTTTTATATCTATGGCATTGCTCACGAAAGCCGAACGACTCGGAATAGGTCCGGATGTGTCCAGATATCTAATTGAAGGAAAAGCGGGTTGGAAATTGACCTAGAGGCTTGCTTTCTCTAGAATCGCCGGTCTCTTAAAACGGGGGCCATTCCGGCCCGTTGTGGACGAACCAGGTAACACGCCATGAAACGTACTTTCCAACCAAGCACCATCAAACGCGCCCGTACTCACGGCTTCCGTGCTCGCATGGCTACCAAGAACGGCCGTGCTGTCCTGTCGCGTCGCCGCGCCAAAGGTCGTGCGCGTCTGGCAGTTTGATAATCCGGTACTGGTGGTGAGTCAGGACTTCAGTCGGGAAAAGCGTCTGCTAACCCCCCGGCATTTCAAGGCAGTCTTTGACTCCCCCACCGGCAAGGTTCCGGGGAAAAATCTCCTGCTCCTTGCGCGTAACAACGATCTGGATCACCCCCGTCTCGGGTTGGTGATTGGCAAGAAGAGCGTAAAGCTCTCCGTTGAGCGCAATCGCCTCAAGCGTCTGATGCGCGAATCGTTTCGCCTCCACCAGGACACTCTGGTTGGTTGGGATATTGTTATCGTCGCGCGCAAAGGCTTGGGGGACATAGAAAACCCCGAATTGATTCAGCATTTCGGCAAGCTCTGGAAACGTCTGGCTCGTACTAACAAGCCAGCACCAGCAGTCGGCACCGAAACTGTAGGGGTAGACAGTACTGATGCGTAAACTGGCACTCGTTCCGATCCAGTTTTACCGCTATGCCATTAGTCCGCTGATGGCCAGCCACTGTCGTTTCTACCCCAGCTGCTCCTGCTACGCGTATGAAGCCATAGAAAATCATGGCCTTCTGCGCGGTGGCTGGCTGACCTTTCGTCGTTTAGGTCGCTGTCATCCGTGGAATCCCGGTGGTTATGACCCGGTTCCACCTATCCCTACCTCCCGTTCTTCTTCGATGGCCGAGTAATCATGGATATTAAACGCACGATCCTGATCGTCGCCCTGGCAATCGTGACCTACGTTATGGTTCTTAAGTGGAACCAGGACTATGGTCAGGCTGCCCTGCCGACTCAGAATGTTGCTACCAATCAGGCTGCGCCGGCTATTCCGGACACTCCGTTGGGTAACAATGCTTCCGCCAGTGCCGATGTACCCAGCGCAAATTCCGATAGCAGCACCCCTGTAGAAACACAGGTGATAACCAGTAAAGACCTCATCCACGTCAAAACGGATGTGCTGGACCTGGCTATCGATCCACAGGGTGGTGACATCGCCCAGCTGAAGCTGCCGCTGTATCCACGTCGCCAAGACCATCCAGATGTTCCGTTCCAGCTGTTCGATAATGGCGGCGAACGTACTTATTTGGCGCAAAGCGGCTTGACCGGCACTGACGGTCCTGATGCTCGTGCTACCGGTCGTCCGGTTTATTCGACCGAACAAAAGACTTATCAACTGGCTGATGGCCAGAACCAGTTGAACGTCGACCTGAAATTCAGTCTCGATGGCGTCAACTACATCAAGCGTTTCAGTTTCACCCGTGGTTTGTACGATCTGAAAGTAACCTACCTGATCGACAACACCAGCGCCAAAGCCTGGACCGGCAATCTGTTTGCCCAGCTCAAGCGTGATGGCAGCTCCGATCCTTCTTCCAGCACCGCCACCGGCACCGCGACTTACCTGGGCGCCGCCCTGTGGACAAGTAACGAGCCGTACAAAAAAGTGTCGATGAAAGATATCGACAAGGCTGCGCTGAAAGAAACCGTACAAGGTGGCTGGGTCGCCTGGTTGCAACACTACTTCGTGACAGCCTGGATACCGAGCAAGGGCGAAGCCAACCTGGTTCAAACCCGCAAGGACAGCCAAGGCAACTACATCATTGGTTTCACTGGCCCAGCGGTGACCGTCGCTCCAGGTGCCAAGGCTGAAACCAGCGCTACGCTGTACGCCGGTCCGAAAAGCCAGGCTGTGCTCAAAGAGTTATCCCCAGGTCTGGAACTGACTGTGGATTACGGCATTTTGTGGTTCATTGCCCAGCCGATCTTCTGGCTGCTGCAACATATCCACAGCATCGTTGGTAACTGGGGCTGGTCGATCATCTTCCTGACCATGCTGATCAAGGGGATTTTCTTCCCTCTGTCGGCCGCCAGCTACAAGTCGATGGCGCGTATGCGTGCCGTGGCCCCGAAACTGGCCGCTCTGAAAGAACAACATGGCGATGACCGGCAGAAAATGTCGCAAGCCATGATGGAGCTGTACAAGAAAGAGAAGATCAACCCGCTGGGTGGATGCTTGCCGATTCTGGTGCAGATGCCGGTGTTCCTCTCGCTGTACTGGGTTCTCCTGGAAAGCGTAGAAATGCGCCAGGCACCGTTCATGCTGTGGATAACTGACCTGTCGATCAAAGACCCGTTCTTTATCCTGCCGATCATCATGGGCGCGACCATGTTCATCCAGCAGCGTTTGAACCCTACACCTCCGGATCCGATGCAGGCTAAAGTGATGAAAATGATGCCAATCATCTTCACCTTCTTCTTCCTGTGGTTCCCAGCTGGTCTGGTTCTGTACTGGGTGGTCAACAACGTGTTGTCGATCTCTCAACAGTGGTACATCACGCGTAAGGTCGAAGCGGCTACCAAAAAAGCCGAGGCGTAACTTACTCTGTGGATAACCACTCAAGACGCCCCCTAGTGGGGCGTTTTGCATTTTGTCACTTTTGTCCGGGTACCCGTTGATGAGCGCTCCTCGTGAAACCATAGCCGCCGTCGCCACCGCTCAAGGTCGTGGCGGTGTCGGTATCGTTCGTATTTCCGGGCCGCTCGCCGGCATCGCGGCTCAAGCCATCATTGGTCGCGAACTGAAGCCTCGGTACGCCCATTACGGGCCGTTCTTCAATGACGATGAAGAAGTGCTGGACGAGGGTATCGCCTTATATTTTCCGGGCCCCAATTCCTTTACCGGTGAGGACGTCCTGGAACTGCAGGGTCACGGCGGCCCGATCGTGTTGGATATGCTGCTGCAACGCTGCCTGCAACTGGGCTGTCGCCTGGCTCGGCCGGGTGAGTTCAGCGAGCGGGCGTTTCTTAATGACAAGCTTGACCTTGCACAAGCCGAAGCAATTGCCGACCTGATCGAAGCCAGTTCTGCCCAGGCCGCGCGCAATGCCTTGCGCTCGTTGCAGGGGGCATTTTCCCTGCGTGTGCATAATCTCACCGAGCAGTTGATCAGTTTGCGGATCTACGTCGAGGCGGCGATTGATTTTCCGGAAGAGGAAATAGACTTTCTGGCCGATGGTCATGTCCTGGCGATGCTGGACAAAGTTCGCTATGAGTTATCCACAGTCCAGCGTGAAGCGGGACAAGGTGCGTTGCTGCGCGATGGGATGACAGTGGTGATTGCCGGTCGTCCAAATGCCGGTAAATCCAGCCTGCTTAATGCCCTCGCTGGTCGGGAAGCGGCGATCGTTACTGAAATTGCCGGCACCACTCGGGATATCTTGCGTGAACATATCCACATCGATGGCATGCCGCTGCACGTTGTTGATACCGCTGGCTTGCGCGATACCGACGACCAAGTGGAAAAAATCGGCGTGGAGCGGGCACTCAAGGCTATCAGCGAGGCTGATCGGATATTACTGGTAGTGGATGCGACGGCTCCAGAGGCTGTGGATCCTTTTGCCCTGTGGCCAGAATTTCTTGAACAACGGCCGGATCCGGCGAAGGTCACGCTGATTCGTAACAAGGCTGACCTCACCGGTGAGCCCATAGCGCTGGAAGTTAGCGAAGATGGCCACGTGACCATCAGCCTTAGCGCCAAGTCCGCAGGTGATGGCCTGGAACTGCTGCGCGACCATCTCAAAGCGTGCATGGGCTACGAGCAGACCTCGGAGAGCAGCTTCAGTGCTCGCCGTAGGCACCTGGAGGCGTTGCGCCATGCCAGCACGGCCCTTGAGCATGGTCGGGCGCAGTTGACCCTGGCTGGGGCTGGAGAGCTGCTGGCCGAAGATTTGCGTCAGGCACAGCAGCTATTGGGCGAAATTACCGGGGCATTCAGTTCCGACGACTTGCTCGGAAGGATCTTTTCCAGCTTCTGCATCGGTAAATAGACCCTCGTTACTCACAGACAGGCCATTCGCGCCTGTCTGTTCTGCCCGCTTCAGGGCATTCAATTCCTACTTCTGACAAGCGCTATCGGTTGCGATGGCTTTTTCGTGGGCGCGATTTGCTGCACCAAGCGTTTTTCTGTGGATTAAGCCCTGTGAATAACAGCCTCTGTACTCGGTTGATAACCGGGCTTGAAAACTGAGGAAAACCACGTCTGTGGATAAGTAGCTGTTTAATCCACAGGCTTAAAGCACTTATCCAAGTGCCTTATCGGCACCTAACCACAGACTTTTGAATCCTTGTACACGACATAAATAAAGGCCTGTAGAAATCTATCCACAGAAAAGTGCCTCAGTATTAATAAACATAAAAATAAAGATTTAATATATTTCTCTCTTTTAATTTCTATTGTCTGTGATTCATCCACAGCTGGTTAAATTTTGTGCAAAGGGTTCTTTAGGAAGGGCTAAGTCCCTATACTTGCCGCCAGAGTTAGAAAACCTGAGCTCAACCCTTTCCTAATTACCCAACTGAAGCAGGCACGAGGTGCGTGGTGGATTTCCCTTCCCGTTTTGAAGTGATCGTCATCGGCGGCGGTCATGCCGGTACCGAGGCAGCACTGGCGTCAGCACGTATGGGGGCAAAGACCCTGTTGCTGACGCATAACGTGGAAACCCTCGGTGCCATGAGCTGCAACCCCGCCATTGGTGGGATTGGCAAAAGCCATCTGGTCAAGGAAATCGATGCCCTAGGCGGCGCGATGGCCATGGCCACCGATAAGGGTGGTATTCAATTTCGCGTGTTGAACAGCCGCAAAGGCCCAGCCGTGCGAGCCACTAGGGCTCAAGCCGACCGGATTTTGTACAAGGCCGCTGTCCGCGAAACCCTGGAAAACCAGCCCAACCTGTGGATATTTCAGCAAGCCGCTGATGATCTGATCGTTGAACAGGACCAGGTACGTGGTGTTGTTACCCAAATGGGTCTGCGTTTCTTCGCAGAATCTGTTGTATTGACCACGGGTACCTTCCTCGGCGGACTTATCCACATCGGGCTGCAGAACTATTCAGGCGGCCGCGCCGGTGATCCGCCTTCAATCGCCCTTGCGCAGCGTCTTCGTGAGTTGCCATTGCGGGTCGGACGTTTGAAAACCGGTACACCACCGCGTATCGACGGCCGTTCCGTGGACTTCTCGGTGATGACCGAGCAAGCCGGCGACACGCCGATCCCGGTGATGTCGTTCATGGGTTCCAAGGAACAGCATCCGAAACAGGTCAGTTGCTGGATTACCCATACCAACGCCCGGACTCACGAAATCATTGCCGCGAACCTCGATCGTTCGCCGATGTATTCCGGGGTGATCGAAGGCGTTGGCCCGCGCTACTGCCCGTCGATTGAAGACAAGATCCACCGCTTTGCCGACAAGGAAAGCCATCAGGTCTTTATCGAGCCGGAAGGTCTGACCACTCACGAGCTGTACCCGAACGGGATTTCTACTTCCCTGCCGTTTGACGTGCAAATACAGATCGTGCAATCGATTCGCGGCATGGAAAACGCCCATATCGTGCGTCCGGGCTACGCCATCGAGTACGACTACTTCGATCCACGTGACCTGAAATACAGCCTGGAAACCAAGGTCATCGGCGGTCTGTTCTTCGCCGGGCAAATCAACGGCACCACCGGTTACGAAGAAGCTGGTGCCCAGGGTTTGCTGGCCGGAGCCAACGCGGCCCTGCGTGCACAGGGCAAAGACAGCTGGTGTCCGCGTCGCGATGAAGCGTATATCGGGGTGTTGGTCGATGATCTGATCACCCTGGGTACCCAGGAACCGTACCGAATGTTCACGTCCCGGGCCGAATATCGCCTGATCCTGCGCGAAGACAACGCCGACCTGCGCCTGACCGAAAAAGGTCGCGAGCTGGGTCTGGTGGATGACGCGCGTTGGGCTGCGTTCTGCAAAAAACGCGAAAGTGTCGAACTGGAAGAGCAGCGCCTGAAAAGCACCTGGGTTCGCCCTGGCACCGAACAAGGCGATGCCATTGCCGAGAAATTCGGTACGCCGCTGACTCACGAATACAACTTGCTGAACCTGCTGTCCCGTCCGGAAATCGACTACGCTGGTCTGATCTCGGTGACTGGCGGTGGTGCAGAAGATCCACAGGTCGCCGAGCAGGTCGAAATCAAGACCAAATACGCCGGTTACATTGATCGCCAGCAAGACGAGATTGCGCGTCTGCGGGCTAGTGAAGACACCAAGCTGCCTGTGGATATCGATTACACGAACATCTCGGGTCTCTCCAAGGAGATCCAGGGCAAGCTGGGGATAACTCGGCCGGAGACCCTGGGCCAGGCGTCCCGTATACCGGGCGTCACCCCGGCAGCTATTTCGCTGTTGATGATTCATTTGAAAAAACGCGGCGCGGGCCGTCAGTTGGAGCAAAGCGCTTGAGTTCGTTGGTCACCCTGCAACACGCCGAAGAGTTATCCACAGGTGCTCGCCAATTGGGCGTTGACCTGACAGAGGCCCAGCACGAATTGCTGTTGGGTTATCTGGCCCTGTTGATCAAATGGAACAAGGCTTACAACCTGACGGCGGTGCGCGATCCCGACGAAATGGTTTCCCGGCATTTGCTCGACAGCCTCAGCGTCATGCCGTTTATCGAAAACGGCCGCTGGCTCGATGTCGGTAGTGGCGGCGGTATGCCTGGCATCCCTTTGGCGATCCTGTTTCCCGAGTCGCAAGTGACCTGCCTGGACAGCAACGGCAAGAAAACCCGCTTCCTGACCCAGGTCAAACTCGAACTCAAACTCGACAACCTGCAAGTTATCCACAGCCGCGCCGAAACCTTCACGCCTGAACAGCCATTCAACGGAATCGTTTCGCGGGCGTTCAGCAGCATGGAGAACTTCAGTAACTGGACCCGCCATCTTGGCGACCGCGATACCCGTTGGCTGGCAATGAAGGGCGTTCATCCAAGCGACGAGCTGTTAGCATTGCCGGCAGACTTCCACCTCGATAGCGAACACGCCTTGGCCGTACCCGGTTGCCAAGGCCAACGCCATCTGCTGATACTGCGCCGCACGGCATGATTGGGAACACAAGCAAGAATGGCTAAGGTATTCGCGATAGCGAACCAGAAAGGTGGCGTGGGCAAAACCACCACCTGCATCAACCTCGCAGCATCCCTGGTTGCTACCAAGCGTCGGGTGCTGTTGATCGATCTCGATCCACAAGGCAACGCCACCATGGGTAGCGGTGTGGATAAACACGGCCTGGAAAACTCGGTCTACGACTTGCTGATTGGCGAGTGCGACCTGGCCCAGGCCATGCACTATTCCGAGCACGGCGGTTACCAACTGCTGCCGGCCAACCGCGATTTGACGGCGGCGGAAGTGGTGCTGCTGGAAATGCAGATGAAAGAAAGCCGTCTGCGCAGCGCCTTGGCGCCGATTCGCGAAAATTACGACTACATTTTGATTGATTGCCCGCCGTCGCTGTCGATGCTGACGATTAACGCATTGGTCGCCGCCGATGGGGTAATTATCCCCATGCAGTGCGAGTACTTCGCCCTCGAAGGCTTGAGCGATCTTGTGGATAACATCAAGCGCATCGCTGAATTGCTCAACCCGAACCTGAAAGTCGAAGGTTTGCTGCGGACCATGTATGACCCGCGCCTGAGCCTGATGAACGACGTGTCAGCGCAGCTCAAGGAACACTTTGGCGACCAGCTTTACGACACGGTGATTCCACGCAATATTCGCCTGGCCGAAGCGCCAAGCTATGGCATGCCCGCGCTGGCGTACGACAAGTCATCTCGTGGTGCTCTTGCTTACCTCGCCTTGGCGGGTGAGATGGTTCGTCGCCAACGCCGCAACTCACGCACCGCTGCAGCCCAGCCAACTTAAGGAATCCTCATGGCCGTCAAGAAACGAGGTCTCGGACGTGGACTGGATGCACTGCTGAGTGGTCCGACTGTTACTTCACTTGAAGAACAAGCGGTGCAGGCTGACCAGCGTGAGCTGCAGCACCTGCCGCTGGACCTGATCCAGCGCGGCAAATACCAGCCACGCCGGGATATGGACCCCCAGGCACTGGAAGAACTGGCCCAGTCGATCAAGGCCCAGGGCGTGATGCAGCCGATCGTGGTGCGCCCGATTGGCGGCGGCCGCTTTGAAATCATCGCCGGCGAACGCCGTTGGCGCGCCAGCCAACAGGCCGGCCAGGAAACCATCCCGGCGATGGTTCGCGATGTGTCGGATGAAACCGCCATTGCCATGGCGTTGATCGAAAACATCCAGCGCGAAGACCTAAATCCCATCGAAGAGGCGGTGGCCTTGCAGCGTTTGCAGCAGGAATTCCAGCTGACTCAGCAACAGGTCGCCGACGCGGTGGGTAAATCTCGCGTTACCGTCTCCAACTTGTTGCGCCTGATCGCGCTTCCGGAAGTGATCAAAACCATGCTTTCTCACGGCGACCTGGAAATGGGTCACGCTCGTGCTTTACTCGGTTTGCCGGAAAATCAGCAGGTTGAAGGGGCGCGACACGTTGTCGCACGAGGGCTCACCGTTCGTCAGACCGAGGCCCTGGTTCGCCAGTGGCTCAGTGGTAAACCAGAACCTGTCGAAGCCGCCAAACCTGATCCGGATATCGCACGCCTGGAGCAGCGCCTGGCGGAACGCCTAGGCTCTGCGGTACAAATTCGCCACGGCAAGAAAGGCAAAGGGCAATTGGTCATCGGATATAACTCTCTCGATGAGCTTCAGGGCGTACTTGCCCACATCCGCTGAAACATTTGCTTATGTAGCGCACAGTCGGAAATCACTACCTGGCTGTTGAATAGGGGCAGAACCGCCCCTATACTCTGCGCGCATTTTGTCGGCACAAATGATGCCAAGTTATTGATTTCCGGCAGCCGACTATTGGGGAGCAAGAGTGATGGAAAACCGCACGCCAAACACGTTGCCGTTCCATCGCTTGGCCGTTTTTCCGGTGTTATTGGCCCAATTTGTCATTTTGCTGATCGCCGCATTGGCGCTTTGGTATTGGCATGGGGTCGTAGCCGGATACTCAGGACTCTGCGGAGGCCTGATAGCCTTGCTGCCCAATATGTATTTTGCTCACAGGGCTTTTCGGTTTTCCGGCGCCCGAGCAGCCCAAGCCATCGTCCGGTCTTTTTATGCCGGTGAGGCGGGTAAACTGATTTTGACGGCAGTGCTCTTTGCGCTGACGTTTGCAGGTGTAAAGCCATTGGCGCCGCTGGCTGTATTCGGCGTCTTCGTGTTGACCCAACTGGTCAGCTGGTTTTCGCCCCTGCTGATGAGAACAAGATTTTCGAGACCTTAGGGCGTTTGAGGCAACCATGGCAGAGACAACCGCTTCGGGCTATATCCAGCACCACTTGCAGAACCTGACCTTCGGTCAGTTACCCAATAGCGGCTGGGGCTTTGCTCACACCGCAGCAGAAGCCAAAGAAATGGGCTTTTGGGCTTTCCACGTCGATACCCTCGGCTGGTCGGTCGCATTGGGTCTGATTTTCGTCCTGATTTTCCGCATGGCGGCAAAGAAGGCGACTTCCGGTCAGCCAGGTGCTTTGCAGAACTTCGTTGAAGTATTGGTCGAATTCGTCGATGGCAGCGTGAGAGACAGCTTCCATGGCCGTAGCCCGGTGATTGCACCGCTGGCACTGACCATCTTCGTCTGGGTGTTCCTGATGAACGCCGTCGACCTGATACCGGTCGATTGGATTCCTCAGTTGGCCATCCTGATCACCGGCGATGCGCACATTCCATTCCGTGCCGTATCGACCACTGATCCTAACGCCACCCTGGGTATGGCCCTGTCGGTGTTTGCGTTGATCATTTTCTACAGCATCAAGGTCAAGGGCATCGGCGGCTTCATCGGCGAACTGACCCTGCACCCGTTTGGCAGCAAGAACATTTTCCTGCAAGCGCTGCTGATCCCGGTGAACTTCCTGCTGGAATTCGTCACCCTGATCGCCAAGCCAATCTCATTGGCACTGCGACTGTTCGGCAACATGTACGCCGGCGAACTGGTCTTCATTCTGATTGCTGTGATGTTCGGCAGCGGTCTGCTCTGGCTTAGCGGCCTGGGCATTGTTCTGCAGTGGGCGTGGGCTGTGTTCCACATCCTGATCATCACCCTGCAGGCGTTTATCTTCATGATGTTGACCATCGTTTACCTGTCGATGGCGCACGAAGAGAACCATTAAGACCAGTCTCGACTAGTCTGATGTCCTTCCCGGTGAAACGGGAAGGTGGCCCTTCAGGGCTATGAAACGATTTGTTTTACCGCTTTAAAATCTAAAAAACCTAAACCATACGACGTAAAAGTCGGGAGGAAAGATGGAAACTGTAGTTGGTCTAACCGCTATCGCTGTTGCACTGTTGATCGGCCTGGGCGCCCTGGGTACTGCCATTGGTTTCGGCCTGTTGGGCGGCAAGTTCCTGGAAGGCGCCGCGCGTCAGCCAGAAATGGTTCCAATGCTGCAAGTTAAAATGTTCATCGTCGCCGGCCTGCTCGACGCCGTGACCATGATCGGCGTTGGTATCGCTCTGTTCTTCACCTTCGCGAACCCCTTCGTTGGTCAACTCGCTGGCTAATCACTCGAATTTTCGAGTTGATTAGAGTGATGGACAACGAACGAGCGAGGTGTTGGCGTGAACATTAATGCAACCCTGATTGGCCAGTCCGTTGCGTTCTTCATTTTTGTACTGTTTTGCATGAAGTTCGTGTGGCCTCCGGTCATCGCGGCTTTGCACGAACGTCAGAAGAAGATCGCGGATGGACTGGACGCTGCCGCCCGAGCAGCTCGCGACCTGGAATTGGCCCAAGATAAAGTGGGTCAAAAACTGCGCGAAGCAAAAGCTCAGGCAGCCGAAATCATTGAGCAAGCCAAGAAACGCGGTAACCAGATCGTTGAAGAGGCTGTTGAAAAAGCCCGTATCGACGCTGACCGTGTGAAGGTTCAGGCTCAGGCCGAGATCGAGCAGGAACTGAATAGTGTCAAAGATGCGCTGCGTGCCCAACTGGGTGCTCTGGCCGTCGGCGGTGCTGAGAAGATCCTGGGTGCCACAATCGATCAAAACGCGCACGCGGAGCTGGTTAACAAACTGGCTGCTGAAATTTAAGCGAGGGCGATCATGGCAGAATTGACCACGTTGGCCCGACCTTACGCTAAGGCAGCCTTCGAGCACGCCCAGGCCCACCAGCAACTGGCCTCTTGGTCAGCCATGCTCGGCCTGGCTGCAGCAGTGTCGCAAAACGACACCATGCAGCGCGTGCTCAAGGCCCCGCGACTGACGAGCGCAGACAAGGCCGCCACGTTTATTGACGTGTGCGGCGACAAGTTTGATGTGAAAGTGCAGAACTTCATCCACGTCGTTGCCGAAAACGACCGTCTCCCGCTTTTGCCGGAGATCGCCGCTCTGTTTGACCTGTACAAGGCCGAACAAGAGAAATCGGTAGATGTTGAAGTCATCAGTGCTTTTGCATTGAACCAAGAACAGCAAGACAAACTCGCCAAGGTTCTCAGTGCACGACTCGACCGGGAAGTGCGCCTGCAAGTTGCGGAGGATGCCACCCTGATTGGTGGTGTCATCATTCGCGCCGGCGACCTGGTTATCGATGGCTCGATTCGCGGCAAACTCGCGAATCTTGCCGAAGCATTGAAATCTTGAGTTTGAAGGGGCAGCAGAGCAATGCAGCAACTCAATCCTTCCGAAATAAGTGAAATTATCAAGGGCCGCATCGACAAGCTCGATGTGACCTCCCAAGCCCGTAACGAAGGCACTGTCGTCAGCGTATCTGACGGCATCGTGCGGATTCACGGTCTGGCCGACGTTATGTACGGCGAGATGATCGAGTTTCCGGACGGCGTCTTCGGTATGGCTCTCAACCTGGAGCAAGACTCTGTAGGTGCCGTTGTATTGGGCTCCTACCAGACTCTGGCCGAAGGCATGAGCGCCAAGTGCACAGGCCGCATCCTGGAGGTTCCGGTTGGTAAGGAACTGCTGGGTCGCGTTGTCGACGCACTGGGTAACCCAGTTGACGGCAAAGGTCCGCTGAACAACACCGAGACCGATGCGGTCGAGAAAGTTGCTCCAGGCGTGATCTGGCGTAAGTCGGTAGACCAGCCTGTACAGACTGGCTACAAGGCTGTCGATGCCATGATTCCTGTCGGCCGTGGCCAGCGCGAGCTGATCATCGGTGACCGTCAGATCGGTAAAACCGCTCTGGCGATCGACGCGATCATCAACCAGAAAAACAGCGGGATCTTCTGCGTCTACGTAGCTATTGGTCAGAAACAATCGACCATCGCCAACGTGGTTCGCAAGCTGGAAGAAAACGGCGCCTTGGCTAACACCATCGTCGTGGCCGCCAGTGCTTCCGAATCCGCTGCACTGCAGTTCCTGGCACCGTACTCCGGTTGCACCATGGGCGAGTACTTCCGCGACCGCGGTGAAGACGCGCTGATCGTTTATGACGATCTGTCCAAGCAAGCAGTGGCTTATCGCCAGATTTCCCTGCTGCTGCGCCGTCCACCAGGCCGTGAAGCTTACCCAGGCGACGTGTTCTATCTCCACTCCCGTCTGCTGGAGCGCGCATCCCGCGTTTCGGAAGAGTGGGTAGAGAAGTTCACCAACGGCGCAGTGACCGGCAAAACCGGTTCCCTGACCGCACTGCCGATCATCGAAACCCAGGCTGGCGACGTTTCCGCGTTCGTTCCGACCAACGTGATTTCCATCACCGACGGTCAGATCTTCCTGGAATCGGCCATGTTCAACTCCGGGATCCGTCCTGCAGTGAACGCCGGTGTTTCGGTATCCCGTGTGGGTGGTGCCGCTCAGACCAAGATCATCAAGAAGCTCTCCGGTGGTATCCGTACCGCTCTGGCTCAGTACCGTGAACTGGCGGCATTCGCCCAGTTTGCTTCTGACCTGGACGAAGCGACCCGTAAGCAACTTGAGCATGGTCAGCGCGTTACCGAGCTGATGAAGCAGAAGCAATACGCACCAATGTCGATCGCTGACATGGCGCTGTCGCTGTATGCCGCTGAGCGTGGGTTCCTGACCGACGTTGAAATCACCAAGGTCGGCAGCTTTGAACAAGCGCTGATTGCTTACTTCAACCGCGATCACGCCGAATTGATGGCGAAGATCAACGTGAAAGGTGACTTCAATGACGACATCGACGCTGGCATCAAAGCCGGTATCGAGAAGTTCAAGGCCACCCAAACCTGGTAAGCCGCAGCGGGGGCCGTGAGGCTCCCGCTTGCTAACCTGATAGGTGTTACATGGCAGGCGCAAAAGAGATTCGCAGTAAGATTGCGAGCATCAAAAGCACGCAAAAGATCACCAGCGCCATGGAAAAAGTGGCGGTCAGCAAAATGCGCAAGGCACAAATGCGCATGGCTGCTAGCCGTCCCTACGCGGATCGTATCCGCCAGGTTATTGGTCATCTGGCCAACGCCAACCCGGAATATCGCCACCCGTTCATGCTCGACCGCGAAGTAAAGCGTGTCGGTTATGTTGTGGTGAGCAGTGACCGTGGTTTGTGCGGTGGTTTGAATACCAACCTGTTCAAGGCCCTGGTCAAGGACATGGCGGTAAACCGCGAAAACGGCGTCGAGATTGATCTGTGTGTGATCGGTAGCAAGGGTGCGGCCTTTTTCCGCAACTTCGGCGGTAACGTCGTTGCAGCTATCAGTCACCTGGGTGAAGAACCGTCGATCAATGACCTGATCGGCAGCGTCAAGGTGATGCTGGATGCTTACCTGGAAGGCCGGATTGACCGCCTGTCCGTGGTATCCAACAAGTTCATCAACACCATGACGCAACAGCCTACCGTGGAGCAGTTGATTCCATTGGTGGCGACCCCGGAACAAGAACTCAAGCACCACTGGGACTACCTCTACGAACCAGACGCCAAAGAGCTGCTTGACGGCTTGATGGTGCGCTACGTGGAGTCGCAGGTGTACCAGGCGGTGGTCGAGAACAACGCGGCGGAACAAGCTGCGCGGATGATCGCGATGAAGAGCGCTACCGACAACGCCGGTGATTTGATCAGCGATTTGCAGCTGGTCTACAACAAGGCGCGTCAGGCTGCGATCACCCAAGAGATCTCGGAAATCGTCGGCGGCGCTGCCGCGGTTTAACGGTTCAAATATTCAGAGGATCCAGCTATGAGTAGCGGACGTATCGTTCAAATCATCGGCGCCGTTATCGACGTGGAATTCCCACGCGACAGCGTACCGAGCATCTACAACGCTTTGAAAGTCAAAAGCGATGCCGGCACCACCCTGGAAGTTCAGCAGCAGCTGGGCGACGGTGTGGTTCGTACCATTGCAATGGGTTCCACCGAGGGCTTGAAGCGCGGCCTGGAAGTCACTGACTCTGGCGCTGCCATCTCCGTACCGGTCGGTAAAGCGACCCTGGGCCGGATCATGGACGTCCTCGGTAACCCGATCGACGAAGCCGGTCCAATCGACACCGAAGAGCGCTGGGGCATTCACCGTCCTGCGCCATCCTTTGCGGAACAAGCGGGCGGCAACGACCTGCTGGAAACCGGCATCAAGGTTATCGACCTGGTTTGCCCGTTCGCCAAAGGCGGTAAAGTCGGTCTGTTCGGTGGTGCCGGTGTAGGCAAAACCGTAAACATGATGGAACTGATCCGTAACATCGCCATCGAGCACAGCGGTTTTTCCGTGTTCGCTGGTGTGGGTGAGCGTACTCGTGAGGGTAACGACTTCTACCACGAGATGAAGGACTCCAACGTTCTGGACAAAGTAGCACTGGTTTACGGTCAGATGAACGAGCCGCCGGGTAACCGTCTGCGCGTAGCACTGACCGGCCTGACCATGGCCGAGAAGTTCCGTGACGAAGGTAACGACGTTCTGCTGTTCGTCGACAACATCTATCGTTACACCCTGGCCGGTACTGAAGTATCCGCACTGCTGGGCCGTATGCCTTCCGCAGTAGGTTACCAGCCGACCCTGGCCGAAGAGATGGGTACTCTGCAAGAGCGTATCACTTCGACCAAAAACGGTTCGATCACCTCGATCCAAGCGGTATACGTACCTGCGGATGACTTGACTGACCCGTCGCCAGCGACCACCTTCGCCCACTTGGACGCTACCGTCGTACTGTCCCGTGACATCGCCTCCCTGGGTATCTACCCAGCGGTCGATCCACTGGACTCGACTTCGCGCCAGCTGGATCCGAGCGTGATCGGCCAGGAACACTACGACACCGCTCGCGGCGTTCAGTACGTGCTGCAGCGTTACAAAGAACTGAAGGACATCATTGCGATCCTGGGTATGGACGAGCTGTCGGAAACCGACAAGCAGTTGGTATCTCGCGCTCGTAAGATCCAGCGCTTCTTGTCGCAGCCGTTCTTCGTGGCTGAAGTCTTCACCGGTGCCTCGGGTAAATACGTTTCCCTGAAAGACACCATTGCTGGCTTCAAAGGCATCCTCAACGGTGACTACGACCACCTGCCAGAACAAGCGTTCTACATGGTCGGCGGCATCGAAGAAGCGATCGAGAAAGCCAAGAAACTGTAATCCTGGCGCCCGGCAACGGGCGCTACTCAGGTTGAGGCAAGCAGATGGCTATGACAGTCCATTGCGATATCGTCAGCGCGGAAGGGGAAATTTTCTCCGGTCTGGTTGAGATGGTAGTAGCGCACGGCGAACTGGGTGACCTTGGTATTGCCATGGGTCACGCACCGTTGATCACCAGCTTGAAGCCAGGTCCGATCACTCTGACCAAGCTAGGCGGGGAAAAGGAGGTGTTTTACATCTCTGGTGGTTTCCTCGAGGTTCAGCCGAACATGGTCAAGGTACTTGCCGATACCGTGCAACGTGCCGCCGACCTGGATGAAGCCTCCGCTCAGGACGCCGTCAAGGCTGCCGAGAAGGCCCTGAACGAAAAAGGCGCAGATTTCGACTACGGTTCTGCTGCTGCACGTCTGGCCGAGGCCGCAGCTCAGCTGCGCACCGTCCAGCAGATCCGCAAGAAGTTTGGCGGCTAAGCCGTCAAGCCTCATGCGTGATTGATTAAAAAGGGTAGCCTCGGCTACCCTTTTTCTTTATTTGCAAAACACTTCTTTGGTCTGAAGTCTGACCGCCCAGGATTGGTAGCCATTCATGTCTCTCGAAATCGTAATTCTCGCCGCCGGCCAAGGCACCCGCATGCGTTCGGCGCTGCCCAAGGTGCTGCACCCGGTCGCCGGTGACTCCATGCTCGGCCATGTTATCCACAGCGCCCGGAAACTGGACCCCCAACGTATCCATGTAGTGATTGGCCATGGAGCTGACGTGGTGCGTGAGCGGCTGGCGGCGGACGATTTGAATTTCGTATTGCAGGACAAGCAACTGGGTACCGGTCACGCCACCGCCCAAGCCGTGCCTTTCATTAAGGCTGACACGGTGTTGATCCTTTACGGCGACGTGCCGTTGATCGAGGTGCAAACCCTACTACGCCTGCTCAAGCATGTGGTGCCCGGTCAAATGGGCCTGCTGACCGTTGAGCTGGATGACCCAACTGGCTATGGTCGGATCGTGCGCAATGCCGACGGCAAGGTCACTGCGATCGTCGAGCATAAAGACGCAAGCGAAGCCCAACGTGTCATCACCGAAGGCAACACCGGTATCCTCGCTGTACCGGCTGATTGCCTGGCGGACTGGATGAGCCGCCTGTCCAATAACAACGTCCAGGGTGAGTACTACCTGACCGACGTGATTGAAATGGCTGTCAGCGATGGCCTGCTGGTTGCCACCGAGCAGCCCCACGACCCCATGGAAGTGCAGGGCGCCAACGACCGCAAGCAACTGGCCGAACTGGAGCGTCACTATCAGCAACGTGAAGCCCGTCGCCTGATGGCGCTTGGTGTCACCTTGCGTGACCCGGCGCGTTTCGATGTGCGCGGCGATGTCACTGTGGGCCGCGATGTGCTCATCGACATCAACGTGATCCTCGAAGGCCGTGTGGTTATTGAAGATGACGTAGTCATCGGCCCGAACTGCGTGATCAAGGACAGCACCCTGCGCAAAGGCGTGGTGATCAAGGCCAACAGCCATATCGAAGGCGCAGTGATGGGTGAGGGTAGCGATGCCGGCCCATTTGCCCGTCTGCGTCCAGGCAGCGTGCTGGGTGCCAAAGCCCATGTGGGTAACTTCGTCGAACTGAAAAACGCCAATCTGGGTGAAGGCGCCAAGGTAGGTCACCTGACCTACCTAGGTGATTCGGTGATCGGTGCTCGCACCAACATCGGCGCTGGCACCATCACCTGCAACTACGATGGCGCCAACAAGCATCAGACCACCATCGGCGAAGACGTGTTTATTGGCTCCAACAACTCTCTGGTGGCCCCAGTGACCATTGGGGATGGTGCCAACACCGCTGCGGGTTCGACCATCAATCAGGATGTGGATAAGTCCCAACTGGCCGTAGCCCGCGCCCGTCAACGCAACATCGACGGCTGGAAACGCCCGGTCAAGACCAAGAAGACCTGAGTTATCCACAACCCCGCAAACCTGTTGGTCCGGTACGTCGGTCCAACAGGTTTTTTTATGCCTTGTGCTTGACGATTTCTCTCCAATAGGTTTTTATTGCCTTCGTTATCTTTCGAAACGAAACTTATAATCACCATGTCGAAACGAAATACACCCCAACGACGCCACAACATTCTTGCCTTGCTCACCGAGCAGGGTGAAGTCAGCGTGGACGAACTGGCCAAGCGTTTCGAAACTTCGGAAGTGACCATCCGCAAGGATCTCGCTGCGCTGGAGAGCAACGGCCTGTTGCTGCGACGCTACGGCGGTGCGATCACCATGCCCCAGGAGTTGGTGGGTGATCCCGCCCAGCCTATCTCGGTCTACAAACGCGCCATCGCCCGTGCGGCTGTGAATCAGCTGCGCGAACATGCGCGGATCATCATCGACAGTGGCAGCACCACCGCCGCCATGATCCCCGAACTGGGCCATCAACCCGGCCTGGTGGTAATGACCAACTCGCTGCACGTGGCCAGTGCCCTGAGCGAATTGGAACACGAGCCGGTGCTATTAATGACCGGCGGCACCTGGGACCCCCATTCGGACTCGTTCCAGGGCCAGGTCGCCGAGCAGGTATTGCGCTCCTACGATTTCGACCAACTGTTCATCGGCGCCGACGGCATCGATCTACAGCGCGGCACCACCACGTTCAATGAATTGCTGGGGCTGAGCCGGGTCATGGCCGAAGTCGCCCGTGAAGTGGTGGTCATGGTCGAGTCCGACAAGATTGGCCGCAAGATCCCCAACCTGGAACTGCCCTGGAGCAGCGTCCATACCCTTATTACCGATGATCGCCTGCCGCTTGAGGCCCGCGACCAGATTCAAGCCCGCGGCATTACGCTGATTTGCGCGGCAGTCATCTAGGAGAGAAACCATGTGTGGAATTGTTGGCGCAGTCGCTGAACGAAACGTCACCGCCATTTTGCTTGAAGGCCTCAAACGCCTTGAATACCGTGGCTATGACAGCGCTGGTGTGGCGGTTTTTTCCAACGCCGGCAAGCTTGAGCGCATGCGTCGCCCGGGCAAGGTTGCTGAGCTGGAACAAGCCCTGGCCGGCGAGCCTCTGGTCGGCCGTCTGGGCATCGCCCACACCCGTTGGGCAACCCACGGCGCACCGTGCGAACGCAACGCCCACCCGCACTTCTCCGGTGACCTGGCGGTGGTTCACAACGGCATTATTGAAAACCACGAAGTGCTGCGCGAACAGCTCAAAGGCCTGGGCTATGTGTTCACTTCGGACACCGATACCGAAGTCATCGCCCACCTGCTGAACCACAAACTCAAGGACCACAGCGACCTGGCCACCGCCCTCAAGGCTACCGTCAAGGAACTGCATGGCGCCTATGGCCTGGCCGCGATCAGCGCCAGCCAACCGGATCGCCTGGTCGCCGCCCGCAGTGGCAGCCCGCTGGTGATCGGCTTGGGCCTGGGCGAAAACTTCCTGGCCTCTGACCAATTGGCCCTGCGCCAGGTCACTGACCGCTTCATGTACCTGGAAGAAGGCGATATCGCCGACATCCGCCGCGAAAGCGTGGCGATCTGGGACGTTAACGGTCAGCCGGTCGAACGCGAAGCCGTGCAGTACCGCGACGGTGCCGAAGCCGCCGACAAGGGTGAGTTCCGCCACTTCATGCTCAAGGAAATCCACGAGCAGCCGTCCGTGGTGCAACGTACCCTGGAAGGCCGCCTGAGCCACAATCAGGTACTGGTCCAGGCCTTCGGCCCGCAAGCCGCTGAACTGTTCGCCAAAGTGCGCAATGTGCAGATCGTCGCCTGCGGCACCAGCTACCACGCCGGTATGGTCGCCCGTTACTGGCTGGAAGAACTGGCCGGCATCCCGTGCCAGGTGGAAGTGGCCAGCGAGTTCCGCTATCGCAAAGTGGTAGTGCAACCGGACACCCTGTTCGTCACCATCTCCCAGTCCGGCGAAACCGCCGACACCCTGGCCGCCCTGCGTAACGCCAAGTTGCTCTCTACAAAAGAAGGGGGCTACCTCGCCAGCCTGGCGATCTGCAACGTCAGCATCAGCTCCCTGGTGCGCGAGTCCGACCTGACCCTGCTGACCCAGGCCGGTCGTGAAATCGGCGTGGCGTCCACCAAAGCCTTCACCACCCAGCTGGTCGGTCTGTTGCTGCTGACCCTGTCCCTTGGCCAGGTTCGCGGCACACTCGCCGAAGGCGTCGAAGCCACCCTGGTGGAAGAGCTGCGCCGCTTGCCAACCCGTCTGGGCGAAGCCCTGGCCATGGACAGCACCGTGGAGAAAGTCGCCGAACTATTTGCCGACAAAAACCACACTCTGTTCCTCGGCCGTGGCGCGCAATACCCGGTGGCGATGGAAGGCGCCCTCAAGCTCAAGGAAATTTCCTATATCCACGCCGAAGCCTACCCGGCCGGTGAGCTAAAGCACGGCCCGTTGGCCCTGGTGGATGACGATATGCCGGTGGTCACCGTTGCGCCAAACAACGAGCTGCTGGAGAAGCTCAAGTCCAACCTGCAGGAAGTCCGCGCCCGTGGCGGCCAACTGATCGTCTTTGCTGATGAGAAGGCGGGCATGACCAATGGCGAAGGCACCCACGTCATTAACATGCCGCACATCCACGACACCCTGTCGCCAATCCTCTACACCATCCCGTTGCAACTGCTGTCGTATTACGTCGCCGTGCTCAAGGGCACTGACGTTGACCAGCCGCGTAACCTGGCGAAATCGGTGACAGTGGAGTAAGCCATTCAGGGATTACCCATACTGTGAATTTAGAGAATTAAAACTGTCGCGAAGGGTGCCCGTATTTCGGGGCCTGCAGCGTCGTATAAAGGAACCGAAAAACTGTCGCAACCACCCCAAAAGCTGGTTCGGACACATGATCTAGAACATTAAAACTCTTGCAACCAGTAATGACACGACATCCACGTACCTTTGATGGAGCCGCTTGCGGCGAGCCTCTGGGTCGGATCAAGGGGCAGAACGATGAAGCGCTGATCATTCTGAGTGATAGTCGGCTTCATCGAGGCTTGAGCGCTTGACTGGTTCGGGTTCGGGTTCGGCAAAACGATGGTTTCCTCGAACTCTCCAGGATCTTCGCCATTACTCGCGTTATGTCTTAAAATAGCCGGTTGCCGAAGAACCGTCATGACCATAGCCATGAAGGGCTTCCATCCTTTACAAATAAGTGTGATGAAGATGAACAAGCCTTTCATTTCGCTGTGCCCTGAAATTACTCGGGCGCACGCGCTGACGCTGATGGATTGGTTGGAGGATGAGCGAGTCACCTGCTATCTGAGCGATTCGCGTCATGTCTCCCGCTCCATCGAGCAAGCCATCGATCGGACTCAATTGCCGATCCTGACCCATCTATTCAACCGGGGCGGCCGATTCTTCATGGCCTATGACCGGCATGACGCCCCGGTGGGCTTTGTCCGTCTAATCAAGACCGGCTCAAATTGCGAGATAGTCCTGGTCATTGGAGACCGCGACAAATGGGGTCGAAACCTTGGCGCCCGTACGATCCGCGAAGGAATGAAACTGGCCTTCCTCGACATGCGGGCCGAGAAGCTCATCGCCAAGATCCACCCGGACAACGCGCGCTCGCAGAAAGCCTTTCTGCGCAGCGGCTTTCTGCTTGAGAGCGAAACGCCGACATTGAAGTCATTTTCCATGACGGCGGGGCGCTATCTCCAGTTCTTGCGCGAAGGTACCGTTGGCGACTCCACTAGGATCTACATCACTGAAATCGACAAGGCCAGGCTCGAGAGTCTAATCGTGCTCGAGCAAGGCCCGGCCATTGTTGAACTCGAACATGAGCTTGAGCGAGCCATTGTCGTCAAGCCGCAGCAGGTGGCGTGCAATGTCGTCACGATGAACTCTAGGGCCTTGCTGCAGCTGGACGACGAAGAGATCGAAGTGGCCTTGGTCTACCCTGAAGACGCGGACAGCAACGCAGGGAAGTATTCCGTGTATTCCGACATCGGCGCCGCCATCCTGGGCTATCAGGAGGGGGACGCCATCGACTGGCGAATTTCTGATCGGACCCGCCGGATTGAGATCAGGAAAGTGCTTTACCAGCCGGAGGCTGCGGGCGATTTCCACCTATAATTGCGCCTTTTGCTCAGTGTTCGTCCATCAGGTATGGAAAGCGAGGATCCCCCAAAGGAAATTTTCTGAACAATATGGAAATCGGAGCAAGGCAACCGCGTCCAGAGAATATGCGCTGGGGAATGCCTGTAACAGATACTGATCCGAGCAATCAGCTACCTGCGACAGATTTAATTCGCCAGCGACAGTTTTAATTCTCTAAAACCAACTGTTGGTTTTAGAGAATTAAAACTGTCGCAGGAGCCGGTGAGGTCTGTCCAACCCCGTCTCCTGCGCTGATCTTCGGCCCTACGCCTGCTGCCTCGCTTTCCTTCAGCTGACCCTTAGGCGGTCTGTGAAGGCACGCATAAGACCATCGATTACCGAGTATTCAGGTAGGTTAACGATTTCCGGTAGCCTGGATCAAAATCGCATCAACGCCAACAACCGTCGTTATCAGGGAAAAATGCTTGGCGACTGGATCGTTGATTTGGCCAAAGATATGGGGCTCCGTGGCGCGACCCTATCTACAGGTATCGAGGGTTTTGGGTACACCGGTCGGTTGCACTCCTCGCATTTCTTTGAGCTGGCGGATCTACCGAGATTCGCATGGCTATCACCGAGGACGAGTCCGAAACATTGTTCAAGCGATTGGAGGACGAGGAAATCTCAGTGTTTTTTATTAAGACCCCAATCGAAATGGGCATCGTCGGCAAAAAGGCCAACTGACCTATATACCCTCTTAATTCTGAAGCGATGAGCATGAGCTAAGTAGATGCCCTGCTGGTGGCGCGATCGATGATGAGTTTGTCATCGGTATAGATGACTCTTAAACACCGCACACCGCTTACCCTTAGCGCAATCGTCCTAAGCGTTAATGTTGTAAGAGGGTGTTGCCGGAGGCAATGCCATATTACCTACAAGATTTCTAACTACATTCAGTCATCACCCTCCAAATGGTAGTTTTCTGCCTAGACTTGCTCTTGTCCGCCGTGCACATGCTTTCAGAGCATGGAACTGTACGAAAAACTAAAACAAGAGGAATCCCCCAATGTTCAAACCTATGTGGAAAGCAGTCGCCTGCGCCCTTGCCCTTGGCACCATGAGTACGGCCATGGCTGCAGATCCGGTGATTATAAAATTCTCCCACGTCGTTGCAGAGCAGACGCCCAAAGGCCAGGGCGCCCTGTTGTTCAAGAAACTGGTGGAAGAACGCTTGCCCGGCAAGGTCAAAGTCGAGGTCTACCCCAACTCCTCGTTGTTCGGCGATGGCAAAGAGATGGAGGCCTTACTGCTCGGGGACGTACAGATGATTGCACCGTCGCTGGCCAAGTTCGAGCACTACACCAAGACCGTTCAACTGTTCGACCTGCCTTTCCTGTTTGATGACATCACCGCTGTTGACCGCTTCCAACTGAGCCCGCAGGGCCAGGGACTGCTCAAGTCCATGGAAGACAAAAACATCACAGGACTGGCCTATTGGCACAACGGGATGAAACAACTGTCCGCGAACAAAGCGCTACGAGTGCCGGGTGATGCCCGTGGCCTGAAGTTCCGGGTGCAGGCCTCTGCCGTGCTCGAGGAGCAGTTCAAGGTTATACGCGCCAATCCGCGCAAGATGAGCTTCGCCGAGGTTTATCAGGGCTTGCAGACCGGTGTCGTCAACGGCGCGGAGAATCCTTACTCGAACATCTACAGCCAGAAAATGCATGAAGTACAGAAGTACATCACCGAATCCAACCATGGTGTACTGGACTACATGCTGATCACCAACACCAAGTTCTGGAGCGGTTTATCGCCGGAGCTTCGTGGCGAGCTGGACAAGATCCTCGTCGAAGTCACCTCCCATGTGAACAAAGAGGCCGAGCAACTGAATCAGAACGCCAAGCAGAGCATCATTGCGGCCAAAACCACCGAGATCATCACCCTAACACCTGAGCAGCGCGAACAATGGCGTGTCGCGATGAAACCGGTGTGGAAAAAATTCGAAGGCGATATCGGCGCCGAGCTGATCACTGCCGCTGAAGCTGCCAACCAGGCCCAATGATCGGTCGTCGGCAGGTGTTGCCGCCCTGGCAGCACCTGCCTGTCGTCCGCTACAGGAGATGCCATCCATGAATGCTCTTCGGCGCATCTGGGAACACTTCGAGGAAGGCTTCATCGTCTTCCTTCTGGCCGCCATGACGTTGGTAACATTCGTCTACGTTGTCCTCAACAACCTCTACACCCTGTTCTATCGCCTCGCTGAGAACTGGGAAGGCGCCAGCGAATCGCTGTTCGCCATCGGCGACGGCGTCATGGGTATGGCACAGGCCATGACCTGGAGCACCTCACTGACCAAGGCCTTGTTTGGCTGGCTGATTTTTTTCGGGCTGTCGTACGGTGTGCGCACGGCCGGCCATATCGGCGTTGATGCGCTGGTCAGGCTGGCCAGCAAATCGGTGCAACGGCTCATTGGCATCATTGCCTGTCTTTTCTGTCTGACTTATGCCGGATTGCTCAGCATTGCCAGTTTCGGCTGGATCCAGACCCTGATGATTGTGCGCATAGGTGCCGAAGACCTGGGCCAGTACGGGATCATGCAATGGCACATCGGTTTGATCGTCCCCGTAGGGTTCGCCTTGGTCTTCATCCGTTTCGCTGAAATTCTCGTGCGCATCCTGCAAAACAGGCAGACCGGCCTGGGCTTGGCCGATGAAGCCGCAGATGCGATGAAACTGACTGAACACGAGGATGACAAGTCATGACTATTGCCTTCCTCTTTGCATCACTGTTCGTGCTGATGTTGATCGGCGTTCCCATTGCTATCTCCCTGGGGTTGGCGGGCTCACTGACCATCGTTTTTTTCAGCCCGGACTCCGTGCGCTCACTGGCGATCAAACTGTTCGAGACGTCGGAGCACTACACGCTGCTGGCCATCCCGTTCTTTCTGCTCGCGGGGGCCTTCATGACCACCGGTGGCGTCGCTCGGCGGCTGATTGACTTTGCCAATGCCTGTGTCGGCCATATTCGTGGTGGTCTGGCTATCGCTGCCGTGTTGGCGTGCATGTTGTTCGCTGCCCTTTCCGGATCGAGCCCAGCCACTGTGGCGGCGGTGGGTTCAATTGCCATTGCCGGCATGGTCCGCTCCGGTTATCCGCAGGCCTTCGGCGCGGGGATCGTCTGTAACGCGGGAACCTTAGGCATCCTGATCCCACCTTCGATCGTGATGGTGGTCTACGCCGCCGCGACCGAAACGTCTGTCGGCAAACTGTTTATGGCTGGCGTGTTACCGGGCCTGCTGCTGGGGCTGGCGTTGATGGTGGCGATCTACATCGTCGCCGTGAAGAAAAAACTCCCCGCCATGCCGCGCGCGACGTTCCGTGAATGGCTTGGCACGGCACGCCAGGCGATCTGGGGCCTATTGCTGATGCTCATCATCCTGGGAGGCATCTACTCCGGGATGTTCACCCCGACTGAAGCGGCGGCGGTGGCGGCCGTGTACTCGGCATTCATCGCCTTGTTCGTATACAAAGACCTGACGTTTCGCGATACGCCAAAAGTCCTGCTGGACTCGGCCAAGCTGAGCATCATGCTGATGTTCATTATTGCCAACGCCATGCTCTTCGCCCATGTGCTGACGACCGAGCAGCTACCGCAACAGATCACCGCGTGGGTGATTGAAGCGGGGCTGACACCGGTGATGTTCCTGCTGGTGGTGAACATTGTGCTGTTGATTGCAGGGGCTTTTATGGAACCCTCGGCCATCATCCTGATCCTGGCACCGATCCTCTTCCCCATCGCCATGAAGCTGGGTATCGATCCGATTCACCTGGGCATCATTATGGTGGTGAATCTGGAGATCGGCTTGATCACGCCGCCCGTGGGTCTGAACCTGTTCGTGACCTCTGCTGTGACGGGTATGACACTGCCGGCAACCATCAGAGCCGCCATGCCGTGGCTGATGATCCTGCTCCTGTTCCTGATTCTGATTACCTACGTGCCTTGGATCTCCCTGGCTTTGCCAAACTGGCTGGGCATGAGTTGATGCCTGCCTGTCCGGGTACTGGACGTTCGTCAGTATCCGGACAGGGCTTCACGTTTGTGCTACCCCGGCCACTTAGTGTTGTCCTGAGTCCGTCCAGCAACTCCATAGCTCCACTGAGGACGGATTGCTGACGGGTGGCCCTAGCCACTCGCTCATCTCATGACATTGCTGATCGAAGCATAACTGGTAGTCACCTGCTTGCGGGGTGCGTCCCAGACTCAGAGGCTGCAAGGGCGGCAGGTGACGTTGATAGTGCCAACTGCCTTTTTCCAAGCTAGCCTCCGGGGGAATCTCCATCCCCGCGCCATTCCCTTTGACCCTGGCCTCGGTGAGCACAAGTCCCTGCTCCGAGACACGGTAATCTTCTTCCCAACGAATTTTTTCGATTGTGTGATTCCAAGCCAGTGTAAAGCTTGAGATTGGGAGTTGGGCCCAGGCGACTCCCGCCAGACCCAGGCACAAGCCGATCATGCTCTGGCCAGTCCGCCACGGCGAGACCGCCAGACATGCTGAAGTATCAGCAACACACCCAGCACAAAACCGATTTCGTCGGTCAACGGCAGCGCAACGACCAACAAAGCACCTGCCGCGAAACACAATAAACGTTCCCAAACCGGCATCTTCTGTTGCAGATAACCTGTGGACGCCATTCCCCAAAGGCCAACGGCCAACATCGTCTTGACCAACATATAGGCAGTCATCCACAAATTGTCGCCTTGCATCATGAGCGCAGGGTTGTAGACCGCCATGAACGGAATGACAAAGCCAGCCAGTGCAATACGAACCGCCCACAGACTGATCTTGAATCCTGTTTCCTTGGCGATGGGCGCTGCGGCAAAGCATGCCAAGGCAACCGGTGGGGTAAGGTCTGCAAGAATTCCGAAATAGAAAACGAACATGTGCGACACGATCAGCGGCACACCCAACTCCAACAGTGCGGGTGCTGCAATCGAACTGGTGATGATGTAGTTGGGAATCGTCGGGATACCCATACCCAACACCAGGCAGGTAACCATCGTCAGTATGAGTGACAACAACAAGTTGTCCCTGCCAATGGCCAGTATGTAACCCGCGAAGGTCGAGGCTATCCCCGTCAATGACACTACACCGATGATGATTCCCACCAGCGCGCAAGCAATCCCGACCGGCACAGCATGACGAGCACCTTCGACCAAGGCATGCAGGCAAATACTCAGGGTTTCTCGGCCTCCCTGAATGAACCAACAGATGACCACCAACGTGGCGATCACCGCAAAGATCACGCTGATACCCAACTGGAAAAAACCGACGCAGAGGACACCAAGAGCGATCCAGAATGCACACCGCAACGCGAAACTGGACACCCGAAGAATGATTGCCGAACCTAGAATAACGATGGCTGTTAGCGCCAGCCCCACCATTCCGGAGAATAGGGGGGTACGTCCGGAAAACAGCAGGTAGACCAGGACAAAAAGCGGAATCAGCAAATACCAGCTTTCCTTTACCGCACCCCATGCGCTGGGACATTGGTCTTTGGGTAACCCCTTAAGGTCGGAGCGTTTTGCCTCAAGGTGAACCATCCAGAATACCGAACCGAAATACAGGATGGCTGGAATTAACGCAGCTTTGGCGATCTCTACGAACGGGACATTAATTGTTTCCGCCATAATGAAGGCCACAGCGCCCATCACAGGCGGCATCAGTTGGCTGCCCATGCTCGAAGTCGCCTCTACGCCGCCAGCAAATGCTGCCTTGTAGCCGAAGCGCTTCATCAATGGAATCGTGAACTGTCCTGTCGTGACAACGTTTGCAATGCCTGAACCTGTAATCGTCCCCATCAAAGCCGATGACGCGACCGATACTTTTGCTGGCCCCCCGAGTTTGTGGCCAAACAGTCCCATCGCGAAATCTGTGAACAATTTGATCATGCCGGCCTGCTCGAGAAAGGACCCGAACAAAATGAACAGGAAAATATAGGTAGCGGAAACGTAGGTTGGTGTCCCGTAGAGACCTTCGGTGCCGAAGGACAACTGGTTGACGATTTGATCGAATCCGTAGCCTCGATGTGCCAAGTCGCCTGGCAGGTATTCACCCAATAAACCGTATGCCAAAAACAGTCCACAGATGACGGGCAATGCGATACCCATCACCCGACGAGCCGCCTCAAACACCAATGCGATCAATACCAGCCCAACGACCATGTCTGCAGATGTCAGGTCACCCGAACGCTGGATCAAATCCGCCTCGAAGAACCATTGATACAAGGCAGTGGTAATCCCAGCGAGACTCAATATCCAGGCCAACGGCTGCCAAGGACGTGTTCTGCCATACGCCGGGTAACTCAGAAACACCACCCACAGCAGGAAACCAACGTGCACCGCGCGCAGCACCTGGCTGGAAACAGGCGCAAACGCAGCAGTGACAATCTGGAAAACTGAAAACAACAACGCCACGTAGAACAGCGTCTTAGGCCAGTCGCGTGGGTTGGCGGCGATGCCATGATGATCTTCGCTCATTGGGTACCTGCCTCAAAACTACATAGAAGGGTACGAACCGCTCTATCGCTCTAGCGACCATCCCCGTGGCGCATTTTTGGATTACAGCGCTCCAGCTTCCTTGTAGTAGCGCTCGGCACCGGGGTGAAGTGGAATGGGCAGATTCTTGGCAGCATTTTGCAACTTGATGTCCTTGGCGGCTGAGTGAGAATTACCTAAACGAGTGAGGTTTTCGAACATCAGCTTGGTCATCTGGTAGGCAACGTCATCCGAGACATCCTCGCGCGTCACCAAAATATTAGTGATCGCCACCGTAGGCACTGACTCAGGCTGTCCGTCATAGGTATTGGCTGGAATTTGTGCAGGCTGATATGCGGCATTGCCGATTTTCGAAACCACATCAGGAGGGATGGAGACGTAGTTCAATGGCATGGTTGAGGAAAGGTCGCGGATGGCCGCCATTCCTAACCCCGAGGACTGAAGCGTGGCATCTAACTGACGGTTTTTGATCAGCTCGACCGACTCCGCAAAGGGTAGGTATTGGACTTTGCTCATGTCTTCGTACGTCAATCCCGCAGCTTTGAAGATCGCACGCGCGTTTAGCTCGGTACCGGACTTGGGGGCGCCGACGGAGATGGTTTTCCCTTTCAGATCCGCCAAGGTTTTGATGCCGGACTCTTTGTTCGCAACAATTTGAATGTAATTCGGATAGGCTCCTGCAATTGCTCGCAACTTTGTCAGCGGGGCCTTAAATCCGGCATCTTCCACTCCGTTTTTTGCATCAGCCACAGAGTCCCCAAGCGCCAGAGCGAGCTCCCCACGACCAGCTTGTAAAAGGTTGAGATTTTCCACCGAGGCTTTGGTCGCTTGGACAGAAGTCTTCGCCCCCGGAATCCCAGCGCTGTATATCTGTGACAGCCCAACCCCAATGGGGTAATAAACCCCGCTAGTACCACCTGTAAGGATGTTTATGAACACAGGTGCGGCGTTAGCTGCGCACGAGATTGTCAACGCAGCGGTGGCTGCAAAGAGGCTAAAGCGTTTGTTTACTCGCATGGAAAACTCTCCGTTTTGTTATGGCTTTATGCAGAGTCTTTCTACTGTAGTCGAAACAAACGCCTTGAGTGGGAAGCTGAGTTAGCCTAATAAGTTTGGGCTTCTCAATCGGTCGCTGCGATGACGCCTAATCGGGATTCTCACCCCGAAAAAAATGCCAGTCAGCTTAGCTGACTGGCATTACCCTCACAGGGCCCTTTGTACTTACAAATGGTGTTATTGAGTGCGCCACGACTCAACAACATCTGCACCGAACTCGGTTTTCCATTCTTTCAATTGGCGATGGTTTCCGCCCTTGGTTTCGATTAACTCACCAGAATTCGGATTCTTATAGATTTTCACCTCGCGGGTTTTACGGGCTGCCTTCGGTGCGGCAGCAGCACCAAGGGAGTGGCGACCGGCCTGAGGATCAAGCAGGTTGATGACGTTCTGCAGATTGAAGCCGTACTCGCCGAGCAATGCACGGAGCTTGCTTTCAAAGTCCATTTCTTGCTGCAGGCCTGAATCGCTTTTCATCGACTCGAGCTCTGCGAGCTGTTCGGCCAGTTGTTGTTCAAGCTTGCGATATTCAGCCAAACGAGACATGGGAAACTTTCCTTAAGGTTTTGGGCTGCGCGGAATGCACATTCCTCATGCTAAGCGATGATTTTCGTCACCCACACCACATTGGAGATTTTCCCAGTCTCAAACTCACAATAGGTAGGCTAATACCTCCAAAAGACTGGTGTAATAAGTACCAGTACGGTGAGGATTTCCAACCGCCCCAGTAACATGCCAATGGTCAGTAACCATTTTGCTGCATCAGGTAGTGATGAGAAGTTACCGGCAGGCCCGATGATCGTGCCCAGGCCTGGTCCAACGTTGCATACTGCAGTAGCGGCGCCACTTAAAGCAGTCGTCCAGTCCAGCCCGATCATCGCCAGCCCTAAGGCGATTATGGCAATGGTGATGGTGAAGAAAAACGAGAAGGTTAAAAGTGAGCGCAAGATATCCTCGTCAATCGGATGACCGTTGTACTTCTTCTGAATCACGGCTCGAGGATGGATCAACTGCTTCAAACTACTCACGAGGAGGGATGCTGCAACTTGGAAGCGGAAGATTTTCAGTCCTCCAGCCGTTGAGCCTGAGCATCCTCCGACAAACGTCAGATAGAAGAACAACAGAACGGCAAAACTACCCCATAGTGTGTAATCACCAACCGCAACTCCTGTAGTCGTGACGACAGAGGTCACGTTGACCGCCACAATACGAAATGCATCCCACCAAGCGTAGTCGCTGTGAAAGCACAGCCATGTACCCACAGCCAGCCAGGTGACAATCAGGAATCCAAGAAATCCGCGTACCTGGTGATCCTTCAGTAGCGCACGCCGATGGCCGCGCAAAGTTGCGACGTACAAGGTAAAGGGCAGGCTACCCAGAATCATAATGACCACCGCTACCCAGTGAATCGCTGGCTGCGTCCAATGCCCAAGTGAGGCGTCTGAAGTGGAGAATCCGCCAGTAGAGATCAACGACATTGCGTGGTTGACTGCTTCAAACGGTGTCATCCCAGCGATCCAGAGCGCCAGAGCCCCAATGCCAGTAAGTCCCAGATAGAGAAAAAGGATGTACTTGGCTGCCACATGGGAACGCGGCGTCACTTTCTCCGACCAGTCTGAGGACTCTGTCTGGAAAAGACGCATGCCACCCACTCGCAACAGTGGAAGGATCGCCACAGCCATGCCGATGAAGCCGATCCCACCCAGCCAGTGCAGCATCGAGCGCCAGATCAACAATCCCGGTGAAGCGGTATCCAAACCACTCAGGACAGTTGAGCCCGTGGTTGTGATGCCGGACATCGTTTCGAAGAAAGCGTCGGTGTAACTGATGTGACTGATGAACACCATTGGCAACGCCGCGAAGGTACACACCACCACCCAACTGCCAGTCGTCAACAGGTACATATCCCTCGGACGGAGCTGGCCAGTATCAGGGCGCCCACGCACGATCAAAAGAAGGCCGCTGATGAAGGTAATCAAACTCGACCAGAGAAAGGCCGACAGATCGTCGCTACGCTCGAAGGCCACCAGCGTGATCATTGGAATAGCCATGCTTACGGCCAGCGTGATCAGAAAAATGCCTAGGATGAAGCCGATGAGCCGCATTGCTGCGAGGGACATAGAAAGTGGCCTGCTAAATTAGCGCCGCGCAGTATCGAATGCTCAACCTCAAAGCCCCGTAAATTTTGCGTAAAATTTCTACAGGCAATCAGTCAAACAAGGATCGGTTGTTAAGTGGCAGAACCTAGCTCGCCTTCATGAGCTCAAAAAATTCCTCGCATTTCATTGAGAAAAATTTAACTGGCGAATAAAAAAACCGGCACTTGGCCGGGCTTTCATGGGCATCCAACAGTTCCTGGTGGATAACACGACTAAGACAGTGCTTCGAACAGCCAGCATGCCTGTCTTGTTGCTTCGCTGACGCAGGTTTCTAAACCACAGTATTTCTAGGCTTTGAACCGACGCCGAGGTCGCTCCGATCTGTCTAACAGGTTTAGCCGGAGCGGGGAAAAGCCAGACACTCCAGGCCCTTATTCAGCCCGAATCCCTCAAGCCAGACTCCAGACATGCAAAGGGATCTAAGCGAACTCCCGTGCCGAAGGCAACGAAAGATGACCTGGCCAATGCCTTCAACAGCCTACTCGACCCTTCGGGGCCATCGCCAAAGCCCCGAAAGCCAACATGAATCCAAACCTTCTCGAAGACGCTGCTGATTGGAATGGTGCTTCGGTGTGTAGGCTCTGTCTCTACATACCAAGCTACTCTTGTCGGTGAGCTTCTGGGTAGGATGACGAAATAAGCGAAGGGTCGATTTGAGACAGACTTTATTATCTAATTCCAATACCCAAGAAAAACCCCCGACAACCGGGGGTTTTCTTTTGGTCTGATTAACGTTTTCAGGTCCACCAGTACCGCACAAGATGAAAGAAAATCGGCGCGGCAAAACACACCGAATCCAGCCGATCCAGCATCCCGCCGTGCCCCTCGATCATATGCCCCCAGTCCTTCACGCCACGGTCGCGCTTGATCGCCGACATCACGATCCCGCCGGCAAACCCCAGCAAGTTGATCAACAGCGCAATTAAAAATGACTGCCAAGGATTGAACGGCGTGGTCCACCACAACGCCGCGCCAATGAGCGATGACAGCAGGATTCCGCCAACAAACCCTTCCACGGTTTTCGAAGGCGATAAATTGGGCGCGATCTTGTGTTTGCCAAACAGCTTGCCGCACACGTACTGCAACACATCCGACAGCTGCACGACGATCACCAGGTAGGCGATCAGCAGCAGGTTGCGACCTTCATAGCCGACGATGTCCAGGGTCAGCAGCGCCGGGACGAAGGACACGCAGAACACTGCGATCATCAGCCCCCACTGCACCTTCGACGCCCGCTCCAGGAAGTGCGTGCTATCGCCGCCCAATGACGCGAGGATCGGCAGCAGCAGGAACACGTAGACCGGGATGAAGATTGAGAACAGCCCATACCAGTCGAAGTAGATCAGCAGGTATTGCAGGGGCAAGGCCAGGTAGAACGCCGCCACCAGCGCCGGGTAATCGCTGCGTCGGGTTGGCGTGAGGGTGAGGAACTCTCGCAGGGCATAGAACGACACCGCGTAGAACAACAAGATCACCGCGCCGGTGCCGAGCCAGAAGGCGATGCCGATCACTACCACCATCACCCACCAGGCGTTGATGCGAGCGTTGAGGTTATCGATCACCGCGTTGGGCGTGCCACGGCTGCGCAATTTGAGGATCAGGCCGATCAGCGAGGCGAGCACCAGGATCATGCCGATCCCGCCGAACAACATCAGGGTTTGGCTATCCATGTCAGGAATGCTCCGGGGCAAGGGCGAGCAAGGCGTCGCGGGTGCGGGCGAGGAACAGCGCCTTGTCTTCGCCGTCTTCCAATTGCAGCGGCGCACCGAAGCTGGTGGTGCACAGCAATGGCAGCGGCAGGACGCGACCCTTGGGCATGACACGGTTGAGATTGGCGATCCACACCGGTATCAACTCGGCTTGTGGGTAACTTTTTGCCAAGTGGTAGAGGCCGCTTTTGAAGGGCAGCAGGCCATCTTCCAGATTGCGCGTACCTTCGGGGAAGATGATCAGCGAATCGCCATTTTCGAGGGCGTCGAGCATCGGCTGCAATGGGTTATCCACAGGGTCTTTGCGTTCCCGGTCGATCAGCACGCCGTTGAACACCCGATTGATGATGTAGCGGCGCAGGGCGCTTTTTTGCCAGTAATCGCTGCCAGCCACCGGGCGTGTGGCTTTGCGCAACTTGGGCGGCAAGGATGCCCACAGCAGCACAAAGTCGCCGTGGCTGCTGTGGTTGGCGAAGTAGATGCGCTGTACTGGCTCCGGCGCGCAACCGAGCCATAGGCTGCGCGCGCCAGTGACCGTGCGGGCCATGGAGGTAATCAGGGTGGCGACCACGGGTTCGAACATGAGGATTCCTTATCCGGCGAAGGGCAGCCAAGGGCTGGCCAGGATGACGGCCAATGTCAGCAGCACTTGCGCGGCCAGCAGGTACGCTTGTTTACGCAGCAGTTTCAGGGCACCGCGACGGCGTTCGGTCCAGGGCCGGCCGGCGCGCTTGGGCGATTGCAGGCCGAGGGTTTGCAGCGTCTGGTCCAGATCCTGGGTGCGTTCCACGTCACGGGCCATCAGGCTAAACAGATCGGCATCGAACGCCACTCGCAGGGCCCAGTACTTTTGCAGCAGTCCCAAGACAATCATCCACACGGCGAGGATCAGGCACACCGGCGTAATACTGGCCATTAACAGTTGCGCCAGGCCGAACAACACACCGAGCAAGGTCAGGCCTGTGGATAGCTGATCCAGGGACCGGCCTCGACGCAGTAGGCTGGCAACCACCTGTAGTTCCATATCAGCGGGCATTGGCTGTCCTCAGATTGGGGGAAGGATGAGTGAGCATTTGCCCCAGTGCTTGGCGGTGGGCGGGGTGTAGGACCACACCGGGACGTGCTGTACGAATAATAGCCACTGCCTCGTCGACCGTTGCGGCGCGCCCGCTGTTCAGCAGCCAGGCAGCGACGGCGGTGGCGCTGCGGGAATAGCCGAGGGCGCAGCACACCAATAGCGGCCCGGCTTCGCGCAGGCGTTCGATAGCGTGAGCGGCGTCCAGACACTGCGTGGCGGTGGGAGCCGTGAGGTCCAGCACGGGCAGGCTGTAATAGGCGCGGCCCTGTGGATCAAGTGGCAACTCGGCGCACAGATCGACCACCGCTTTAAAAGAAGTTAGCTCGCTTGTCGTCGGAATTCGCCCCAGCCAAACGTTATCCACAACCTGATCGGCCTGTGGATGCTTGCGAGTCCACAACCGTGAGTTGATCCACGCGGCGCCAAGATACGGCGCGTACAACCAGCGTGACGCAGGACTGAGTTTTCCATCGGCGCGTTTTTGAAAGCCGGCGGCGTCCAGCAACAGATAATTGAACGCCACCAACAGCACCGCGACGGCGGGCCAGAGCAGCCACAACCACCAGCCACCGAAGGTAAACGCCGGGATAGCAAACGCCAGTGCACCCAAGGCATAACGCATTCCCAGTTGCCAGCGCTTCGAATCCTCGGCCAGTTGTGTATCAAGCAGCGGGCTCGGATGTTCCAGTGGCCATAACCACAAGCACAACCAACCTGCCAGCGCCCCTGTGGGTAAGTCGATAAAGTGATGTTGATAAGTGGTCAGCACTGAAATCCCGATCAAGGTGAACCAGCCATGCACCAGCCAGCGCCACACCCCTTGGGTATGGCGCTGGAACATGATCCACAGGATCACCAACAGCGCGATATGCAGCGACGGCGCCTGGTTGAACGGTTTGTCGAAGCCCGCCAGTACGGCGAACAGCCAGCCGAACACGCCATCCATTTCTGGCCGTTCGAAGGTAAAGCGCAACGGCCATACCAGGAAACAACTGACGGCAATCACCTGGGCCGTCAGCAAACGCAGGGCGTGCTGTTTCAGTTCATGACGGCTGTTGGGCAGCAGCAGGGAGAAGCCGTAGAGCAGGTCAATCGACCAATAGGGCACGATGGTCCAGGCCCAGAACGGAATATGGGTTTCCCAGCCGAACACCATCGTGCCGACATCGCTGCGTTGGCTGGTGACCCACGTGGCAAAGCCGTAGGTGCTGAAAAACAGCGGCGCGAGCAATAGCAGCCATAAGACCGCAGGTTTCAATAAACCCTGCTCTCTAGGGGTAAGCTGCATGATCAGACCCGCTGCGCCAGGGAGACAGTGAAGATGCCCCATTCATCCACGCGCTGGGTGATCTTGCGAAAACCTGCCGCCTCCACCAGTTGATCCATTTCCGCCTGGCTGCGCCGACGCATCACCCAGGCCTGGCCTTGGCGGTGGCTGGTGAGGGCGCGGGCGATCAGTTCCAGTTGGGGGTGCCACGGTTGGCCGGTGTAGACCAGATATCCACCGGGTTCCACCGCTTCGGCAAGACCGGCCAGCGAACCGCCGACCATCGCGTTATCGGCGAACAATTCATACAGGCCCGAAACCACCGCCAATGTTGGCTTGGGCTCCAGTGCCGCTAGGTCCGCTCGGTCAAAGGCATCGCCTTTGACGAACTGGGCGATATCGCTCAAGCCTTTCTCGCGAATCAGTGCGCCACCGTCGCGCACGTTGATGTCGCTGTAGTCGCGCAGCAGGATCGATTCCGGCAACGGCGAAACGCCCTGCAACGCCTCCAGAATGTACCGGCCGTGGCCGGCGGCGATGTCGACGATGCGCACTTCGCGGCCGTCTTCCCGCAGCTTGGCCATGGTCAGGCGCAGCAGCTCTTCGACATTCAACTTGCGCTGGCGAATGCCGCGCCAGCCGATGGAGTTCAGGTAGTTGGTGTCGATCATCCGACCCAGCGCGCCCTTGCCGGTGGGTTTATTGCGATAGACGTAATCCAGGGTGCTCCCGGAGTCGAAACCAGTGTCGAAGCCCAGCTTCACGCCATCGGACAGCTTGCTGCCCAAGCCCATGCTGGCGCGGGTCATGCGCCAGTACAGATCGCGCAGTGAGTTGCGCGGCAGGGGCGCGGCGAGGGATTCGGATTCGGCGCAGGTCAGGCCGATCTTGTCGGCGTCCAGCAAGGATGCGCGATCCAGCGGGTGCTCAAAGTTTTGCAGGATAAACCGCTTGGCGCTGTTCACGGCCACGGCGCGGTCACGTTCGCCGAGGGTGTCGTGGAAGAAGCCGGGGAGGATGTGCAGTTCCTTTTTCAGGCTACCGAGACGGTCGAAAAACTGCTGTTGGGGTTTGCGATGGACTACAAAGTCGGAGCCGGAAATCAGCAACTGGGTCGGCACCTGGATCGCCTGGGCATCGGCTACAACGCGGTCGGCTGCTTCGTACAGGCCCAGCAGCACATTCACCGAAATCGCCTTGGTGATCAGCGGGTCAGTGTCGTAGGAGGCGACCCGCTCCGGGTCATGGCTGAGGAACTTGGCCTTGACGTAGCTGTTGACGAAAAAATTGCCGCGAAACTTGCGCATCAGCGCCAGGCCCGGACGGGCGAAAGGCACGTAGAGCTTGACCTTGAACGCCGGCGAGGCCAGCACCAGAGCGCGGATCTTCGGCGCGTAGTCGTGCACCCAAGTGGCGGCGATTACTGCGCCGACACTTTGGGCGATAACTGCAAGGTTTTCTTCTTCGATGCTGTAGGCGCCGCCGATATGGTCGCAGAAGGTCTGCACGTCCCGGGCGCTGGTGGCAAAGCTGGGGCTGTCACCGCGTTCGCCGGGGGACTGGCCATGGCCACGGGCGTCCCAGGCGAAGAAGTCGAATTGCGGCAGGTCCAGTTCATCCACCAGGTGGGCGATGCGCCCGGAATGCTCGTGGCCGCGATGGAACAGCAGGATCGCCTTGCGCGGTTCTAAGCCTGCTGGCGCAGTGGCGGGCCAGTGACGGTAGAAAAGCTCGACACCGTCATGGGTGCTGAAGGTGTGCTCTTGCTGTTCACGCATCGCAAAATCCTTATGCAGAAGGGGAAATGTCTGATTGTTCTTTAAGGCCTTGGCGCACGCGGTTGACCAAGGTGTAGGCGAGCAATGCGGCGACCAGCCACATCACCCCATCGACCCAGCCAGTACCGAGCCAACCCAGGGCGACGCCGGTGGCCAGTACGCCGAGGACAAATGCCCGGTCACTCTTGCCCATTGGGCCGTCGTAACGCCGCGATGCACCGACCATCGGCCCCAGCACGCCGGCGTATTCGCTGAACACCGCCAGCAAGGTCACCAGCAACACTGGCGCCAGGCTGACGCCTGGGATCAACGCAAACGGCAGGATCAATGCGCTGTCGGCGATCACATCACACAGTTCATTGAGGTAAGCGCCCAGGCGTGATTGCTGGCCGAACTCCCGGGCGAGCATGCCGTCGATGGCGTTCAGGGCCATGCGCAGGATCATCCACAACGGGATCAGCGCGAACAGCCAGAGGTGTTGGGCAAAACCTGCGATCAGCAGACCCACCAACAGGGAAACCACCCCGGCCAGCACGGTGATCTGGTTAGCGGTGGTGCCATTGTCGTAGAGGCGCTGGACCAAGGGGCGCAGCAGGTTCTGAAAACGCGGTTTGAGCTGATAGATCGAAATCATGAGTGGTGACGCTTCCTTGTCCGTGATCCCGCGAAAAACTTTCCGGAGTGTGACGATTTATCGCGGCGGGCACTAGTGATGGCTCGTGTTTATGGGGGCTTTGTCACGATCGATGTGGTACCAAACAAAAATTTCACGCCGCGTGTTATATGGTAACGAATTGTTTCTTGATGGGCGTTTGGGGATGCGAGTGGATCTGGAAGCTGAAGGCGCTGCCATCGAAGGGCTGCCGCGTTTTCAGCAAGGGCTGTTTCATACCCGGCGGTTAAGACAGGCGGGCATTGGCCTGACGGCGGTGGCTGTCATCGGCTGGATGCTGGCGTTTTTTGTCGCGTTGTTTGCGCCGCTGTCGATCTGGCCGGTGGTGCTGATTAACTGTGCGTCGGCGTTGCTGGTGTTGGTGGCGGGTTTGCAGTCGGCGTGGTGGGTAGCTGACTGGCGCGCCCAGGCGCTGGAAGTGCCCGCGCCTGGGTTGACTGAAACGCTGTCAGCGGTGGAGGAGACGACTTGGCTTGACCGCCAACTGGGGCGCTTGCGCCACAGCGGGGCGGGCCTGCTGGCGCAAATCGGCGCGCCGGTTATGTGGCTGTGCAGCTGGTCATTGCTGGCGTTGGTGAGCATCCAGCAGTTCTGGAACCTGGCATTGCCAGCCGCTGCGGTCGGGCAGGCCGCGAGTGTCGGCGCGGCGCTGGCGTTGATCCTGGCCTTCGGTTTGCTGGTGTTTGAAAGGCGCCTGGCCCAGGAGAGCACTGCCCAATGGCCGGAAGCGGCGCAGCTGGCGCAGTTGAGCCGGGTGGCGATCATTTGCCTGGTGATCAGTGGGATCTGTCTGTTATTTGCCGGTGAAACATCGGTGTGGCCATTGCGCCTGGCGGTGTTGATTGGCCTGTTGCCCGCCTTGGTGGCGCTGGAGTTCCTGCTGCGGGGCGTACTGTCGCTGTTCAGCCCGCGTCAGGCGCTGCTTGAACCGCGCCTGATGGCGCAAAGCTTTATCGCCGGCATGCTGCGTTGGCCACCACAACCCTTGCTGGCCTTGCAGCACGAGTTGCACAACCGCTTTGGCATTGACCTGCGGCAGATCTGGGCCTTTACCTACATGCGCCGCGCGTTTTTGCCGGTTCTGGTGGCGGTGCTGGCGGTAGGATGGTTGCTCACCGGTGTGCATGAAGTCGCCTTACAAGGCCGTGGGATTTATGAACGTTTTGGCAAACCGGTGGAGGTCTTTGGCCCCGGCCTGCATGTCGGCTTGCCTTGGCCGTTGGGCCGTGTGCTTCCGGTGGAAAACGGCGTGGTCCACGAACTGGCCACCAGCGTTGGCGAAACCACCGTCACCGATCTTGCCCCCGCCGAAGGCCCAGCGCCGCTGATCGCCAATCGCCTGTGGGACGCCAGCCATGTGAATGACAAATCCCAGGTCATCGCCAGCAGCAGCGGCGACAAGCAGAGCTTTCAGATCGTCAACATGGATGTGCGTTTTGTCTACCGCATCGGCCTGACCGATCAGGCCGCGCTTGCCGCCACCTACAACAGCGCCGATGTGCCGACGCTGATCCGCAGCACCGCCAGCCGCATCCTCGTGCATGACTTCGCCTCACGTACCCTCGACGAATTACTGGGGGAACAACGCACCAACCTCGCCGACGAAGTGGGCCGGGCGGTGCAGGCTGATCTGCAGAAACTCGACAGCGGTGTGGAGATTCTTGCCACTGTGGTGGAAGCCATTCACCCACCGGCCGGCGCTGCCAACGCTTACCACGGCGTGCAGGCCGCGCAAATTGGCGCCCAGGCGCTGATCTCCCGCGAACGCGGAGCGGCCAGCGAGCAGACCAACCTGGCGCTGCTGCAAGCCAGTGTCGCCCGCGATCAGGCCCAGGCCACGGCCCATGAAGTCAGTGCTGGCGCCCAGGCGGCGGACCTGCGCTTTCGCGCCGAACAAAGGGCTTACAAAGAAGCCGGCCAGGCCTTTGTGCTGGAGCAGTACCTGAGCCAACTGAGCCAGGGCCTGGCCCACGCCAAGTTACTTATTCTTGATCATCGCCTGGGCGCCAGTGGTGCACCGACGATCGATCTGCGTTCTTTTACCTTGCCGGCCGATCCTTCGCTGCCGCGTAAAACCGTTCAATAAGGAGTCTGTCTGTTGAGCGCTCACTCTCACGATCATGGTCACCACCACGGCCACCATCATCACCATCACGGTGACGAACAAGCAGCCGGCCCTTTCCCCTGGCGGCGCATGGCCTGGGCCGTGTTGCTGGTGCTGTTCGCCATCGCCGCGGCTAGCCTGGTGCAGGTGCGCTCCGGCGAAGCGACGGTGATTACCCGCTTTGGCAACCCGTCGCGGGTGCTGCTGGAACCGGGCCTGGGCTGGCGCTGGCCGCAGCCGTTCGAGGCGGCAATCCCGGTGGACCTTCGCCTGCGCACCACCTCCAGCGGTTTGCAGGATGTAGGTACCCGTGATGGCCTGCGGATCATCGTCCAGGCCTATGTGGCGTGGCAGGTTCAGGGCGACGCCGACAATGTGCAGCGCTTTATGCGCGCGGTGCAGAACCAGCCGGACGAAGCCGCGCGGCAGATTCGCACCTTTGTCGGCTCGGCCCTGGAAACCACCGCCAGCAGCTTCGACCTGGCCAACCTGGTAAATACCGACGCCAATCAAGTGCACATCGCCGATTTTGAAGCGCAACTACGCCAGCAGATTGATCAACAATTGCTCACCACCTACGGCGTGCGCGTGGTGCAGGTGGGCGTCGAACGGCTGACGCTGCCCTCGGTCACCCTGGCCGCCACCGTCGACCGTATGCGCGCCGAGCGGGAAACCATCGCCACTGAACGCACCGCCATTGGCAAGCGCGAAGCGGCACAGATTCGCTCCGCTGCCGAGCGTGATGCACGCATCGTCCAGGCTGACGCTACGGTGAAAGCCGCCGACATCGAAGCGCAATCGCGCGTGGAAGCGGCGCAGATTTATGGCCGCGCCTACGCCGGCAACCCACAGCTGTACAACCTGCTGCGCTCCCTCGATACCCTCGGCACGGTAGTGACGCCGGGCACCAAAATCATCCTGCGCACCGACGCCGCACCGTTTCGCGCCTTGGTGGACGGGCCCAAGGACGTCCAGCCATGAGTGACCGTGACACCCCAGACAGCCCATGGATTCAGGCCGGGCGCCTGACCTTCATCGCGCTGTACGCGGTGACCGTGCTGGCAGCGCTGGCTTGGGCATTCTCCAATGTGCGCCAAATCGACCCGCAGAACCGCGCCGTGGTCTTGCACTTCGGCGCCCTGGATCGGATTCAGAATGCCGGCCTGCTGTTAGCTTGGCCGCGGCCCTTTGAACAAGTCGTGCTGCTGCCCGCTGCGGACCGCGTGATCGAGCGTCGGGTGGAAAACCTGCTGCGTTCCGACGCCGCGATCCAGGCCGACCGCGTGGCCAGTTTCGCCACGCCCATCAGTGACGCCCTGGCCGGCTCCGGTTACCTGCTGACCGGTGATGCGGGCGTGGTGCAACTGGATGTGCGGGTGTTCTATAAGGTCACCGAGCCTTACGCCTTCGTATTGCAGGCTGATCATGTGTTGCCCGCTTTGGATCGATTGGTCACACGAAGTGCCGTGGCCCTGACGGCGGCGCGGGACCTGGACACGATTCTGGTGGCTCGCCCCGAACTGATCGGCGCCGACAACCAGGCCGCCGAACGTCGTGAGCGGCTGCGGGGCGATCTGGTGCAAGGTATCAATCAGCGCCTGGCGGATTTGGCCTCCACCGGCTTGGGCCTGGGCATTGAAGTCACTCGCGTCGATGTGCAATCGAGCCTGCCGAGCCCGGCCGTCAGCGCCTTTAACGCGGTACTCACTGCCAGCCAGCAGGCCGATAAGGCCGTGGCCAACGCCCGCACCGACGCCGAGAAGCTGACCCAGACCGCCACTCAGGACGCCGACCGCTCCGTGCAGGTGGCTCACGCCCAGGCCCGCGAACGCTTGGCCAACGCCCAGGCACAAACCGCCACCGTCGCTAGCCTGGCCCAGGTGAAGGATCCCGGCCTGCTGCTGCGGCTGTACCGCGAACGCCTGCCGAAGATCCTCGGCCAAGCCGGCTCCGTGACCACGGTCGACCCTAAAGATGATTCCCGCCTGATCATTCAGGGAGCCGAACAATGACCGCTCATTCTCTACCTTTGGAGCAGGCGCCCATGCTCTCATCGGCCGAACAACGCAGCGCCGCCCGGCAACTGACCTTGGCGATGCTCGCACTGGGTCTGCTCAGCCTGGGCCTGGTCTGGCGCTGGCTGGCGCCTGATCAAACCGGCGTCAGCCAACTGCTGCTGGGTTTTGCCTCGCTGCTGGTGGCGGTGCCGGTGATGCGTTCGGCCTGGTACAGCCTGCGTTACCCGAGCCTGCATGGCATCACTGACCAACTGATTGCCTTGGCGATGCTGGGCGCCTGGGCCACCGGTGATCTGCTGACCGCCGCACTGCTGCCGATCATCATGATCTTCGGTCATGTGCTGGAAGAGCGCAGCGTCATCGGCTCCCAGGAAGCCATTCATGCCTTGGGCAAACTGACCCGCAGCCATGCGCGGCGGGTGCAGGCCGACGGCACGATTGTGGGGGTGGACAACGGCACGCTGAAGACCGGCGATATCGTTGAAGTACGTGCCGGCGACCGGGTGCCCGCCGATGGCGTGGTGCTGTCGGGGCAGGCGAGCCTGGACACTGCGCCGATTACCGGCGAGTCGGTGCCTCTGGAGGCGAGCGTTGGCGTACAGGTCTTTGGCGGGGCGATCAATCTGGACGGCTTGCTGCGCCTGGAAGTGACCCGCACCGGCAACGAGTCGACCCTGGGCAAAGTCATTGCCCTGATGCAAAGCGCCGAGCGCTCCAAGCCGCCGATTACCCGGTTGCTGGAGCGTTATGCCGGCAGTTACCTGGTGCTGGTGTTGTTGCTGGCGGCGGTCACCTGGTTTGTCACCAACGATGCCCAGGCGATGTTGGCGGTGTTGGTGGCGGCATGTCCGTGTGCGCTGGTGTTGTCGGCACCAGCCACGGCGATTGCGGGCATTGCAGTCGCGGCGCGCCATGGGATTCTGATTCGCAGCTCGGCGTTTCTCGAAGAGCTGGCGGACTTGACGTCACTGGTGGTCGACAAGACCGGCACCCTGACCTTTGGCACCTTGCGTTTGCAGTCCATTGAAACCACTGAGCCTGATCGCCAGGTGCTGCTCAACCTTGCCGCCAGCCTCGGTTCGGCCAGCAGCCACCCGGTCAGCCGGGCATTGGCGGGGTTGGCAACTCAGGAACAAATGCTGGCGCTCGCGGATATTCGTGAGCGCCAAGGCCTGGGTGTCGTGGCGCAGACTTCACAGGGTGAAGCGGCCCTCGGTCGGCCTGAGTTGTTCGACCAACTGGGTATCGTCACCACTGCGGTGCCCAACCACGACGGCCCGATTGCCGGGCTGGCGCTCAATGGGCAATTTCTCGCCTGGCTGCTGCTGGCCGACAGCGTCAAACCGGAAGCGCGCCAGGCCATGAAGGAACTGCGAGAACTGGGCCTGGGTCGGCAACTGCTACTGACCGGCGATCGCCAGAGCGTGGCCGATAGCCTGGCGCTGGAAGTGGGCATCAGCGACGTCGAGGCCCAGGCCTTGCCGGAAGACAAGCTCAACCGTGTTATGGGGGAAATCAGCAGCGGTTTCCGGCCAATGGTGGTGGGCGATGGGATCAACGACTCCCTGGCGCTCAAGGCCGGTGTGGTAGGCGTAGCAATGGGCGCGGGCGGCGCGGACATCGCCCTGGCATCGGCGGATGTGGTGCTGATTGGCAGCGACCTGCGGCGCCTGGGCACTTGCGTACGCTTGAGTCGCCAGTGTCGGCAGACGTTGCAGGTCAACGTGATCATCGGCCTGGGCTGGACACTGGCGATCGTGGCATTCGCAGCGTTTGGCTGGCTGGGCGCGGCGGGGGCGATGATTGCGGCGGTGCTGCATAATCTCAGCACCTTGCTGGTGCTGGGTAACGCCGGGCGGTTGCTGCGGTTTCAGGAGCCGTTGCTGAAGCTGGAAGAATGATTTTCAGAAAATATCGAGGTGCTCTGTAACGGCATTCGATGACCTCACTCTAGTGGTATGTCGGGACTGAACAATCCGTTCAGCCGACGCCATTACCGATCATTGAGGAATACAAAAATGAACATCAAAAATGCCATTTCCGGTGCTGCCCTGGCTATCGCTGCCGCCACCATGTTTGCCGGTGTTGCCACTCAAGTACAAGCCGCCGATGAAGCGAGCGTTCATTGCTACGGCGTGACTTCCTGCAAAGGCATGAACGATTGCAAGACCGCTGAAAACGCCTGCAAGGGCCAGGCTGTCTGCAAGGGTCACGGCTTCAAGGCAATGACTCAGGCGGCCTGCGATAAGGCTGGCGGCAAAGTCGGCGAGTAACGGCGAATACGTGATTTCGCAGCGGTGTGCACGTCGCTGCGGACACTTTTCAGGAGTTCGTCATGTCTGCATCTATGCCTTGCCTGGGCTACGGCCTGGGATTACGTAGCGCTTACTACCAGGAGATTCTTGAACAGTCGCCGGACGTGGACTGGTTCGAGATCGTCTCCGAAAATTATCTGGTGCAAGGCGGCAAGGCCTTGTACTACCTGGACGCCATCGCAGAGCGCTACCCGCTGGTGATGCATGGCGTGTCCTTGTCCATCGGCGGGCCCCATGCCCTCGATATCGATTACCTCAAGCAACTCAAGCAACTGGCTGACCGGGTCAAACCTGCCTGGGTTTCCGATCACCTGTGCTGGAGCCGTGGCAACGCCCATCAGTTGCATGACTTGTTGCCGCTGCCTTACACCGAAGAAAGCCTCTATCACGTCGCTGCTCGTGTGCGGCAGGTACAGGAGGTTTTGCAGCGCCCGTTGGTGCTGGAAAATGTCTCCAGCTATGTACGAGCAAAGGCCGATGAATTCACCGAATGGGAGTTTCTCAATGCCCTGAGTCACCTCAGCGGTTGCGAGCTGTTGCTGGACGTTAACAATGTCTATGTCAGCTCCCGCAACCACGGCTTTGACCCCTGGACCTTTATCCGCAACCTGCCGCCCAAGAGCATCCGCCAGTTACATCTGGCCGGGCACATGGATTACGGCGACTACGTGGTCGACACCCATGATCATCCGGTGTGCGATCCGGTCTGGAAGCTCTATCAACAGACCCTTGAACACCTCGGCCCGGTGGCGACACTGCTGGAGCGTGACGACCACTTCCCGCCGTTTGCCGAGTTGCTCGATGAGTTGAACAAGGCCCGTGAGCTGGGCGCAATCGCCCTGGCCAGGAGGCCGTTATGCGCCTGATCGATTGGCAACAGGCGTTTGAACAGCGCCTGCTGAGCAAATCCTCTGCGAGCAGTGGTTTTAATGCCACGTTGATGGGCGGGCCGACGCTGGATGTCGAGACGGGATTGGCGATTTACCACAACGCCTATCTGGAGCGGTTGCAGGAGGTGATGCGTGGGGACTTCCCGGCGGTGTGGCACTGGTTGGGGGACGAAGAGTTTGCCGCGCTGGTGGCGGCCTATATTTCTCGCTATCCCTCGGCACATTTTAGTTTGCGCTGGTTGGGACAGCGGTTCGAACGCTTTATCGGCGAGCATCTGGTTGCCGAGCAAAGTGCTCCGCTGGTAGAGCTGGCGCGCCTGGAATGGGCGTTTACCCTGGCGTTCGATGCGCCGGAAGGTAAACCGCTGACGGTGTCCGATATGGCCGCGCTGACGCCTGAGGAGTGGCCGGGGCTGCAGGTCGAACTGGCGCCGTCGGTGCAGCAGGTGTTGTGTCGCTTCAACAGCCTGGGGATCTGGCGTTCGGTCAAGGATCAGACCGGCTTTCCCGGCAGCCAGGAGCTGCCCTTGGCCGAGGTGTACCTGGTCTGGCGTGACCAACATGTTTGCCGCTACCGCAGCCTGAAAGCGGGCGAAGCCTGCGCCCTGGCCGCAATGGTCACTACCGGCTGGAGCTTTTCAGAACTGTGCGCCGAGTTGGCAGTCAGTTATCAGGAGGGCGCGCCCCTGCAAGCAGTTACCTGGTTGAAACAGTGGGTTCAGGACGGTTTGCTGCAGCTTCGTGCACCATAGAAAACGGCTATTATCGATAGCCTGCTGCTTTTCTTTGGATGGTCTACCCTCATTTCAGACGTCTGAAACAAGGGGGATTATTCATGCTCGCGCAACTTCCACCGGCCTTACAGAATCTTCAGCTTCCACTGCGTCTGCGACTCTGGGATGGCCATGAATTCAACTTGGGCCCGGAGCCCAGCGTCACCATTGTGGTCAAGGACCCCATCGTGGTTTCGCAGTTGGCTCATCCCACGCTCGACTCCCTGGGCGCGGCCTTCGTCGAGGGCAAACTGGAACTGGAAGGCTCCATTAGCGAAGTGATCCGGGTCTGTGACGAGTGGAGTCATGCCTTGATCCATGACGACGAAGAGAGTCGTCCGGTGCGCTCGATCCACGACAAGTCCACCGACGCGGCGGCCATTTCCTACCATTACGACCTGTCGAACGAGTTCTACCAGCTCTGGCTGGACCACGACATGGCCTATTCCTGTGGTTACTTCGAAACCGGCAGCGAATCCCTCGACCAGGCCCAACAAGACAAATTCCGCCACCTGTGCCGCAAATTGCGACTGCAACCAGGTGAGTATTTGCTGGATGTCGGCTGCGGTTGGGGCGGGTTAGCGCGTTATGCCGCGCGGGAATTTGGGGTCAAGGTGTTCGGCATTACCCTGAGCAAGGAACAGCTGGAGCTGGCTCGCGAGCGTGTGATCGCCGAAGGCCTGGAGGATCTGGTGGAGCTGCAGTTGCTGGACTACCGCGACCTGCCGCAGGACGGGCGTTTCGACAAAGTGATCAGCGTCGGCATGTTCGAACACGTGGGCCACGCTAACCTGGCTGAGTACTGCAAGACGCTCTTTGGTGCGGTGCGCGAAGGTGGCTTGGTGATGAATCACGGCATTACCGCCAAACACACTGATGGCCGACCGGTGGGCCGTGGCGCTGGTGAGTTTATCGGGCGTTATGTGTTCCCCAACGGCGAGCTGCCGCATCTGTCGATGATGACCGCCGAAATCAGCGAAGTAGGTCTGGAAGTGGTCGACGTGGAAAGCTTGCGCCTGCATTACGCCCGCACCCTGGACCATTGGAGCGAGCGCCTGGAAGACAACCTGGAAGCAGCGACGAAGATGGTGCCGCAGCAAGCGCTACGGATCTGGAGGCTGTACCTGGCGGGCTGTGCGTATGCCTTTGCCCGGGGTTGGATCAATCTGCATCAGATTCTGGCGGTCAAGCCCCATGCCGATGGCAGTCATGATTTGCCTTGGACGCGAGATGATCTGTACCGATAGTGCGCCTACAAAATCGGTGAAATAAGCCGCGCGACCCGCATGCCCAGTTGTTGCAGGCGGCGGGTCTGGCGGCTTTCTTCCTGGCTGGTTTCGTGGGCCAGGGCGAAGTCGTCCATCAGCATTTTTTCCACTTGGCTGGCAAAGGCCTCATCCACCGTCAGCAACATCACTTCGAAATTGAGCCGGAACGAGCGGTTGTCCAGGTTCGCACTGCCGATGGCGCTGATTTCGCTGTCCACCAACACCACCTTCTGATGCAGAAAGCCGGGCGTGTAGCGAAACACCCGTACGCCTGCGCGCACGGCCTCGATGGCATACAGGCTTGATGCGGCATAGACGATGCGGTGATCGGGGCGCGATGGCAGCAGCACACGCACATCAACCCCGCGTAACACTGCTAGCCGCAGCGCCGCGAACACCGCCTCATCCGGGATGAAATACGGGCTGGTGATCCATACCCGTTCGGTGGCGGCATGAATGGCTTCGACGAAGAACAGCGAGCAGGTTTCATAGGGGTCAGCCGGGCCGCTGGCCAGTAACTGGCAGAGTACGCCGTCATCGGGGTAAGTGTCTGGCAGGATCAGCGGCGGCAGTTCCCGCGCGGCCCAGAACCAGTCTTCGGCAAAGGACTCCTGCAGGCATGCCACCACCGGGCCACTGACCTGGACATGGGTATCGCGCCAAGGCGCGAGCGGAGGCTTCTTGCCCATGTACTCATCGCCGACGTTATGCCCACCGACAAAGCCCACCAAGCCGTCCACCACCACTATCTTGCGGTGGTTGCGAAAGTTGACCTGAAAACGGTTGAGCCAGCCGCTGCGGGTGGCGAAGGCTTTGACGTTGACCCCGGCATCGCGCAATGGCTGTACATAACCGTGGGGTAGGGAATGGCTGCCGATGCGGTCATAGAGCACGTAGATGACCACGCCTTCTGCGGCTTTCTGTTTGAGCAATGCCTGCAACTGACGGCCGAGTTCGTCGTCATGAATGATGAAAAACTGGATCAGCACCGCAGTTTTCGCCCCACGGATCGCTTCGAAAATCGCGCCGAAGGTGGCGTCGCCGTTGATCAGTAACCGCACCTGATTGTTCGCCAGGCACGGCATGCGCCCCAGCCTGGGCATGGCGCGCAGCGAGGCATAGGCATGGGAGTTGCGGGCGGCCAGCGCCTCTTCCACCCACGGACGCCAGTTCAGCTCGGTGATGGCCTTGTGCATTTCCTGGTTGGCCTGGCGGCGTGCCTGTATGTAGGCGTCGAAGGTGCTGCGGCCAAAGATCAGGTAGGGGATTAGCGTCAGGTAAGGAATGAACATCAGGGACAGGGCCCAGGCAATCGAGCCTTGGGCGGTCCTGACGGTCAGCACCGCGTGAATGGCGGCGATGGTGCCCAGGGTATGGAGCAATGCAATCAGGTAGCCGAGCAGGTGTGGGCCAAAAAAATCCATGGACGATGGTACTCCCGATGATTCCATGCCTAACAGACCATGTTCCGGTGCGAATGTCGCTATTTTATTCGCTGTGCAACACTGGCGCTTTTGCGGCGTCTAACGCCGACAATTGCCCAGGAGTTACCCGATGAATGCTCGTCTGCTTGGTTTGGCCATGGTTGTTGGTTTGTCGTTGCCAGTGGCGGCGCAGGCGCAGATGTTGGCGCCGGGGTTGTGGGAATTGACCACCAGCAACATGAAAGTCGATAACCAGAATCTGCCGGACTTGTCACTGATCCTCGGTCAGTTGAAACAACAGATGACCCCGGAGCAACGCGCCATGCTGGAAAAGCAGGGCATTGCCATGGCCGGCAAGGGCGTTCAGGTGTGCCTGACGCCGGCACAAGTGGCGTCTGACTCGATCCCCCTGACTGACCCGCAATCGGGCTGCAAGCAGGAAGTGACCGATAAAACCGGCAACCAGTGGAAATTCCGTTTCAGCTGCCCGAAAGCCCAGGGCACGGGAGTGGCAACGTTCCAGAGTCAGAAGGAATTCACCACCACAGTCAACGGCACCTTCAATGCCACCGGCATTCAGCAGAACGGCAGCCTGGATACCCATGCACAGTGGTTGGGCAGCAATTGCGGGACGGTCAAGCCTCGCGCCTAACGCAGAAAGAGCAAAGGCAAGCCCTGGCAGCTGTCATGTACCCGCTCGTCGTGCCAGGCCAGGTGCCCGGAGACCAGCGTGGTGCTGACGCTGTGGCGAAAGCTGCGTTCGGCGAAGGGCGTCCAGCCGCAGCGGGCGAGAATCGGTTGGCTACTGACGGGTTTGCCGTGGGGTTCGGGTTTGATCAGCACCAGGTCGGCCCAATAGCCTTCGCGCAGATAGCCACGATCAGGGATGGCGAACAGGTCGGCAACCCGATGACTGGTTTTCTCCACCAGGGTGGCCAGCGGCAAGAGGCCGTCGGCCACTAACTCCAACAACGCAGGCATAGCGTGTTGCACCAGCGGCAAGCCCGATGGCGCCTCGCGGTACGGCTGCTGTTTTTGTGCCCAGGTATGAGGCGCATGGTCGCTGCCGATCACATCCAGGCGGTTGCTCAGCAGCGCCATACGCAGGGCGTTGCGGTCGGCGCGGGACTTGATCGCCGGGTTGCATTTGATCTGATGACCTAGGCGCGCGTAGTCGCGGTCATCGAACAACAAGTGGTGCAGGCAGACTTCGGCGGTGATACGTTTTTCAGCCAGGGGTTTGTCTTCAAACAGTGCTAACTCCCGGGCGCTGGTCAGGTGCAGCACATGCAGGCGCGTGCTGTGGCGGCGGGCCAGATCCACGGCCAGGGATGACGAGCGATAGCAGGTCTCGGCGTCGCGGATCAACGGGTGGGCCACGGCGGGGATGTGGTCGCCGAAGCGCCCGCGCAGGCGTCGTTCGTTGGCCTGGATGCTGGGGGTGTGTTCGCAGTGAGCGAGGAGGATGGTTGGTACTTCGGCGAACAGGTGCTCCAGAATCCGTGGATCATCCACCAGCATATTGCCGGTGGAGGCGCCCATAAACACTTTGACGCCTGCCACCTCTCGCGGATCAAGCGCGGCGACGGTGTCGAGGTTGTCATTGCTCACGCCAAAGTGAAAACCGTAGTTGGCCACTGAATGCAGGGCGGCGCGGCGCTTTTTATCGGCCAATGCTTCCAGGGTCAGGGTTGCCGGTTGGGTGTTGGGCATGTCCATGAAACTGGTAATGCCGCCGGCCACGGCGGCGCGGGACTCACTGTAGAAGCTGCCTTTGTCCGGCGCACCGGGTTCGCGGAAATGCACCTGGTCGTCGATCATGCCGGGCAGTAACCACTGGCCCTGGGCGTCGATTTCTACGGTAGCGTTTTGCCCTTCGATGCTTGCGGCGATCTTTTCGATGCGGCCGTTGGCGACCAACAGGTCGGCGTCGAATTCCTGTCCTTCATTTACCAGGCGGGCGTTGCGGATCAGTAGGCGGCTCATGCTTAAAACTCGTTTTGCAGGGCTTTGTAACCACGCACCAGATCAACGTTGGTACGGGCCACGTCCTCGGAAAACTCTGAGGCACTGACGCTCACCGGCGGGAATTGCGACAGGTCGGTGTTGGGGCCGATGCGGGTGGTGGAGGGTACGTAGAAGGCGGCAGGCAAGTCGCGGCCGTCGACCACCGAGTTATGCCGCACCACGCAGCCGTCACCGACCGCACAGTTGAACAGCACGCTGTTGAAGCCGATAAATACTCGATCGCCGACGGTGCAGGGGCCGTGGACGATGGAGCGGTGGGCGATGGAACTGAATTCGCCGATGGTCACCGCCGCCCCGGATTTGGAGTGGATCACCACGCCGTCCTGGATGTTGGAATTGGCGCCGATGGTGATCGGGTCCATATCGCCGTTGGTGTCCACCTCGTCGGCACGGATCACTGCGTAGGGGCCGACAAACACGTTTTCACCGATGATCACCTTGCCGCAGATGATTGCGGTTTTGTCGACGTAGGCCGACTCGGCAATCACCGGGAGATCGCCGGAAGGGTTCTTGCGGATCATGCTTGTTCCTCGACGGGCGCGGTGATGATGTGCACTTGGCCGTCAGCGATGGTGTTGTAGAAGCAGGTGGGCCGGCCGGTGTGGCAAGCGGGGCCCTGTTGATCGACGATCAGCAGCACAGCGTCGCCGTCGCAATCCAGGCGCGCTTCGATCAGTTGCTGGCGATGACCAGAGGTCTCGCCTTTGCGCCACAGTCGCTGGCGCGAGCGTGACCAATAGCAGACCTGCCCGGTGGCCAGGGTTTCGTCGAGGGCCAGGCGGTTCATCCAGGCCAGCATCAGCACCGCGCCGCTGCCGTGTTGCTGGGCGATGGCGGCAATCAGGCCATCGTTGTTCCATGGCAGGGCGTCGAGCACCTGATCGAGGGGAAAGCGGCTGCCGAGGGCCGCGCTTTCCAGATCAAGCATGGTCAGGGTCATGGCTTGCTCAAGGCGTCGTACAAGGTGTTGAGGTTGTATTCGAACAGCCCGGTAAAGGTGCTGGCCGGGCCTTCGGTTGCCAGGGCATCCGAGTACAACGTGCCGCCGATATGGGCGCCGCTTTCGTCGGCAATCTGCTTGAGCAGGCGCGCGTCCTTGATGTTCTCCATGAATACCGCCTTGACCTTGGCCTGACGGATTTGGGTGATCAGCGCGGCGACTTCGGCAGCCGAGGGGTCGCGTTCAGTGGACAGGCCTTGAGGTGCCATGAAGTCGATACCGTAGGCCTGACCGAGATAGCCGAAGGCGTCATGGGAGGTGACGATGCGGCGGTTGCCCAGTGGCAGCGAACCTAACTTGGCCTTGGCTTCGGCCAGCAGGCGGTAGATTTCCTTCAGGTAGACCTGGCTGTTGTGCTGGTAGTCCGCTTTGTTGGCCGGGTCCGCCACGATCAGGGCTTTGGTGATGTTGTTCACGTAGAGTTCGGTGTTGGCCAGGTTGTGCCAGGCGTGCGGGTCGGGGAGGGTGTCGCCATCTTCGTCCATGGTGCGGGGAATTACGCCTTTGCTGGCGGTCACCACTGTGGCCTTGGTCTCGGTGCTGGTGACTAGTCGATCCAGCCACGGTTCGAAACCCAGGCCGTTCTTAATGATCACCTTGGCCGTGAGCAGCGCCTTGGCGTCGTCCGGGGTTGGCTCGTACGTGTGGGCATCGGCGTCAGGGCCGACCATGTTGCTGATCTGGATATGGTCACCGCCAACCTGGTGAGTCATGTCGGCAAGGATGCTGAAACTGGTGACCACCTGAAGCTTGTCCGCCGCCTGGACGGTCGCGAACGACAGCGCCAGCGAGACACTGAACAGCACGAGTAGAGCGCGCATCGGGAAACACCTCATTAGGATGTAAGCAAAGGCGGGCGGCGCAGCAAGCCGTGCACCGGACCGAAGACCACGGACAGCAAGTACAAGCCGCCAGCCACCAGCACAATCGCCGGGCCGCTGGGCAGCGAGTAGTAGAACGACAGCAACAAGCCAAGCCACACCGACAGGCATCCCAGCACGGCCGATACCACGATCAACACCGGCAGGCGCCGGCTCCAGAATCGTGAAGCCGCTGCTGGCAACATCATCAAGCCGACCACCATCAAGGCGCCGATGGCCTGGAAGCCGATCACCAGGTTCAGCACCACCAGGGTCAGGAACACGCCGTGGGCCAGCGGCCCGAGGCGGCTGATGGTTTGCAGGAATAGTGGGTCGAGGGTGTCCAACAGCAGCGGTTTGTAGATCAACGCCATGGCGATCAGGCTGAAGCCGGACACCCAGATCATGCCGGTGAGAGTCGGGCCGTCCACCGCCAGGGCCGAGCCGAACAGCAGGTGCAGCAGGTCCAGGCGCTTGCCGGCCATGCCGAGGATTAGTACGCCGCTGGCCAGGGAAATCGGGTAGATGGCGGCGAGGCTGGCGTCTTCGCGAAGGCCGGTGCGGCGGGTGATCCACGCGGCCAATCCAGCCATGCTCAGGCCTGCGCCGAGGCCGCCGATGGTCAGGGCGGGCAGGCTGAGGCCGGCGAACCAGAATCCCAATGCCGCACCGGGGAGGATGCCATGGGCCACGGCGTCGCCGATCAGACTCATGCGGCGCAGGATCAGGAACACGCCGAGTGGGGCGGTGCTGCAGGCCAGGACCAGGCCGCCGAGCAATGCGCGGTGCATAAATACGAAGTCGTTGAACGGCATCCATAGGTGGGCGGCGATGTGCATCAGGCCACCTGCATCTGCGGTTGCTGACGGATCAATTCGTTACTGGGTGCCAGGACGCACCCGCTGTTTTTGATCTGCAATGCCTGGGGGATGTGTTGGCGCACAGCGGCCAGGTCATGACACACCACCAGCAGCGTGCGGCCTGCGGCGTGCCAGGCGTGGATGTGTTTCCACAGTAATGCTTGGCCGTCTTCGTCGAGGGCAGCATGGGGTTCGTCGAGCAACAGCACAGGTGCTTCGGCCAGGCTCATGCGAGCGAGGAGGGCGCGTTGCAGTTCGCCGCCGGACAGGGCCATCAACGGGCGATGCTCCAGGCCGCTGAGGCACCAGTCGTCCAGTACGGCTTGGAGGCGTTGGCTGCGTTGTTGCGGTGTTTGTTTGCTGCCCCAGAAGCCGGCGGCCACTAATTCTTGCAGGCTGATCGGAAACTGGCGGTCCAAGTGTTGCTGCTGTGGCAGGAATGACAGACTGCCGCGCCGGGGAGTTTCCAGTACGACTTTTCCGGCCAGGGGTTTCTGCAAGCCAGCGATGACTTTCAGCAGGCTGCTTTTGCCGGAGCCGTTGGCGCCGATCACACCGGTGAGGGTGCCTTTGGCCAGTTCGAAATCCACTGCGGGTGTCAGTGGCTGGCCAGGCGCCCCCCAGCGCAACGCTTTGCAACTGATCATGCGGATGCCCTCGTCCAGCGGCTTTCTGCTACAGCGTCGTGAGCGTGCAGGCTTTCGGCGTGGACCACTTTCAAGTGGAAGGCGTGTACCGCGTCTGAACGTTTCAGCGCCAGATTCAAGCGGCGGGCTGCGTCCTCACAGAACATCAGGTTCTGGCCGTTGGCCAAGGCGAAGGCTTGTTCGTCGGCCCGCTTCACGGCGGTTTGCACGGCGGTGCCGAGAGCGGCTTCGGCGGCATTGATCAGCTCAATCAGCGGCAGGTTGTGAGTGTTGCTTTGCAACTGCACCTGCAATTGCGCGCTGCTGCGCTGGCTGTGGGGTGTGGCGACGATGCCTTTCGTGCTGCCCAGCCAAGCCAGCACGTCCTCGTGTTGCAAAGGGGTGTTGGCGAAATCATCGACAAATTGCTGCTGAATCAACTGCCTGGCGAGCGCGGCCGAGCAAGGACAGGTTGACGAGTAGGTAACGTCAATTTTTAGTTCCACGTGGAACATCTGATTTTCAAAACGCGCCTCGATGCTCACCGGATAATTTTTCCAGCCAGCCAAAGGACTGACCAGGGCGGGGCGTTTGAGCAGTAAATCTGTGTGAATACGCAGGCTGGCGTTATGGGACAGACCTTCATGGCTATCGAGGAAGCGCTGCAACACTTGACGCAACAGCGCCGGTGTCAGGCTTTCTTGTTCAAGCATTTCCAGCGCCAGATACAGGCGCGACATATGAATGCCGCGCGCCTCACTGTCGTCGAGGCTCACGCCTGCATCGGCCTTGGCATTCAGGCGCTGGCCGTCGATCAGGACAGGAAGGGCAATGCCGCACATGCCCACCCAGTCCAGTGGCAAGGCTTGGCGTGAAGCCTGCGCGGCGATATCCGGCAGAGTCAGCGCATTCATGAGCAGGTCCATCGTTGGGATTAAAAAGACATGTTATATTATAACTATTACGGCGACGATGGTTTTTCTGCGCCGGTCTTTTAATCAGTTATGTCGAACACGGACGCTCCTTTATTTGCGGTGTAAGTCATGCACAGACGTCAACTCCTCAACCTGCTGCTGGCCAGTGCAGTATTCGCTTTACCCTTCAGTGTTTCTGCCACGCAAATCCGCAATGCCCGGCTCTGGCGCTCGGACGAAAAACTGCGGGTGGTGTTCGATCTCAGCGGCCCAGTGCAATACAAGACCTTTTCCCTGACGGCCCCCGAGCGGCTGATCATCGACCTTAGCGGCGCTGGCCTGAGCGAAGATTTCAGCCAACTGGCCCTGAGCAACAGCGGCATTACCTCTATTCGCTCGGGACATTTCGGCAAGGGCGACACGCGGATCGTCCTCGATCTTGCTGCGCCGATGCAGCTCAACAGCTTTCTCTTGGCGCCTCAGGATGGTCAAGGTCATCGCCTGGTGCTGGACTTGACCAGTGCCACGAAAGCGCCTTTGCTCATAGCTGCTGCCACAGCGCCGCTGATTGCTTCGGTGGGTAAGCCTCACCTGAAGCGCGACATCATCGTTGTGGTCGACCCCGGCCATGGCGGCAAAGATCCAGGTGCCATCGGCTCAAAGGGCGAGCGAGAAAAAGACGTGGTGCTGTCCATCGCCCAGTTGCTGGCCAAACGCTTGAAGCGCGAGAAGGGCTTCGACGTGAAACTGGTGCGCAACGACGACTTCTTCGTGCCACTGCGCAAACGGGTGGAGATTGCCCGCAAGCACAACGCCGACATGTTCATCTCGGTGCACGCCGATGCGGCGCCCCGGCTCTCGGCGTCTGGCGCTTCGGTCTATGCATTGTCAGAGGGCGGTGCGACGTCGGCAACGGCGCGCTTCATGGCCCAACGGGAAAACGGCGCTGACCTGCTGGGCGCCACTAGCCTGCTGAGTCTCAAGGACAAGGACCCGATGTTGGCAGGGGTGATCCTCGACATGTCGATGAACGCCACCATCGCCGCCAGCTTGCAACTGGGCAGCACCGTATTGGGCAGTCTGGCGGGCATCACAACGTTGCATCAAAAACGTGTGGAACAAGCCGGATTCGCCGTGCTCAAGTCGCCGGACGTGCCGTCGATCCTGGTGGAAACCGGCTTTATTTCCAACCCCCGCGACAGTCAGCGACTGGTCACCCCCCGTCATCAACAGGCGGTGGCGGATGGGTTGTTTGAAGGTCTGCAGCGCTACTTCCAGAAGAACCCGCCAGTGAACAGCTACATGGCCTGGGCCCAGGAGCAGAAAAAAGGCCAGGTTTAACAGCCGGTAATACGGCTGTAGGTGAACTTGGCGCTGGACCCTCCGGAACTGGAGAACCGGTTGAGGGTGGTCCAGCCCACTCGCCGGGTATAGAACACGTATTTCATAGCGTTTCTCGGAGTGTCGATGGCCCCAGCATTGCGCCCTTCGTCGTGGTGGGCAAGGAGGGATTGGCTTATTTGTGTTGTTATAATATAACATCAAAAAACAGCCTGACCCGTGAACCTCTCCCAATGACCGAGCAAGACCTCCTCACCCAATCGTCCGCTGATTACATGAATGAAGCCCAGCAAGGCTTCTTCCGCGAGTTGTTACTGGCGCAGCGTAATGAGCTGCAAGCGCGCATCGATGCCGAGTTTATGGTGCTGCGTGAGCAAGAACCCAACAGCGACCCAGCGGATGTTGGCAGCGCCGAAGAACAGCGCCAATGGCAACTGCGCCTGCTGGAGCGGGGGAAAAAGCTGTTGGACAAGATCGACGAAGCTCTGGAGCACCTCGCCCGCGGTGAATACGGCTGGTGTCGCGAAACGGGTGAGCCGATCGGCCTCAAGCGCCTGTTACTGCGTCCCACGGCCACCCTGTGTATCGAAGCCAAAGAACGTGAAGAGCTGCGCGAACGCCATCAACGGGCGATTTGACCGGCCAACCTGATGAGGAATACCTGATGCCCAACCGTCTCCCCGTTACTGTGCTCTCCGGCTTTCTCGGCGCCGGTAAAAGCACGCTACTCAACTACGTCCTGCGTAACCGCGAAAATCTGCGGGTGGCGGTTATCGTCAACGACATGAGTGAAATCAACATTGATGGCGGCGAGGTCCAGCGCGATGTCATCCTCAATCGCGCCGAAGAAAAACTGGTAGAGATGAGCAACGGCTGCATCTGTTGCACCTTGCGTGAAGACTTGCTCATCGAAGTCGGAAAACTCGCCAAGGAAGGTCGTTTCGATTACTTGCTGATCGAATCCACCGGCATTTCCGAACCGCTGCCGGTAGCCGAAACCTTTACCTTCCGTGACGAAGACGGCCAGAGCCTGGCGGACATCGCCCGCCTCGACACGATGGTCACCGTCGTCGACGGCATGAACTTCCTGCTCGACTACCAGGCCGCTGAAAGCCTGGCGTCCCGAGGCGAAACCCTCGGTGAGGAGGACGAGCGCTCCATCACCGACCTGCTGATCGAACAGATCGAATTTGCCGACGTCATCCTGATCAGCAAGATTGATCTGATCAGCAGCAGCGAGCGCCAGGAGTTGATGGCGATCCTGGCGTGCCTCAATTCCCAGGCGCACATCATCCCTATGGTCATGGGCGAAGTGCCGCTAGCGGAGATTCTCAATACCCGCCGGTTCGACTTTGAACGCGCGGCCCAGGCGCCAGGCTGGTTGCAGGAGCTGCGCGGCGAACATGTGCCTGAAACCGAGGAATACGGCATCGCGTCCACCGCTTATCGAGCCCGTCGCCCGTTCCATCCCCAACGCTTTTTCGACTTTATCGACCGCCCGTGGGTTAACGGCAAATTGCTGCGCTCCAAGGGTTTTTTCTGGTTGGCCAGCAAGCACCAGGACGCGGGAAGCTGGTCCCAGGCCGGAGGCTTGATGCGCCATGGTTTTGCCGGACGCTGGTGGCGCTTTGTGCCGAAGAACGAGTGGCCACAGGACGAAGAAAATGTCGCGGCAATCATGGGCAACTGGCAGCTGAGCACCGGAGACTGCCGTCAGGAACTGGTGTTTATCGGGCAGAACATCGATTTTGCGAGGATGACTACTGAACTGGACGCTTGCCTGCTGACTGATGAAGAGATGGCCTTGGGCGTCGAAGGCTGGCGCTTGCTGGCTGATCCCTTTGGCCCTTGGTATGAGGAGGCTGCCGCCTGATGCTTGCCCCAATAATGAAATTGCGTCCGGTGATCCGCCAGAGCCTGGGGGAAACCCCGGCCGTGCTGACCGACATCCTGGAAGACGGCGTGAACCTGGCGCTGTGGCAGCGTCAGTTGCCGCTGCATATCGCCGAGTTCGGCACCTTGCTGCTGTCGCGGAATGAGCCGTTGGCCGAATCGTTGGTCGTTGAACTGGCCAGCGAAGATGACGAGCCAAACTTGCGCGGTTTGGCGTCGAATTTCAGCGATCTTGAAGGCTACGAAGGGTTTATCGCCGATGTGTCGTGGCTGATCAGCGGCTTTTCCTGTTTGCTCGGTGCCAAGCGCATTGGTGTGCGGTTAAGGCTGTTGGACAAAGCCATGTGCCCGCGTTTTCACGTCGATCATGTGCCGGTGCGGCTGATCACCACTTACGCGGGGATTGGCAGTCAATGGTTGCGGGAAGGGGTCATGGAACGGCGGCACCTGAGTCAGGCAGACGCAGAACCCGAGCACCACATCGAGCAAGTCCATTGCGGGGAAGTCGCCCTGCTCAAAGGCGAAAAGTGGCACGGCAATGAAGGGTTCGGCCTGATCCATCGCTCGCCGCAGCTGACGGGTGATCAACGACGGCTGATTCTGACGCTGGATTGGTTGGCGTAACCGGGTAGGATCAAACGTCTCTACACGGTCAGAATGATGTCCAACATGCTGCAGAACATTCCTACCCACGTGATTGCCGGCCCTTTGGGCGCCGGTAAGACCAGCCTGATCAAACACCTGCTCAGCCAACGCCCGGCCAACGAGCGCTGGGCGGTGTTGATCAATGAGTTTGGGCAGATCGGCCTGGACGCGGCACTGCTGACCCGCGATGACGACGGTATTGCCTTGGGCGAAGTGGCGGGCGGTTGCCTGTGTTGCGTCAATGGTGTGCCGTTTCAGGTAGGACTGGGCCGTTTGTTGCGTAAGGCAAATCCGGATCGGTTGTTCATCGAACCGTCTGGGCTGGGTCATCCGGCACAACTGCTCAAGCAACTACGCGAAGCGCCATGGCAGGACGTGCTGGCGGTCCAACCCTGTGTGCTGGTGCTGGACGCCCAGGCCCTGGCAGCGGGAAAACCGCTGCCGACCGCACAACGCGAGGCCCTGGCCAGCGCCGGTTTGCTGGTGTTGAACAAGGATGAGGGGCTGAGCGCCACGCAGCGCACGATGATTGCAAGTCAGTTACCGGCCTGTCCCGTTTACTGGACGCGTCAGGCGCACGTGCCTTTGGCGCAACTTCCGGGTCTTTCAGCACAGGCCGGTGCCGCTGTGGATAACTTCGAGGTGCCCAAGGGCGTGACGCAGATACCGGCGATCTGGAGCGATCCGGCCGTGCCGATCTGCCTGAGTCAGGCCCAGGAAGGTGGCTGGAGCATTGGCTGGCGCTGGCATCCGAGCCAGCAATTGGACCCGCAGCGTGTGCGGCAATGGCTGGAAGCGCTGGACTGGCGGCGGGCCAAGCTGGTTATCCACAGCCCTGCTGGTTGGGTTTCAGCCAACGCTGTGGATAACATCACGATAACCTGGCAGCCCAGTGAGTGGCGTCGGGATTCGCGGGTTGAGCTGATTTTCAGCGAGGCGCAGGACGTCGTCAGTTTACAGCGCGGATTGGCCGATTGCCGTTACTGACGGCCCTTGCCGTGCTCCTGGCGCCACTGGCTCATCTCAATCACCTCGGCGCTGGGCAGTGGCGTCTTGATCTCGAAGGGGTAGGGCGCCAGTTCAATCTGCGCACTGTGGGCGCCGAACTGGGTGATGGTCCCAGGGTGTCGCGCCTCACCGGTCACGGTGAACTCAAAGTTGTAGACCCGCGCCAACCGCCGACGACCGTTGGCATCTTTCACAAAACCGATGCGTTTCAACGCCACGGCGCCATCGAGCAATTCGATATCGAGCTTGGCGCAATGCTGCTTGACCCGTTCCAGCGCCCGCTCGCGCAGGCCGTGGTTGTGCCACACCCAGGCGGCAGCGGTCGCCAGCAGTATCAGCACGAAGATATTTCCCAGGGTCAGCATTCGATGAACTCCAACAAAGTATGACCAGCTTAACTGCGTCTCCGGTCTGTCGTACAGGCTGCGTTTAGTCGCATACTGCGCGGCCTGAATTTCAACGGTTTTATGGAAATCCCCTGCATGAAACGTACGCCTCATCTGCTTGCGATCCAGTCCCATGTGGTCTTTGGCCATGCCGGCAACAGCGCTGCTGTGTTCCCCATGCAGCGGGTCGGTGTGAATGTGTGGCCGCTCAACACGGTGCAATTCTCCAACCACACGCAGTATGGCCAGTGGGCGGGCGAAGTGTTGGCGCCGCAGCAGATTCCTGCATTGGTCGAAGGGATCGCGGCCATTGGCGAACTGGGCAACTGCGATGCGGTGCTCTCGGGTTACCTGGGTAGCGCGGCCCAGGGCCGGGCGATCCTCACCGGCGTGGCACGGATCAAGGCGATCAACCCCAAGGCTTTGTACCTGTGTGATCCGGTGATGGGCCACCCGGAAAAAGGGTGCATCGTGCCGCAGGAAGTCAGTGATTTCCTGCTGGACGAGGCCGCCGCCATGGCTGACTTCCTGTGCCCCAACCAGTTGGAACTGGACAGCTTTGCTGGCCGCAAGCCGCAGTCGCTGTTCGATTGCCTGGGCATGGCGCGGGCGCTGTTGGCTCGTGGGCCGAAAGCGGTGCTGGTCAAGCACCTGGACTACCCCGGCAAACTGCCGGACGGCTTCGAGATGCTGCTGGTGACTGCCGAAGGCAGTTGGCACCTGCGCCGGCCACTGTTGGCGTTTCCTCGGCAACCGGTGGGCGTGGGCGACCTGACGTCAGGCCTGTTCCTGGCGCGGGTGTTATTGGGAGATAGTCTGTTGGCAGCCTTCGAGTTTACCGCTGCTGCGGTGCATGAGGTGCTGTTGGAGACTCAGGCCTGCGCGAGCTACGAGCTGGAACTGGTGCGGGCCCAGGATCGAATTGCACATCCACGAGTGCGCTTTGAGGCTACGCCGATAGGGCTGTAGATACTCTTGTTTAGCGGTCAAGTTGTCGCAAGTGTTTTCGCGAGCAAGCCAGCTCTTACATCCTACGGCCCGTCTGCCTTGACTTCCTGATACCGCTTCTCCAGCTCCTGGCGAATCTGTCGACGCTGCTTGGCCTGCATAAAGCGGCGCTTGTCTTCACTGTTCTGCGGCTGAAACGGCGGTACGGCCGCCGGCTTGTGTTGGTCGTCGACCGCGACCATGGTGAAGAAGCAGCTGTTGGTGTGACGCACCGAGCGCTCGCGGATGTTCTCGGTCACTACCTTGATCCCGACTTCCATCGATGTATTGCCGGTGTAGTTGACCGAGGCCAGGAAGGTCACCAACTCGCCGACATGGATAGGCTCGCGAAAAATCACCTGGTCCACCGACAAGGTTACAACGTAGCGTCCGGCGTAACGGCTGGCGCAAGCGTAAGCCACTTCGTCGAGGTACTTGAGCAGGGTGCCGCCGTGGACATTGCCTGAGAAGTTGGCCATGTCAGGGGTCATCAATACCGTCATCGACAGCTGGGCGTTTCCGGGTTCCATAGCACACTCACGGTTGTAGGCATTGGTTGGGGAGGCACCTCTGCGGGTGCTGGAATCTTTGCAGAGCCATCCCTAACGGGACGCCGGGACGCGGCTTGCCGTCACGCCTGGCTCTATCTGTTTCCATATATTGCACCGGCTTTTCGCTGGAAGTCGCGGTGTTACCCTTGAAAAGCCCACTTCACGGGCATTTCTTACGTTCAAGGCAGACTTTTCCTTCCGCTCATTGCGACCCGTTTGAGTATCTGTGTGGGAGCCGGGAAAGCGCCAGTACCCTCAAGGAGCCCCTCGCCATGCACGCCATCAGCTTTATCCAGGACTTGGCCGTGATCATGCTGGTGGCGGGCGTGGTGACGGTCCTGTTTCATCGCCTCAAGCAGCCGGTAGTCCTGGGTTATATCGTTGCCGGTTTTATCATCGGCCCGCACACCCCGCCATTCGGCCTGATCCACGACGAAGACACCATCAAGACCCTGGCCGAGCTGGGGGTGATCTTCCTGATGTTCTGCCTGGGCCTGGAGTTCAGCCTGCGCAAGTTGTTCAAAGTGGGTGCCACGGCGTTTATTGCGGCCTTTCTGGAGATCATCCTGATGATCTGGATCGGCTACGAGATTGGCCGCTGGTTCGATTGGAATACCATGGATTCGCTGTTCCTCGGCGCGATCCTGGCCATTTCCTCGACCACCATCATCGTCAAGGCCCTCAACGACCTGAAGATGAAAAATCAACGTTTTGCCCAGTTGATTTTTGGTGTGCTGATCGTCGAAGACATTCTCGGCATCGGCATCATCGCCTTGCTGTCGAGCATCGCCGTCAGCGGCACGGTCAGCTCCGGCGAAGTGTTTTCTACGGTCGGCAAACTCTCGCTGTTTATGATCGTCGCCCTGGTCATCGGCATTTTGCTGGTGCCACGGTTGTTGGCGTATGTGGCAAAGTTTGAAAGCAACGAGATGCTGCTAACCACCGTCCTGGGCCTGTGTTTTGGTTTCTGCCTGTTAGTGGTCAAGCTGGAATACAGCATGGTGCTGGGGGCGTTCCTGATCGGTGCGATCATGGCCGAGTCCCGGCAGTTGGTGAAGATTGAGCGCCTGATCGAGCCGGTTCGCGACATGTTCAGCGCCATCTTCTTTGTCGCTATCGGCTTGATGATCGACCCGCTGATCCTGGTGCAATACGCCTGGCCGATTGCGGTGATTACCGTTGCGGTAGTGCTGGGCAAGATGCTGTCCTGCGGCCTTGGGGCCTTTATCGCCGGTAACGATGGCCGAACGTCGTTGCGGGTGGGGATGGGACTGTCACAGATTGGCGAATTCTCGTTCATCATCGCCGCCTTGGGGATGACCTTACAGGTCACCAGCGACTTCCTCTATCCGGTGGCGGTCGCCGTTTCGGTGCTCACCACACTGCTGACGCCCTACCTGATTCGTGCCGCCGACCCGCTGTCATTGAAGATTGCCGCCGTGATGCCCCTGCGTATGAGCCGGGTGTTCGGCATGTATGGCGAATGGCTACGCAGCATTCAGCCCCAAGGCGAGGGCGCGATGCTGGCGTCGATGATCCGCAAAATCATTCTGCAGGTGGGGGTCAATTTAGCCTTGGTGATCGCGATTTTCTTTGCTGGAAGCTATTTCGCGGTGCGCATTGGCGATCTGTTGCAAGGCTGGATCAGCGATCCAAGCTGGCAAAAAGCGTTGATCTGGGGCGGGGCATTGCTGTTGTCGCTGCCGTTCCTGATTGCGGCATACCGCAAGCTCAAGGCGTTGTCGATGCTGCTGGCGGAGATGAGCGTCAAGCCGGAAATGGCCGGGCGGCACACCCAGCGAGTGCGCCGGGTGATCGCTGAAGTGATCCCGGTACTCTCGCTGCTGGTGATCTTCCTGCTATTGGCAGCCTTGTCGGCCAGTATCTTGCCGACCAACAAGTTGCTGGTGCTGATCGCCGTGGTGACGGCTGCGGTGGCCGCCGTGCTCTGGCGCTGGTTCATCCGCGTGCATACGCGGATGCAGGTTGCCTTGCTGGAAACCCTGGATAACCACAAGGACACCTTGTAGGCGCGGGGCTCAGCTTTCCAGCCAGACGTCCCGCGCCCAGTGCCAGACCGATTCCCAGGTTTCTTCGGTGACGATCTCTTCTTCGCCGGACCACAGTACGACGGTGCCGTCTTCTTCGACGCAGTAGTAGTCGTCGCCGTCTTGGCAGATTGGGATCAGTTCGCGAGAAACGCCCATATCCCAAGCGGTCGCACAAACGTCCGGCAGATAGGTGTGGGACTGTGGGTCGGTAACGGTCACAGGCTCCAGGCTGCCATAAACCACGTCGCTGACAGTCAGCAAAAACTCTTTGAAGACAAAGGGGATATTGATGAACAACTGTTCTTCAATCTCCACCAGGTCGTCGTCGTCAGGCAGTTCCAGAGGAACCGGGACAGGTTCGTTAGCTTCACGCAATTGTTCGATGACTTCTTCCACGGCCGGGATCCTCGTGCTAGTTGGCGCGGTTTATAGGGGCGCTTTATACAGTAGCTCGCTATAAGTGCAACCGTGAAATGGAAAACCCCGGACAAGTCCGGGGTTTTTGTTACTGCCAGCTCAACGCGTGTGCGGATCAGCTGTTCTGACGGATACCGGCCACCAGCCAAGGCTGGTTTTCGCCTTGCGGACGTTCCATGTTCCAGCTTTCGCTGAACACTTCGCCCTGGTCGAAACGTGAGGTCTTCGACACACCGCTGAATGTCAGGGTGGCGATGGTCTTGTCGGCGCGATCATCTACACCTTCAAGTTGTACGCGCAGATCGTCGATGTAGGTCGACTGGAAGGCGTCGCCCAGGTCGGCACGTTCGCGCTTGAGGAACTCCAGCAGTTGTGGGGTCACGAACTCAGCGATCTTGTCCATTTCGTTGGCGTCCCAGTGTTGCTGCAGGGACTGGAAGTGGTTGCGGGCCGCCTCAACGAAACGCTCTTCGTTGAACCAGGCTGGTGCATTGATCACCGGACGAGCGGCGGCAGGTGCTGCCGAGCCGCCGAAGATCGAGCCCATGGCTGGTTTCTGCTCGAACGCTTCACGCTGCATTGGCGCGCCGGCTGGAGCCATGTGCTCCTGCTGCTTGCGACGACGAGCGGCGATAAAGCGGAAGATCACAAAGGCGATGATCGCCATGATCAGGATGTCGAAGATCTGCATGCCCTGGAAGCCGCCGCCCATGAACATGGAAGCGAGCAGGCCGCCGGCAGCGATACCGGCCAGAGGGCCCAGCCAGCGCGAAGCACCGCCGGCCTTGGCAGCAGCGCCAGCGGCACCGGCCGCGCCTGCGGTTGCAGCGGCACCGCCGGCACCGGCCGATGGCGCCATTTGGCTGGTCTGGTGGCTCGGCGCGGCACCGGAGCTTTTGCCGCCACCAAAGCGCTTGGCGTTGGCGTCGAGGCTCATCGTCAGGCCGATGCACAATGCCATGGCGATGCTAAGAAAACGTTTCATAAAGGGAATTCCCATTTGTGGACTGCACGCGCGCCATGTTGCACAGGTGTAATGTCAGTGGCTAGCGGCATAATGTTTCGGGCTTTTGCGTAAGACCGATACAGAATGATCTGTAGGACGTATTACAGATATTGGCCCATCTCCCGTAAAAGCAAGGGGTGGGCCATTACCGTTCATCTTTGACCGGTGGCTTAGACGGCTTCCAGCTTGGCGTAACCCAGCATCAACCATTTACTGCCTTCGGCAAAGTTCACCTGTACCCGAGCCTGGGCCCCGGCGCCTTCGAAGTTGAGGATCACGCCTTCGCCGAAGATCGCGTGCTTGACCTGCTGGCCGAGGCTGAATGGTGTCTCCGGGATTTCCGCACCAGCGAACATGCTGCTGGAATTCTGCTGTTGGCCGCCACCGAACGGCCGGCTGACGCTGTTGGACAGCCGCACTTCCTGAATCAGCCCCTTCGGCACTTCGCGTACGAAGCGTGACACTTTGTTGTAGGTCTCGCTGCCGTACAGGCGTCGGGTTTCGGCGTAGGTCATCACCAGGTTCTGCATGGCTCGGGTGATGCCGACGTAAGCCAGGCGGCGCTCCTCTTCCAGGCGTCCCGGTTCCTCCAGGCTCATCTTGTGAGGGAACAGCCCTTCTTCCATGCCCACCAGGAACACATAAGGGAACTCCAGGCCCTTGGCGCTGTGCAGCGTCATCAACTGCACGCTGTCTTCATGCTCATCGGCCTGGGTATCGCCAGCTTCCAGCGACGCATGCCCGAGGAAGGCCGACAGCGGCGACAGCTCGGCATCTTCTTCGCTGTTTTCGAAGGCGCGGGCGGCACTGACCAACTCCTCAAGGTTTTCTACCCGAGCCTGGCCTTTCTCGCCTTTTTCCGCTTCGTGGTAGGCGATCAGGCCGGATTGTTCGATAACGGTCTGGGTCATCAGATGCAGGGGCATTTCCATGCACTTGGCGGCCAGGTTCTCGATCAGCTCGACAAACACGGCCAACGCACCGGCGGCACGGCCGGTCAGGCCTTTATTGGCGATCAGCAAGCGCATGGCTTCCCACATCGACACATCGCTGTGGCGAGCGTGATCGCGAATGGCTTCGATGGTCTTTTCGCCGATGCCCCGGGCCGGGAGATTGATCACCCGCTCCAGCGCCGCATCGTTGCCACGGCCTTCCAGCAAGCGCAGGTAGGCCATGGCGTTCTTGATTTCGGCTCGCTCGAAGAAGCGCTGCCCGCCATAGATGCGGTACGGGATGCGTTCGCGCAGCAAGGCTTCTTCCAGCACCCGCGATTGGGCGTTGGAGCGATACAGAATGGCGATGTCGCTGCGGGCCAGCCCGGTTTTCAGGGCGCTTTCAATGGTTTCCACCACGTAGCGCGCTTCATCGTGTTCGTTGAAGGCGGCATACAGGTTGATTGCTTCGCCTTCATCGCCGTCGGTCCACAACTCTTTGCCCAGGCGTCCGGTGTTGTTGGCGATCAAGGCGTTGGCGGCCTTGAGAATCCCGGCAGTGGAGCGATAGTTCTGCTCCAGGCGAATGGTTTCTGCGTCTGGAAAGTCATCGGAGTACTGGTAGATGTTCTCGATCTTCGCGCCGCGCCAGCCGTAGATCGACTGATCATCGTCGCCCACCACCATCAAGCTGTCGCCGCCCTTGGCCAGCAAGCGCAACCATGCGTACTGCACGGCGTTGGTGTCCTGGAACTCGTCCACCAGCACATGGCGGAAGCGCTTCTGATAGTGCGCCAGCAAACCGGGGTGGTCGCGCCACAGGTCGAGGGCGCGCAGCAGCAGTTCGGAGAAGTCGATGACGCCGGCGCGCTGGCAGGCAACCTCGTAGGCTTCATAGATGCTGCGCATGGTCGCCAGGAACAGATCGCCGCTGGCCTGGATATGTTGCGGGCGCAGGCCTTCGTCTTTCTGGCCGTTGATAAACCACTGGGCCTGACGGACCGGCCAGCGCTGTTCGTCCAGGCCCAGCTCGCGGATTACCCGCTTGACCAGGCGTTGCTGGTCGTCGCTGTCGAGAATCTGGAAGGTCTGGCTCAGGCCGGCTTCCTGCCAGTGGGCCCGCAACAGGCGGTGCGCCAGGCCGTGGAAGGTACCGACCCACATGCCGGCCGGGCTGATGCCCATCAACTGCTCGATGCGATGGCGCATCTCGGCAGCGGCCTTGTTGGTGAAGGTCACCGACAGGATCGAATGAGACGAGGCGTTTTCGACCTGGATCAACCAGGCGATACGGTGCACCAGCACTCGGGTTTTACCGGAGCCAGCACCGGCCAGGACCAACTGACGGCCAACGGGGGCCGCTACGGCCTGGCGTTGGGCATCGTTGAGAGAATTCAGCAAAAGGGAGAGATCATCGCGCATCGGCGCATTCTAGGGTGCCGGGGGAAGGTGGGCAAATCTCAATGTCGGGAGGCCGAAGGAAAAACCGCCAGCGATGGACAAGGGGCAAACAATCCAATTGCGGTGATGACCGGTCGGTCAACCTCTGTAGCCCGCGCCCCGCCTCACTCAAGTCCTCTGGCCCCAAGGTTTGCGGCCATTTATTGCACGGTTTTTATGACGTGGAGCAGTTTGGTCTGTCCGCTTGCTTGTGTATGCTCCGTCGACGTTTCGGGCTCACCATTATAAGAACACTGCCTATGACCCTCAGCACTAACCCGCCAAGCACCTCCGCGGCGCCTGCGCAGGTTATCCGCAAACACTACGCCATGGAGATGGCAGTCGAGCGCACGCGCCTGTTGTACCAAGGCTCGCTGCTGCCCACCTTATTGATGTTGCTTAACGGTCTGGTCTGCGCCTGGTTGCTCTGGAGCCCGCAGCGCTATGTGTTAGTCAGCATTTGGCTGGTATGGCTGCTGGCGCTGGTGGCTTTGCGGGTGATCCAGGTGGCCGCGTTCGATTGCGCCATGCCCAGTCGACAGGCGCAGCCGATCTGGCGCCGTATGTTCATGTTGGGGTCGGCCGTAGGCGGCCTGACCCTGGCCAGCGCCGCCATCGCCCTGGTGCCGGTAGACAGCTTTGCGCAACAGGCCTGGGTATTCGGCCTGATCGGCGCGGCAACACTGTCGGCCAGCGTTGCCTATGCGGTGAGCCTGTTGGCATTTCTGTCGTTTGCCTTGCCCTGCCTGGTGCCGGCCATCGTCTATCTGTTCTGGAGCGGCGATCCGCAGTTGCAAGGTTGGGGGGTCCTGGGCCTGATTCTGCTGGCGTCCCTGAGCGTGGTGGCGTGGCAGGTCAACCGTTTGATTCAGCGTGGGCTGCGGCGCCGCTTCCAGAATCAGGCGTTGATAGAGCACTTGCAGCAGGCCCAGCAGCGCAGCGAACAGTTGAATCAGGATCTGGTTCGCGAAGTCGAGCAGCGGCGTCAGGTCGAGCAAGAGCTGCGTGAGGCCCAGATCGGTTTGCAGAACCGCGTCGAGCAGCGCAGCCAGGAACTGGACGCCGCCAGTTCGGCCTTGAGCAAAAGCGAAGCGCGCCTGGCGTTGGCGTTGCAGGCCAGCGAGTTGGGCCTGTGGGACTGGAACCTGCAGAGCGACGAAGTCCACCACACCCAGCTCAAGGAGCTGTTCGGCCTGGAGCCGGAATATGTCACGGCGATGCTTAGTCACCTCAAGCCGCGCCTGCACCCAGACGATTTGCCGCTGCTCAAGCGCGCCCTGGTTGAGCATTTGAAAGGCCGCAGCGAGGACTATCTGGTGGAATACCGGGTGCGCCATGGCGACGGCCACTGGGTCTGGATCCAGGACCGCGGCCGCGCCGTGGAGCGCTCGGCCAGCGGGCGCGTTACGCGGATGCTCGGCACCCGGCGCGACATCAGCGCTGGCAAGGTTCTGGAAGAACAGCTACGGCTCGCATCGACGGTATTCGAGGCGGCCAGTGAAGGCATTGTGATTCTCGACCCCAATTATGCGTTGATCGCCGTCAACCAGGCGTTCAGCCGCGTGACCGGTTTTGAAATCGACGACATGCTCGGGCGCAATGTCGTCGAGTTGCCTAGCAGCCGCGATGCCCGGCGCCACTTTCCGGCGATCCGCCAAGCCTTGCAAAGCCAAGGCACCTGGCAGGGTGAACTGGTAGAGGCACGGAAAAATGGCGAGCTTTACCCTCAGTGGCTACAGCTGAACGTCGTGCGCGATGTTCGCGGAAACGTCAGTCATATCGTGGGCTTCTTCGCCGATCTGTCGGCGCGACGCGAATCTGAAGAGCGCATGCGCTACCTCACGCACTACGATGAGTTGACGGGGCTGGCGAATCGCTCGTTGTTCCGCGAGCGGCTACGCGAAGCCCATCAGCGGGTGCGCCAGGGCGGTCGCAGCCTGGCTTTGCTGCACATCAACCTGGATCGGTTCAAGCTCCTCAATGACAGCCTTGGCCACGAAGTCGCCGACCAGTTGTTGCAAAAAATGGCCCGTCGGCTGATCAACGCCTTGCCAGAAGCTGACACCATTGCCAGGCTTTCCGGCGATGAGTTTGCGGTGCTGTTTGACGCCTATGGCAGCTTGTCGAGCCTGGCGCGGGTGGCGACGCGCCTGCTGGCCAAGCTACGGGTACCGGTGGCGGTGGAAGGGCATGAACTGGTGGTCAGTGCTTCCATGGGCGTCAGCCTGTTGCCGGATAATGCACGGGAAGTTTCCGCGCTGGTCAGCCAGTCGAACATGGCCATGCAACATGCCAAACATCTGGGCGGCAATAATTTCCAGTTCTATACCGACAGCCTGCAAGCCAGCACCCTGGAGCGCTTGCAGTTGGAGAACCAGTTACGCAAGGCCATTGATGAGCGTCAGCTGAAGGTGTTCTACCAGCCCAAACTGTGCCTGGTGACGGGCAAGATGAACGCCGCCGAAGCGCTGGTGCGCTGGGATCATCCGCAGTGGGGCAGCGTGCCGCCCGGCGATTTCATTGGCTTGGCGGAAGAGACCGGATTGATTGTGCCTTTGGGTGAGTTCGTCCTGCGCCAGGCCTGCTGGCAGGCGTGCGAGTGGCAGCGCCAGGGGCTGGCGCCGATCCGCGTGTCGGTCAACCTGTCGGTACATCAATTACGCCAGGGCAAGCTGGTCAGTCTGGTGCGCCAGGTGTTGGAAGAAACCGGGTTGGCGCCGCAGTGCCTGGAACTGGAGCTGACCGAAAGCCAGTTGCTCGACAGCGTTGAGCACATCATCTCTACCTTCCAGCAACTGCGCGACCTGGGGGTCAAGCTGGCCATCGACGATTTTGGCACCGGCTACTCGTCCCTCAGTTACCTCAAACGTATCCCCGTGGACTACGTGAAAATCGACCAGACGTTTATCCGGGGCCTGGGCCAGGGCCGCGAAGACGCGGCGATTACCCGGGCGATCATCGCCATGGCCCATGGCTTGTCCCTCAAGGTGGTGGCCGAGGGCGTGGAAGATCAGCAGCAGCTGGATTTCCTCAGGGCCGAGCATTGCGATGAGGTGCAAGGCTATTTGATCAGCCGGCCGATGGAGGCCGAAGGGTTGGCGGATTTGTTACGGAAAAATGCAGATTTTCGATAGTGGAGTCCAGGCCGCACCACCGGCTACAAAGAGCCTGCCCGCTAAATCAGGGGGCAGCAGGGCGATTAAGTGATGCATCGAACGGGCAAACCAGCAATTCTTGTAGTATAACTACAAGCTTGCTACATCCCCGGCATCAGCCAATAACAAGAGTCCTTCCCTTTGAACCTGTTGCAACATATCGCCCAGTCGCGCCACCTGTTACGCAAATCGGAACTCAAGGTTGCCGATCATGTGCTGCTTGACCCTGCGGCCGTGATGCACAGTTCCATGGCGGACCTGGCCCACAGCGTCGGTATCAGCGAGCCAACCATCGTGCGCTTCTGTCGCGCCATCGGTTGCTCCGGGTTCCAGGACTTGAAGCTGAAGCTGGCCCAGAGCCTTGCGGCCGGTGCGAGCTTCGGGCAGTTCGCCATTCACGAAGACGACTCGGTCGCCGACTACAGCCTGAAAATCTTCGACACCACCTTGCACACCCTCATGGAAGTGCGAGAAAAGCTCGATCCGGTGGAGTTGCAGAAGGCGGTGACGGCCATGTCCCAGGCCCAGCGCGTGGAGTTTTATGGCTTTGGCGCGTCCGGCGCGGTGGCGGCGGATGCCCAGCACAAATTCTTCCGCCTGCTGCTGACAGCAGCGGCCTACAGCGACCCACACATGCAGGCGATGTCGGCGGTGACGTTGAAGCCTACTGATGTGGCGATCTGCATTTCCCAGTCCGGGCGCTCCAAGGACCTGCTGATCACTGCCAACCTGGTGCGTGAAAGCGGCGCCTCGCTGATCACCTTGTGCCCGAGCCAGACGCCGTTGGCGGAGCTGTCGACGATCAACCTGGCGATCGACGTGCACGAAGACACCGAAATCTACACCCCGCTGACTTCGCGTATCGCCCACCTGGTGGTGATCGACGTGTTGGCGATGGGCGTGGCCATGGCCCGCGGCCCGAGCCTGGTCAACCACCTCAAGAGCGTCAAGCGCAGTCTGCGCAGCCTTCGCTTGTCGCCCAAGTCGGTCAAAGCCCTCGACGACTGAACGTGGGCTGTGGCGAGGAGACTTGTCGGATTGCCACAGGGTAACTTTCACATCTCTGTCATCCCTGCGCCGCTAAATCGTCATCCGAAGGGCCCACTCTGAACTCCCCGTACTCGCATTGGGAGACTCGAAATGGCCCGGCAATACGAAGAAAGCAGCACCCTCAAGACTCGTCGGCAACAGGAAGACCAGCGCCGCATGGCGTTCCGTCGCGCAATTGAAGATCACTGTGACCAGCGCCAGTTGCTCCATGACATCACCGACTATCCGGAACTGCATTGGCAGGCGCCGGCGGCAGCCCTGCGAAGCGCTCAGCCAGGGCGCTGATCTGCACCCGCTCGCTGCGGATAAAGCCCAGAAATGCATGGGCCACCGGTGACAGGCGCTTGGCTTTGGCCTGCACCAGGCACCAACTGCGGTACAGCGGCAGCTCTTCTACCGGCAGCTCCTTGAGCCCGCCGGTGGCCAGCTCCAGGTTCAGGGCGTGGCGCGTCAGCAGCGCTACGCCCAAACCTGCGACTACGCATTCGCGCTGCGCCTCCGCCGAGGCCACTTCCACCGTCTGGGTGAAGTGCACGCGTTTTTCCTTGAAGTACTCTTCGCAGGCTTTGCGCGTCCCGGAGCCGGGCTCGCGCACTAGCAGCGTGTAGGGTTCAAGATCCTGCAAGCGCAGCGTTCCTTGCTGGCTCAGCGGGTGATCGGGCAGGGCCACCGCCACAATCGGGTTGTTGAGGAATGGCAGGAATTCCAGGCCCATGTCCTGGGGCACCATGGACATGATGACCAAGTCATCGCGGTTGTCGGAAAGCCTTCTAATCACTTGGGCGCGATTGACCACCGTCAACTGCAGGTTAACTTCCGGATGTTGGCGCTTGAAGGCGGCGAACAGGTGCGGCACGAAATACTTGGCGCTGGACTCCACCGCCAGCTTTAGTTGGCCCTGCAACGAGCCCTGCATGTCCGAGAGCTGCATGTCGAGGTTTTCCAGGCGCCCGAAAATATCTCGGCTGGCCCGTTGCAGTGCTTCGGCGGCTTCGGTCATGTAGAGCTTTTTGCCGACGTAATCGAACAGCGGCTGACCTACCAGCACTTCCAGCTGCTTGATTTGCAGGCTGACGGCCGGTTGAGTGAGTGACATTTCCTCGGCTGCACGGCTGTAGGAGCGTAAATCACAGACCTCATTGAAAATCTGTAACTGACGCAATGTCATACGCATCAATGACTTACGCATTATTACAACACTCCAGCAGGCCTCTATTGCGCTGACTATAAGTCTTTACTTATACACAACCCAATTATTATTGATTTTTGTTAATCCCTACATGCGCATAGTGTGTGTCACGCGACTGGCTTGAAACATCTGGTCACGCGCCGACCTGGTCTAGCAGGTCGAAGGTAGCCATCGGCTCAAGGGAATTTCCAAGTGATAACAAAGATCCTGATCGCCAACCGTGGTGAGATTGCCGTACGTATCGTGCGAGCCTGCGCCGAGATGGGTATCCGTTCGGTCGCGGTCTATTCCGATGCCGATCGCCACGCCCTGCATGTAAAGCGTGCCGACGAGGCCCACAGCATCGGTGCCGAGCCCCTGGCCGGTTACCTGAACCCGCGCAAGCTGGTGAACCTGGCGGTGGAGACCGGTTGCGACGCGCTGCACCCCGGCTACGGCTTCCTCTCGGAAAACGCCGAGCTGGCAGACATTTGCGCCGAGCGCGGTATTAAATTCATTGGCCCGTCGGCAGAAGTCATTCGCCGCATGGGCGACAAGACCGAAGCCCGCCGCAGCATGATCAAGGCCGGCGTGCCGGTTACGCCTGGCACCGAAGGCAACGTTGCAGACATTGCCGAAGCGCTGACTGAAGGCGATCGCATCGGCTACCCGGTGATGCTCAAGGCCACCTCCGGTGGTGGCGGTCGCGGTATTCGCCGCTGCAACAGCCCTGAAGAACTCGAACAAGCCTTCCCCCGCGTCATTTCCGAAGCCACCAAGGCCTTCGGTTCGGCGGAAGTGTTCCTGGAGAAATGCATCGTCAATCCCAAGCACATCGAGGCGCAGATCCTCGGTGACAGCTTTGGCAACGTCGTACATCTATTCGAGCGCGACTGCTCGATCCAGCGTCGCAACCAGAAGCTCATCGAAATCGCTCCAAGCCCGCAACTGACCCCTGAACAGCGCGCCTATATTGGCGATCTGTCCGTGCGCGCCGCCAAGGCCGTGGGCTATGAGAACGCCGGTACCGTGGAGTTTTTGCTCGCCGAAGGCGAGGTGTACTTCATGGAGATGAACACCCGGGTGCAGGTGGAACACACCATCACCGAAGAAATCACCGGCATCGACATTGTCCGTGAGCAAATCCGCATCGCCTCTGGCCTGCCGCTGTCGGTCAAGCAGGAAGACATCCAGCACCGTGGTTTCGCGTTGCAGTTTCGCATCAACGCCGAAGACCCGAAAAACAACTTCCTTCCCAGCTTCGGCAAGATCACCCGTTACTACGCCCCCGGCGGCCCCGGCGTGCGCACCGACACGGCGATCTACACCGGCTACACCATTCCGCCGTACTACGACTCCATGTGCCTGAAGCTGGTGGTCTGGGCGTTGACCTGGGAAGAGGCCATGGACCGTGGCCTGCGCGCCCTGGACGACATGCGCCTGCAAGGCGTAAAGACCACCGCGGCGTATTACCAGGAAATCCTGCGCAACCCGGAATTCCGTAGCGGCCAGTTCAACACCAGTTTTGTGGAAAGCCACCCTGAGCTGACCAACTACTCGATCAAGCGCAAACCCGAAGAGCTGGCCCTGGCCATCGCCGCCGCCATCGCCGCCCACGCAGGCCTGTGAGGAATACAACAATGTCCAAGACTCCTGTTTCCAAAAAAATATTCGTAACCGACACCATCCTGCGCGACGCCCACCAATCGTTGCTGGCGACTCGCATGCGCACCGACGACATGCTGCCGATCTGCGACAAACTCGACAAAGTCGGCTACTGGTCCCTGGAAGTCTGGGGCGGCGCGACTTTCGACGCCTGCGTGCGCTTTCTGAAAGAAGACCCGTGGGAGCGCCTGCGCAAACTGCGTGCGGCGTTGCCTAACACGCGCCTGCAAATGCTCCTGCGCGGCCAGAACCTGCTGGGTTACCGCCACTACAGCGACGACGTGGTCAAAGCTTTCGTCGCCAAGGCCGCGGTCAATGGCGTCGACGTGTTCCGCATTTTTGATGCGATGAACGACGTGCGTAACCTGCGGGTCGCCATCGAGGCGGTGAAAGCCGCCGGCAAACACGCCCAGGGCACTATCGCCTACACCACCAGCCCGGTGCATACCATCGACGCGTTCGTGGCCCAGGCCAAGCAAATGGAAGCCATGGGTTGCGACTCGGTGGCGATCAAGGACATGGCTGGTCTGTTGACCCCGTACGCCACGGGCGAGTTGGTCAAGGCACTGAAGACCGAGCAAAGCCTGCCAGTATTCATCCACTCCCACGACACCGCTGGCCTGGCCGCGATGTGCCAACTCAAGGCCATCGAAAACGGCGCCGACCATATCGACACCGCCATCTCCAGCTTCGCCTGGGGCACCAGCCACCCTGGCACCGAGTCGATGGTCGCCGCCCTTAAAGGCAGCGAATTCGACACCGGCCTGGACCTGGGGTTGCTGCAGGAAATCGGCCTGTACTTCTATGCCGTGCGCAAGAAGTACCACCAGTTCGAAAGCGAATTCACCGCTGTCGATACCCGCGTGCAAGTCAACCAGGTACCGGGCGGGATGATCTCCAACCTGGCCAACCAGTTGAAAGAACAGGGCGCGCTGAACCGCATGAGCGAAGTGCTGGCCGAAATTCCACGGGTTCGTGAAGATCTCGGCTTCCCACCGTTGGTAACACCGACTTCGCAAATCGTCGGAACCCAGGCGTTCTTCAACGTGCTGGCCGGCGAGCGCTACAAGACCATCACCAACGAGGTGAAGCTCTACCTGCAAGGCGGCTACGGCAAGGCGCCGGGCACCGTGAACGAAAAACTGCGGCGTCAGGCCATTGGCAGCGAAGAAGTCATCGACGTGCGTCCGGCGGATCTGCTCAAGCCGGAAATGACCCGATTGCGCGGCGAAATCGGTGCATTGGCCAAGTCCGAAGAAGACGTGCTGACCTACGCCATGTTCCCGGACATCGGGCGCAAGTTCCTCGAAGAGCGTGAAGCTGGCACCTTGACCCCGGAAGTGCTGCTGCCGATCCCCGAAGCTGGCGGTGTCGCTCGTGCTGGCGGTGAAGGCGTGCCGACCGAGTTCGTCATCGATGTTCACGGTGAGAGCTACCGCGTCGACATCACAGGTGTCGGCGTCAAGGCCGAAGGCAAGCGCCACTTTTATCTTTCCATCGACGGCATGCCGGAAGAGGTGGTCTTCGAACCGCTCAACGAGTTTGTCGGCGGCGGCACCAGCAAGCGCAAACAGGCCAGCGAGCCGGGCCATGTCAGCACCGCGATGCCGGGCAATATCGTTGATGTGCTGGTCAAGGAAGGCGACGTAGTCAAGGCCGGCCAGGCCGTGCTGATCACTGAAGCGATGAAGATGGAGACCGAAGTCCAGGCGGCGATTGCCGGCAAGGTCACCGCCGTTCATGTGGCCAAGGGCGACCGGGTCAACCCTGGCGAAATACTCATCGAAATCGAAGGCTGATACACAGCCTTCGAAACTACCGTTTAAACCTCGGGGGGCATCTGCCCCCTTTTTTTCGCCTGGGGTAAGGGTATTTCAGAAAGCCATGGTCCATTGGCCCATGACGCCATGATTGCGGCTGTTACTGCCTATTTCGCCACTGTAGCCCACACCGATGGTATGGCGGGCTGACAAGCCGACATCCAGCCCGGCTTCGAGCATGAGACTGTCACGATCCAGGGCGCTACCTTCGACATTGAACGCCGTGCCACCCATCAGGAAGGCCTGGCGGGTGTTGCTGTCGACGTCGCCGTAGGTGTGTTTCCAGCCGGCGCTGGCTCGCGGCGTGAGGCTGATGCCGTTTTCCAGCTGGCTCAGGTGCGCCAGGCGCAGACCGAAGGTGCTGCTGACGTTGTCCTGGGTTTGCCCGTCGACATGCAGGGCGGCGGCGCCACCTTTTTCGTTGTAGCTGTCACGGTGATAGCGCTGATAACCGAGGTTGGCGAACGGCTCGGCACTCAGGCGCCCGCTGCCCATGGCGTAGCCCAGTTCGACGAAGGCTTGCTGGCTGTTGGCGTCGTAGTCGCCTTTGGGGCGGTCGCTGAAACCGTTGAAGGCCACGGTGCGTTTGCTGTCCCCTTGGTGCCCGCTGTACGCAGCACCCAAGCGCAAGGCCAGCGGCCCGCGTTGGCGCATGGCGTAGATGCCGGCGTGCCAGCTGTCTACGCTGCCGTCGACACCGGTGGTATCTAGATCCGTCTTGGAGTAGCCGCCCAACACGCCCACGCGCCACTCAGGATTGAGCGCCCAATCGGCGCCGAGCACGCTGCCCTTGGTGCGTTGGGTCAGGCCGTTGCTGGCGTGGTCGCCGTCGAGCTTGCCGTAGCTGCCGATACCTTGCAGCCACAGGCGGCCCTGGGCGTTCGGATCGTTGAGATTACGCGCCGCAGCAGGAACACCGCTGGCGGCGAGAACCGGCGTGTCCTGCTGATCAAGCCCCACCAGCAGCCCTGCGCCGCCACCCAATTGATGCATGGCCGCGAGCATGCTGCCACCGACCTGGGCGCTGGCACCCAGGGTGACGCTGGTCAGGTTGGCAGTGCTGCTGCCGGCCAGTTGCTCAATGGCCGCGCCCGCGCTGGTGTTGGTGGTGTTGAGCAGGGCGTTATATAGCGCGTTGTTTTTGCCCAGGGTCGCCAGGCTGTTGGCGGCGCTGGTGCCGTTGCCGGTGCTGGCGAGCTGATTGAAGGCCACGTCGTTGCGGGTGTACGTCAGGCCGACCTGAGTGGCGCTGTAATCCAGGGTCGGGGTGAGGAAGGCATAGTCGCTAGTGACTTTGGCGAAGATGCCGTTGATGCTGCCCGCTTGCAGCACCGTGTAGTGGCTCTGCCACGGGTAAGTGCCGCTACCGGGATTGACCGCCAGGGTCGCGCCATTGAGGTTGGCGGTACCGCCGACCTTGATCGGGGCGCTGCTGCCGTCGGCGTTGACGCCATAGGCAAGGGTCGAGCCGCTGGTCATGGTCAGGTCGCGGGTGATGGTGGCGGTGCCGAGGGCGGTGTTGGTCTGCAATGTCCCTTTTACGAGCAAGCTGGCGACACTGCCGCCACCGGCATAAACCCCGCCTTCATCGACGGTCATATTGCCGCTGATCCCGCCCTGGTTGATCAGCTTGGCACCACTGAAAATCTCGCCGCCGTCGCTGAAGTCACCGCTGCCGGTAAGGGTCCAGGTGCCTTGTTTGACGTCCAGCCATTCGACGTTGCGACTGTCACCGAAGCTGGCGCCGGTCGCGTCATCCATTGTGAGGCGGTCGTACCCGGTGCCGCCGTCGACCACGCCGATAAAACGGCTGCCATTGCGCAGTGTCAGGCTGTCATCGCCGCCGCCCAGGTCCAGGGCCAGGCCGTTGCTGCCACTGATGAGGCCTGCGTTGATCACGGTGTCGGCAAACTCGCCGACGAACTTCACGCCATAGCCATCCAGGCCCTGGAGGGTGCCATGGTTTTCCAGGGTGGTGGCCGCCAGTCCCGAACCGTCGCTGCCGTCGTCCACGAGGATCGCGTTGTTGGCGCCACTGACCAGCGCACCGACACCATTGAATACATAGCCGCCGCCAAGGGCGATGCCTTCACTACCGTTGGCAAAACCGTTCTTGTCGACGCCACCGGCCCCCGCACCCTGAATCACTGCGTAGTTTTCGATATGGGCGATCTTGTCGATGTCCACGCCGTCACCGTCGCCATCGGGTTGCAGCCCGGAGAAGGCTCCGGTGATGGTGCCGTGGTTGATCACCGTGCCGTCGCCGTCGGAACCAAAGCCCGAGCCATTGCGACCGATCACTGTGCCGTAGTTGGCCAGCGTTGCACCCAGGTCAGTGGTGATGCCGTGACGACCACCGGAAATAGTCCCGTAGTTGGTTACGGTTACGCCGCTGGCCGAATCGATGTCGACACCGTCGAACTTGTCATCCCGGGAGTGAGTATCACCGGTGGAAATTTCGCCGTAGTTGGTGATGGTAGCGTTGGCACCGGTTTTCATGCCGTCACTGGCCTCACCACGAATCAGCCCGCCTGCGCGGTTGATGATGGTGGTGCTCACGTTGCTGCTGCGGATCGCGTCCAGGTCCAGGCCTTGGCCGGTGGTGGAGCGAATGGTGCCGCTGTTATCGATCAACAGGCTGCCGCTGGTGAAGTTGCTGTCGATGCGCAGCGCATCATTGGCGCCCTGGATCACCCCGCCGGCGCGGTTGTAGATGCTGTAGGTACGGGCATTGGCAAGGTCGCCCGCACTGTCGATGGCCCGGCCACCGGTGGACGTGACCTTGCCCGTGTTGTCGATCACCACGCCCTTGCCACTGGTGCCGTCCTTGAGGGTGACGGCCACCTTGGCGGTACTGATGCTGCCTGGTGCCGAGATCGTCAACGAATCACTGCCACCCAGGGTTTGCGCGGTGGTGGTGGGTGTGTCGATCTGTACCGTCTTGACTGGGGCCGGGGCCGCTTCAATGTAACTGCTGCCGGCCAGCAAGGTGATGGCGAGTGCAAGACGATGGGGCAAAAATGGCATGGCGGACGACCTTGTTGTAGGAAACAAGTCGACCTGTATAGCGCAGGGTTTTTACAGGATTATGTCGGAGGGATGACGGGTAAAGGATCTGCACTTTAATGCGGTTTTTTCGATGTCTGAACGGAGAATGCGCATTTTATTGCGTCTATCAGTCTGCATAGATTGTAGTTATGCACTATATTGCAAATCAGCCGACCTTAACTGACATTCAGGCGCATTAAATTGCAGACGGAATCGACTTTTAAACTGACCCTACAAGTTTTTGATGCCGGACTTTGGCAGGACGCAATGATCCTGGAGTTTGCCGAACCGCAAAGCGGTTTTGCCAGCCCTTGCCGTTTTGGATACGAGTCTGCCTATCTGGCTGATCACCTGGACCGAATTGAAACCCTGTTTGCTGCGTCAGTCAGCGTCAGAGTGCCGCCAACCTGGGGGCAGGAATCGCTCAAGCATGCCCCCGCCTTCCTGTACGACATTGCACCGGCAGGTGCGGCCAAACGCTTCCTTTTAAATCGTATGGCCGGTGAAAAGCCTGACGGCATCAGTGCCGACTTGTTTCTACTGGCGCGCAGTACACCTGCTCCCATCGGGCATATGCGTATCAAGGAGTCTGTTCGGGGAGAGGGCGGTCGGCCCGCCATCGGATTTGTACGCCAAGACGTAATCGAGCGTGATAACCGCTTCCTCGAATACGCCTATGAACAAGGTGCGGCCATTGGCGGTGCGACGGGTGCGGGCGGCGAGGCGCCCAAGTTGCTCATGACTCAAAGTCATGACGGGCTTTTGTATCCCGATGCGGTACTGGATGATGACCAGGTCAGCCAACATTGGTTTATCAAGTTCGCTCGCAATCAAGGCTTACAGCGGGACCAAGATATTCTCAGAAGTGAATACCACTACTACAGGGCCCTGCAGTCGCTTGGGATTGAGACCGTCGCGGCCCAGGGGCTGGCGCTGGAGGAGGCCTCCAAGCCCAGTTTATGGATGCACCGATTTGATCGCGCCGTTGGCGCTCAAGGCGTGGAGCGTTTCGCGGTCGAGTCGATTTACTCGGCGGCAGGCATCACGGCCCCCGGCAGTTCCATGGACCATGTGAAGGTGGTGTACCTGTTGGTCGATTTATGGAAAGCAGCTGGCCAGGATGGTCAAGTGGCCGATTTGGTCGCCGATTATCTACGGCGCGACTTGCTGAACAAGATACTGGGGAACTCGGATAATCATGGGCGGAACACGTCCATTATCCGGGGGCAAGACAGCTTGCGCCTCGCGCCTATTTACGACCTGGCACCCATGGTCATGGATGACGAAGGCATCACCCGTACAACGAAATGGCCCGGCCTACTGGAAGTGGCGGGAGACATCAACTGGCGTGGTGTTTGCGAGGCACTTTCGCAGGTGGTTGAACCCATTCAGGCCTTCGAACGGCTGCGCCAAGATGCCGAAGTACTGAGGGCTTTGCCGGACATTCTGGTTGCCAGTGGCTTGCCACAGGTGACGTGGAGTCATCCGCGCATCGCACTGCGCGACTTGGATCAACGCCTGACCGACTGGGGGCTGAGATGAGTCTTTCCATTGAGCAACGTGCACTCGTCATCGAGAGCATCGAGCAAGGGCTGGCCCAAGGCACGCTCGAAATAGGCGAAGCCGTACGCCGCCTGCGAACCGAAGTCACCGGCCTGCATCAAAGCCAGTTCGCCAAGATGTGCAAAATTTCTGTGCGCACCTTGGTGCATATCGAACATGGCGAGGGTAATCAGACGCTGAAATCGTTGAATGCGGTGTTCAGGCCGTTTGGATTAAAGATGGGGGTGGTGAAGGTTCGGCGCAGTATTTAGGCGACATTGATCGTTCTCACGAGTGGGAACGATCATTTGGCTAGCTGCGGCACTCAACCAGCGTCTTCAGTTGGCCCGAACCTGTCTGATTCTCATCCGAAAGCCACCGCTTAAACCCCGCCCCAATCGTTGACCATTCCGAGTCCAGGATCGAATACCACGCTGTATCCCGATTCTGCCCCTTGACCACCATGTGCTGGCGAAACACGCCTTCAAAACTGAAGCCCAACCGCTCGGCCGCGTACTTGGAGCGGGCGTTGCCGTTATTGCACTTCCACTCCAGGCGACGGTAGCCCAGTTCAAACGAATGCTTGGCCAGCAGGTACACCGCCTCGGTGCTTTTGGGCGAGCGCTGCATCGGTGCGCCGAATGTGACGTGGCCGATTTCGATGCGGCCCTGGGCCGGGACGATGGACATCAGGCTGAGGATGCCCTGCACGTCGCCACTGGCGCGGTCGATCACGCAGAAGAAGTACGGGTCGCTGTTGGCCGAGTGGTTGTTCAACCAGGTATCGAAGGCGCCGCGCTCGGGGAAGGGGCCGTAGGGCAAATAGTCCCACAGCTTGGGATCGGCACCGGGGCCATCGAGGGCTTGCCACAGGCCGTCGCCGTGGCGGACGGGGTCAAGCTTTTCCAGGCGGATGAAGCGCCCCTCGATGAGGGTAATGGAGGGTGCGGGAGCCCCTTTCCAGTCTGCAAGCGTTGTTGTCATGCTGCTCTCCTTAAAGACCTTTGCGAAACTGGATGAAGCCGGGGCGTTCGGCAATGCGTTCGTACAATTGGATGGCCGTGGCGTTGGTCTCATGGGTAAGCCAGTGGACCTTGCAGCAGCCATCGGCCTTGGCGGTGGCGTAGACGAATTCGATCAGCTTGCGGCCTATGCCGGTGCCCCGTTGCGCGGGGTCCACCAGCAAGTCCTGCAGGTAGCAGGAGTTCTCGATGCTCCAGTTGGAGCGATGGTAGATGAAGTTGACCATGCCCACGGCGGTGCCGTCTTTCCATGCCAGGGCCGAGTGAGTTGGCTCGTTGGCGTTGATCAGGCGCTGCCAGGTGCTCTGGCTGACGGCATCCGGCAGTTCGGTGTTGTAGAAGCGTAGGTACGCCTGCCACAGCGCCAGCCAGGCAACCTGGTCGGTGGCGCTAACCTGGCGGATCTCGATCGGGCTCATGATGGGGCTCCTTAAGGAATGAGTTGGGCGAGGGTCTGGTCGCGCACGTCGGTGCTGGCGGCCAACCCTTCACGTACACCGGCGATATCCGCCGCGCTGCGGTTCTGGCTGAGTTTGCGTTTGCCTTCCAGGCGCTGGATCGGCAGGGCGAAGCCGACGATGGCCTTGAGCATGCCTTCAATGTACTCGGCTGGCGCATCAGTCACCTTCCACGGCTGGGCACGGCCAGATTCGTGACGGTCGGTCAGGGCGCTGACCAGGGTGAGCAAGCGCTGGGCATCGGTGAACACCTCAGCCTGGCCGTAAGCATGCACCGCCAGGTAATTCCAGGTGGGCACCACTTTGCCGTGCTCGGCCTTGGCCGGGTAAAACGCCGGGCTGACGTAGGCCTCGGCGCCGGCAAAAATCACCAGCGCCTCGCTGCCATTCTGCAGGTCCTGCCACTGCCGATTGGCCTTGGCCACGTGCCCGTACAGTGTGCCGCTAGGGCCTTCATCGGGGTTGAGCAGCAGCGGCAAGTGGCTGGCTTGCAGGCCATGTTCACCAAACGTCACCAACTGCGCCAAGCGTGTGTGTTGGATCAGTTGCTGCAATTGGGGCAAATCGTCGAGGGCGAAGGCACGGGGTGTGTACATGAAGATTTTCCTTGGCGAATGGCTGCATCCTAGGCAGGCTAATGGTTCGTTGTAAGAGCCATCTTTGGTCAATTTTATAGGTCCAATTTTTTGGAATGCCTGCTATGCCTCCGATAGAGCCCCCACTGTCGTTCAACCCTGCCGGCATTGAGCTGGACCGTCGCCAGGGCCTGACGCACCAGCTTTACCAGGCGTTGCGAATGCGGGTGCTGGATGGGCGGCTGGTCAGCGGAACCCGGCTACCGGCCAGCCGTGACCTGGCGATGGCGCTGTCGATCTCCCGCAACAGCGTGGTGCGCGCCTACGATCAGCTCTACGCCGAAGGCTTTATCGAAGGGCGGGTCGGCGACGGGACTTATGTGGCTCAATTGCCGCAAACCCCAGGGGCAGCCAAAAAACTATCCACAAAACCATCCACAGGGTTATCAACAGGCTTATCCCCAGCCTTATCCACAATTGCACCGAATTCACCTGGATTTTCATCCAGTGAAGTTATCCACAGTCCGGCGCTGGGACGGCTGGAAAACAACCATTTGCCCCTGCCACCCACCGGCCCGCCGCGGGCTTTTCGCGTCGGCGTACCGGCCTTCGATCTGTTCCCGTTTGACGTATGGGCCAAGCTGAGTGCGGCTTTCTGGCGCAAGCCAGACCTGCAGCAACTGTGTTATGGCGACCCGGCGGGGGATGAGCGACTGCGTGGGCTGATCGCGGCCTACCTGCGCAGTTCCAGGGGTATGCAATGCACGGCTGAGCAAATAGTGATCACCAGCGGCGCGCAACAGGCAATTAGCCTTTGTGCACAGCTGCTGGTGGCGCCTGGGGACACGGTGGCGATTGAAAATCCGGGCTATCGCGCGGCAGGTCACGCCTTCGCCATTGCCGGGGCAAAACTCCACGGCGTGGCGGTGGACAGTGACGGCATCGACTGCACTGCATTGAATGCACTCAGTGCTTGTCACCTGGCCTACGTCACACCGTCCCATCAGTACCCGATGGGGGTGGTCATGAGCCTGGCCCGGCGCCTGGAATTGCTGGCCTGGGCCGAGCGCAGCGGTGGCTGGATCGTCGAGGACGACTATGACGGCGAATACCGCTACAGCGGCGCGCCCCTGGCGCCGTTGGCGGCCTTGGACCGCAGCGGGCGAGTGCTCTACGTCGGTACCTTCGGCAAAGTAGCTTTCCCGGCTTTGCGCCTGGGTTACCTGGTGCTGCCACAAGGGTTGGTGAGCGCCTTCGCCCAACGCCGCGCCGTGGATGTGCGGCACTCGGAAGTCAGCACTCAGGCGGTAATGGCCGAGTTCATGGCGGCGGGGCATTTCCAGCGACACATCCGGCGCATGCGTCGCGCTGCCTTGAGCCGGCGCAACGCCTTGCTGGCCGGCTGGCCCGCCGATGTGCCAGGTGTGGGCAGCCTGCCCAACGTCATGGCAGGGCTGCACCTCACGGTACGAGTCGACAGCCTGGCCCGTGAGCATGAGCTGCTGGACCAGGCCCGTGCGGTGGATGTCGAGATCAATGGCTTGAGCAACTATTGGCTGCCCGACTCCAGCACTGCGCCTGATCAGCGCGCCGGGCTGGTGTTGGGTTTTGCTGCTGTGCCCGAGGCCGCCATCGCCGATGCGCTGGCACGGTTGCGCAAGGCATGGCAGACCCGATAACGCTCCGAGTGGTCAACCTTGAGGGAGTGTGGCTCAGGTCCCGGATTTGATCTTGGTCCAGGCGCGAGTCCTGGCGCGTTCGGCGTCACGGCCCAAGGGTTTCAAGGTGTACAGCGTGGCCATTGCTGCCTCGGTGGGGTACAGGTTGGGGTTGTTGCGGATCGCCGGGTCGACCAACTCGGTGGCATCCTTGTTGGGGTTGGGGTAGCCGACGAAGTCGCTGACGGGAGCAATCACCTGGGGTTGCAGCAGGTAGTTGATGAAGGTGTAGGCGTCCTGCGGGTTTTTCGAGCCTTTGGGAATGGCGAGCATGTCGAACCAGATCGGTGCGCCCTCCTTGGGCAGGCGCATGTCCACGGTCACGCCGTTCTTCGCCTCCTTGGCGCGGTTGGCGGCCTGGGAGAAGCTGCCGGAGTAGCCGACCGCCACGCAGATGTCACCGTTGGCGATGTCGGCCATGTACTTGGACGAGTGGAAGTAGGTGATGTAGGGGCGGATTTTTATCAGCAGCGCTTCGGCCTTGACGTAGTCCTTGGGGTTGCTGCTGTTGGGGTCCAGGCCCAGATGCTGCAAGGCCAGGGGCAAGATTTCCGACGGCGAATCCAGCAGGGCGACGCCGCACTGCTTGAGCTTGCTGATGTTCTCTTCCTTGAAGATCAGGTCCCAGCTGTCCACCGGCGCGTCGGTTCCCAGCGCGGCCTTGACCTTGTCCGGGTTGAAACCGATAAGGATGGTGCCGTACATGTAGGGTACGGCGAATTTGTTGCCGGGATCGTTGGCTTCGATCAGCTTCATCAGCTTGGGATCGAGGTGGTTCCAGTTGGGTAACTGGGCGCGGTCCAGGGGCTGGAACACCCCGGCCTCGATCTGCTTGGCCAGGAACACATTGGACGGTACCACCACGTCATAGCCGGAGTTGCCGGTCAAAAGCTTGGCTTCCAGGGCTTCATTGGTGTCGAAGATGTCGTAGACCAGCTTGATCGCAGGGTTCTGCGCCTTGAAGTCCTCCAGGGCCTTGGGGGTGATGTAGTCGAACCAGTTGTAGACCCGCAGGGTTTTCTCTTCGGCCTGGACAGTGCCCCCAAGGAGCGCAGCGCACAGGAGCAGATACTTGAGCGTGTTCATTGTGCAGATCCCTCGTGTTCAAAGCCTTCGAGTACGTTGACGGCATTGATGCCGATTTCTTCCACGGCGTAGCCGCCTTCCATCACGAACAGCGTCGGCTTGCCCAATTGGGCGATGCGTCGGCCCATCGCCAGGTAGTCCGGGCTGTCGAGCTTGAACTGGGAAATGGGGTCGTCCTTGAAGGTGTCCACGCCCAGGGAGACCACGATGATGTCAGCGCCGTAGCGGTCGATCTCCTGGCAGGCCTGCTCCAGGGCCGCGCTCCAACTGTCCCAGCCTGAACCTGCCGGCAGCGGATAGTTGACGTTGAAGCCTTCGCCAGCCCCTTCGCCCACCTCGTCGGCATAGCCCAGGAAAAATGGAAACTCCGCCTCCGGGTGGCCGTGGATCGAGGTAAACAGCACGTCGCTGCGCTCATAGAAAATTGATTGGGTGCCGTTGCCGTGGTGGTAATCCACATCGAGGATCGCGACCTTTTTGTGGCCTTGGTCGAGAAATGCCTGAGCGGCGATGGCGGCGTTGTTGAGGTAGCAATAGCCGCCCATCAAGTCGCCTGCGGCGTGGTGTCCCGGTGGACGGCACAGGGCAAAGGCGCTGCGGGCGCCTTGTTGGATGGCTTGTTGAGCCGTCAGCGCCACTTGGGCGGCGCTGTAGGCTGCTTGCCAGGTGCCGGCGGTGATCGGCGCGCCACCGTCGAAGCTGTAATAACCCAACTGGCCATGCAGGCTAGTGGGCAACACGCGGCGCAAGGTGCGGGCGGGCCAGGTGTAGGGCAGCAGGTCGCCGTCCTGGCCAAATTCGCTCCAGCGTTGCCAGGCACCTTTGAAGAAGTCCAGGTAGTCGCGGCTGTGGATGCGTTGTAGCGGTGCCAGGCCAAAGTCCTGGGGCGCCTGCACCGGGCCCAGTTCGCGATCCTTGACCCGTTGCAGTACGTGGTCGGCCCGGGAGGGCATTTCGAAGCAGGGCATCAATTGCCCGTCCATCAACTCGCAACGGCCGTGGTGCAGATGATGATCGTCTGAGTAGATCGTCAGCATATTGTTGTTCTCCAAAGGCTCACGGGTGTGCCTTGCAGTGTTGCGGCGTGCCGGGTTTTGGAGAACGGCAGGAGCGGCCAAAAGGGGATCAATATGGCCAATGTATGTGTCCGTTATTCGCCCCTCAATGAAGCAGCCGCGCCCACCCATGGCGCATCAAGGCCGAAACTGGCTCGGCGCGACTCCGCTCCAGCGCACAAAGGCATGCCGGAAGCTGGCGGTTTCGCTGAAACCCAGTTGCTCGGCGATCCGGTAGATCGGTAGTTCATCCTCTCCCAACAACTGTTTGGCCCGCTCGAAGCGTAGTTCGTCCAGCAGTTCCTGGTAGCTGCAGCCCAGGTCATGGAGATGGCGGCGCAAGGTGCGCGGCGAACAGTTCATCTGCTCGGCCAATCCATCAATGCCCGGTGCCGCGTTCAATTGTGCGGCGAGCAGCAGGCGCACCCGACCCAGCCAGGCCTGGCGCCCGGTGAACTCGGTGTTTTGCTTGCGGCAGCGCTCGGCCATGGCCCGGTGGGTGATGGCATCGGCCAGGGGCAACGGTTGATCAAGCCAGTGCCGGTCGAAGGCGAAGGCATTGGCGGTGGCTTCAAATTGCAATGGGCAGTCGAAGCTCTCGGCATAACGCGTCTTGTAGTCGGGGGCGCAGTGTTCGAACCGGGCGCCGAGCAAGGGCAGGGGCTGGCCAAGCAGATCGTCACAGATGACTTTCAGCGAGGCCAGGCAAAACTCGACATTGAACTCAGTCAGCGCCGGGTTCTCCCGATAATCGCTGGCAGTTAACCAAATCCGTTGGCCGTCTTCCTCCAGGCTCAACTCAAAAAGTGTTCCCAACAGCGCCGGGTAGCGCAGGGCCTGGCGCAAAGCGTCACCGAAGGTGGCACTGGTCAGTAGCGCATAGCCAAGCATGCCGTAGGACGACACATGCATGCGCTGGCCCAGTTCCAGGCCGATGTCACGGCGCAGGGCCACGGCATTGGCGCAGACGCGCATCTCTTGGTTGGTGGTGATGCGTGTGTCAGCACGGCTCAAGTCCGCGCCACAGATACCGCTGCCGGCCAGCAGCGCCTCGCTGGGTACGCCTTCGGCCTTGAAGGTATTGAGTACCAGTGATACGGCGTTGAGGGTGGTGAGGTGAGAGTGAAGCATGGAGGCTTCCAGCCAATGGTTGGCTGGAAGAGAGCAAGTTACATGCCGCAGCCGCTGACGATCAGTTCAGCTCGCCACACAGGTCCAGTTCCACCAGTCGGCGGATTTCGACGGATGCAAGCCCGGCACCGATCAATGCATTGAGCTTGCCGAACGCTGCTTCACGGGTCATTCCGCCGCCCGACAACACGCCAACGCCACGCAAGCTGCTGCCGGCCTCATACACATCCAACTCCACGCCACCTTCATGGCATTGGGTAATAGCCACGACCACGATGCCCTGATCCCGGGCCCGCTGGAGGCTGGCGAGAAACTCAGGGTTACCGCTTGGCCCGGTGCCGCTGCCAAAGCATTCCAGCACCAGTGCTTGAATGCCGCTGTTGATCAGGCCGTCGAGTTGCGCAGCGTCAATGCCGGGCACCAGGGGCAGCACGCCGACGCTGGCGAGTGCTTTATCGTGACGATAATTCAGGGCCAGGGGAATTGCATCGGCCTTGGCCACGCCGCTGTTGCGCTGCAAGGTGGCAAACGGATGCCGGCCAAAACTGCGAATTTTCGCGCAGCGGGTCGGGGCCAAAAGCTCGCCATGGAAGTACAGCTGAACACCCGGCGCCAGGCCGTTGCCCAGGGCAACCAGAGCACCACTGACGTTTTCCCAGGCATCGCTGTCGGGCACGCCGGCCGGCAACATGGAGCCGGTGAACAGCACCGGCGCCGGCAGGCCCAGCAGTTGGAAGCTCATGGCAGCCGCGCTGTAGGCCAGCGTGTCGGTGCCGTGCAGGATGAGCACGGCATCGTAGCCTTCATCCACCGCTTCGATCACGGCGATACGCAAACGCTGCCAGTAGGCGGGGGTCATGTTGGCGCTGTCGATTAGCGGCGACATTTCCCGCAAGCGCCAGGCGGGCATTTTGAGTTGAGGTTGGCTGGCGAGGTAGTCGCTCATCCGCGCTTCAAAACCGGAGGCAGGGACCAGGCCGTTGGCGCTGGCCTGCATGCCGATGGTGCCACCGGTGTAGAGCACCATGACGTTGTGTGAAGGGGTCATCGAAAAAATCTCCTGAACGAGTACACCGCGTGGCCCAGAGCATGCCCAAGGCCACGCGGCGTGTCACCCTTAGCGTTGCGCTTGGGCGACCGGTTCAGCGCTGGTCTGCGACGTTGGCGCAGGCTTCAGCGGGGTGGCTGGCCAGGCGTTCAAGTCCAGGTCCAGATCCGGGAACTGGCTGGAATCAAATACCGGGGTCTTGATGCCCGCAGCGCGTTGGTCGTCGTAGTCGCGCAGGATGCGCATGGCGATCTTGAACAGCAGCGCCAGGGCGATCAGGTTGACGAACGCCAGCATGGTCATGGTGATGTCGGCGAAGGCAAACACCGTGCTGAGGTTTTCAATAGAACCCCAGAAAATCAGCACCAGCACCAGGGCGCGATAGCCGATCAGTGCCTTGCGGTTTTCGCCGATCAAGAAGCGCAGGTTGCTCTCGCCCAAGTAGTAGTTGTACAGAATCGAGGTGAACACAAACAACGCCAGGGCTACCGAGATGAACATCCGGCCCCAGTCACCGACCACCGCCGCCAGGGAGTTCTGGGTCAGGGCAATGCCGTCACCTTCAAAGCCCGGCGTGTAGAAACCCGAGAGCAGGATCAGCAACGCAGTGCAGGTGCAGATGACGAAGGTGTCGAGGAACACGCTGAACGCTTGCACGACGCCTTGAGCCACCGGGTGCTCGACCGAGGCCACTGCGGCGACGTTGGGCGCACTGCCAAGGCCGGCTTCGTTGGCAAACACGCCGCGTTTCACACCCATGATGATGGCGCTGCCCACCAGGCCACCAAAAGCCTGGTCCAAGCCAAAGGCGCTCTTGACGATAGTCATCAGCATGGTCGGCACCTGGTCAAATTGCAGCACAATCACGTACACGGTCACGGCGATGTAGACCAGGGTCTTGATTGGTACCAGCAAGTCGGCAATCGATGCGATCCGCTTGATCCCACCGACGAACACCAGGCCCAGCAGCACCGCCAGGCCTAGGCCTGTGTAGGTGGTATCGAGGCCAAAGGCGTTGTTCAGCGAGTGGGTCACGGCATGGGCTTGCAGGCCGTTGAAGGCAAAACCGAAGGTCACCAGCAACAGGAACGCCATGACCATCCCCAGCCAGCGCTTGTGCAGGCCATGCTGGATGTAATAGGCCGGGCCGCCACGGTATTGGCCCTCGGAGTCGCAGCGCTTGTAGAGCTGGCCGAGAGAGCACTCGATAAAGCTTGAGGACATGCCCACCAGCGCGGTGACCCACATCCAGAACACGGCGCCGGGGCCGCCCAGGGTTACAGCGATACCGACGCCGGCGATGTTACCGGCACCCACTCGGCCGGCGAGGCTGAGCATCAGTGCCTGGAACGAGCTGAGTTGGCCAGCGCTGCTTTTCAGGCTGTTGCCAAACACCGAAAACATATGAAAAAAGTGACGCAGTTGAACGAAACGCGAGCGGATCGTGAAGTAACCACCGAGCCCGACAATGAGCACGATCAGTACTTTCCCTGAGAGGAAGTCGTTGATGACTTCAAGCATGGAGTATTCCTCGCTGATTTTTCTAATGGCAAACCCTGAACGGCGCGATTCGCCGCAATGCACCAGGCAGTGCACGACGGTTCGACCCCAATCCTTTTTGCGGGTTGTTATTCATGCGGCTTTCGCTCATCCCAGGGTCTTGTTACCGCCGACCACTGACGCGAAGAGGGGCGGCACTATACCTAGGCGAGCGCTATACGTCTGCACGGGGCGATTAAAGGTTTCAGCTACACGCTCTTATCAGGCAAAAAAAAGGGCCTGGAGAATGAATCTCCAAGCCCTCAAAAGGTGAGAGGTGTCTAGTCCCTCAACCTGGTGAGCGGTGCAGCAACGCTTAGGCCTTCAAGGGCACCAGGCGCGGGGCAATCATGTTTTCCGGGCGCAGGATGTCGTCGAGCATGGCGTCGTCGAGCAAGCCTTCTTCACGCACCAGTTCCAGCACGCCGCGGCCGCTTTCAAGGGCGATGCGGGCGATGCGGGTGGCGTTTTCATAGCCGATGTAAGGGTTCAGCGCGGTGACCAGGCCGATGGAGTGCTCCACCAGCTCACGGCAGCGGGCTTCGTTGGCGGTGATGCCGACGATGCAGTGCTCGCGCAGCATGTCCATGGCCCGTTGCAGCAGGCGGATCGAGTCGAAGATCTTGTAGGCGATCAGCGGCTCCATCACGTTCAGTTGCAGTTGGCCGCCTTCGGCCGCGATGGTCAGCGCCAGGTCGTTGCCGATAATCTGGAACGCCACTTGGTTGACCGCTTCCGGGATTACCGGGTTGACCTTGCCGGGCATGATCGAGCTGCCTGGCTGGCGTGCCGGCAGGTTGATCTCGTTGATCCCGGTGCGTGGGCCGCTGGACAGCAGGCGCAGGTCGTTGCAGATCTTCGACAGCTTCACCGCAGTACGCTTGAGCATGCCGGAGAACAGTACGAAGGCGCCCATGTCGGAGGTGGCTTCGATCAGGTCGGCAGCCGGTACCAGCGGTTGACCGCTGATGGTCGCCAGGCGCTGGACGGCCAGGGCCTGGTAACGTGGGTCGGCATTGATGCCGGTACCGATGGCGGTGCCGCCCAGGTTGACTTCGGTCAACAGCTCCGGCGCCATGGTTTTCAGGCGCGCCAGGTCTTCACCCAGGGTGGTGGCGAAGGCGCGGAATTCCTGGCCGAGGGTCATCGGCACGGCGTCTTGCAGTTGGGTGCGGCCCATCTTCAGGACGTGGTTGAACTCGACGCCCTTGGCGGCGAACGCCTGGATCAGGCTGTCGAGGCTGGCCAACAGTGCGTCGTGGCCCAGCAGCAGACCCAGGCGGATCGCGGTCGGGTAGGCGTCGTTGGTCGACTGCGCCATGTTCACGTCGTTATTGGGGTGCAGGTATTGGTATTCGCCCTTGCTGTGGCCCATGGCCTCCAGCGCGATGTTGGCGATGACTTCGTTGGCATTCATGTTGGTTGAAGTGCCAGCGCCGCCTTGAATCATGTCCACCACGAACTCTTCGTGGAAATCGCCGCGGATCAGACGGGCACAGGCTTCGCTGATGGCAGCGTGCTTGGCTTCGCTGAGCTGGCCCAACTCGCGGTTGGCGTCAGCGGCGGCCTGTTTGACCATCGCCAGACCGACCACCAATTTCGGGTAATGCGAAATCGGAACGCCAGAGAGACGGAAGTTATTCACCGCTCGCAGGGTCTGGATGCCGTAATACGCTTGAGCAGGTACTTCGAGTACGCCAAGCAGGTCTTTTTCGGTACGGAATGATGCAGCGGAGGACATGACGGAAATCATCTCAATATGGACCCGGGCTAGGCCGGAACGCTGTGAATGCTAGGCTTGCAGAAGATTTTGGGCCAATGCTATTAAGCACTGGCCTATGCATAAACGGCATAATGTCGGTGTGACCCGGCTATCATGTCGGACGTGTGAACCAAAATGGTGCGTGTCCGGGGAGGACGAGATGAATCTGGAAAGTAAATGGCTGGAAGACTTTAGCGCCCTGGCCGCCACCCACAGCTTCTCCCAGGCGGCAGAGCGGCGCTTCGTCACCCAGCCGGCGTTCAGTCGACGCATCCGCAGCCTGGAGGCGGCGCTGGGACTGACGTTGGTTAATCGCTCGCGCACGCCGGTTGAGCTGACAGCGGCGGGGCAGTTGTTTCTGGTGACGGCGCGTACCGTGGTCGAACAGCTGGGTGAAGTGCTGCGTCACCTGCATCACCTGGAAGGCGGGCAGGGCGAAGTCATGCAAGTGGCGGCGGCGCACTCACTGGCGCTGGGCTTCTTTCCGCGCTGGATCGCCCAGTTGCGCAACGAAGGCTTGAACATCGCGACGCGGCTGGTGGCCACCAACGTTGGCGACGCCGTACATGCACTGCGTGAGGGCGGATGCGATTTGATGCTGGCGTTCTACGACCCGGACGCCGCGATGCAGATGGATGCCGAAATCTTCCCGTCGCTGCACCTGGGCAACACCGAAATGCTCCCCATATGCGCCGCTGATGCTGACGGCAAGCCGCTGTTCGACCTGGAAGGCGAAGGCAGTGTGCCGCTGCTGGCCTACAGCGCGGGGGCGTTTCTCGGGCGCTCGGTGAATTTGCTACTGCGCCAGCGCGCGCTGCGATTCACCACCATTTATGAAACCGCCATGGCCGACAGCCTTAAAAGCATGGCCCTGGAAGGCCTGGGCATCGCCTGGGTGCCGCGCTTGAGCGTGCGTGCCGAACTGGCTCGGGGTGAGTTGGTAGTCTGCGGCGGTCCGCAATGGCATGTACCGCTGGAGATTCGCGTGTACCGCTGTGCGCTGGTGCGCAAGGCCAATGTGCGGTTGTTGTGGCGCAAGTTGGAAGGTGGCGTGGCGCAGAGCTCCCCGGCGGAGCTCGGTTAATGTGGGCGCTGGCTTGCCAGCGCCCACATTGATTTACGGTGTTTTCGCTGACCTTGGAGTCAATAAAACCACCGGTTCAGGGTGTAAGACAGATGGTCGTCCAAGGGGCTGTTTATCTACAGTATTACGGTATACTGCGCGGCCTTCGGCCGGTCCAACCGGCCCTAATTCGTACAACAAGCCACGCCGGATTTCCCGCGTGGCTTGTTTGTTTTTTGACGCGCCTGCGGGCGCCCAGAGAGAAGAGGCACGACGATGAGTGCATTGGTTGGCGTGATCATGGGCTCCAAGTCCGATTGGTCCACCCTTAGCCACACCGCCGATATGCTGGAAAAGCTCGGCATTCCTTATGAAGTGAAGGTGGTCTCCGCCCACCGCACGCCAGATTTGCTGTTCCAGTATGCCGATGAAGCAGAATCCCGTGGCATCGAGGTGATCATCGCCGGTGCAGGTGGCGCAGCTCACCTGCCGGGCATGTGCGCGGCCAAGACCCATCTGCCTGTACTCGGCGTGCCGGTGCAGTCGTCGATGCTCTCGGGCGTAGACTCGCTGTTGTCCATCGTGCAGATGCCGGCCGGTATTCCGGTGGCAACGCTTGCGATCGGTAAGGCTGGTGCGATCAACGCAGCCTTGCTGTCCGCCAGCATCCTGGGCGCCAAGCACCCGCAGTTTCACGTGGCACTGAAAAAATTCCGCGCTGAGCAGACAGACAACGTCCTGGACAATCCAGACCCACGCATCGCCTGAGGTTGTTGATTGATGAAAATCGGTGTAATCGGTGGCGGCCAACTGGGCCGCATGCTGGCCTTGGCGGGAACTCCGCTGGGGATGAACTTCGCTTTCCTTGATCCGGCGCCGGACGCTTGCGCGGCTGCCCTGGGTGAACACCTTCGGGCTGACTACAGCGACCCGGATCACCTGCGTCAGTTGGCCGAAGAAGTCGACCTGGTGACCTTCGAGTTCGAAAGCGTCCCAGCCGAAACCGTGGCCTTCCTGTCGCAGTTCGTCCCGGTGTACCCGAGCGCCGAAGCCTTGCGCATCGCTCGCGACCGCTGGTTCGAAAAGAGCATGTTCAAGGACCTCGGCATCCCGACACCGGCATTCGCCGATATCCAGTCCCAGGTGGATTTGGACGCCGCCGTCGCTGCCATCGGCCTGCCCGCCGTGCTGAAAACCCGCACCCTGGGTTATGACGGCAAGGGTCAGAAAGTCCTGCGCACCGCCGCCGATGTGGTCGGCACCTTTGCCGAGCTGGGCAGCGTCGCCTGTCTGCTGGAAGGCTTCGTGCCGTTCACCGGTGAAGTCTCGCTGATCGCCGTGCGTGCTCGCGATGGCGAAACCCGCTTCTACCCGCTGGTGCACAACACCCACGACAGCGGCATCCTCAAGCTGTCTGTGGTCAGCACCGACCACCCGCTGCAATCCCTGGCCGAAGACTATTCCAGCCGCGTATTGAAGCAGCTGGATTACGTCGGCGTGATGGCGTTCGAGTTCTTTGAAGTCGACGGCGGCCTCAAGGCCAACGAAATCGCCCCGCGGGTGCACAACTCCGGGCACTGGACCACCGAAGGCGCCGAGTGCAGCCAGTTCGAAAACCACCTGCGGGCGGTAGCGGGCTTGCCGTTGGGCTCGACGGCCAAGGTCGGCGAGAGCGCAATGCTCAACTTTATCGGTGTTGTCCCGCCTGTGGACAAGGTCATCGCCATTGATGACTGCCATCTGCACCACTACGGCAAGGCGTTCAAGGTCGGGCGCAAGGTCGGTCATGCCAACTTGCGTTGCGCGGATCGCGCGACCCTGGAGCAGCAGATCCTCAAGGTCGAGGCGCTGATCGCCGAGCAATAAGCCATGAGTTGGCGGGAACCATTGGTATCCGCCAGCCTCTGATTGCAGGATGCCAAAGTCTGACTAGGCTCTAGCTAAATTCATTCAGAGGGAAATGCCATGGGTATTATTGGAACCATTTTTATCGGTTTGATTGTCGGCCTGCTGGCACGTTTCCTGAAACCAGGTGACGACAGCATGGGCTGGATCATGACCATCCTGCTGGGTATCGCCGGCTCCCTGATTGCTACCTACGGTGGCCAGGCGCTGGGTATCTACCAGGCTGGCCAGGGCGCCGGCTTCTTCGGTGCGCTAGTAGGTGCCGTCGTGCTGCTGGTGATCTACGGTCTGCTGAAAAAGAAGTAATTCAGCGACCATGCCCTCTGCGCTGCGCAGGCGCAGAGGGCTAGAATGCCCGGCGACTTTCGTCCTTTCTTTTGCCGAGCCCCTCCATGCGCCGTCTTCTGTTGACTGTTCTTTTACTGGGCACTGGCCTGGCCCACGCTGGCGAGCTGCCGGAAACCGACTGGCTGGAACTGATGCCCAAGTCGGACCAGAAAGCCCTCGAACAAATGCCGGATATTGACCACGACTCCCCCGAAGCCAATGGCACCTTTACCGACAAGGGTGGCTTGAAGCAGAGCAAGGGTTTACCGGCGGTGATGTATTCCACCAAGACCGTGGCCGCGATGAACGGCAAGAACATCCGTATCGGCGGTTATCCGGTGCCGCTGGAAACCGACGGCAAGGGTCGCAGCACGCTGTTCTTCCTGGTGCCGTACCCAGGCGCGTGCATTCACGTACCGCCGCCACCGCCCAACCAATTGGTGCTGGTGCGTTATCCCAAGGGATTGACGCTCGATGACATCTATACACCGCTGTGGGTGACCGGCACGTTGACGGTGGAGACGGTCAACAATGACCTGGCTGATGCGGCTTATGCGCTGGATGCAGGGAAGGTGCGGGTGGTCAAGGAGTCGGACTTGTAGGCGCGATTTACAAGGCGATACTGGTGATGCTCACACCCAAGGTATGGCTCTCACCTGGTGCCAAGGTCGCCACGTCGTCCATCACATTCGCCGTCTCGATGCACAGCATGCGCTGCCAGCCGTCGTCGGCCATGTCGCTGAAGGCCTTGGCCCGTTCGGTCCACGGGTTCCAGATCACCGTTGAGCGCGAGCCGGTGCTGGTCAGCTGGATGCGACGCTGCCAGTCTGGGTCGACAATATTCAACTGCGCCGGTGTGTCGAGGTAGATGCGGTCGGTTTCGCCGGTAAAGTGCAGCAGGCCTGACTGTTTCGCGGTGTTCCAATCATTCGTGGTGTCGATGTAGTCCAGGCCGTCGAGGCCTTTGACCTGCACATTGCGCACATCGCTGACGGCGAAGTAACTGTGCAACGCCTGGCTGATGGTCACGCTGTCGGTGCCACGGTTATGGCTGGTCAGGCGGATATGCAGTTGATCATCCAGCAACAGGCTCATCTTTAGGTCGACCTGATGGGGCCAGCCTGGGAAACCACCTTCGGGCACCGGCAACACGAATTCCACTCGTAGCGCCTCGCCTTCGTTTTCGATGCCTGCCAATTCCCAGTCTACCGCTCGGACGAAGCCGTGAGCCCCTGCGGGCTCATCGCTGTGACGCATGGCCTGCACGCTTTGCGGGTTACGGTCAAAGATGCCGAACCACGGCCAGCACACCGGCACGCCGGTACGGATGCCTTTGCCTGTCTTGAATACTGCTTCATCGTTAGGCCAGATCACCGGCTGCTCGCCCTGTCGCTGGTAACTGAAGATATGCGCGCCCTGCTGGGCCACCATCAATTCGGCGCCGTTGTGACGAATGCGCCAGCAATCCAGTTCGTCGATTTTCACGGTTTCAACGTGGGGCGTAGGCATACAAAGCACTCTTAATGGCAGGCAATGGGCAATGGACCGTCAAAACGCAGTGATGTTTAACGCGCCCGCGACGGAACCGACCGGGTGCGGCCGCTGCCATCAATGGCAACGAACACAAATACCGCCTCGGTGACCTTGCGCCATTCGCTGGAGAGCGGGTCATCGCTCCACACTTCGACCATCATCTTGATCGAGCTGCGGCCGATTTCCAGGGCCTGGGTGTAGAAGGACAGCTGTGCGCCGACCGCCACCGGGACCAGGAAAGCCATGCGATCAATCGCCACGGTCGCCACGCGTCCGCCTGCGATCTTGCTGGCCATTGCCGTGCCGGCCAGGTCCATTTGGGCTACCAGCCAACCGCCGAAGATATCGCCGAAACCGTTGGTTTCACGTGGCAGGGCGGTGATTTGCAAAGCGAGATCGCCTTGCGGGATAGGATCTTCTTGTTCGAGTTCGATCATGCCGGGGGTGCCTCTGACCCGTGACGCTTTTATGGGTATTTCAAGTGGATAGCCGACTGTTGGAAAAACGTTTCAGCACAAACATACTCCGTTCGATACGTTTCTCGTAAGGCGTACTAAAGGGAAACTCTGCCAAACCGGCTGGGGGCACCCAACGGCGTTTTGGCACAGCAGCCCCTCAAGGATGCGGGTTGCGCGCTTGCAAGGGCCGAGTATATCGACACGTCGTCGCCACGACGACCTCCAGAGGCTCATTTGGTCGGCAAATAGCAGCTGTAATGGGGCTTTTTCCGGCAACTGTGCTCGTACTCTTTTCCTGCCACCGGCGAAAACGACGCAGGCGCGGGATTATTTCGGACATTTGAATGGTTGAACGGGTCAGCGCTGTGCTTTTTCAAGCGATTTGCTATCTTGCCGAACCCGCCCTGGCTCAGCCAGCGTTGCCGGGCTTGCCGTTCTGACTAATAAGAGAAGCCTTGCCATGTCCTCCGTGCCCGCAAGCAGTGCGCCAACGTCGCGCCCGCTGACCCGCAACGACTACAAAACCCTGTCGCTGTCTGCCTTGGGCGGGGCGCTGGAGTTTTACGACTTCATCATCTTCGTGTTTTTCGCCACCGTGGTCGGGAAACTGTTCTTCCCACCAGACATGCCCGAATGGCTGCGACTGATGCAGACCTTCGGCATCTTCGCCGCCGGTTACCTGGCGCGGCCGTTGGGCGGCATCATCATGGCCCACTTCGGCGACCTGCTGGGTCGCAAGAAGATGTTCACCCTGAGCATTTTCATGATGGCCGTACCCACTCTGATCATGGGCCTGCTGCCGACCTACGCGCAGATCGGCCTGTGGGCCCCCGTTCTGTTGCTGCTGATGCGCGTTATCCAGGGCGCGGCGATTGGCGGTGAAGTGCCGGGTGCGTGGGTGTTCGTCTCCGAACACGTCCCGCCACGGCATATCGGTTATGCCTGCGGCACCCTGACCAGTGGCCTGACCGCCGGCATCCTCTTGGGCTCCCTGGTGGCCACCGCCATCAACACCCTCTACACCCCGGAGCAAGTCTCCGATTACGCCTGGCGGATCCCGTTCCTGCTGGGCGGTGTGTTCGGCCTGTTCTCGGTGTACCTGCGTCGCTGGCTGCACGAAACACCGATCTTCGCCGAAATGCAGCAACGCAAGACATTGGCGGCTGAATTACCGTTGCGCGCTGTGTTGCGTGACCACCGTGGCGCCATCGTGCTGTCGATGCTGCTGACCTGGCTGCTGTCCGCCGGCATCGTCGTGGTGATCCTGATGACGCCAACCGTGCTGCAGACCATCTACCACTTCAGCCCGACCGTATCGCTGCAAGCCAACAGCCTGGCGATCGTCACCCTGAGCCTAGGCTGCATCCTCTCTGGCGCCCTGGCGGACCGTTTTGGTGCCGGCCGCGTGCTGATCGCCGGTTGCGCACTGTTGCTGGCAACGTCCTGGACCCTCTACCACAGCCTGCTTAATCACCCGGACTGGCTGTTCCCGCTGTACACCCTGACCGGCCTGTTTGTCGGCGTGGTCGGCGTGGTGCCTTACGTGATGGTCAAGGCCTTCCCGCCGGTGGTGCGCTTCAGCGGTTTGTCGTTCTCCTACAATGTGGCCTACGCAGTATTTGGTGGCCTGACGCCGTTGGCGGTGTCGTTGCTGATGAAGGAAAGTCCGATGGGCCCGGCTTACTACGTCGCCGTCATTTGTGTGATGGGGATGTTGGTGGGTGGATACCTGTGGAAAAAAGGGCGCTAAACATCCCTTGAAGGCTGCTACATAACCCTGTGGCGAGGGGGCTTGCCCCCGTTGGGCTGCGCAGCAGCCCCAAAGCCAGCCGCCTCGTCCTTCCCTATCAGTTTTTGCGTCCAATGCTGGCCTTTCATCTAATTGTCATATTCCAGACATAGAGTGTTCACACGGCCTGCCGATACTTGGCCCCGATCCAACTATCCCTATCTGCTAGGAGTAAGGCATGAAACTGAAGCGTTTGATGGCGGCAATGACTTTTGTCGCTGCTGGCGTTGCGACTGCCCACGCGGTGGCCGCTGGTGTTGACCCTGCAATCAAGTCCTACACCAAGACCACTGGTGTGTCGGGCAACTTGTCCAGCGTTGGTTCCGATACCCTGGCTAACCTGATGACCCTGTGGGCCGAGTCCTATAAAAAGGAATACCCGAACGTCAACATCCAGATTCAAGCCGCTGGGTCGTCCACAGCGCCACCAGCGCTGACTGAAGGCACCGCTAACCTGGGCCCGATGAGCCGCAAGATGAAGGACAACGAGCTGCAGGCCTTCGAACAGAAGCACGGCTACAAGCCAACCGCCATCCCGGTGGCTGTGGATGCCCTGGCTGTGTTCGTGCACAAGGACAACCCGATCCAGCACCTGACCATGGAGCAAGTCGACGCAGTCTTCTCCGCGACTCGTCTGTGCGGCGGCAAAGCTGACGTTAAAACCTGGGGCGACCTGGGCGTGACCGGTGACCTGGCCAACAAGCCAGTGCAACTGTTCGGTCGTAACTCGGTATCTGGCACCTACGGCTACTTCAAGGAAGAAGCCCTGTGTAAAGGTGACTACAAGCCAAACGTCAACGAACAACCAGGCTCGGCTTCGGTCGTGCAGTCCATCAGCTCTTCGCTGAACGGCATCGGTTACTCGGGCATCGGCTACAAGACCGCCAGCGTGAAGACCGTGGCCCTGGCCAAGAAAGGCAGCGATAAGTTTGTCGAAGACACCGAAGAAAACGCCCTGAACGGCAGCTACCCGCTGTCGCGTTTCCTCTACGTTTACGTCAACAAAGCCCCGAACAAGCCTCTGGCCCCGCTGGAAGCTGAGTTCGTGAAGCTGGTTCTGTCCAAACAGGGCCAGGAAGTTGTAGTGAAAGACGGCTACATCCCACTGCCAGCCAAAGTTGCCGCCAAGGCACTGGCTGACCTGGGTCTGACAGAAGGCGGCCAATAAGCCTCCAGTAAAACTGCCTTGAGCCTGGACGATGTCTCGGCTCAAGGCCCGGGCGGGGTCTGTAATACCTGGACTCCGCCTCCAATTTTTCGGTCCGCTGCCAGCCCTGCTACGCGGCGGATTTCTTGCGTCACTGCATTGTCATCTTTCTGTCATACAGAATCGCTAGGGTGTGCGCATGAATGATCTGGCCAATTCCACCATGACGACGACTTCTCCTCCCAAGCGCATTGACTTCAATACGCCTGAGCTGCAACGCAAGCGCCGCATTCGCGCGCTCAAGGATCGCCTGACCCGTTGGTACGTCCTGATCGGCGGCCTCGCCGTCCTGGGCGCGATCACCTTGATCTTCTTCTTCCTCGGCTATGTAGTTGCGCCGCTGTTCCAGGGTGCCAGCCTGACCAAGGAAGATGCCCTCACGCCTGCCTGGATGCAGGACGCCGGCAAGCCGCTGATGATTTCCCTGGAAGAGCAGAACCAGGTCGCCATGCGGATTTCCGACAAGGGCCAGGCGTTGTTCTTCAGTGTCGACAGCGGTGTCGAGCTGGCGCGGGTCAATCTGCCGCTGCCGGCCGGTGCCAGCGTCGTCTCCTTTGCTGAAGACCAGCCGGGCAGCCCGCTGGTGATCCTCGGCCTGTCCAACGGCCAGTCCCTGGTGTTCCGCCACACTTACAAGGTGACCTACCCGGACGGCAAGAAGACCATCTCGCCTGCCGTCGAATACCCTTACGGTGAAACGCCGATCGTCCTCGACGAGCAGGGTCGCCCATTGGAACACGTTGCCCTCAACGCCACCGACACCTCGCTGGTGGTGGCCGGTTCCGCCGGCGCCTTCCTGAACGTGCTGTCCCTGAGCCGCGAAGAAAACATGATGACCGGCGAAGTCACCAGCGAGCAGAAGCGCATCGAGCTGCCGCAAATGACCGAGCCGGTGAAAGCCATCTTCGTCGACCCGCGCCAGCAGTGGCTGTACGTGATCAACGGTCGCGCCCTGGCCGATGTGTTCAGCCTGCGGGACAAGAGCCTTAACGGTCGCTACAAACTGTTGGAAGACGGTGCAAGCGAAGTGACGGCCAGTACTCAACTGGTAGGTGGTATCTCGCTGATCATCGGTACCTCCAAGGGTGGCTTGGCCCAGTGGTTCATGGCCCGCGACCCGGATGGCGAGCAACGCCTCAAGCAAATCCGCACCTTCCAGATGGGCACCACGCCGATCGTTGAAATCACCGCTGAAGAACGTCGCAAAGGCTTCGTTGCCCTCGACGCCTCCGGCAAGCTCGGCGTATTCCACAGCACCGCCCACCGCACCTTGCTGGTGGACCCGGTCGTGGAAGGCCAAGGCATTTTCGGCATGTCGCCACGGTCCAACCGCATCATCGTTGAAGCGGGCGGTAAGCTGCAGCCGTTGCTGCTGGACAACCCGCACCCGGAAGTCTCCTGGAGCGCGTTGTGGAGCAAGGTTTGGTACGAAAACTACGACGAGCCTAAATACGTCTGGCAATCGACCGCCGCCAACACCGACTTCGAACCCAAGATGAGCCTGGCGCCACTGACCTTCGGTACGCTCAAGGCTGCGTTCTACGCCATGCTGCTGGCTGCGCCCTTGGCCATCGCTGCCGCCATCTACACCGCCTACTTTATGGCACCGAGCCTGCGCCGCAAGGTCAAGCCGGTGATCGAGTTGATGGAAGCGATGCCGACGGTGATCCTCGGTTTCTTCGCCGGCCTGTTCCTGGCGCCGTATGTCGAAGGGCACCTGCCGGGAATTTTCAGCCTGCTGATGCTGATGCCGATTGGCATCCTGGTGGCTGGTTTTACCTTCAGCCGCCTGCCTGAGTCGATCCGCCTGCGAGTCCCGGATGGCTGGGAAAGTGCGATGTTGATCCCGGTGATCCTGTTTATTGGCTGGCTCTCGCTGTATATGAGCCCGTACATGGAAGCCTGGTTCTTCGGCGGCGACATGCGCATGTGGATCTCTCACGACCTGGGCATCACCTACGACCAGCGCAACGCACTGGTAGTGGGCCTGGCCATGGGTTTCGCGGTGATCCCGAACATCTACTCCATCGCCGAAGACGCCGTATTCAGCGTGCCCCGCGGTTTGACCCTGGGCTCCCTGGCTTTGGGTGCCACGCCATGGCAAACCATGACTCGCGTGGTGATTCTCACCGCCAGCCCTGGGATCTTCTCGGCACTGATGATCGGTATGGGCCGCGCAGTAGGTGAAACCATGATCGTGCTGATGGCCACCGGCAACACGCCGATCATGGAAATGAACCTGTTCGAAGGCCTGCGCACCCTGGCGGCCAACGTGGCGGTGGAGATGCCTGAGTCGGAGGTCGGTGGTAGCCATTACCGCGTGCTGTTCCTCTCGGCGATGGTGTTGCTGCTGTTCACTTTCGTCATGAACACCCTCGCCGAGCTGATCCGTCAGCGTCTGCGCAAGAAATACTCGTCGCTTTAAGAAAGGTAGAAGTCTGTGAAACAGAACTCCCTGAATGGATGGTTCAAGAGCGGCGCCCCTGGCGTCTGGATCAGCGGTGGCGCGGTGTCCATCGCGGTCATCATGACCATCGGTTTGCTGGCTGTAATCGCCGTGCGTGGTTTGGGCCACTTCTGGCCGGCTGACCTGATCCAGGCCAGCTACGACGTACCGGGCCAGGCTAACCATATGGTCATCGGCGAAGTGGTGCAGAAAGAACAAGTGCCCCGCGAACGCCTGAAAAGCGCCGGTTTACCGGTGCCGGACCAAGGTCCGGAATTCATGACCCGCGAGCTGATCAAGGTCGGTAACCGCGACCTGAACGGCAATGACTTCACCTGGATCGTCGGCGAGTGGTTGACCAACCAGACCACGCCGGTCGAGTTGATGGCTATCGAGCGTCGCGAGTGGGGCAATTTCTACGGCACCCTGGTCAACGTCAAACAGGACGGTAAGGTCATCGCCGAAGGCGCGGCGGCCTGGCCGGAACTGCAAGCCCGCGTGGACCGGGTCAACAAGCTCGCCGCCGACCTCAAGAGTCTTGAGAAGTCGGACATCGGGGCGATCAACGCCGGTCTGGAACGCATCCGTTTGCACGGCCGCAAGCTGGAAATGGAAGGCAAGCTTGACGCCGCCGCCCAGGCCGACATGGATGCCGATCGCGCCGAATTGAATGCCCGTTACAAGGATATCGAAGCGCGCCTAGCCGACCTGCACACCCAGTTCAACCGCGACGCCCTGACTGCCCGTGATGCCAACGGCAAGGAAGTGGAAATCAGCATCGGCAAAGTGGTTCACGCTTACCAGCCGAACGCCATGGGTTACATGACCAAGGTCGGTTTTTACTTCAGCAAGATCTGGGAATTCCTCAGCGACGACCCACGGGAAGCCAACACCGAAGGCGGGATCTTCCCGGCGATCTTCGGCACCGTGATGATGACCTTGATCATGGCGATTATCGTGACGCCGTTCGGTGTGCTGGCGGCGGTTTACTTGCGTGAGTACGCCAAGCAGAACACCTTGACACGGATTATCCGTATCGCGGTGAACAACCTGGCCGGTGTACCGGCGATTGTCTACGGTGTGTTCGGCTTGGGCTTCTTCGTGTACGTGCTGGGCGGTTCGGTGGACCGGCTGTTCTTCGCCGAAGCCCTGCCGGCGCCGACCTTTGGTACGCCGGGCCTGCTCTGGGCGTCCCTGACCCTGGCGCTGCTGGCAGTGCCGGTGGTGATCGTGGCGACTGAAGAAGGCCTGGCGCGGATTCCCCGCACCGTACGTGAAGGCTCCCTGGCATTGGGCGCGACCAAGGCGGAAACGCTGTGGAAGATCGTCCTGCCAATGGCCAGCCCGGCGATGATGACCGGCATGATCCTCGCCGTGGCCCGCGCCGCTGGCGAAGTAGCGCCGCTGATGCTGGTGGGTGTGGTGAAACTGGCACCGTCGCTGCCGCTGGACGGTAACTATCCGTACCTGCACCTGGACCAGAAGATCATGCACTTGGGCTTCCATATTTACGATGTTGGCTTCCAGAGCCCCAACGTCGAAGCCGCACGGCCGCTGGTGTACGCCACCGCGCTGCTGCTGGTAATGGTGATCGCCACGCTCAACCTGTCGGCGGTGTGGATGCGTAACCACCTACGCGAAAAATACAAAGCGCTGGATAGTTAAGCTCCCACAGGAGATGGCACCAGACACTGAATCAAGTAAGCCGCTGACCCAGCGGATCAACGAAACGAATTGGTAGCACAGGGAGCATCCCATGCAACATGAAACCCATTCCCACGGCATCAACATGTCAGCCCTGGGTCGCGACAAGCAGAGCCTGAGCCTCGCCCAGGAAACCGTGGCCATCGAAGTCCCGGGCCTGAGCCTGTACTACGGCGACAAGCAGGCGCTGTTCGACGTCAGCATGAACATCCCCAAGCAGCGTGTGACTGCCTTTATCGGCCCGTCCGGCTGCGGCAAGTCGACATTGCTGCGTACCTTCAACCGGATGAACGACCTGGTGGACGGCTGCCGTGTGGAAGGCGCGATTAACCTCTACGGCACCAACATCTACCGCAAGGGCGAAGACGTGGCCGAGTTGCGTCGCCGGGTGGGCATGGTGTTCCAGAAGCCCAACCCGTTCCCCAAGACCATCTACGAAAACGTGGTCTACGGCCTGCGCATCCAGGGCATCAACAAGAAACGCATCCTTGACGAAGCCGTGGAGTGGGCCCTCAAGGGCGCGGCGCTGTGGGATGAGGTCAAGGACCGCCTGCACGAATCGGCCCTGGGCCTGTCTGGCGGCCAGCAACAACGTCTGGTGATTGCCCGCACCATCGCCGTGGAACCGGAAGTGCTGCTGCTCGACGAGCCGTGCTCGGCACTCGACCCGATCTCCACGCTGAAAGTCGAAGAGCTGATCTACGAACTGAAATCCAAATTCACCATCGTTATCGTGACCCACAACATGCAACAGGCCGCTCGGGTGTCCGACTACACCGCGTTCATGTACATGGGCAAACTGGTGGAATTCGGCGACACCGATACCCTGTTCACCAATCCGGCGAAGAAGCAGACCGAAGACTATATTACGGGGCGCTATGGCTAGTAGGGGCAGTTGCGAGCCGCAAGCCTCAAGCGGCAAGTAAGAGCGATTTTACGGAACGACATACATCAGCTTGCAGCTTGTAGCTTGCGGCTTACAGCTTTTGCGGAGCAAACGCATGATTAGCAAAGAAGGCCTTACCCATCACATCTCCGCGCAGTTCAATGCCGAGCTTGAGGAAGTGCGCAGCCACCTCCTGGCCATGGGCGGGCTGGTGGAGAAGCAAGTCAACGACGCCGTCACGGCGCTGATCGAGGCCGACTCGGGCCTGGCCCAGCAGGTGCGCGAGATTGATGATCAGATCAACCAGATGGAACGCAACATCGACGAAGAATGCCTGCGCATTCTCGCCCGTCGCCAGCCAGCGGCGTCTGACCTTCGGTTGATCATCAGCATCTCCAAGTCGGTGATCGACCTGGAGCGGATCGGCGACGAAGCCACCAAGATCGCCCGCCGGGCCATCCTGTTGTGCGAAGAAGGCGAAGCGCCGCGTGGTTACGTGGAAGTGCGTCATATTGGCGATCAGGTGCGCAACATGGTTCGTGATGCCCTGGACGCTTTTGCCCGCTTCGACGCCGACCTGGCCTTGTCGGTAGCCCAGTACGACAAGATCATCGACCGCGAATACAAAACGGCTTTGCGTGAACTGGCCACCTACATGATGGAAGACCCGCGCTCTATCTCGCGGGTACTGAACATCATCTGGGTCCTGCGCTCCCTGGAGCGTATCGGCGACCACGCCCGTAATATCTCGGAACTGGTGATCTATCTGGTGCGTGGTACCGACGTGCGGCACATGGGCCTCAAGCGCATGAAAGCCGAAGTTGAAGGTACAGCCGATCAAATCCCTAATGTTCCAGGCGTTTCTGACGATAAGTAAGATTGCCCGAGAAATAAACGCCCGGCCTCTGGTCGGGCGTTTTCGTTTGTGGCGTATGAATTTTGCGCTGCGGACGCAGGTAAGGTCCCGGCGTGACTGAAGAGTTTTGGCGAAATGCCATCAGCGAAGCGTTATGCTTGCCGGGGTTTTTATAGGATGAAGGGTCGATGAGCAAAGTCAGTGTGTTGGTGGTGGATGACGCCTCGTTTATTCGCGACCTGGTGAAGAAGTGCCTGCGCAACTACTTCCCCGGTATCAAGCTCGAAGACGCGGTGAACGGCAAAAAGGCCCAGGCCATCCTGATGCGCGAAACCTTCGACATGGTCCTGTGCGACTGGGAAATGCCGGAAATGTCCGGTCTGGAACTGTTGACTTGGTGCCGCGAACAGCCTCATCTCAAAGCCATGCCATTTGTCATGGTGACCAGCCGTGGCGATAAGGAAAACGTAGTCCAGGCGATCCAGGCTGGTGTTTCCGGCTACGTCAGCAAGCCCTTCACCAACGAACAGTTGCTGAGCAAGGTCAAGCAGGCACTGAACAAGATCGGTCGCCTCGATGCGCTGATCGCCAGCGCCCCGACCAAGATGAACTCGGCCTTCGGCAACGACTCCCTGAGCGCACTCACCGGTGGCAAGCCCGAAGCAGTCAAGCCTGCCCCGGTGGCGGCGCCCAGCAAAGGACTGCTCAACAGCCCGCCCATGCAAGCGCCGGCAGCAGCATCGGCGGCCAGCGGTCGCGGCCAGGGCCAACTGCGCCTGTCCAGCGGCACCCAGCAATGCGTGATCAAGGCCCTGAGCATCAAGGAAGCGCTGCTGGTAGTGCGTCGCGGTGAAGTCTTGCCCCAGGTGCTGGAAAGCGCGGTGCTCGACCTTGAACAGGGCGACAACGCCGAAGTGGCCCGTCTCAACGGCTATCTGCATGCCATCGTCGCCTTTGAGCCCCGGCCCGACAGCGACTGGCTGCAACTGACCTTCCGCTTTATCGACCAGGATGCGCAGAAACTGGACTATATCTCCCGGCTGATTGCCCGCGGCACGGCGCAGAAGCATTTTGTACCGGGTGCATGATCTCCCCAAATGACCCCACACAGCGTTGTCATGATCCCTTGTTAGCCTGCCATTCAGTCGTTCTCGGCAGGCCTACCTTATGCTCGCGCGCTCAGTGCTTTTCTGTGGACTGTTCACGGTCGCCACGTCGGCGATGGCCATGACCCTCTACAAGTCCACCGATGCTGACGGCGTCGTCTTTTTCAGCGACCGACAGACCCCGGGGGCGCAGGCGTTTGTATTCCAGGATCGGATGGTCGAGCACCCGAAGCGGAAGATACTCGCTCCCCAAAAGCATCAGAACCCGCTGCAAGCCCCGTCCGCCCGTACCCAATCCTATCGTTACCCCTTGCCTTGGCAGGGCGGCCCATTTCGTCTTACCCAAGGCGCGAACGGCACCTTCAGCCATTGTGACGTCAAGAGCCGCTACGCCATGGACATCGCCATGCCCGAAGGCACGCCGATAATCGCGGCGCGGCGCGGGGTGGTGGTGAAAACCGAGAATGACCAGGCCGGACGTGGCAGTGATCCGTCGGGCAACTTCGTGCGGGTGCTGCACGACGATGGCACGATGGGCGTGTACCTGCATCTCAAGCAAGGCTCGGTCAGCGTTTGGGAGGGGCAACGCGTGGCGGTGGGCAGTGCGCTGGGGCTGTCGGGCAATACCGGTAACAGCAGCGGGCCACACCTGCATTTTGTGGTGCAGCGCAACACCGGGTTGGGGTTGGTGTCGATTCCGTACGAGTTCAATCAGCCGGTGCAGGCTTTGCCCAACTTTGCGTTGGGCACGCCATGAGGCTGTAGGAGCAAGCTTGCTCGCGATGGTCGTTAACGATGACGCGGGGAACCTGGCACCCAACGGCGCTCTCTGGTTCTTCGCGAGGAAGCTCGCTCCTACAGTTAATCGAGCATCAGCACCTTGGCCAGCACGATCTTCGGCCCTTTCATCTTCTTGATGATGATGCGCAAGCCTTCGACTTCCAGCACTTCTTCCTCTTCCGGCACCCGCTTGAGGGTTTCGTAGATCAGCCCGGCGAGGGTTTCGGCTTCGATGTGGTCCAGGTCGATACCCAGCAGGCGCTCGATCTTGAACAGCGGCGTATCACCACGCACCAGCAACTTGCCCGGCTGGTAGGCGAGAATGCCGCGCTCGGCCTTGCGGTGTTCGTCCTGGATGTCACCCACCAGCACTTCCAGCACATCTTCCATGGTCAGGTAGCCGATGATATTGCCGTCGGCTTCCTCCACCAGGGCAAAGTGCGCACCGCCCTTGCGGAACTGCTCCAGCAATTGCGACAGCGGCATGTGCCGGGAAACGCGCTCCAGCGGGCGGGTCAACTCGGCCAGGTTGAACGACTCGGGAATGTGGTCCAGGGCCGCCAGTTCCAGCAGCAGGTCCTTGATGTGCAGCAGGCCGACGAATTCGTTGCGCACCGCGTCGTACACTGGGTAGCGGCTGAATTTATGGCGGCGGAACAGCGCCAGGATTTCCTTGAGCGGGGCGTTGAAATCCAGGGTCACCAGGTCTTCCCGGGAATTGGCCCAGTCCACTACTTCCAGCTCGCCCATTTCCACGGCCGAGGCCAATACGCGCATGCCTTGGTCGTTGGGGTCCTGGCCACGGCTGGAGTGCAGGATCAGTTTTAGTTCTTCGCGGCTGTAATGGTGATCATGGTGCGGGCCGGGCTCGCCTTGGCCGGCGATGCGCAGGATGGCGTTGGCGCTGGCGTTGAGCAGGTAGATCGCTGGGTACATGGCCCAGTAGAACAGGTACAGCGGCACGGCGGTCCACAGCGACAACAGTTCGGGTTTGCGAATGGCCCAGGATTTGGGTGCTAGTTCACCGATCACGATGTGCAGGTAGGAAATTACGAAGAAGGCGGCAAAGAACGACACGCCCTTGATCACTTCGGTCGATTCGACGCCCATGGCGCCCAGCAGCGGTTCCAGGATGTGCGCGAAGGCAGGCTCACCGACCCAGCCCAAGCCCAGGGAGGCGAGGGTGATACCCAATTGACAGGCCGAGAGATAGGAGTCGAGCTGGTTGTGCACGGTGCGCAGGATCTGTCCGCGCCAGCCGTTGGAGTGGGCGATGGCCTCGATCCGGGTGGAGCGCAGTTTGACCATGGCAAATTCCGCCGCAACGAAAAAGCCGTTGAGCAGTACCAGGATCAGTGCAAAAAGAATCATGCCGAAATCGGCGAAGAGTGTCGCGAGGGTGATACTAGGGGAAGGGTCCATGATGGGGTTTTGCGGGTTCCGTCGAGTCAAAAAGGGTGAACAGGTGGGCCTGAAAGGCAGGCTCAAGTCAGCCAATGTAGCGGCTGAACCGGCGCTTGCCTAGTGCCCACTGCCGGGCGGGGCTACTCGTTCTGGCTGACTACCCGTGAGCGTGTCACCTGCGCCGGCGGGAAATGGCAGGTAAACGTGCTGCCTTGACCTGGCACGCTGCCGATTTCCAGGCGTGCGCGATGGCGCAGTAGCACATGCTTGACGATCGCCAGGCCTAGGCCGGTACCGCCCGTGTTGGAGTTGCGGCTGGAGTCGACGCGGTAGAAACGTTCGGTCAGGCGTGGCAAGTGCTTGCTGTCGATGCCAATCCCCGAATCCTGCACGCTCAGGTGTGCGCCTTGGTGATCGGCCCACCAGCGGATACGGATCGTGCCCTTGTCCTGGGTGTACTTCACCGCGTTGAACACCAGGTTGGAAAAGGCACTGCGTAACTCGCCCTCGCTGCCCTTGAGCAGGACCGACGGGTCGGCCTCCAGCGAAATGCTCTGTTCGCGCTGCCCGGACAAGGCTTGGGCGTCGCTCTTGATGGTCTGCAACAGGCTCTGTACCGGCACTGGCTGGTTGTCCGAGGGGTAGTCGGTGGCTTCCAGCTTGGCCAGCAGCAACAAATCGTTGAGCAGGGTTTGCATGCGTGAGCCTTGCTGCTGCATCTGCTGCAGGGCCCGGCTCCAGCGCGGGTTCACCTCTTCGACGTTATCCAGCAACGTCTCCAGGTAGCCGCAGATCACCGTCAGTGGCGTGCGCAGTTCATGGGAGACGTTGGCGACGAAATCCTTGCGCATCTGTTCCAGTTGATGGATACGGGTGACATCGCGCACCAGCATCAGATGCTCGTTATTGCCGTAGCGCGTCAGGTACAGCTGGATGCGCACCCGGTCGTTGGTGGGCGATGGAATCTCCAAGGCCTCTTCAAAGTTGTCCTGCTCGAAGTATTCCTTGAAGCGCGGATGGCGCACCAGGTTGGTCACCGGTTGGCCACTGTCCTGGGGCGTCTTGAGGCCCAGCAGGGTTTCGGCGGCGCTGTTCCACCATTCCAGGTTGCCGTCGCTGTCGAGCATGATCACCGCGTCTTTCAGCGCGGCGGTGGATTCCTGGACCCGGTCGATCACTGCCTGCAGGCGCCCGCGCACCCGTTGGTCACGGCGTTGCAGGTGGTAGATGCTGTCGAACACCTCGCCCCACAGGCCGTAGCCGTCGGGTGGCGCTTCGTCGGATTTATGCTGGCGCAGCCACTCGTGCAGGCGCAGCAATTGCTTGAGGGTCCAGCCCAGATAGAGGCCGAGGCCGACGGCCAGGCTCCAACCGTAGAAGCCGCTGACCAGGCCCACCAGCAGACAGCCGGTGATCAACAAGAGCATGTGGCGGATTAGGGTGCTGTGCCAGTTTTGGTTCACTTTGCGTCCTTCGGAGCAGTTGCAAGTTTCAAGCTACAAGCGGCAAGTCAAAGCGATGCGGCTTTTGACTTGCCGCTTGTAGCTGGCAGCTTCCCGCTGCCTTATCAGCTTTTTGTTGAAAATCGATAACCGGTGCCGCGCACGGTTTGTACCAGATTCTCGTAGGACTCGCCCAAGGCTTTGCGCAGGCGGCGAATATGCACGTCGACGGTGCGTTCTTCCACGTACACATTGCCGCCCCAGACCTGATCCAGCAGTTGCCCGCGGGTGTAGGCACGTTCCTGGTGGGTCATGAAAAATTGCAGCAGACGGTATTCGGTTGGGCCCATCTCGGCAGGTTTGCCATCGATGGTGACGCGGTGGCTGATGGGGTCCAGCAACAGGCCGCCAACTTCGATAGGCGCTTCACCATCGGTGGGCCCGGCGCGGCGCAGTACGGCTTTCAGGCGGGCGACCAGTTCCCGTGGGGAAAACGGCTTGGTGATGTAGTCATCGGCGCCGACTTCCAGGCCCTGGATCTTGTTGTCTTCTTCGCCCTTGGCAGTAAGCATGATGATTGGGATATCCCCGGTCAGCTCATCGCGCTTGAGGCGCCGGGCCAGTTCGATGCCAGAAGTGCCGGGCAACATCCAGTCCAGCAAAATCAGGTCTGGCTTGCGGTCGACGATAATGGCATGGGCCTGTTGGGAGTTCTCCGCCTCCAGGCAGTCATAGCCGGCCATTTCCAACGCAACGGCGATCATTTCGCGAATAGGCGCTTCGTCGTCAACGATCAGAATGCTCCTGCCAACCATGCTAAGTCCTCTTGTCATTTAACTGTCTTGCGCCGCATTAGATAACGGAATTATTGCAGTCGTGTGACAGTATTTTAGTAGCCTGCGCAATCGGCGCTGTCCTGAACTACGCTTTGGGTCCGAATCCTGACAACCACAAAAGGAAGGTTCCGATGACTCACAGTACTTTTTCCTGGAAAGTCCTGCTGGTAACGACGGCGTTAACGCTGCCAACACTGGCTTTTGCGGCTGATCCGGCGATGACCAAAGACGGGATGTTGGTGGATCACAAGGGCATGACGCTCTACACCTTCGCCAAGGATGCCGACGGCAAGTCCATGTGCAATGACAAGTGCGCTACCAACTGGCCACCGCTGATGGCTGAATCCACCGACAAACCCATGGGCAAATGGACCGTGATCACCCGTGACGACCAAAAGAGCCAATGGGCCTACAGCGGTAAGCCGCTCTACACCTTCGTCATGGATAAAGCGGCCGGTGACAAGACCGGCGATGACAAAATGGATGGGGCGTGGAAGGTGGCCAAGCCTTAATCCACGTCGCCCTTGAGATCATCGCGGGCGAGTCCACTCCCACATTGACTGCATGCGATCAAAAATGTGGGGGCGGGCTTGCCAGCGATGGCGTCGGCCCGGATACCACACATCCAGCGGGTTCAACGAAATCCGTAATCCGCCACAATCCCGACAAAAATCGCCAACCCCGCCCAATGGTTGTGCAAAAACGCCTTGAAGCACTTCAGCCGGTCCCGGTCACGGGTGTACCAAAATTCCCAGGCAAAGCACGCCGCCGCCGCCACCAGCCCCAAGTGGAACCAGCCACCCAACTCAAAGCACGACCCCGCCAGCAGCAGGCAAGCCAGCGCCAGTCCCTGCAAGGTCAGGATGATCACCCGGTCGGCGTCCCCAAACAGAATGGCTGTGGATTTGACCCCGATTTTCAAGTCGTCTTCACGATCGGTCATGGCGTAGTAGGTGTCGTAACCCACGGTCCACAACAGGTTGGCGATGTACAGCAACCAGGCGGTGGCCGGCAGGCTGCCGGTCTCGGCGGTGAACGCCATTGGCATGCCCCAGGAAAATGCCGCGCCCAGCACCACTTGCGGGTAATAGGTGTAGCGCTTCATGAAGGGGTAACTGGCGGCCAACGCCAGGCCGCCCAACGACAGCCAGATGGTCATGGAGTTGGTCAGCAGCACCAGCAGGAAACTGAGGGTCATCAGTACCGCAAAGAACACCAGCGCCTCTTTCGAACTGATCTTGCCGCTCACCAGTGGCCGTTGTTCGGTACGTTTCACATGGCCGTCGACCTTGCGGTCGGCCCAGTCATTGATTACGCAACCGCCGGCCCTGGTCAGCCCCACGCCGAGGACGAAAATCATGATATTGGTCAGGGACGGCGAACCCTTGCCGGCAATCCATAGCGCCCAAAGGGTCGGCCACAGCAGTAGGTAGATGCCGATAGGCTTGTCCATCCGGGTCAGTTGAACAAAGTCCCAGGCCCTGGGGTTCAGGCGGTTCAAGGATTTGAGCAGACGCTGGTACATCAGCAATTCTCCGGGTGTTGGTGCACCGCCTGCCACAGGCTCGGCAGGAAAATTTCGGCCACCAGCACACTCAGCGGCCCGCGATCAAAGCGCGAGCGGCGCGCCCACAGTGCACTGGCTTGCGCGGCCTGCGGCAGCCATTCCCGTGGGTACTGGCAGACCTCAATGGCCTGGCGCGTAAACGCCTGGTCACAGAACAGCAATTCCCCCAGCGAGCGGCTGCCCAACGCATCCATGTTCAAACCGCCATCCTGCAAGGCGCTGCGGGCCGCCACGCTGCGGGCGAACACCCAGGCCTGGCCGTGGCCGCGCAAATACACCTCGCGCACCCAGCCAATGCTTGAGGGAGGCAGGTCGAGGGCGGCGCATTCGTCGTCTCGCAGCGGCTGCCAGCCTTCGAGCAACGGCGTCACGCTGAAAGCGTCATTGGACAGGCGTGTCAGGCGTCGTGTCAGCGAGCCTTCATCGAACAGCCAGTCGAGGGCGGGCGGTGCGGGCAGGGGGCTTAGAAGGCTCTGGGTCAGCCATTGGCAAGCATCGGGAAGGGCGATTGAGTGCGGCACAGTGGGTCAGTATTGGCAGCAAAAGAGGCGGCGAGCTTACCATGTCGCCCCGGACTTTTGCCGGGCGCCGCCGGGGCCGCGCGTCGAACATGCTTGCATCTGTGCGTCCCGATCAGTACAAAACGCCCTGAGCCGCACGGCAAGGCTGGATCTATAGACTGTCGGCCAACAAGCCTGGACCCTGAGGAAGCGAGTAATGAAGAAGTGGCAATGTGTAGTCTGCGGCCTGATCTACAACGAAGCGGACGGTTGGCCGGATGACGGAATCGCCCCTGGCACCCTGTGGCAGGATGTGCCCGAAGACTGGCTGTGCCCGGACTGCGGCGTCGGCAAAATGGATTTTGAAATGATCGAAATCGGCTAACTCTTTGAATTTAAGAAGCGATTTTAAAAAACGTATTACAAGGAGAAAGGAATGAGCGCACCTGTCGTCATCGTCGGTACGGGTTTGGCTGGTTACAACCTGGCCCGGGAGTTTCGCAAGCTCGATAGCGAAACCCCGCTGTTGCTGATTACCGCCGACGACGGGCGTTCCTACTCCAAGCCCATGCTCTCCACCGGCTTTGGCAAGAACAAGGAAGCCGATGGCCTGAGCATGGCCGAACCAGGGGCCATGGCCGAGCAACTCAAGGCCCAAGTACGCACCCATACGCGCATCAGCGGCATCGACCCCGGCCACAAGCGCCTGTGGATCGGTGAGGAAGCGGTGGCCTATCGCGACCTGATCCTCGCTTGGGGTGCGCAAACCGTGCGGGTGCCGGTACAAGGCGACGCCTCGGAGCTGATTTTCCCGATCAACGACCTTGAAGACTACGCCCGTTTTCGCGCGGCGGCAGCCGGCAAGCGCCGGGTCTTGCTGCTGGGTGCCGGCCTGATCGGCTGCGAATTTGCCAACGACCTGATCCTCGGCGGTTACGAAATCGACCTGGTGGCACCCTGCGAGCAGGTCATGCCGACGCTGCTGCACCCGGCGGCAGCTGCAGCGGTCCAGGCTGGGCTGGAAGGCCTCGGTGCGCGTTTCCACCTGGGGCCGGTGCTCAATCGCCTGCAACGCAACGCTGAAGGCCTGGAAGCCCACCTGTCCGATGGCGAAGTGATCCAGTGTGACTTGGTTGTGTCCGCCATCGGCCTGCGCCCGCGTGTAGACCTGGCCGCCGCCGCCGGCTTGCAGATCAACCGTGGGATCATGGTCGACCGTCATCTCAAGACCTCCCACGCCAATATCTACGCCCTGGGCGACTGCGCCGAGGTCGATGGCCTGAACTTGCTCTACGTGATGCCGCTGATGAGCTGTGCCCGTGCCCTGGCCCAAACGCTGGCGGGCAACGCCACGGCAGTCAATTACGGCCCGATGCCGGTCACCGTGAAAACCCCGGCCTGCCCGCTGGTGGTATCGCCACCACCACGGGGCACCGAAGGCGTCTGGAGCGTCGAGGGGCAGGGCGCCGATATCAAGGCATTGTGCCGCGATGCCAGTGGTCGCTTGCTCGGCTACGCCCTGACCGGTACTGCCGTTATGGAAAAACTGGCGCTGAACAAGGAGCTTCCGCCGTTGCTGGCGTAAATACCGGTCGTTCTGTCGGAATAAGCACTCTTTTGCCCGTAGAAAGGTCGCCGCGAGACTGGCGCAGGCTCCGATGGCATGCCATTCTCACTCGCGTCTGCCGCAGAGTAGAGCCTGCGGCGCCTTGGGCGCTGCTCCGTCAGAGAGCGGCACGGACATAACAACAAAAAACCGTCAAAGAGGCTTCACTTATGCGTAAACCAGAACTTGCAGCCGCTATTGCTGAAAAAGCTGATCTCACCAAAGAACAAGCCAACCGCGTACTCAACGCCGTTCTTGAAGAAATCACTGGCGCCCTGCATCGCAAGGACAGCGTCACCCTGGTCGGCTTCGGCACCTTCCTGCAGCGCCACCGCGGCGCCCGTACCGGCAAAAACCCGCAAACCGGCGAGCCGGTGAAAATCAAGGCGAGCAATACCGTGGCGTTCAAGCCAGGTAAATTCTTGAAAGACAGCGTCAATCCTTAAGTAGCGAAGTACGCGCGCCGCACATAGCGAGCGTGGAATGAAAAATGGGCACGCCGACTGGGTCGGGTGCCCATTTTTTGTGGGTCGCGAGTTACTTATTGCCCTTGGCCTCCTTTGCAAAAGTCTAAGTTCGCACCTTGAATTTTGCGCCACCTCTGTGAGGTGGGGAGGCCGGCCAGATGATTCTCAGATCTATTTACTGGGCGGTAAAGAGGCCCAGTTATTAAATAGATTCGTCCCCTTTAACCGCATCACTGAGGAACGACGATGGATCTATTACTAGAAATGTTCAATAGGCCCCGTGCGCTGTAGCTGTTAGCTTGACGATCACTTAAATGGTGTGAGTTTTTGCAGGCCGATCGAACCAATAATCTCCTTTATTCTTTTTAAATTATCGTTAATGTCAGCGTTGATTTTCTCGCTTGGATAATATTCGGGCTTGTCGAAAAACTTGATCTTCAGCAGGCTTATCAAATAAGTAATGCGTTGATTTCCCTCTGTGACGAAGTCCTTTTCCTCGGCAGCATCCTGTATTTTTTCCAGGCTTAACGTTTCACCCTTTATAAAGCGCTCATGTGTATTGCGCTTTACCGTTATCTGCAGCTCATTCCCTGAAGACAGTGCCTCCAGCACACGCGTCAATGCCGGCTCATAAACCTCGGTATTGCCCTGCTCCTTGGCCAGCGTGCCATCCAGCACCAGTGCTGCCTCCACCCATACCCAGTAGTCGTAGTTGTTCTCGAAAGGAATTCGGGAGAGCGGCGCGGTGATCTGCCCCGCAAGGTCTTTTTCGTTAATGACATACAACAGGTACGCCAGGCGGGTTAGCGATTCAATGCGCAGCTTGTTGGTTTTGCTGTACTTGGCCGGGACCTTTGCCAGGTAATCCGCCAGCGGGCCGCTGGCAGATGAAAATGAGTCAAGCGCTTCGGTAATCAGCATGCGGATCTCCAATCGGTTATTTCACAACTATTTTGACTCGGGTGCCGTCGTCGTAGCCGCTCAGGGCATGAGCAATCGAGGACCCCGCTCCCCGGTTGTCGCTAGGGTCGATGTACCTGACACTCGCGCCCTTGCCGCCTTCCTTGAACATCGCCATCGGGAATTCGTCCCGGTCTTTTGCTTTGACTGACGGGTGACCGGCCAAGGAGGCTTTTCGGTTATCCGTCGCGCCGAGGCGGTCGATGGTAAAGATGCTTTTGCCACGAGCCTTGATCACGTCGGCGATGTGGCCAAAGGTCTGTTTGTACTGCTTTTTGGTCAATTCGAGGACGATATCGTGGGTCTTGCCGTCGCCCGCCTTGACGTTGCATCCCTTGTAACCTAGTGGGTCGGTCCAGCCAATGGGGTTTGGAGCGTATTGGTAGAGGTTGATTCCTCCGGCCAATCCAATAGGGTCCGGGGTCGTGAACCGGCCTACATCCGGATCATAAAAGCGGAAGGTGTTGTAGTGCAGTCCCGTTTCTCGATCCAGATACTGCCCCTGGAATCGCAGGTTCTGCTCTTCTATGTAATACGGCTCGCGAACTTCCTCAACCGTATTACCCCAAACCTGATAGCGGGTTTGCCAAAGCACACGGCCATCCGACTCAGTCAGTTGCTCAGGCAAGCCGTTCAGATCGTTATGGTAATAACGCACGCTTTGATGCTCACCCGTGCCATCGACCCGGGCGAGAGGTTCATAACCGTCGCCTTCGTAAAGGTACAGGCTGCTCTGGTTGTTTTTCTGCTCTTGCAGCAGCCGCAGGCCTTCCCAGGTGAAGCGGGTTTCACCCAACGGATAGCCACTGCTGCCATGGTCAGTTTTGGCGATGCGTCGGCCCAAGGGGTCGTAGGTCATTGTTACGACGGTTTCCTGCTGGCCTTTTTGGCTACGTACTTCGACCAGCCGATGTTCGGCGTCGTACGTAAAGCGCTGTAGGCCCCATACCGCACTGCGCTTTTCAATCATTCGGCCAAAGGCATCGTAGCGATAGCGTTTGTCCTGGTAGGTCAGCAGTTTGTTATGGACTACCAGCCCCTGGGGCGGCAGGGAGGCATCCAGTAAGTTGGCAGCCGCGTCATAGGAGAACGTCTCTGTCTGACCCTGCAGATTGTCCTGACTGGCGATGATCCGCCCGCTGGCATCGTAGTGCAGCAACTGACGATGCTGGGCGGCAGGTTGCTGATTGAACTTGCCGATCAGGTTATCAGCCGGGTCGTATTCGAATGTTTTCTGTGCTGCTGGCGGGAGTAATGACGGTTGCCCGTTTTGACGGCGCTGACGTGCTCGCAACCTGCCGCTGCGGTCATATTCGCTGCGAGTGCTGATCTGCCCTTGGGTACGTAACACCTCGCGGTGCAGGCGATCACGCTCGAAGTCACTGATGACTTGTCCATCCAGATTGATCTGGTGCAAGTGGCCGCTGCCGTAGTGCAGGCGATTGATCCAGCGCCCGTCAGGTAATAGCGTTTGGATCAAGTTGCCCAGTTCGTCGTAGTGATGCTGCAGGCTGCCAGCAGCACTCTGCTCCTCGAGTAGCTGGCCCAGGGGGTCATAGGTGAACCCAAGACTCTGTTCGTTTCCCACCGTGTCGACAAAACTCACCGCAACCAACCTGTTCAACGGGTCGTAGGCATATTCTGTGCGCCCATCGGTAGTCACCTTGGCAATCAGGCGTCCAACGGCATCCCGCTCCAGGTGGTGGATGATTGGTTCGACAGGTACGGAGGGCACCACCGCCAATCCATTACCGAATGGCGCTGCAATAGCACTGACGACGCAGACGTTATCCAGCTTGTTGTAGGAATAACGCTTGGCACTACCGTCAAGGTCTTGCTGTTCAATCAGCCGGTCGCCTTCGTCCCAGGCAAATCGATAAATCTCTCCGTTTTGATTAGTCAGTGCCTGCAACCGTCCGTATCGGTCGTAACCGAACTGTACATGCCGACCATGGGCGTCTGTCCGCTGGCTGACTTGGCCTCGGGCATTGTGCTGATAGAGGGTGGTGTGTCCGGCCGGGTCGGTGTAAGCCACCAGCTGGCCGCTTGCATCACGTTGAAAATGTTCTGTGCGTCCATCAGGCAACTGGCTGTTGAGCAAGCGCCCCTGAGCGTCGTAGCTGAACTGTGTGCGTTCGCCCAGGGCGTCGGTGATGACCTGCAAATAGCCCTGGTCGTCGTAGCTGAAGCGTGTCGGGTAACCCGAGCAGTCAACGTGTTCAACCAGTTGGCCAAGGGCGTTCCAGGACAGCCTTTTACTTTTGCCGGTGGCGTCGATAATTTCCACGACTTGCCCATAGGCGTCATAGCGGTACTGGGTGACATGGGCCAATGGGTCGGATTCGCTGATGCAATTACCACGGGGGTCATAGCGGTACTGCCAACTGTTTCCGGCGGCGTCGGTACGGATCAGCGGTAATGCCCAATGCGCCAGCCATACGGTCGAGTCGCTGTGCCCCAACGGGTCAAGCTCGCCAATCAAGTTGCCGGATTCGTCGTAGCTGTATTCGTATCGACCGCTTTGCGGGTCGGTAGCACTGAGCAACTGGCGCTCATCATTCCATTCAAACAGCCAGGTCTGGTCGAGGTTGTCGGTGTACGAAATGATCTGGTGTTGAGTGTCCCACAGGCGTGTACTTACGCGCTGCAACCCATCGGTAATGCGCGTGATACCCGCGTACAAGTCATAGTCGAAACGGTACTCATCTCCCTCACCAGTCCAATGCCGCACCACTCGCCACTCAAGGCCTTCGACCAATCCCCATTCATAGAAACACCGCAGCCCTGTGGGCAGTTGATGCTCCACCATCCGCCGCCCGGCGTCATAGGCAAAGCGCCGCTGAATCTGGCCGGTGGCATCGCGAACCTCGGCCAGATCACCGACAACGTCAAAGGCATAACTGACGAGCGTTTCCCGACGCTGATCAGGATACAAACGCTCAACCCGGCTGACACGACCCATCTCGCGTATCAGTTCCACCTGCACCAGCTCGAAGGTATCGCGCAGTCGCACCAACTGGCCTGCGGCGTCATAGTCGAGGTAGATACGGTTGTCGTTGCGATCACCCAATTGGCTTAATCGCAACAACGAAGCAGCGCCGGGCGTTGTATCAAACAGCCGATACAACCCGTCATCACTTTCGATCAACAGTTGCCCATTGCGGTGTCGCCGAATGCTCAAGCCCTCGCCGGGACTAAATATCGCACCGCCCAACGCTACCGCCCCCAGGTTGATCCGCCGCCCTTGCTCATCGGTGTAGACCAGCTCTTCTCCGCCATCCGGGTGCGACAACACCTCGACGCTGATCTCGTAAGATAAGCTCCAGCCTGCACCAAACATTCCGCCTTGGCGTTCATCCCGGCTGTTATAGAACCGCTGCCAATCAATCGGCAGCACGCCCGGCAATACAAAATCCAGCTCGGTATCTGCGCCCAGCACCTTGGCACCCGTTGCCGCATGCACCGGGTTCATCGAGCCCATCGCCGCGTTGCTCATCGCGCCAATGGCCTGGCTCACTGCATAGGAGCCAACCCCGTTGAGCAACATGCACGGCAAATTACTCAGCGTCTTGCCCTTTGCCCCCTTGAGCATCATCAACGCTTCAATCGCCAACCCCACGCCCGGTGTCTTGCCGCTGCGAATTTCGCGCACCACCACCGAGCCGCCGCCGATGGTGACGTTGTTGGAGATCAGCCCGGATGAAACAACAGTCGCTTCACAGACACTGCGATCGCCGCTGCGCACAGCGGGTTGACCATTGATGGTGACCTTTTCCGAACCCTCGGCCAGAAACTGCGGTGGCATCGGTGGGTGCAGGGCGCACAGCACAAAGTCGGTGGGCAGGGGCACGGCGCCGGGTGCCGGTGTGGCAACGGTGGGCCGCCACAGTTGCGAGAAAAACCCCTCAGCCATGTCCAGGAAACCAGGCTCAGGCGCTGGCGCACCTGCGGGTTCTGGCCCCGGCTCAAGCTCAGTCCCCGCAGGTGCTACATGCGAGGGAATACTTCCCGCCGCCCGCGCCGCCGGAATGCTGTTGACGAAGGTGTCGGTGGAGCCAATCGCGATGTTGGCCTGCACCGTGGGCGGGAACAGTGCGTTGCTGAAACTCTCGCACATCTTGCTCAGGCCCTTGTCGGCCCCGGTCTTGCTCATTGCCATGCCGACGACGATGCCCACCACCGCGCCGAGGATGCAGCCGCCCACGCCTGCGGTGGCAATGGTCACGCCCACAGCCGCCGCGACCGCCGCCGTTGCCAGCGCAGTAATCGCCACGTTGGCCGCCACTTCCAGCACACCGCCGAGGATGTCCGCCATCATCGAGGTGTGGGACAGCGCGTCGCCCATGCGGGCAGCCCATAATGCGTCAGACATACAAGCGGCTCATCAAGAAATAGCGTCGAACGACAACGAGTTTTTAATCGTCGCCCAGTGCGCCGCCTCGGCATCCCCAAGCTTGTCCGCCTTCACATAACTCAAGGCAAGCATCTTGCGCGTGCCGGGCAACACCAGCGCCAACTGGTACTGGAATACCTTGTCGTTGCCCTTGTTGAACTGGCTGCGCAACTCGATACCTTCCACTTCCTGGGCCGCGCCCAAACGCACGGCAACACCCGGTTGGTAGCGCAGATCCTGCACCTGTTTTTCCAGGCGTTTGAGCTGGTCGTCGAAGTTGCTCTGCAAGGTTTCACCCTCGGCAAGGAAGCTGCGGCTGACGATCAGCGACGTGCCCAACTCCGGGAACTTGAGGATGTTGATCGTTGCGTCCTGCAGCTCGCCGGCCGGCAGTTGGAACTGGAATTCGTTGATTCGGTACGTCATGGAAAACAGATCTCGTCAGGAGCTTTTAGGCGGTGGGAACGCGGCTTTCACGTTGGCGTCGATGCTCTTTTTGCAACCTTGGCCTTCGGGTTCGGCACCGGGGCCCAGGCCGTTGTTCAGGTGCAGCACACCGCCAGTGTTGAACTGGGCATCGCCGCTGGCGTAGAAGCTGATTTGCACGCCGGTGAGGTTGATCTGCCCGCTGGCATTGAGCTCCAGGATGCTTTCGCCGCAGACCAGGCGCAGGTTCTCACCCACTTCGATGACGTAGCTCTGGCTGATGCTGTCGGTCTTGCGCTGGCCCACCAAGAGGACATCCTCCTGCTTGACGATGCGCGTGCGGTTATTACCGATGGTCACCGTCTCGTTATGGCCGATGCTCTTGTTTCGGTCATGCCCGACGGAGTGGCTTTCATCCACCTCAACCACAATGTCCTGATTACGCTCGGCATGGATGTACAACTGCTCCAACCCCTTCTTGTCCTCCATGCGGATTTCATTGAAGTTGGCTGGCGTGCCGCCTTTGCTGGAGCGGCTTTTCATCCCGCTTTGGGTGGCATTTTCCGGCAAGTCGTAAGGCACGGTCTGCTCGGCGTTATATACCCTCCCGGTGACGATTGGCCGGTCCGGATCGCCTTCCAGGAAGCTGACAATTACCTCCTGGCCAATCCGTGGAATCTGCATCGAGCCCCAGTTTTTACCTGCCCAGGATTGCGACACACGAATCCAGCACGAGCTGTTTTCATTGGACTGATCATGCCGGTCCCAATGGAAATGCACCTTCACGCGCCCGTACTGGTCGGTCCAGATTTCCTCCCCCTTGGGGCCCACCACCAGCGCCGTTTGCGGGCCTTTGACGATGGGCCGGTGAGTGTTGGCCAGGGGGCGGAAGCTCTGCTGTGCGTCGATGCAGGTCATGCTGCTTTCGAACTGCGCCGAGGCCGCGCTGCCACCGCTCTCCAGGCTTTCCTGGGTAATAAAGTAGCGGGCGCCGACGATCAGGTATTCGCGGTTCTGGTCCTGGCGGCTGAAGCCAGTGAGGCTGAACAGGTTGCCCGAGCCCAGGCCTCGGGCGTTGCCGCTGAACTCTACTTGTTCGTGCAGGGTTTGCAGCGCCTCGATTCGGGTGCGGGCGTAGTGTTCGCCGTCGGCGCTTTGCACATAGGTGCCGGGATAGTCGTACAGCGGGTAGTCGCCGGCGGCGTGTGGGCGCGGCATGGCCGAACGCACGTCGATGCTGGCGCTGGGGCGCTGGAAGTCATAGTCGTTGAGTTCAAGGGAACCGGGTTGCACTTGCTGGGCCAGGTGCCAGTTGTGCATATGGTCGCGCTCGCGCTGCTGCTCGTCCTTGGGGTAGTAGGGCACCGAGCCGTAACCGACCACGCCGGTATGGGCGCCATAGGCATCGGCCAGCACCAGCACATGGCGGTCCTGCTCATGGCGGAAGAAGTAGTAGATACCTTCCTGTTCCATCAACCGGCTGACGAAATCAAAGCTCGTCTCGCGGTACTGCACGCAGTATTCCCACTCGCGGTACGGGCGGCTCAGGGCGTCTTCGAAGTCGGAAAAACCCAGGTCGCGGAACACCTGCTTGATGATCTGCGGGATGCTCAGGTTCTGGAAAATCCGGCAGTCGGAGGTGCGACTCAGCATCCACAGCCATGGGCGCAGCGTCACCTGGTAACTGGCGAACTGGCCCTGGTCGATGTTCTGGCTGCAGCGGGCGACGAGGCCGTGAAAATAGCGCTCGCCACCGTCCGCCAGTTGCAGGCTCAGGCACATAGGCTTGCCCAGCAACTGGTTGAGGTCGATGGCCGAGTCCAGGGAGGTCAGCTGCAACTCGAAGTTGAACAGCCGCCCCAGCTCTTCGCCGCCACCCATTTCATTGAGCAACAGCACATCCGGCCCGAGGGGGCTGGTGACCTTGGCCAGGCGTGAGGCTTGGTTGAATAACATTGGCTAACCCGTTTCATTGTAGGAGCCGAGCTTGCTCGCGATGGTCGTTAACGATGACGCTGGCATTCTGAATCAGCGAGGCGTGTTCGAGTTCTTCGCGAGCAAGCTCGGCTCCTACAGGTACTGCGGCGTTTAGGCCGCGTCGCTGAAGTCGTAGTGCAATTCATTATCCCGCGCGCTGATCCGCACCCCCGCCAACGCCTTGCCTTCCAGCATGCGGGTGAGGAACTCGCGACTCATGTCCGGCAGCAGGCTGTTGGTGAGGATGGTGTCGATCATCCGCCCGCCGCTTTCGGTTTCGGTGCAGCGGGAGACGATCAAGTCGATCACCTCGTCGTCGTAGTCAAAGGCCACTTTGTGGGTGTTCTCCACACGCTTCTTGATGCGGTTGAGTTGCAGGCGGGTGATCGCCTTGAGCATCTCATCGCTCAGCGGGTAGTACGGAATGGTCACCAGGCGCCCGAGCAAGGCCGGCGGGAAAATCTCCAGCAGCGGCTGGCGCAGGGCCTTGGCGATCTCTTCGGGTTCAGGGATGTTTGCCGGGTCCTTGCAGACCCGGGAAATCAGCTCGGTACCGGCGTTGGTGGTGAGCAGGATCAAGGTGTTCTTGAAGTCGATCACCCGGCCTTCGCCGTCTTCCATCACGCCCTTGTCGAATACCTGGAAGAAAATCTCGTGCACGTCCGGGTGGGCTTTTTCTACCTCGTCCAGCAGCACCACGCTGTAAGGCTTGCGCCGTACGGCTTCGGTCAGCACACCGCCTTCGCCATAACCGATGTAGCCCGGTGGTGCGCCCTTGAGGGTCGATACCGTGTGGGCTTCCTGGAACTCGCTCATGTTGATGGTGATGACATTCTGTTCGCCGCCGTACATGGCTTCGGCCAGGGCCAGGGCGGTTTCGGTCTTGCCCACGCCAGAGGTGCCGGCGAGCATGAACACGCCAATCGGCTTGCTCGGGTTGTCGAGGCCGGCACGGGAGGTCTGGATGCGCTTGGCGATCATCTGCAAGGCGTGGTCCTGGCCGATGATGCGTTTTTTCAGGTGCTGGTCGAGGTTGAGCACGATTTCCAGCTCGTTGCGGGCCATGCGGCCCACCGGAATGCCAGTCCAGTCGGCGACCACCGAGGCCACTGCCTGGTAATCCACGGTTGGCAGGATCAACGGCGTCTCACCTTGCAGGGCGCTCAGGCGCTGTTGCAGGTCCACCAGTTTTTCCCGCAGGGCGTGGCTGTCGTCGCTGTCGACATCGCTGTCCACCACGCCGGCCTTTTCCCGCAAGGTAGCGCGGGTGGCGAGCAGTTCGTCCACCAGGGTTTTCTCTTCGGCCCAGCGGCTTTCCAGGGTGGCGAGGCGTTCGCGCTCGGCGCTCAGCAAGGCTTCGCTGTTGGTCTGGCGCGCGCCGATGGCGATGCCAATCGCATGCTCGCGGGCGATGATTTGCAGCTCGGTTTCCAGGGCTTCGATACGGCGACGGCTGTCGTCCACTTCCGCCGGTACCGCGTGCAGGCTGATGGCGACGCGGGCACAAGCTGTGTCCAGCAGACTCACGGATTTGTCTGGCAACTGGCGCGCAGGAATGTAGCGGTGGGACAGCTTGACTGAAGCTTCCAGCGCTTCGTCGAGGATCTGCACCTGATGGTGTTTTTCCATGGTCGAGGCCACGCCTCGCATCATCAGCAGCGCCTTGTCTTCCGACGGCTCGGCCACTTGCACCACCTGGAAGCGGCGGGTCAGGGCCGGGTCTTTCTCGATGTGCTTCTTGTACTCGGCCCAGGTGGTGGCCGCCACGGTACGCAGGGTGCCGCGGGCCAAGGCGGGTTTGAGCAGGTTGGCTGCATCGCCAGTACCGGCAGCGCCTCCGGCACCTACCAGAGTGTGGGCTTCGTCGATAAACAGGATGATCGGTTTGGGCGAGGCCTGAACGTCTTCGATGACCTGGCGCAGGCGCTGTTCGAACTCGCCTTTCATGCTCGCCCCCGCTTGCAACAGGCCGACATCGAGGCTGCGCAGTTCCACGTCTTTCAGGGCCGGCGGTACGTCACCGGCGACGATGCGCAGGGCGAAGCCTTCGACCACGGCGGTCTTGCCCACGCCGGCTTCACCGGTGAGCATCGGGTTGTTCTGCCGGCGACGCATGAGGATGTCCACCAATTGGCGGATCTCTTCGTCACGCCCAACGATAGGGTCGAGCTTGCCGCTACGGGCCTGTTCGGTCAGGTCGACGGTGAAACGCTTGAGGGCTTCCTGTTTGCCCATGGCGCTCGGGGCCATCGCACCACTGGCTTCGCCGGGCACGGCGCCGGCGTTGAAACCGTCGCTGGCGCTGAGGGCGTTTTCCGGCGAGTCGCCGACGTATTCGTCAAAGCGCTCGCTCAGGGCTTCGGCCTTGATCTTGTCGAACTCCGAGGACAAACCCAGCAGTGCATGGCGCAGGCTTGGTGTCTTGAGAATGCCCAGCACCAGGTAACCGGTGCGCACCTGGCTTTCGCCGAACATCAAGCTGCCGTAGACCCAGCCACGTTCCACGGCTTCTTCGACGTGGGACGACAAATCGGTGATCGACGTTGAGCCACGGGGCAGGCGGTCCAGGGCCTCGGTCAGGTCACGGGCCAGGCGCGCTGGCTCTACGTTGAACTGACGGATGATGCGGTGCAGGTCCGAGTCTTGTAGTTGCAGCAACTGGTGGAACCAGTGGGCCAGTTCCACATACGGATTGCCCCGCAATTTGCAGAACACGGTGGCGGCTTCGATGGCCTTGTAGGCCACGCTGTTGAGTTTGCCGAACAGTGCGGCGCGACTGATTTCACCCATGCTCTGGATTCCTTGAGGTGTTGGCGTGTTCGGCGTAATGCCGGGCCAGGATTAGGTCGTTGGCGTCGTGCTCGGGTTGGCCGAGCCAGGTGTTGAAGCCCAAACGGAATTGGCCATTGAGTTGCAACGCCGGAACTTGCGGTTGTTGAAGAATCAGGTTCAGGTCCCAGTCCAGCTCATGGCCCAGGTACTCGGCGACCCAGGCCACCAGTTCGTTGAACGGCTGGCTGCCGGGCAGCATGCCCATGTAGTCGTCGAGCTTGAGCGGCCCCAAGCGGATGCGGAACTTGTGCTGGCGGTCCCAGACATGGCTGCCCAGGCAAAAGTCCACGCCCAACTGGTTGGCGCTAACACTGACGCGGCTGCGTTCCGGCAGTTCCAGCCATTGGCCGATGTACTCTTCGATCTCCACCGGCAGGCCAAAATACTCGCCAAGAATCGCCTTCAAACCGTCCGGGTAGCGGGTCTGCGCCGACAGGTGGCCGCTGTAATGCAGCTTCGCCGTGTCAGGAATCAGGCCTTGTTTGAGCAGGCTTGGCATGCCGCGACCGCTCAAGGCGGCCAGGCGTGCGGACCAGTAATCATCATCCGGCCGATCATGGCTGACCGTCGGCCGCGCCTCGGCCCAGGCCCGGTAAAACAGAGTCAGCAGACGGTGGTGGAACACATCGAGAAAGCGTTTGCTGGTGCTGTCGGCATTGTTGCGCTGGCGTTCGCGCACGTATTCGGTGATGTGCAGCGGCAGCGGGCCATTGGGGCCGCCGAGGCCGAAGAAGAACTGCTCCAGCCGCGCAGGCTTGCCGTCTCCGCCGGGATCGACCGAGGCCAGCGTGGCCGGGGCAAAGGTGCAATCAGCCTGCTGGCCAAGGCGCAACGGGTCATCTGCCAGTCGCAGGGAATGGCCCAGGCGCGGCAAATCCGGCGATTCGCACTCGATACGGCGCAGCGCCTGGAAGAAGTCATATTCCCAGGGCTCCTGGTGCATCGCGTCCAGAGTACTCACAGGGTCGGACGGCGTCCGGGCTTGGCTTTCCATCGCATGATCTCGCCGCGTTCGGTGGTACGGATCACCGTCTCGGTAAAACTGTTGATCGACACGTAACGCGCCAGGAAGCGTTCGAACACGGCACCGAGCAGAAACACGCCGGTACCGCGGAACGCGTTTTCATCAAAATCCAGAGTAATTTCCAACCCACGACCAAATACGATAGGCCCTGGCATCGGCAGGCGGCGGGTCACCGCTTTGCTGCTGACCTTGCGCAAGCCTTCGATCTGCAATTGCAGGGCGGCGTCGTTGTTGTCGCCGTACAGGCGCAGCAATTCCCGCAGTGCGGCGGCGCCCTGGCCTTCTTCGCTCAGGGACAGGTAGTTGAGCGACAACTGGCTGATCAGACGCCATGCCTTGGCATCATGGGCATGGCTGGCGCGCGGGCGGCTGGGGCCTGCGACGCAGCGAACCGCCAGCACCGGGGCGCTGTCGGCCAGGGTGAAGTCGGTCTTGCCGTTGCCAACGCTCATGAACAGCGGCAAATCGCGGTTGGTACACAGGGCTGTTACGCCCAATTGGCGCAGGTCGTGGCGGTACGGCGCTTGCTGGCTGTCCACCAGGCTGACGAAGGTTTCGCTGCCCACATAGGTGGAGCGCGGCCCGTTGCGACGCTGGTCGCTGGACAGCACGCGCGGCTCTCGGCGCACCGTGTAATAGGCCTGATCACGACCGTAACGCGACGGATCGCGTACCGCGTAGAACGGCAAGAACGGCTGCTCCGGCCCGGTACCGTGGCCCGCGATACCGCTCAGGGAATGAATCTCGAAATCCATCGGCCGAGTGCGGTCGGCGATCACATGGTGTTCGTTGACGCGCTCGGACAAGTGAATGCGGTCTACCCGCTTGGGGAACAGATTGATCGCCGGGGTGCAGAACGGCACGAACTGTGCGGCGCCGACACTGCCTTCCAGGCTCGGATCGTGACGGTCGAACAGCACGATCAGCTCCAGCTCCTGGCCGTCGCAGCGTTTTACCGCACGGCTCAGTTCGGCGAATTCGACGAACAGGAAACGGTGAGGCAGGGCGAAGTATTCCTGCAGCAGCCGATAGCCCTGGAAAGCACGCGGCACCACCGGCATGGCTGCATCGGCGTCGTCAAAGCCACGGGAGCGCAGCGCGTCTTGCGGCAGGCGTTCGACCCAATCACCGCCAGGCTGGCGGGCGAACACCGCGCAGGCGTTGCCCAGCAGTTGTTCGTACAGGCGGAATGGTTGCTCGTCGGCACCGCTGAGGTACAGCGGCAAGTTGTCCAAAGCCAGGCTGCTGAACGGCAACTCGGCACCGGTGCGCAGGGTCAGGCGCAAGCCGGCCTTGGCCTTGGGTTCACTGGCGGCCAGGCGCCCGAGTACGGCGGATGGGTTGCCGAAGTACTCGGCCTGGCTGACCAGCAACGGCCACAGCGTCACAGGGTGAGCGGTGCGGTACTCGCAACAGGTCTGGGTTTCGCGGCCAAGGGTGGCGCGCAGGACCGTGTCCCGCGGCAGAGGAAAACCGTTGGTCAGGGAACCTTCATCGGGATCAGCCTGCAATTGCACCACGGTCATCGACGGCGTCGGTGCCAGGTAGTGCGGGTAGGCGATCTCCAGCAAATTATTGGTGAAGGTCGGGTACTCGGCGTCGAGCTTAAGCTGCACTCGGGCGGTGAGGTAGGCAAAGCCTTCCAGCAAACGTTCGACGTACGGGTCGGCGCAGTCCATGCCGGACAGGGTCAGCCGACTGGCGATCTTCGGGTATTCCTTGGCGAACTCCGCCGCGCTCTCGCGAACGTGGTGCAGTTCCTGGTTGTACAGCTCCAGCAGGCGCGGGTTCATGAACGTCTCCGCTGGTCGGCATTGACCACGCGTACATGACCGGACTCCAGGTCCAGGTCAGTTTGCAGCAACAAGCGCAACGGCACCGGCTGTGCCCACAGGTCGCCTTCGATCTCGAAACTCAGGGCGTTGTGGTTCATCTCGCCGTGGCCGATGCGCGCTTTCACCCGCAAAGTGTTGCGCAGGATGCGTGGTTCAAAGGTGGCGATGGCCTGGTAAATCAAGGCTTCCAGGGCGCTGATGTCGATGCTGGACACACTGTTGCCCGCCAATGCCGGCAGCCCGTAATTGATCACTGAAGTACCTGCCGGGGTGTGCAACGTGGCATCTGCGTTGAGCAACGAGGTGGTGTTAAGCAACCACGTCAGGTCCCGCAGCACCGAGGTTTTCAGCTGGGTCAGGGACAGCACGCGTTTGTCGGCGCTTTCCTTGGGGTTGCTCGGGTCGTCGTCGGTCAACCGGTCGAGGAGAGACGGTTGCAGGCGGTCGCGGGAGGCGATTTCGGTTACCACGAAAAGAAAGCTACATACATTTTTTGATCCCATTGCCCAGGACCACACGAGGCAATGCGGTTAGCCTCGGATGCTTCCAGAGCACCTTTGATCTGGCGCACTGCCTGGAGAGTGGTCAGACAATCCCTACTGGGTGCTGGTAAGTGCTCGCTGCGTTCAACCATAAAAACCGGCACTTCGCGAAACATCTCGACGCGCAACTGTAGAGCCCTGTCCAGACTGAATTGGCAAGGCCATTCCATATCAAGTGTCATATGGGTTTGATCGGGTTTGACGAGCGTGCACTGACCTTGGTCGTTTATCAGGCTCAGGGGCTGACCCACAAAAACTGCCTCGGTTAGCGTTAGCGGGCTCGCAGAGGTTCCTGTTTTCTCTCCGGCGCATGCGCTCAGGCTTGTTGCCAATAATGTGGCAAGCAACAATTTGCGAATCATAAGAGCTCCCAGAACCAGATGGCTTTGGACCTGAAAAAGAGATCACCACTGCGGGTCTGACCGCGGTTCCATAAGTCGATATGGTCGCCGGTCGGTCTTCCAGCGGTGTCACTGCTTTGCTCGTAGCAGTCTTTGAAAAAGATAATGCCTTTTTTGCTCATCAGTTTCGTACGGTCCTCCACGCTGTTGGTGTAGATCTTTGGAGGGCCGATTTGTGTTCTTTTCCACAGCCAGTTGGCTAATGACTCTGCACCTCGCGCATGACCATGCGCGCAGCGGGGTTCCGAGTAGGTCGATGAATTGACCGCAAGTGTTCGTTCGCCACACAGGGCAATGCTGACACGGATCGCGCACTGGTTGATCCAGGGGCCATCACAGGCAGGAGGATCTACAGGAGAATAGGGCGGATAGCTGTTCCACAAATTAATAAACGAAGGTTTGGCCATGACTCAAATACCGAAGGGGGAGAGGTCGAGTTCGAGCAAGCGCCAAACCCCCGGCGCATGACGTCGGGGGGGTGTTTTATCAGCGTTTGGTGTTAGAACGAATATTCCAGCCGTACTTGATCGCGCCGCCGTCCTTGCTGCCGTCGGCTTTCTGTGGCTGATACTCGACCAGTACCTGAGCGAAGTTCAGCGTGACGTTTTCAGTCAGGCGATCATCGCTGCCCGAGCCGCCGGTGCTCAGGGAAGTAATGAGCACTTCTTCCAGGTCGATGATGAAGTACTCGACCTGGCTTTCGCCGCCGGCCTTGCGCACGGTCAAGCGAACCTTGTCGATGTGCTTGCCGCTGGAGCACAGCATCATCAGGTTTGGCGAGGCCTTGTCGACGTACTTGGTCAGCGACAGGTCCTGGATGTTCACCTTACCCGCGCCACCGCCACCGCCGACGTGCATGTTGCCGGACTGGGACATGCCCCAGCTCCAGTTCAGGACGTCGATTTCGTCCTTGTGGGCCTTGTCCATGGACTCGCCCTTGATGTCGCCAATCTTGATGAAAATATCAACAGCCATGTTTTCTCCCTGTGTGGTCTTAGCCACAGAATTTGTTAACGCCGCCGACCCCTGTAGAAGCGAGCGTGCTCGCGAAGGTCGTCAACGATGACGCTGGCATCCTGGATGAACGCAGTGCCTTCAAGTTTTTCGCGAGCAAGCTCGCTCCTACAGGGAGCGAGCCAGTCCCGATTTTTTACGCGCCTTTCGCCGAAGGCAGTTTCGATACCAGGCGCAGCGACACCGTCAGCCCTTCGAGCTGATAGTGCGGGCGCAGGTAGAACTTGGAGTTGTAGTACCCCGGGTTGCCTTCGACGTCTTCCACGATCACTTCGGCAGCCGCCAACGGATGCTGGGCCTTGGTGGTTTCGGTGGAGTGCGCCGGGTCACCGTCGACGTAGTTGAGGATCCAGTCCTGCAACCAGCGCTGCATCTCGTCCTTCTCTTTGAAGGAACCGATCTTGTCGCGCACGATGCACTTCAAGTAGTGGGCGAAACGGCAGGTGGCGAACAGGTACGGCAGGCGTGCGGCCAGGTTGGCGTTGGCAGTGGCGTCCGGGTCGTCGTATTCGGCCGGTTTCTGCAACGACTGGGCGCCGATGAACGCGGCGAAGTCGGTGTTTTTCTTGTGCAGCAGCGGCATGAAACCGTTCTTCGCCAGTTCCGCTTCGCGGCGGTCGCTGATGGCGATTTCGGTTGGGCACTTCATGTCCACGCCGCCGTCATCAGTCGGGAAGGTGTGGGCAGGCAGGTTTTCCACTTCACCGCCGGACTCCACGCCACGGATGCGCGAGCACCAGCCGAAGTGTTTGAACGAACGGTTGATGTTCACCGCCATCGCATACGCGGCGTTGGCCCAGGTGTACTTGGAGCTGTCGGCGCCGTCGGTGTTTTCTTCGAAGGCGAAGGCTTCCACCGGGTCGGTCTTGGCGCCGTATGGCAGGCGCGCCAGGAAGCGCGGCATGGTCAGGCCGATGTAGCGTGAGTCTTCCGATTCACGCAGGGAACGCCAGCCGGCGTATTCCGGCGTGGTGAAGATCTTGGTCAGGTCGCGCGGGTTCGACAGTTCTTGCCACGAGCCCATGCCCATCACGGTCGGCGAGGCCGCAGCAATGAACGGCGCGTGCATGGCGGCGCAGACTTTCGACAGCTCGCCCAGCAGTTCAACGTCCGGAGGCGACTGGTCGAAGTAGTAATCGCCCACCAGGCAACCGTAAGGTTCGCCGCCGAACTGGCCGTATTCTTCTTCGTACATCTTCTTGAAGATCGGGCTCTGGTCCCACGCGGTGCCCTTGAATTTCTTCAGGGTCTTGTGCAGGTCGGTCTTGGAGATGTTGAGCACGCGAATCTTCAGCTGCTCGTCGCTCTCGGTGTTGTTGACCAGGTAGTGCAGGCCACGCCAGGCACTTTCCAACTGCTGGAAGTCTGGGTGGTGGATGATCTGGTTGACCTGGGCGGTGAGCTTGGCGTCGATGGCGGCGATGATCGATTCGATCGATTTGATGGCGTCGTTGGACACCAGGTCGGTCTGCGCCAACGCCTGTTCGGCCAGGGTGCGCACGGCGGTTTCTACCGCTTCGCGGGCACGTTCGGTCTTGGGTTTGAATTCTTGCAGCAACAGCGAGGCGAACTCGCTGGTTTCTTCGGTGGCGCCCAGGTTGTGCGCGCCTTCACGGGCTGTATCGGTCATGATCATTCGTCCTGATTAAGCCTGGGGCTCGGCTGGCTTTGGGGCGCTGGGCTTTGGTGCACTAGCGAGCGCCTGCAGCAGTGCCGGGTCCTTGATGGCCTTCATGATGATTTCTTCGGCGCCGGTCTTGCCGTCCATGTAGGTCAGCAGGTTGGCCAGTTGGGTCCGCGCTTCGAGCAGCTTGTTCAGCGAGTCGACCTTTCGCGCCACGGCGGCGGGGCTGAAGTCGTCCATGCTTTCAAAGGTGATATCCAGGCTCAGGTTGCCTTCGCCTGTCAGCTCATTGGGCACGTGGAAAGCCACACGTGGCTGCATGGCCTTGAGGCGGGAGTCGAAGTTGTCGACGTCCACTTCAAGGAACTTGCGGTCGGCCACCGGCGCCAGAGGCTCGGCCGGCTTGCCGGCGAGATCGGCCATGACGCCCATGACGAAGGGCAGCTGGACCTTTTTCTCGGCGCCGTAGAGCTCGACGTCGTACTCGATCTGCACCCGAGGCGCGCGGTTGCGCGCGATGAATTTCTGAGAACTTTGCTTCGCCACGTTGCTGCTCCTGGTCGCTTGAGCGACGGTGTTGTAACTGCGAGGTCCAGACGCTTATTCGCCGTCCGGTCCGCGCAGGTTTTCAAATTGGGACATGCCGTCGGGAATCAGATTGCGCACGATGGCCGCGAAGTCTGCGTGCACCAGGTTCTTTGCCCGGTTCAACAGCACCGGCAGCGGGCTGGAAGGCTCGTGGCGGGTGTAGTACGCGAGGATTCGGTCCAGGCTGCGCAGCACTTCATCGCGGTTGGCGATGTCGCCGTTGTTACGCGGTGCTGCGGGGGCTACGGCGTATTCAACCGAGGGGGCGCTATCTTCACTGACAACCTCGGGCTCGCCGCTGTGTGGGGCGAATTGACTGAGGATCTGCAAGGCCTGCTTGAGCGGTTGCTTCAAGGGCCCGAGGTCCACGCCTTGGGCGGAGCCGACCTGGTCGCTGACCTGTTGTTCGATGGCTTCGCAGGCCGCGCGGGCTTCGTTGAGGGCGGCGCGGGTGGCGTCCAACTGCTTGGCATCGCTGTCGAGGAATGCCCCGGCCAGTTGTTCGGCGCCCAGGGTTTCCCCTGGGAAACCTTGCAGGCCGCTGGCGTTGGCGGCGGCGCGCAGGCTGACGGGGCCGAAGGTCCGCGAGCGGGTCAGGATGCTTTCGCGCAGCAGGCGGATGGTCGCGTCCGAGGTCAGGCCGGCGAGGGCGTTGATACGTACGGTGGGGTCGTTGTCGTCATCGGCATCCAGGCGTGGATGCAGGTCGGCCCAGTACTGCTTGAGCAGTTCGCTGATCAGCGTCAGGACCGTGGCCAGTCCGGCAACGCCTTGCAGGGCGAGGGAACTTTGCAGCAGAAAATGAGTGATGCGCAGGTCTTTGCTGCGTTGCAGAAGGTCCAGGCTTTGTTGCTGGACGCCGCGCCATTGCGGAGGTTCGGCGGGCAGGATCGAGTCGCCCATGCTGCGCTCAGGTTGACCCTGGGCGGCACGTTCCAGATGCAGATAATCCGCATCATATTCCAGGTCTTCGCCACAGGGCGAAGTCGTGGAAACGGCGGTGAGCAGTAAAGGCACATCCACTAAATTTGATCTCCCTATCCGCCCGTTAGTCTCGGGCGATTCATGCGTTAGTTGCGCGAGAAACTTTGCATGTTTTCTTGGTCATATACGCGCTTTGAAGTCTATTTGATTTCAAAGTGCCATCACTGACATTCAAGAAGTTGTGCATTTTTGGTGTAGTAGTTAGGCCTTGTCAAGGTAAGCTATTCGCCCCGTGTGACAGATGTGCGGTGCTTAACAAGCTGCGCGACCGCTGAGTCGAAGCCAGTACCGTTAGAGGATTTTTGTCACAAGAGCCAGGTAAGATCAGCAATTACGCTGGAAAAACGGCTTTTAAAGGATATTTGCACGAGTTGTCGGCGATTTCTCGGGAGCCATTTTCCCTTGGGTCAACCGCGCGCGAAGTATCAGCAAGGAGGCAAGATGTCGCTGTGTTTGACTATCACTAGTTATCACAAGATTACCCCTGGCCAGTGCCCTGAGAAGTCTATGGATCAGGGTGTGATGGCTATTGGGCGCAGTTCGGAAAATGACTGGATATTGCCTGATCCAGAGCGCCTGGTTTCCTCGCAACATTGTGTTATTCAGTACAAAGATGGCCGTTATTATTTAACCGATAACAGCACTAATGGTGTGGAGTTGGTCAAGGCCGGTATTCGGCTGCGCCGTGGCAACAGCGAGCCGCTACAGGACGGTGAACTGATCCGTATCGGCGATTATGAAATCCAGGCGCGCATCGATTTCAATCTGCAGGTCACCGATAACCATCCTTTTGCCGGGGATTCGTCCAACAGTTTTGAGGCCCTGATGGGGCGTCAGGGCGCCGTCGTGAATACTCCGATGCCAACCCCTGTGATCGCGCCGCACTTTCAGGGCGCGTCGTCGATGGACACCCTGCCTGATCTGTTCGACTTCCTCACGCCAACTGCCGTACCGCCGCCTACCCAGCCCGACCATGTGCCGGCCGAGCAACACGACTTTCGCCCGCCAACGCCGCAGCTACCACTGGTAGTAGTTGAGCCTCCTGCGCCCGTTTTATCGGGATCGGTGATTCCCGAAGACTGGGACTTGTTCGGTGATACGCCAGCGCCAATGATCAGCGTCCCAACGCCGGTGGCGATCCCTGAACCACCGGCGCCGATTGCTGAGCCGCCTGTGGTCGAGGCCCCGCTTCCGGTGGTGGACGTTAACCAGCCCGACCTTCTACAAGCCTTCCTGCGCGGCGCCGGCCTGGACCAGTTGCGTCTGGACAAGGCCCAAGCCGAAGCCCAGATGGAAAGCATCGGCCGCAGTTACCGGCTGATGGTCGAAGGCCTGATCGATGTGTTGCGTGCTCGCAGCAGCCTCAAGGGCGAGTTCCGCATGCAGCAGACGATGATTCAGCCGGTGGAAAACAATCCGTTGAAATTCGCCCCCAATGCTGATGAAGCGTTACTGCTGCTGCTGCGCCACGGCAACCATGCGTTTATGGCGCCAGACCTGGCAGTGCGTGACAGTTTTGATGACTTGCGCGCCCACCAGTTGGCGGTGATGGCCGGTGTCGAAGCCGCGATCAAACACCTGCTGACACGCTTTGAGCCGGCGCAGCTGGAAGAGCGCATGGGCAAGCCCGGCGGCCTGTCGAGCCTTTTCAACGGTTCGCGCCAGGCCCAGTACTGGCAACAGTTCACCGAGCTCTACAGCAATATTTCCCGTGAGGCCCAGGAAGATTTCCAGGACTTGTTCGGGCGTGAATTCAGCCGTGCCTACGAAGAGCACAGCGCACGACAGCGTCGCCCCTGAGGGTCGTAGTCGCATAACAACAAATGGAACAACGGACAGCTAAGTACGTCATTGAGGGCGCAGGATGATTCCCAGGTTTTTACTCGCAGTTGCCACAATGCTTCTGCTGACGGCGTGTGCCAAGGATGCAGCCCAGCCCGAGGCTCCCGAGGAGCAAGCCAACACTGCTGCCGTCGAGTTGCACTTCCATGCCATTGCCGGGCTCAACCCCGGCGCCAGCGGCCAACCGGCCCCGGTTAGGGTGCGGATTTTCGAACTGAAAAACGCCGCCACTTTCAGCCGCTCCGATTATTTCGCCTTGGCCGACCGCGCCCAGGCGACCCTCGGCCTGGACCTGATCGACCAGGACGAAGTGCAGATCTTGCCCGGCCAACAGCTGAGCATCCAGCGCGACCTCGACCCGGCCACCCGCCAGATCGGCCTGCTGGTGGGCTATCGCGATCTGGACCAGGCGCTGTGGCGCACGGTGATCAGCGTGCCGCCCCGCCAATACACCGAATACCAGATCAGCCTTGATGTTCGTGCCGTGCGCGCTGACGTCGTGGTTCCCCCATCCAGCCCTGCCCAATAAGCAATCGGAGCCCCCATGTCCTGGAACAATCGAGTGGTCTGGTCGGAAGGCATGTTCATCGGAACGCAGCACTTTCAGCAGCATGACCGTTACCTGGAAAACCTGATCGACGCCCGCAGCCGCCCGTTGTCGGCCGGTGCCTGGGGCTTTTCCGAATTGCTGATCGACCAGGGCCTGCTGGCCCAGGGCAAGTTGGCCATTGTCTCGGCCCGTGGCCTGTTGCCCGATGGCACACCGTTCAATATTCCCCAGGATGACCTGGCGCCGAGCCCGCTGAACATCGACGACAACCTGCGCGATGGCCTGGTGTACCTGGCCTTGCCCCTCAAGCGTGCCGGCGCCCGCGATACTGTCGACGAAGGTGAAGCCCTCGGCGCTGCTCGTTATGTAAGCCAGGTGCGGGAAGTGCGGGACGACAACGCCCCCTTCGAAAACCGTGCGCCAGTGGCTGTTGGCTCCCGGGCCTTGCGCTTGTTGACTGCCCAGGATGGCGTCAGCGATTACGCCGCCATTGGCCTGGTGCGCATCAAGGAAAAACGCGCCGACCGCGCCCTGGTGCTGGACGACAGCTACATCCCACCTGTGCTGGACGTGGCCGCCAGCAAACCGCTGACGGCGTTTCGCAGCGAACTGCTGGGCCTGCTGCACCAGCGCGGCGAAGCCCTGGCCGGTCGGGTGGTCGCATCCGGCGCCGGTGGCGCTTCGGAGATCGCCGACTTCATGCTGTTGCAACTGGTCAACCGCGCCCAGCCGCTGATCCAGCACCTGAGCCAGTTGAGCCCGCTGCACCCGGAGCGGTTCTTCAGCGAACTGGTGAGCCTGGCGGGGGAATTCTCCACATTTTCAACCTCCGGCCGCCGCCCTCTGGAGTTCCCGCAATACCAGCACGACGACTTGGCCCTGAGCTTCACGCCGGTGATGCAGGCCCTGCGCGAAGCGCTGTCGATGCTGATCGACAGCAAGGCCACGCCGATCCCGATTGTCGAGAAAGCTTACGGCGTGCACGTGGCGATGCTGGCCGATAAAACCTTGATCGATACCGCCAGTTTCATTCTCGTGGTGCGCGCTGACGTGCCCGGTGAAACCTTGCGCGGTCGCTTTGCCCAGCAGAGCAAGGTCGGTTCGGTGGAACACATCCGCGACCTGGTCAACCTGCAACTGCCGGGCATCGGCCTGCTGCCGCTGCCGGTGGCGCCACGGCAGATTCCGTACCACGCCGGCTCCACTTATTACGAGCTGGACCGGGGCAGCGAGCACTGGCAGCAACTGATCCATTCCGGCGGCTTTGCGTTCCACATTGCCGGGCAGTTCCCGGGTTTGAACCTGGCTTTCTGGGCCATCCGAGGATAATCCGCGATGCATCCCAATGATGATGACCGCACCCAGTTCATGCCGCGTCCGGGTGGTCGTTCCCCGGAACCTGCTCGCGCAGAACCGACTGCTGCACCGCTGTCGATGCCGGCTGCACCGGTCCTGACCGGCACCGCCTGTGGCCTTAACCCGCTGGAAAGCGCCGCTGGCCCGCTGTTGGCGTTACTGACGCGCCTGCGAAACACCATTTCCCACCCGGCGCCGTCGAGCCTGCGGGCGCAATTGCTGGCCTACCTGCGCCAGTTCGAAGAGCGCGCCGAGGCCGCCGGCGTAGCCCGCAACGATGTGCTGCTGGCCCGTTACGCGCTGTGCACCGCCCTCGATGAAGCCGTGCTCAGCACGCCGTGGGGCAGTGCCAGTGACTGGGGCAAACAGAGCCTGTTGATCACCGTGCACAACGAAGCCTGGGGCGGCGAGAAGGTGTTCCAGTTGCTGGATCACTGCCTGCAAAGCCCGCGCGAACGCCTGTACCTGCTGGAACTGTTGTACCTGTGCATGTGCCTGGGTTTCGAAGGCCGCTACCGGGTAATGAACGATGGTCGTAGCCAATTGGAAGCCTTGCGCGAACGTACCGCTGCGGCCATTCGCAGTGCGCGCGGTGAGCATGAGCGAGAGCTATCGCCCCATTGGCGCGGCGTTTCCGTGGCCCGTGATCGCCTGGCGCAATTCATGCCTCCGTGGATCGCCGTGGCCATCGGTCTCGCACTGTTGCTGGCACTGCTGTTCGGCCTGCGGATGAAGCTGGCGTCGGACGCCGAGCCGGTGTTCAAAAATATTCATACCTTGGGGGAAATCCCGGTGCAGGCCATTGACCGCCCCGTGGTGCAGCCGAAAATCATCGAGCGGCCACGCTTGGCGGGCTTCCTCGCCGAAGACATCAAGGCCGGTCGTGTGGCGGTGGAAGATGCCGTTGACCGTTCCGTGGTGACTATCCGTGGCGATGAGCTTTTCGCCTCGGCCAGCTCCAGCATCGTCGATGACTTCCAGCCGCTGATGCTGCGCATCGCCGATGCCATCCGCAAGGTCAAGGGCCAGGTGCGTGTCACTGGGCACAGCGATAACCGTCCGATTGCCACCCTGCGTTTCCCGTCCAACTGGGCGCTGTCCGAGGCGCGGGCCAAGTCGGTGCTGGAGATTCTCGCGGCCAAGACCGGCCAGCCGGACCGCTTCAGCGCCGAGGGTCGCAGCGACACCGAGCCGTTGGCGTCGAACAACACAGCTGAAGGCCGTGCGCGCAATCGCCGGGTTGAAATCACCGTATTGGCGGAGGGGGTCGAGTGAAGGCGTTTTTCAGTTTTGTGATTCGCTGGGTGATCCCGCTGCTGGGCCTGATCGCCTTGAGCCTGATCATTTGGTTTGTCGGGCCGCTGCTCGAAATGCTGGTGCCGGAAGGGCGGCGTTGGGCGCTGATCATCCTGGTATTCGCGGTATGGATCGCCTATCGCGTTTTCCGGATTATCCAGGCGCGCCGTCAGGCCGCCGAAGTGATGCGCAGCCTTGCGGCAGAGACCCCGCCGGACCCCGCCAGCGTCGCCACTGCCGAAGAACTGGCGACCCTGCGCCAGCGTATGGACGAAGCCTTGGTGCTGTTGAAGAAAGCCAAGCTGGGCGGTGACGAACGCCGCAACCTGTACGAGCTGCCGTGGTATGTGATTATCGGCCCGCCGGGTTCGGGCAAGACCACCGCGCTGGTCAACTCCGGGCTGCACTTCCCGCTGGCGGCGCAACTGGGCGCTGGTGCGGTGCGTGGCGTGGGCGGCACCCGCAACTGCGATTGGTGGTTCACCGACCAAGCCGTATTGCTGGACACCGCCGGCCGTTACACCACCCAGGACAGCGACGCCACGGTGGATAAAGCCGCGTGGCTGGGCTTCCTCGACCTGCTGAAAAAGCAGCGCTCCCGTCGTCCGATTGACGGCGCGTTCATCGCCATTAGCCTGTCGGATCTGCTGCTGGGCAGCGATGCTGAGCGTGCCGCCCATGCTGCGGCGATTCGCTTGCGCATCCAGGAGCTGTACACCCAATTGGGCGTACGCTTCCCGATCTACCTGATGCTGACCAAGCTTGATCTGGTGCCAGGCTTCATGGAGTTCTTCGACAACCTGAGCAAGGAAGAGCGGGCCCAGGTGTGGGGCATGACCTTTGCCCTGGACGACGGCAAGAATAGCGACAGCCCGCTGGCTCATCTGCAAAGCGAGTTCGCTGGCCTGGAGCAACGCCTCAATGATCGCCTGGTGGAGCGCCTGCAACAGGAGCGTGACCCGGCACGTCGTGACCTGATCTACGGCTTCCCACAGCAGTTCGGTGCGCTGAAGGATTGCCTGCAAAACTTCCTCGAAGGCGTGTTCAAACCCAACGCCTTTGAAGAGCGTGTATTGCTGCGCGGTGTGTATTTCACCAGCGGTACCCAGGAAGGCAGCCCGATTGACCGGCTGATCGGCGCCATGGCCCAAAGCATGAACCTGGACCGCCAGCACCTGGCGCGCCAGAGCGGCACAGGGCGCAGTTACTTCATCGAAAAACTCTTTACCGCCGTGGCCTTTGCCGAGCGCGGATTGGTCGGGGTCAACCCCAAGGTCGAGCGGCGACGCAAATGGATCGCCCGTGGCGTCCTGGCCGCGACCGTGGCATTGGTGTTGGTGGTCAGCACCGTATGGTGGATCAGCTACCGCGCCAACCAGGCCTATATCGCCCAGGTCGATCAGAAGCTTGCACCGCTGGGCCAGACCGTACAAAACCTCAGCCCGGCGCAACGGGATGTCCTCGCGGTGCTGCCGTTGCTCAACGCGGTGAAGAACCTTGCCGGTGACTCCCCAAGCTGGGCTGAAGGCCTGGGCCTGTATCAGGGCGACATGCTCGAAGCCGAGTCTGGTAGCGTCTATCGCAAGTTGTTGATCGCGGTGTTTTCGCCACGGCTGGTGACGCGCATCGAAGAGCAACTGCACGGCGGCGGCAACTCCGACTTCCTCTACGAAGGCTTGAAGGCCTACCTGATGCTCGCCGATAACGAGCATTACGACCCGGACTTCATCAAGGCCTGGATCGCCCTGGACTGGGACCGCAACCTGCCGCGCGACCTGCCTGCCGATCAGCGCCAGGCACTGATCGGGCATTTGCAGGCGTTGTTCGAACGTCACCCGCCGAACGCACGCCTTGACCCGCGCCTGATCGACGACTTGCGTCGGCAGCTGCAACAACTGCCCGTGGCCCAGCGCGTCTATGACCGGGTCAAACGCCAGAAACTGCCGGATGGCGTGCTGGACTTTCGCATCAACGAAGCTGCCGGGCGTGATGCCGCGCTGGTGTTCAGTCGCAAGAGCGGCAAGCCGTTGGGCGACCCGTTGAGCGGCCTCTTCACCGCCAAGGGTTATCGCCAAGGCTTTTTGCTCACCAGCCTGAACCAGGCCGGCACCCTCGCTGAAGAGCAGTGGGTGCTGGGCCATGAGCCGGCCGATCAGCAGAACGTTGTCAGCCTTGCTGCCGATGTGCGCCGCCTGTATTTCCAGGACTATCAACGCCAGTGGGATGCCTTGCTGGCGGATATCGACTTTGTGCCGATCACCAGCGTGGCCCAGGCGGCCGACGTTTTGCGGGTGATTTCCGGCCCGACCTCGCCGCTGAAAAAGCTGCTGGTGGCGGTGGCCAAGGAAACCGACCTGCAACAGGAAGAGCGCTTGCTGGCCGCCAAGGGGGCGCCGGTGGAAGGCGGTGTCGACAAGCTCAAGGAGCGCCTGGGCAGTTTGCTCGGCCAGGAGCAACCCGCGGCAAACACTCCGGCGACCAGCGAAGACCCGGTGACCACGCACTTCGCCGAACTCAACAGCATCGTCAGCAAGAGCGAAGGTGACCCAGCCGCCATCGACGGCCTGCTGGCGGATATGAATGCGCTGTATGTGCAGGTCAGTGCCATGGTCGGTGCCAGTGGCGACGCCTTGCTCGGCGAGGCCAAGAACCAGGCAGCGGCTGCGGCCACGCGGGTCAGCCTTAACGCCGAACGCCAGCCGCCGCTGGTGCAAGGCTTGGTCAAGTCGGTGGTCAACTCCACCACCAACAGCATGATGGGCGGGGTGCGCAATCAACTGAACGCAGCCTGGGTCAGCGAAGTGGTCAACGTCTACCGCCAGTCCCTGGCGGGGCGTTATCCGATGTCCCCCGGCAGCGCCCGCGATGCGACGTTGGATGACTTCGGCCAGTTCTTCGGTGTGGGCGGGGTAATGGATAACTACTTCCGCAAATACCTGCAGCCTTATGTCGACACCTCGACGCAGACCTGGCGCTGGCAGCCGGGCGCGGCGCAGAAGCTCGGAATTGCGCCGGGTGTGCTGCAAACCTTCCAACGCGCAGCGACCATTCGCGATGCGTTTTTCCGCGCTGGAGGTACTCAGCCGATTGTACGTTTCGAACTCAAGCCAGTGGCGATGGACGCGACGATCACTCAGTTCCTGCTTGACCTGGACGGCCAGCAACTGAGCTACGACCACGGTCCCAGCCGTCCGGTCGCCATGCAATGGCCCAACCCTGGCAGCATCGGCGTGGTGCGGATTTCCATCATGCCGCCGTCGGCCAGCGGTCGCTCTGGCGTCACTCTGGACGGTCCGTGGGCGTGGTTCCGTTTGCTGGAGCAGTCGGACCTGACTGCCGGCAATTCGCCGGACCGCTTCAACCTGCGGCTGCGGGTCGACGGCGCGAGCATTTCCTACGAGCTGCGGGCCAACAGTGCCTTCAACCCGTTCAAGAGCCGCGTGCTCAGTGGCTTCAGCCTGCCGGAGCGGTTATGAAAACGCTGGGTTTCTACGGCAAGTTGGCCAGTCGCGGGGACTTTGTCAGCCGCGCTCTGCCGCAAAGTTTTATCGGCCCCTGGGACAGCTGGCTGGCGGCAGGTTTGCTCGCCAGTCAAGGCAGCCTCGGCGGTGATTGGTTGAATACGTATCTGGTCAGCCCGTTGTGGCGCTTTGTGCTGGCGCCGGGTGTGTGCGGGCCGGACGCCGCCGTCGGTGTGGTGATGCCGAGCATCGACCGGGTCGGGCGTTATTTCCCGCTGACGGTCGCGACATTGCTGGGTCACGACACCGATCCTGCTTCGGTCATCGGCGGCCCTGACGCCTGGTTTGAACAGGTAGAGGAGTTGCTGTTGAGCACCCTTGACGTGGATGCCAGCTTTGAAGGTTTCAGCGAGGGGCTTGAGGCCCTGGGTGGCCCGGCGACTCGGCCGCGCACGTTGGGCAGTCGCTTTGCCGGCCTGCAACGGTTTACTGCCATTGATCCGCAAGCACGGATGACGGTGCTCGCCGAACAGGCCTGCGAAGGCGCGAGCCTGTGGTGGGGACGTGGTTCGGAACGAATTTCCCCAGGTTTGATGCGGTGTCAGGGCCTGCCGCCCGCTGCTGATTTTGCGCAATTTTTGCTCGGACAAGAAGGTGTTGTGTAGATGCGGTCCACCCTAGGCGTCACCTTTAAATCCGCGAGCAAGAGCCACGTCGGCATGGTCCGCCAGGTCAACGAGGACGCGTGCCTGGACCTGCCGGAAAACGGCTTGTGGGTGGTTGCTGATGGAATGGGCGGTCATGCGGCCGGCGATTATGTCAGCAGCTTGATTGTCGACAGCCTGCGCAGCATTCCCGTGGGCCGCTCCCTGGATGAATATGCTTCGGCGTTGCGCAGTGACTTGAATCGAGTCAACGCGGCGGTGCGTGAAGAAACCGCCAACCGTGGCGTGACGATGATGGGCAGCACCGTGGTGGTGCTGGCTGCGCGAGGCTTGCGTGGCGTGTGCCTATGGGCCGGTGACAGCCGCCTGTATCGTCTGCGAGACGGTGAGTTGGAACGCATTTCCCGCGACCACAGCTACGTGCAGGACCTGCAAGACAGTGGCCTGCTCAGCGAAGCCGATGCGCGGGTGCACCCTCGGGCCAATATCGTCACCCGCGCCATTGGCGTCGAGGCACAACTGGAGTTGTCGGTGGTCGACCTGCTGATCGCGCCCGGCGACAGCTACCTGCTGTGCAGCGATGGCCTGAACAAGACCGTCGAGGACCATGAGATCCACGAGGTGCTGAGCCATGACGAACCGGACGAAATTGTCCGCAGCCTGGTACACCTGGGGCTCAACCGTGGCGCGCCCGACAACATCACCGCCATCGTCGTGAAGGTTTCGCCATGAACATCGTCATTCCCGGTTACGACATCGAAGGCGAAATCGGCGAAGGCGCCATGGCCAGCGTCTACCTGGCGACCCAGCGTTCCCTGGAGCGCAAGGTGGCGCTGAAGATCATGGCCGCCGCGCTGGCCGCCGACCCGAGTTTCTGCGAGCGCTTCTTGCGCGAAGGCAAGACCCTGGCGCGGCTGTCCCACCCCCACACCGTGACTATCCATGACATTGGCAATGTCGGTGAGCTGTATTACATGGCCATGGAATACCTGCCCAACGGCACGCTCAAGGAGCGCATCGCCGCTGGCCTGACGCCGGAGCAGGGGCTGATCTACATCCGCCAGATAGCCTCGGCATTGGGTTATGCCCATGCCCAAGGGTTGGTCCACCGGGATGTCAAACCGGCGAATATTCTGTTTCGCGCCGATGGCACCGCTGTGCTGTCCGATTTTGGCATCGCCAAGTCCCTGGACGACCGCACCCAATTCACCCAGGCCGGTTTTGCTGTCGGTACGCCGAGCTACATGAGCCCGGAGCAGGCTCGGGGCCAGGACATCGATGGTCGCGCCGACCTCTATGCGCTGGGCGTGGTGCTTTACGAAATCCTCGTCGGCAAGTTGCCTTACACCGGCAACGATGCGCTTTCCACCGCGCTGGCGCACTTGACCGAGCCCTTGCCGGAATTGCCGGTGCACCATGGTCGTTACCAGGATGTGTTGCGCAAGTTGTTGGCCAAGGACCCGGCGGAGCGCTTTGCGGATGCGGCGGCGTTGCTATGGGCGCTGGATCACCTGCCGAAGGAAGCGGTGGAGGCGACGTTGATTCGGCCAGTGGTCATGCCGATTCCGGTCAGCACAGATCTGGCGGGACTGACCCCGGTGTCCATCGAGATTCCCACCGACAAGCCACAGCCACAGCCTGTGCGCCAGCCGGTGGTGACGCCGACGCAACACCGCGCCGTTTCCGAACAGCACCGTGGTCCGGTGCTGGCACTCGCCGCCGTTGCGGTGGCGGTCGCGTTGGCCATTGGCGGGGCGAGTTATTGGTGGATGAGTGACGATACGCCAGCCGCTCCACCGGCTGCATCAGTGGTCACGACGCCGCCCGTCAACACACCGACTGCGGTTAAGCCGCTAGTGGCCGATGTCGACGGCGGCCAGCGCCCATTGCTTATGGCCGGCAAAAAAACCTTGTTCCAGCGCGTGCTCAGCAAGCCCGGCGCCAAGCTCTCCGTTGAGGCAGGCGGCACTCCGGGCAGGGCCTTGCCGGCGTTTTCCGTGCTCTACGTTTATCAGCGCAAGGACATCGATGGCAGCCCTTGGCTGCGCATTGGCGCCGCCACCGACGGGCGCAGCGACGGCTGGTTGCCAGCCGCCCAGGTCAGTGACTGGAAGCAGAGCCTGGTACTCAAGTTCACCGAGCGCTCGGGCCGCGCGCCCGTGATGTTCCTGCGCCAATCCGGCGAAGTGGAAAAATTGTTGGCCGATCCTGCCGCGGCGAAAAGCCTGCTGCTTAAGGCGCAGAAAAACAGTGAGGACAACCAGCAGGTCCTGGCCCTGGAGCCTACTGCCAGTGCCGTCCCGCAAAATCAGTTCTACCTGCTGCCGATCTTCGACTCCAAGGAGAGCTTCGACGAGAACGGCCAGCCGGTGCAGTTGCTCAATGTTGCCTCCATCGACCCCGGCAGCACGCCACAAACCGTGGCCAAACCCGCCACGCCCGTGATCAGCGCCAACGCCGATGCCTTCCGCACCGCCGTGGTGTTGGTGGTGGACACCACCGTATCGATGCAACCCTATATCGACCAGGTGCGCGACGTGGTCCACGAGCTGCAAACCCGCATCGCCGAGCGGGGCGAGCTGGGCAGCGTCAGCTTCGGCATGGTCGGCTTTCGCAGCAGCATCAAGAAAACCCCCGGCCTGGAATACGTGGCCAAGACCCTCATCACCCTGGATCAGGGCCGCGACCCGCAACGCTTCCTCGACATGGCGCGGCAGGTCAAGGCCTCGACGGTCTCCAGCCACTCGTTCAACGAAGATGCGTTCGCCGGGGTGATGCAGGCGGTGGAAGGCATGGACTGGTCCGGCTATGGCGGGCGCTTGATCCTGTTGGTCACCGACGCAGGCGCCTTGCGCAAGAACGACCCGTTCGCCGCCACCCAAATGAACGAAGCCGAAGTGCGTCAGGCGGCGCTGGGCAAGCAGATCAAAATCTACGCCTTGCACCTGCGCACCGACGCCGGCAAGAAAACCCACAGCGGTGCTGAAACCCAGTACCGCATCCTGACTGCCGACGCCAACCCACAGATCGGCGATCTGTACACGCCGGTGCTCGGTGGCGACGTGCGCAAGTTCGGCGAGCGCGTCGATGAGATCGGTACCGTGTTCGCCAATCTGGTGCATCAAGTGCGCAGCAACACGCCGCAGCCGGTGCCGCTGCTCAGTGCTGCGCCGAGCCTGGCGGACAAGTCCGCCGCCGTCGGCTATGCCATGCACATGGATTTTCTCGGTCGAAAAACCGCCAGTCAGGCGCCGCAACTGGTCAGCGCCTGGACCGCCGACCGTGACCTGACCAACCCGGCGCTGCCGGCGTTTCAGGTGTGTGTGATGTTGACCAAACTGCAACTCAACGATTTGCAGCAGTCGCTGAAACTGATCGTCGATGCGGCACGTAAAACCCAAACCTCGCCGAAAGATTTCTTCCAGGAGATCGCCAGCGCCAGCGCCTACATGAGCCGCGATCCGTCGGCGTTGCGCAAGGGCGGCAACCTGGCCGACGGCGGCATTCTTGGTGAATACCTGGAAGGCCTGCCGTATCGCAGCAAATCGCTGAACATGACCCAGGACTTGTGGCTGTCCTTGAGTGTGGCTGAGCAGGAAGACTTTATCGATGAGCTGGATTCGAAAATCCGTCTCTACGAAACCTTCCACAACGATGTGGCCAACTGGGTCCGTTTCGGCGATGCCGAACCGGGTGACGCGTTGTACCGCGTGCCGTTGTCGACGTTGCCGTAATGCTGAACTTGAGCGCGGTGCACAAGAGTCGGGGCGTCGGTAGCCAGCGCTATAGCCTGGTGATTGAGGCGCTGCAACTGGGTGCCGGTGAGCAACTGGCGATTGTCGGGCCAAGCGGTTGCGGCAAAAGCACGCTGCTGGATTTGCTGGCCTTGGTGTTAGCGCCGGATCAGGCGGGGCAGTTTGACTTCAACCATGTCGACATCGCCGAGCTATGGCGTGCCGATCAGCAAAGTGCCTTGGCAGATCTGCGTAGCCGGCACCTCGGCTATGTGCTGCAAACCGGCGGCCTGTTGGGCTTTCTCGATGTGCGCGGCAACATTGCCCTATCCCGAAAGTTGTTGGGTTTGAAGGACGACGGCAGCGTGGCACGACTCGCCGAGCAACTGGAAATCACCGATCAATTGGGCAAGAAACCGGCGGCCTTGTCCGTGGGCCAACGCCAGCGCGTGAGCTGCGCGCGGGCGTTGGCTCATGCTCCGCAGTTGTTGCTGGCCGATGAACCGACCGCGGCGCTCGATCCGCTGAACGCCGAGAGGGTGATGCAGGCGCTGTTGGCCCAGACCCGAGAAAGCGGCGTGTGCTGCGTAATCGCTACCCACGACGAACCTTTGGTTCGCGCCAGTGGCTTGCAGGTGCGGCGCATCAGTTGCCGTCGTGACGCCGACGGCGGCGTCACCGCCACCCTTGGGGAGGCCTGCTGATGCGCGGCGCGCTAGTGGCTTCCCTGGCCTGGCAGGATTACCGCAACGACGCCTGGCTGTCGGCCTGTTCGGTGTTGGCGCTGGTGGCGGTGATCGCGCCGTTGCTGGTGTTATTTGGCCTGAAGTTTGGGCTGGTTAGCAGTTTGACCGAACGATTGGAGAATGACCCGGCCACCCGGGAAATTATTCCGTTGGGCGGTGGTCGATTCAGCAGTGCATTTGTCGAGCAGCTCAGCCAGCGCAGCGATGTGGCATTTGCCTTGCCGCGTACCCGGCAGATTGCGGCGACGGCACTGTTGGCTGGCGTGGTGACGGTGGAGATGCTGCCGACGACCGAAGGTGATCCGTTGTTGGCAGGGATGCCCATGCCTCAGGGTCTGGATCAGATCGTGCTGAGCCATACGGCTGCCGAGAAGCTGGGGGCGAAGGACGGGGATTGGCTGCAAGCGAGTTTTGGTCGCCAGGTGGCGGGTCGGGTTGAGGCGCAGCGCACTCGCGTTCAGGTGCTGAGCGTATTACCGCTGCAAGCGTTCGCCCGAGACGCAATCTTCGCGACGTTGGGCTTGCTGGAAGCGGCGGAAGATTACCGCGATGGCCGTGCGGTACCGGCGTTGGGCTGGGACGGCGAGGCAGTCGGCGTGAGCGAGCAACGGGTGTACCCGGCGTTCCGCCTATATGCCCGCAGCCTGACGGATGTCGAGCCGTTACGGGTGTATTTCGCCGGGCAGAACCTATTGGTGTCGACCCAGGCCCAGACCATCGCCCAGGTGCAGTCGTTGAGCCGCAACCTGTCGGTTGTGTTCTGGATCATTTGCGGACTGGCTCTGGCCGGTGCGTTTGCCGCGATTTTTGCGGGCGCGCTGGCGGCAGTCGAGCGCAAGCGGCGGGAGTTGTCGGTGTTGCGTTTGTTGGGTTTTTCCACCGGCGCGTTGCTGCTGTTTGTGGTGTTGCAGGCGCTGTACAGCGCAGGTTTTGCCGCGTTGCTCGGCGGTGCCTTGTACGGTTTGGCCGAGTCGGCCTTGAACCAATTATTTGTGCAGGTGCCGGGCGAATACGCCAGCCACCTGCTGGCGCGTCATTACGCCCTGGCCCTGGTTGCAATCCTCGGCGTCAGCGCCGTGGCGGCAGCCTGTGGCGGTTGGCGAGTGGCACGTATCCAGGCTTCTGAAGGAATCAGAGATGTATAAGTTACTGGGCGCCGCCGTGGCGCTGAGCCTGGCCTCGATGGCTTGGGCCGATGAGGCGAGCGACAAGCTGGACAACCCCAAGCCGTTGGCCGATGACGTCAGCCTGCCGCTGCCGTGCGAAGGCAATATGGTGTTCCGTTATGCCTACGTGCTGGCGCAAGGCACCCTGGACGACCGCGAGATCAGCCTCGGCTACCCGTTCAGCGAAGGCGAGGCGGGCTATCAGCAGTCGTTTATCTCCGGTTATCGTCGGGACTTTATTAACGGTCAGTTCACCCTCAAGGATTTGCCCAAGGGCTGGAACAAGGTCATCGCGCCGTTGATGCCCAAGACCGACGCCAAGACTCCGCTCAAGCCGATGCTGTACTTCATCGGCAAGTACGAAGTCACTGCCCGCCAATACGCCCAGGTCATGTCCCAGGCGCAATCGCTAGCCAGTGGCGAACCGGCCCCGGCCTGCGACGCACCCTCCGGCATGGCCGGGCGCTTGCCCAAGGTCAAGCTGTCGCGCTTTGAAGCAGAGCGCTTCTCGGCGGTGTACAGCGCGTGGCTGATGAAGCACCACCGCGAGTTGCTGCCGGTCAGCGGCCGGGGTTCTTCGGCAGACGATGGCGGCTTGGGCTTTGTGCGCCTGCCCACCGAAGTGGAGTGGGAATTCGCTGCGCGGGGCGGTCAAGCCGCGAGCCGCCAGGATCTGGAGGGCCGGCTGTTTCCGCGCCGAATTGAAGGCAGCGAAAGCGACGGCCCGTTGGCGGATTGGGCGGTGTTCAACCAGGTCGCTGGCGGCACCGGCCAGGCCGCGCGCTTGATGCCTATTGGCACCAAGCTACCCAACCCGATCGGCATGTTCGACGTGATTGGCAACGCTGCCGAAATGGTCCAGGAATCCTTTCAATTGGTCCACGCCGGGCGCCGCCAGGGCACCTACGGCGGCTTTGTGGTCAAGGGCGGTAATTACCTGGAAGGTGAGGGCACGCTGTTCACCGGCATGCGCCGCGAGTACCCGTTGTTCGCGGTTGATGGCACCGAGCAAAGCAACGAAACCACCGGTTTTCGCGTGGCCATTGGCGCATTGTCGGCACCCCGTTCGCGCTACAAGGAGCTGTTCGCCCAGTGGCAGAAAGAAGGTCGGCTGGCTTCGCTGACCGATGCCATCGATGACGCCCAGGACCCGACCAAGCGCCTGGACAGCATCATCGCCGCCAGCGTCGACCCACGCCTGCAAGCCGAGCTGGGTCTGGTTAACGAAGAGCTCAAGCGCAACGTTTCGCTGATCGCCCAGCAGCGCGAGGAAGCGGCCGGCAACCTGATTCAGTCCGCCGCCCTGGTGGCCGAAACCATCAACAACTACAACATTCGCCTGACCAATCTGCAGAAGAGTCGGCAACAGTCCCTGGACGCCAAGGACGAGGCCAGCGCGCAGCTGTTTGCCACGGCTATCGACAATGGACGCAGCGCGCTGGACGGCGCGGTGGCGATCTATATCGACAACCTGGCCACCGGCACGCGCTACACCGATGCAGTGATTCAGGCGCAGTTTCAAAGGATCAAGGAAGAGTTGGATCGCAAGCCAGTACTGGGCAAGAGCCTGGTGACGCGTGCGACGTTATTCGTTCGTCATGTCGGCAACTACCGCAAGCAACAGCGGGCCGACCCGGCGGCGATATTGAAGGAATTGCTCGCAGCAAGCGGTCAGCGGTCTTGATCGCTGGTTGTACGGCGAGCTTGGAAGGGACTCAGGCGGCGGTGGGCCGTGCTGGGCTGGTCAAACTTAAACGAGAACACAACTATGCTTTTTTCCCGTAAGACGGTTTCCAAGCGTCATCTGCTGCTGATCGCCGCTGGCTTCAGCACTGTGCTGACTGGTTGCGCGACTTCACCTTCCTCCAAAGTGGCGTCGACCACCAAGGTCGAGTACTACCCGAGCTGCTACGAGCCGGTGCAACACCTGCGTGCCACTGATTCGGACATGACCAAGTCGGTCGTCACCGGTGCAGCCATCGGCGCTGCCGGCGGTGCACTGCTGGGCGCGCTGACCGGCGACTCCGACAAGCGCGGTCGCAATGCCGCCATTGGCGCAGCGGGCGGCGCACTGGCAGGCGGTGCGGCGGGTTACTACACCGAGCGCCAGAAGCAGGTCAGCGATGACAACCAGCGCATCGCCTCCTACGCCACCGACTTCAACAAGAGTGCCTCGGACATCGATCGCAGCACCTCTTACGCCAAGGCGTCCCAGCAGTGCTACCAGGGTGCGTTCACCAAGCTTGTAGCTGATAGAAAGGCCAAGACCGTCAACGACACCGAAGGTCGCAAGCGTCTGGCGGAAATCGTTGCCGGCCTCAAAGAGTCCAACGACCTGATCGTCGCCGTCAACGGCAAGGCCAGCGAAGACCTGAACAACTACACCCAGGCCTACGAGAAAGACCTGCAACAGGTGGGTGTTCAGCGTAATGACGTGGTAACCGTGGCCACTGCCGACGTTACCCCGGTCGTCACGCCTGCGAAAAAAGGCAAATCAACCGCGAAAATCACCAAGCGTCCACCACTGCCTGTTGTGCCCAAAGAAGCGGTAGCTACCGAGAAGACCATTCAGGGCGTCAAGACCAAGCAAGCTGAAAGCAAGCAGGTCGCCAGCGCCGGCACCACCCAGGTCAATAGCATGTGCAAAAACCCTGACCTGGGCGACTGGGCACCGGTTCCTTGCCCTAACGTCTGAGCAAAGTTGTTGCTATAAGCGGTAAACACAAGCCGATCTCCTGCTAACGCGGGAGATCGGTAGCGTTCTGGGCACAAATCGTTAAACTGCTGCGGCCACCCAATAATTACACTGAGGCCGTGTGCATGAAATTTCGTTTTCTTCTGTGGATGCTGGGCCTGTTGATGGGCAAAGCCAGCCGCAATAATCCTGCGTTCCAGCAACAGCTGGGTGACAAGGACCTGGCGTTTCAGCTGCAGACCCTCGACGGCAAGGTTGCCCGTCACTTCATCGTCAAGAACCAGCGCATCACTAGCCGTTCGGGTGTTCACCCCGAGCCTGCGTTCGCTATCGTCTTTAAAGATGCCGCCTATGGCTTCGCCACGATGCAGGCGAAGAACAAGCAACTGGCGTTCATGACGGGCATTCAGGACAAGTCGATCCAGATCAAGGGCAACCCGGCACTGGTGATGTGGTTCCAGGGGTTGACCAAGTATTTGAAGCCGAAGAAAAAGCCGAAGGCTTAAACAGAGTCGGAGCAGCTCCATGTGGCGAGCGGGCAAGCCCGCTCGTCACAACAAGCTCTTTGCCCAAGAGGCTGTTTAGCCCTGGCTGAACTGTGAAGCCAATTCGCGCAACAACACTTCCGCATCCAGCACCTTGCTCACCACATCCTCTGCCTTATCCCGGGTCAGGCCCAGGCGTTCCAGCAGTTCGTCCGGGATTTCTTCATCCGGCCCGGACCCGATGCCTCGGCTGCGCAGCAGGCGCACGGCCAGGCACACCAGGTTCGGGTATTCGGCGTATTGGCCGTCGTAGGTCGGATCGTGCTGGAAGCGCAGGGCTGTGGATAACTCGTCCGGCATATCCCAGTAGCGCATCAGCCAGGCACCGATCTGTTCGCGGCTGATCCCCAGCAGATGCTGCTCGATGTAGCTGTGGCACAGGTGCGGGTTGACCTCCAGGTGCCGGCAGATCAGCGAGAAGTGCGGCGGGAAGACGTGGGCCAGCAACAGGTAACCGAAGTTGTGCAGCAGGCCCGCCAGGTAAGTCAGGCCTGCTTCCGGGCGTTGGGCGCGGGGAATGGCGCGGGTCAGGCCTTCGATTACCGCAGCGGTGTAGATCGACTGATGCCAGTACGGAGTTGCGTGTTGCGGGTGGTCTTTGGGTAGGCTCAAGGTCTTGCCCAAGGCCAGGCCGAGGGCCAGGTTGATTACCAGATCAAAGCCCAGCACGCGGACGATGGCGTCTTCCACCGAGCGAATCTTGCCCGGCGAGGCATAGTACGGCGACGCCGCCCAGCTCACTACTTGCGCGGCCAGGGCCGGATCGGTTTCCACTACGCCGGTGATGTCGTCGATGGTGGCGTTGGGGTCTACCCGCAGCTTGATGATCTTCTGCGCCGTGTCGGCCAGGGGTGGAATCTCGATGGTCTCTTCCAGGCGTTGCTGGATGCGCCGGGCGGTGAAGGCCTGTACCGCCTGGGTGATTTCTTCGCGGTCGTCGTTCGGCCGGTCAAGGTTAGGCCGGATGCTGCTCAGGGGCTCGCCGAAGTTGGCGGCGCTGGCTTTGGTCAACATGCTCTTGAAGGCTTCGCTGGAGATTTCCAGTAACACACCGGCCTCGCCCGAGTGAACCAGCAAGGTCGGTTCGCGCAGCAGGCTTTCTTCATACAGGCACGGCGAGCTGGTCAGCGGCGGCAGGCCAGGTAACAGGCTCAGGCTGTGCTTGCCGAGCATGCGCTCAAGGCGTTCCTGAGACACAGCGGTGAGTCTGCGACCTGTCAATTCAGTGAGGCGATTGAGGTCCAGCAACTGGCTCTGGGGAAACAGCACCATCAGCGCGCCCACGGCATCATCGAGCAGCACTGCTTGAACCTTTCGTGCAGGGTTCAGTCCAGGCTGTTCGGCGACTTCCGTGTAGCTGATGGCGAGTTTTGCGAGCAGAGCCCGAATGACCGAAGGTGCGGTCGGCGGGGCTGTGGCGAGGGCAACTTCTGGCATGGCCTGATCCAATTTCCTACAGTCATCGGAGTATAACCAGCTTGATGCGGATGAGGGTCGACTAAGTGATTGTGCCGTCACACTTGGCCGTATTGCTGCCCATGCCTTAACCAGCGATCCAGCAATGGGCTGACGTGTTGCGGCCAGCGCTCCAGCAGCGCCTGGGCGGCGTCCCGTACGGCAGGCAGCAAGTCGGCATCGCGCATCAGGTCGGCGACCTTAAATTGCAGCAGGCCGGTCTGGCGGGTGCCGAGCATCTCGCCGGGGCCGCGCAGTTCGAGGTCTTTTTCGGCGATCACGAAGCCGTCGTTGGTTTCGCGCATGATCCCCAGGCGTTGGCGGCCGATCTGCGATAACGGCGGGTGGTACAGCAGCACGCAGTGGCTAGCGGCGCTGCCCCGGCCGACGCGACCGCGCAACTGGTGCAACTGCGCCAGGCCCAGGCGCTCGGGATTTTCGATGATCATCAGGCTGGCGTTGGGCACGTCGACACCGACTTCAATCACGGTGGTCGCCACCAGCAACTGCAGGTTTCCAGCCTTGAATTCGGCCATCACCGCGGCTTTTTCCACCGGCTTCATGCGCCCGTGAATCAGCCCGACCTTGAGCTCGCCCAAGGCGCTGGTGAGGTCTGCGTAGGTGGTTTCGGCGGCCTGGCAGGTTAGCTCTTCCGACTCCTCGATCAGTGTGCACACCCAATAGGCCTGACGCCCTTGCGCGCAGGCGTCGCGTACCCGTTCGATGACTTCGACGCGGCGGCTGTCGGTGATCAGCACCGTATTGACTGGAGTTCGGCCTGGCGGCAGTTCGTCGAGAATCGAGGTGTCGAGGTCGGCATAGGCGCTCATGGCCAGGGTGCGCGGGATCGGCGTGGCGGTCATGATCAACTGGTGCGGGCTCATCCGTCCACCCGCGCCCTTTTGGCGCAGCGCCAGGCGCTGCTGCACGCCGAAGCGGTGTTGTTCGTCGATGATCACCAGGGCCAGGTTCTTGAATTTCACCTCATCCTGGAACAGCGCGTGGGTACCGACCACCATGGGTGCGCCGGCTGCGATCTGCTCCAGAGCCGTTGCACGGTTCTTGCCTTTGAGCTTGCCCGCTAGCCACGCCACTTCCAGACCCAGGGGCTCGAGCCAGCGCTTGAAGGTGATGAAGTGCTGCTCGGCAAGGATCTCGGTGGGCGCCATCAGCGCCACCTGATAACCGGCTTCCAGGGCTTGTAGTGCAGCGAGGGCGGCGACCACGGTCTTGCCGGAGCCCACGTCACCCTGGATCAGGCGCAGCATCGGTTCTTTCTGGCTGAGGTCGTAGGCGATTTCATTGCCGACCCGATGTTGGGCACCGGTGGGCGCAAAGCCCAGGTTGGCCAGGTATTGCGCCGGCAGCCGGGTGGCTTTTGGCATTGCTGGCGCGCGCAGCGAGCGCATGCTCTCGCGCAGGCGTTGCTGGGACAGTTGGTGAGTCAGCAGCTCTTCGAACGCCAGGCGATGCTGGGCCCAGTGATGACCGAGGGCCAGTTCGTCGACGTCAGCGTCGGCCGGCGGATGGTGCAGGTAACGAATGGCGTCATCCAGCGGCGCCAATTGGTAATCCCGCGCCAGTTCCTCGGGCAGCCAGTCGGGCAAGCTTTTGGGACCGAGCAGGGTCAGGGTTTGCTGGCACAGCTGGCGCAGCCGCTGTTGGGTCAGGCCTTCGGTGAGCGGGTAGATCGGGGTAAGAGTCTGGTCCACCGGCGGTGGTTCGTCGCCAGTAATGGCGCGGTATTCCGGGTGGTAGATTTCCAGCCCCGAGGCACCAGGGCGGGCTTCGCCGTAGCAGCGCACGCGGGTGCCGCGCTTGAGGCCTTCTTTCTGGGCGTTGCTGAAATGGTAGAAGCGCAGGCTCAGGCCGCCGGTGCCATCTTGCAGGCGCACCACCAAGCTACGGCGCTTGCCCATCACCACATCGGCACCGCTGACGGTGCCTTCGATGACCGCGTCCTGCCCAGGGCGCAACTGGCCGATGGGCACCACGCGGGTACGATCCTGATAGCGCAGGGGCAGGTGGAACAGTACGTCCTGGAGGTTTTCCAGGCCGACCTTGGCCAGTTTTTCGGCCATGGCTTCACCGACACCCTTGAGTGCCGTCACCGACACCTGCGACAACTCGGTCATACGGCCCTTAGCTCGCAGCGGGCGGCTTGGCCACCGAACACAGGCGGATCGAGTCGGCGAGGATTTCAATGGCTTTCGGGCGCGGGAAGCTGGCGCGCCAGGCAATCGCCACGGTGCGGAACGGCACCGGCGGCGTCAGTGGGCGCACGGCGATCACGCCGGGGGCGTAGTGATGGCTGTCCACCGCTGACAGCGGCAGGATCGAAATGCCCAGGCCGGACGCCACCATATGGCGGATGGTTTCCAGGGAGCTGGATTCCACGGTGGTGTGCTTGGCGCCGTCGTTGCCTTTGGTCAGGGTCGGGCAGGCTTCCAGTACCTGGTCGCGGAAGCAATGGCCTTCGCCCAACAGCAGCAGGCTCTTGTCGTTGAGCAGGGCGGCGTCGATGGTGTCTTTTTGCGTCCACGGGTGGGACGCCGGCATCAGCACGTAGAACGGCTCATCGTAGAGCGGCAGGGTCAGCACGTCCGACTCGTTGAACGGCAGGGCAATAATAATCGCGTCCAGTTCGCCGTTACGCAGTTTGTCGCGCAGCACGTGGGTGAAGTTTTCTTCGATGTATAAAGGCATCTGCGGCGCGACGCGGTGCAGTTGCGGAATCAGGTGCGGGAATAGGTAGGGGCCGACAGTATAGATTGCGCCGACTTTCAGCGGTGCTGTCAGCTGGTTTTTGCCGGCCTGTGCCAGTTCGCGAATGCTTTGGGCTTGCTCCAGAACCTTCTGGGCCTGGGCGACGATGCCTTCGCCGACCGGGGTTAGGCGCACGGCGCTTTTGCTGCGCTCGAAAATCAGCACACCGAGTTCGTCTTCAAGCTTTTTCACACCCACCGACAAGGTCGGCTGGCTGACATGGCAACGCTCGGCCGCGTGGCCGAAGTGCTGCTCTTGGGCGAGGGTCACGATGTAGCGTAATTCTGTAAGAGTCATAGCGGGCGTCCATAAGGTTGCAGGCCAAGCATACCGGCTGCAATCGATAGACGCACGTTATGTAGTAGCGAGCTTGCTCGCGAAGAACGTAATAACACCGCGGGGTAGCAGATACCCCGCGTTGTTGTTACCGGCGACGTTTCTCGATGTTGTAGACAAACGGAGCAACGATCTCGATGCTGCCGTTTTTCAACATGTCGGCCGGTGGCTTGGGCAGCGGCTGGGCACGACGGATCATGTCCAGGGTCGCGCGGTCCAGGTCGGCGTTGCCGGAGCGGCCCACCAGCTCATAGGACAACACCTTGCCTTCGGCATCGACCACGAAACGCAAGCGGTTCAAGCCTTCCTTGCCTCGTGACTGGGCGCCTGGCGGGTACTTCTTGTACTTCGCCAAGTGGCCGAGCAAGGTGCTTTCCCAGGTGGCCTTGGCAGCAGTCTGCTGCGGCGACGGACCGGGTTGAGGTTGAGCCGATTTTTCCGTAGGCGCGTTGTTCTGAGGGCTCTCGCTCGGCGGGTCTTCGGAAGGTTTTTCCTTGGGCGGCTCGGGCTTCTTCTCAGGCTTGGGCGGCTGTGGTTTTGGCTTGGGCTTGACCGGCTTGGGTACCGAAATCGTTGGTTTCGGTGCTTCGGCCAGTTTCGGCAATAGCAGCTCTTCCACCGGCGCAGGCGGTTGCGGCGGCGTCACCACTTTCGGCGGGGCCGGAGGCGGTGGCGCCGGCATCGGCGCCAGGTCGATGACCATGGCGGCCGGTGGCAGCTGGACCGTATGTGGCGCCGACCACTGGAGCGCGATGATAATCGCGACGGCGTGGACGCCCAGCACGACGGCGAGGCTTGTGCCATAACGCGTCAGTTTGTGGCGCGTCGTGATCATTTCTTGGCTGCCGTCTCAAGTCCGACCAGGCCTACCTTGAGGTAGCCGGCTGCCCGCAGGGCATCCATCACGTGCATCAGGTCGCCATAGTCCACGCCTTTGTCGGCCTGGAAGAAGATGGTCGTGTCTTTCTTGCCCTGGGTCTTGGCGTCGAGCACAGCGCCCAGGGTTTCGGATTTGACTTCTTCTTCGCCCAGGAACAGGCGCTGGTCGGCCTTGACGCTGAGGAACACCGGTTTCTCTGGCCGTGGCGCAGGTTTCGCGCTGGAGGCGGGGAGGTCAACCTTGATGTCCACCGTGGCCAAGGGTGCTGCCACCATGAAGATGATCAGCAGCACCAGCATCACGTCGATAAAAGGCGTGACGTTGATTTCGTGGTTCTCGACGAGTTCGTCGTCGCCTTGATTCAAATGCAGGCCCATGGCCGATTACCCCACTTTCACCATGTGCGGTTGCGAGCTGCGCTCGGTAGGCTGGTGATCGAGGTCACGGCTTACCAGCAACAGGACTTCTGCCGACGCATCCGACACCTGAGCCTTGTAGCCGGCGATCGAGCGGGCGAAGACGTTGTAGATCACCACCGCAGGAATCGCCGCCACCAGGCCCAGGGCCGTTGCCAGCAGGGCTTCGGCGATGCCGGGAGCAACTACGGCGAGGTTGGTGGTCTGGGTTTTGGCGATGCCGATAAAGCTGTTCATGATGCCCCACACGGTACCGAACAGGCCGACGAAAGGCGCGGTGGAACCGATGGTGGCGAGTACGCCAGTACCGTTGCTCATGTTGCGACCGCAAGCTGCAACCAGGCGCTCAAGACGGAAGCTCACACGCTCCTTGATGCCTTCTTTTTCGCGGCTGTTGGCCGACAGGCGCATTTCTTCCAGCGCGTCGTGGACCAGCAGGTGTGCCAGGGTGCCCTTTTTCGCCGCGCTTTCGCTGGCTTCCTTAAGGGTGTTGGCTTTCTTCAGGTTGACGATTTCAGTGCGCAGGCGGCGTTTGGCGCCCAGCAGCTCGAAGCCCTTGGCGATCCAGATGGTCCAGGTGATGATCGAGGCGATGGCCAGGCCGATCATCACGATCTTTACGATGATGTCGGCGTTCTGGTACATGCCCCAGGGCGACAGGTCGTGGGCCATGCCCAGGGTGTTGTCTTCTTCCAGCACAACGCCGGTTTCTTCATCTGGAGTAACGCCGTCGGCTGCGACCGGGTCGGTGGCCGCGGGTGCGGCAGCCGGAGCGCCAGGCGCTGCTGCGTTGTGTTCTGGCGCTGGAGCCGCCGCTGGTGCGGTGGTGGCTGGCTGTGTAGCCGGGGCCGTTACATCGGCGAACGCAGCGGTCGGTGCCAGCAGAACGCTGAACAGCACCGCAGCGATCGCACGCGAGAAGCGGGATGGACTGTGAGGCTTGGTTGGCGAAGCGGGGATTTTATTGCGCGTCATGCTGGCCGGACCTGAGAAAAAAAATGAGTGGCTGTCCTGCCAGACCGGAACGGGTCGAGGACAAATGGGTGGTTATTATTGCAAGTAATTCTTGTTAACAAAAGTAATACAGTTACTTTATTTCTCAGTTTGCTAGCCGCTGGTCGTCTGTGAAGGCTAATCTTGACCTTTAAGAATGGAGTTTTGTGATGTCTGCGCCTTCTGTTGTGATTGCCGGTTGTGGCGATGTTGGTAGCCGCCTGGCCACCCAATTGCTGGCCTCGGGGTGGGAGGTTCATGGCCTGCGGCGTGATATTTCACGCCTGCCTGAAGGGGTGATCGGCATTGCCGGTGATCTGTTCATTGAAGACTGCCCGGACACCTGGCCAGTGGGCGGGGTGGATTACCTGGTGTATTGCGCGGCTGCTACCGATCACGATGAGGCAGGCTATCGCGCCGCTTATGTTCAAGGGTTGCAACATGTGCTCGATTGGCTGAAAGATTATGGCCAGGAGCCCAAGCATCTGTTGTTCGTCTCCAGCAGCAGTGTCTACGGGCAGCAGAACGGTGAGTGGGTCGATGAAAACTCGCAGACTCAGGCAGGTGGCTACTCGGGTCAGGTCATGCTGGAGGCTGAACAGGTCGCACTGAAGAGCGGCGTCCCGGCCAGTGTGGTGCGTTTGACCGGCATTTACGGCCCAGGTCGCGAATGGTTGTTAAGCCAGGTGCGCCAGGGTTACCGCGTGGCGATTGATCCACCCTTGTACGGCAACCGGATACACGTCGATGACGCGGCGGGCCTGTTGGCCTTTCTGTTAAGGCATGTGGAGCAGGGTGGTTCGCTGGATGACTGCTATATCGGCGTCGACGATGCGCCTGCGCCATTAGCTGAAGTGGTGGGCTGGTTGCGTGAGTACCTCGGGGTGACCGAATGGGCCGAGGATGCCAGCGTACGTCGCGCCGGCAGCAAGCAGTGCAGCAACGCACGGGCCAAGGCGTTGGGCTGGGTGCCGACTTATCCAAGTTATCGCGAAGGGTATGCGGCGATTCTTGAGGGCGGGCGCTGAGTGTCAGCCAAAGAAAAAGGAGCCTCGGGCTCCTTTTTTTTCACTGTTTTTCCAGCAACCACTGCCGCGACCCTGGAGTAAACGAAGGCACTTCGTCAGCCTGGGAGGTATTGATGGCTTGGAAGATCTCCAGTTGCGCACCTTTACGGGCAAAAATCCATGGGTTGCCCTGGCCGCCTTGTTGCAGCCAGATGCTGTCGTAGCCGCCGCTCATGGAGGCGCAATCGCCAGCCAGGCACAGCGAGTACTGGTCTGCTCCTGGCAAACCGGTCACTTGGCCGTTGGCTTGAAATTGCACGGTGGCGCCTTGGCCGTTGCCACTGGTGATTTTCCAGGTGCCGCCCATATAGGCCGAGTACAAGGCTCGTTCAAAGTTGGCGCCCAAGGGTGCACCTTCGGGTGCGGGGTCCTTGGAGCGATCGAAGAGTTGCTCCGGCTCGTTGTCGTTGGCGACTTGCAACAGTTGTTTGCCATCGCGCTTGAGCTCGGTGGTGGAGCTGCCATAAAAATCAACACTCCAGGCGCCGGACTTTTCGCCCAGCAGCTTGCCTTCAGGGCGTTCAAAACCATTGAAGTAGCGCGCCTGGTTGGCCTTGGTGTTGACCTCCCATTCGAGGTTCGGACCATAGGCCTGCAAGGCTTCACGCAAAGGCCCACCCTTGGACGCTGTATCAATGGCGACTTGATTGATCCAGGTGCCGCTGACATCAAGGTCGGCAGGATTGCTGGCGCAACCGCTGAGCAGCAGGGCAAGCAATGAAGAGGCAACGAGCGCTTTGCGCATTACAAAATCCTTTCAAAACGAAGTCGGCGCAGCCGTTTTTTATAGAGAAGAAGAGCTGCGCCGGGTGTTTTACTCGATGACCAGAATCGCGTCCATCTCAACCTGTGCGCCCTTTGGCAGAGCGGCAACGCCAATGGCGGCGCGGGCTGGGTACGGTTGTTCGAAGTACTTGCCCATGATCTCGTTGACCTTGGCGAAGTGGCTCAGGTCGGTGAGGAAGATGTTCAGCTTGACGATGTCCTTGAACGAACCGCCAGCGGCTTCGGCGACCGACTTGAGGTTTTCGAAGACTTGTACCGTCTGGGCTTCGAAGCCTTCAACCAGTTCCATGGTTTTTGGGTCCAGGGGAATCTGGCCGGACATGTAAACGGTGTTGCCCGCCTTGATCGCCTGGGAGTAAGTGCCGATGGCTGCAGGTGCCTTGTCGCTGGTGATTACTGTCTTGGTCATGAATGACTCCTTGTAATGGGTGGGCTACGCACGCATGCGAGTGATGCGGATGACTCCGGTCAGGGCACGCAGTTTCTTGATCACGCGGGCCAGGTGCACGCGGTCGTGCACGCTGACCACCAGTTGGACCACGCTGATGCGACCATCGCGCTCGTCCATGCTGATTTTCTCGATATTGCCGTCGGCCGCGTTGACGCTGCTGGCCAGCAGGGCGATCAGGCCGCGCTGGTGTTCCAGCTCGACCCGCAGTTCGACGTTGAATTCGCCGGTGACATCCTTGGCCCAGGACAGCTGGATGCATTTTTCCGGGTTGTGGCGGATTTCGCTGATATTGCGGCAGTTGTCCAAGTGCACGACCATGCCTTTACCCGCGGACAAGTGGCCGACAATCGGATCCCCTGGAATCGGCGTGCAGCACTTGGCGTAGCTGAGCACCAGGCCTTCGGTGCCGCGAATCGCCAGTGGGCCTTCGGGGCTTGGCAGTTGTTCGCCTTCGCCCAGCAGGCGGCGGGCGACTACATAGGCCATGCGATTGCCCAGGCCGATATCTTCAAGCAGGTCTTCGATCAGTTCCTGGCGGTACTCGTGGAGCATCGCCTGTATGCGCTCTGCCGGGATTTTTTCCAGGGAGCTGCCAAAGCCGTTGAGCACCTTGTTCAGCAGGCGCTCGCCCAGGCTGATGGACTCGGAACGACGCTGCAGCTTCAGGGCATGGCGAATATGGGTGCGCGCTTTGCCGGTGACCACGAAGTTGAGCCAGGCCGGGTTCGGGCGTGCGCCCGGTGCGCTGACGATCTCCACCGTAGAGCCACTTTGCAGCGGTTCTGACAGCGGGGCCAGGCGGCGGTTGATCCGGCAGGCGATGCAGCTGTTGCCCACGTCCGTGTGCACCGCATAGGCAAAGTCGACCGCAGTGGAGCCTTTTGGCAGCTCCATGATCCGGCCTTTGGGCGTGAAGACGTAGACCTCGTCCGGGAACAGGTCGATCTTCACGCTTTCGATAAATTCCAGGGAGTTGCCGGCGCGTTGCTGCATTTCCAGTACGCCCTTGACCCACTGGCGGGCTCGGGCATGAGTGCCCTTGGGCTGCTCGTCGCCGCTGGATTTGTACAGCCAATGGGCGGCGATGCCGTTGTTGGCCATCTCTTCCATTTCCCGAGTGCGGATCTGGATCTCGATCGGAACCCCGTGCATGCCGAACAGCGTGGTATGCAGCGACTGATAGCCGTTGGCCTTGGGAATGGCGATGTAATCCTTGAAGCGTCCCGGCAGGGGTTTGTACAAATTATGTACAGCGCCCAGTACGCGGTAGCAGGTATCGACCTTGTCGACGATGATCCGAAACGCATAGACGTCCATGATCTCGTTGAAGGCTCGACGCTTGCCGCGCATCTTCTTGTAGATGCCGTAGATGTGTTTCTGCCGGCCGCTGACTTCGCCTTCGATCTCGTCGATCGCCAGGCAATGGCTCAGGGACTCTTCGATCTTGTTGACGATTTCCTTGCGATTGCCCCTGGCGCGCTTGACTGCCTGGTAGATGCGCGCGGAACGCATTGGGTACATCGCCTTGAAGCCGAGGTCTTCGAATTCGATACGAATGGCATGCATGCCCAGCCGGTTGGCGATGGGCGCGTAGATTTCCAGGGTTTCCTTGGCGATGCGCCGGCGCTTTTCACCGGACAGCACTTCCAGCGTGCGCATGTTGTGCAGCCGGTCGGCCAGCTTGACCAGGATTACCCGGATATCCCGAGCCATGGCCATGGCCATCTTCTGGAAATTTTCCGCCTGGGCTTCGGCCTTGGTCTCGAAATTCATCTGGGTCAGTTTGCTGACCCCGTCGACCAGTTCGGCCACGGTTTCGCCAAATTGCGCACTGAGCGCTTCCTTGGCAATACCGGTGTCTTCAATCACGTCATGCAGCATCGCGGCCATCAGGCTCTGATGGTCCATGTGCATGTCGGCAAGAATATTGGCCACCGCAAGAGGATGGGTGACATACGCCTCGCCGCTGCGCCGGCGTTGGCCGTCGTGGGCTTGTTCGGCGTAGAAATACGCTCGGCGGACCAGGTTGACCTGGTCTGGGCCGAGGTAGGTCGATAAGCGATCGGCGAGGGCGTCTATGCTCGGCAAAGGAATGACTCCTGCCGCAAGCGTTGACCCCGCGCCGTGCTGCGTCGACCTGGCATAGGCTTAGACGGCCTCGTTGGACTCGTCCTCGAACGCGAACAGTGGTTCGTCTTCAACGATTTCGGCGTTGGCGATGAACTCGTAGCTCATCAGGCCTGCCGCGATTTCGCGCAGGGCCACAACGGTAGGCTTGTCGTTTTCCCACTGCACTAGGGGCTCTTTGCCACCAGTGGCCAGTTGACGGGCACGCTTGGTAGAGAGCATGACCAGTTCAAAGCGGTTTTCCACGTGGTCTAGGCAGTCTTCAACGGTTACGCGGGCCATGGTATTCCTCGGAGCGAATGCAATATGCGCGCTGCCCGGTTGGGCGAGCGGACTGAACAGTTTAAAAAATCACCAGCGTTTAGGGAAGCGCTGATTTTCACCGGCCATCGCAAACGCGCTGCAAGTGCCAATGTAAGGCCCTTACAGCGGTTTTAGGAAGAGCCTGTCAGCCGAGCAATTCGGCCAATAATTTGCCAAAACGTTGTTGCTGGCGTTTTTGCTGGAGCTGATTGGCACGAAAAATCGACTTCAGGTCCTCCAGTGCGTGGGAAAAATCGTCGTTGATGATCAGGTAGTCGTAGTCGACGTAGTGGCTCATTTCGCTGACGGCTTCGCGCATGCGGCCCTCGATGATCTCGTCGCTGTCCTGGCCGCGATTGGTCAGGCGCTGGTGCAAGGCTTCAAGAGACGGCGGCAAAATGAAGATCGAGCGGGCTTTGGGCATCAGTTGACGCACTTGCTCGGCACCCTGCCAATCGATTTCCAGGATCAGGTCGTGGCCTTCGTCCAGGGTTTGCTGCAAGTGGCTTTGCGAGGTGCCATAGAGGTTGCCGAATACTTCGGCACGCTCCAGGAAGTCACCGTGTTCGATCATCTTCACGAACTCGCTGCGTTCGACGAAGTGATAGTTCACCCCGTTTGCCTCGCCAGGGCGCATGGCGCGGGTGGTGTGGGAGACCGAGACACGGATCTCCTGATCAGTGTCGGTCAGAGCCTTGACCAGGCTGCTCTTGCCCGCGCCCGAAGGGGCGGAAATGATGTACAGGGTGCCGGTGCTGTGGGTCATGTCGGGGTAGCCTTACTCAATATTCTGTACTTGTTCGCGCATTTGCTCGATCAACACTTTGAGGTTGACCGCAGCGGTGGTGCTGCGCGGATCGAAGGCCTTGGAGCCTAGTGTATTGGCTTCGCGGTTGAGTTCCTGCATCAGGAAGTCCAGGCGCCGACCAGCGGCACCAGCGGACTTGAGCACGCGGCGAACTTCCACGATGTGGGTGCTCAGGCGGTCGAGCTCTTCGGCGACGTCGCTCTTTTGCGCCAGCAGGACCATTTCCTGCTCCAGGCGCACCGGATCAAGTTCGGCCTGCATGTCGGCGAAGCGGTCGAGGACCTTCTGGCGCTGGGTGGCAAGCATCTGCGGCACTAGCTCGCGCAGAATGATTACGTCTTCTTCTATGGAGGTCAGGCGCTCGTTGATCAGCCGGGCCAGTTCGGTGCCTTCGCGCTCGCGGCCGGCCTTGAGTTCCTTAAGGCCTTGGGTGAATAGGGCCAGGGCTTCAGCGTTCAGGGCTTGTGGGTCGGTGGCGTCGGCCACCAGCACGCCGGGCCAGGCCAGGACTTCCAGGGGGTTCAACGCGGCGGGTTGCTTGATCAGGCTGGCGATGGTTTCGGCGGCGGCTACCAGTTGTGCAGCCCGTTCGCGGTCGACCTGCAGCGGCTTGCCGGTAGTCTCCTCGGTAAAGTGCAGGGTGCATTCGAGCTTGCCACGGGACAGGCCCTGGCGCAGCGCTTCGCGAACCGCTCCTTCGAGATCGCGAAAGGACTCCGGCAGGCGCAGGTGCGGTTCCAGGTAGCGGCTGTTGACCGAGCGCAGCTCCCAGCTCAGGGTGCCCTGGACGCCGGCTTTTTCGACGCGGGCAAAGGCGGTCATGCTGTGCACCATGGAGGTACCTCGCGATGCAGTCCCGCAAACCGTGGGGTAGGGCGGGCTGATGGGTGAATTGAAGCCGACAGGCTGCGAAGGCGCAGGATTGTAGCGCAACGCAACGAGCGGCCCCAAACGCTGGCTGTGACAAAGAGTTGAAGGCACGCTTCAGAGCGCTTCTTGGTAACCGGATTTTTTAGAACTGCCCAGGCGCGGCTGGCGGCTCTATAATGCTCGGCAGTTTTTCGTCCTCCGTACAGGTGTTCCCCTATGAAACGTCCAAGTGGTCGCGCTGCCGATCAGCTCCGCTCGATCCGCATCACCCGCAACTACACCAAACACGCCGAGGGATCTGTACTGGTCGAGTTTGGCGATACCAAGGTTATCTGCACCGTCAGCGTCGAAAATGGCGTGCCGCGCTTCCTCAAGGGCCAGGGCCAGGGTTGGTTGACCGCCGAATACGGCATGCTGCCGCGCGCCACTGGCGAGCGTAACCAGCGTGAAGCCAGCCGCGGCAAGCAAGGCGGCCGCACCCTGGAAATTCAGCGCCTGATCGGCCGTTCCCTGCGTGCGGCGCTGGACATGACCAAGCTGGGCGACGTCACCCTGTACGTCGATTGCGACGTGATCCAGGCCGACGGCGGCACCCGTACCGCGTCCATCACCGGTGCGATGGTTGCTCTGGTCGATGCCTTGAAAGTGATCAAGAAGCGCGGCGGCCTGAAAGGCGGCGATCCACTCAAGCAGATGATCGCTGCAGTTTCTGTAGGCATGTACCAGGGCGAGCCTGTGCTGGACCTGGACTATCTTGAAGATTCGGCTGCCGAAACCGACCTCAACGTGGTGATGACCAGCTCCGGTGGTTTCATCGAAGTCCAGGGCACGGCCGAAGGCGCGCCATTCCAGCCAGCCGAGTTGAACGCCATGCTGGCATTGGCCCAGAAAGGCATGACCGAACTGTTCGAACTGCAGAACGCCGCGCTGGCTGACTAAGCCACGCCCAAGGAGCAAGGCCATGAGTGACAGTCAGCTTCCACAGCCAACGCCGAGCCAGGAAGTTCGCCAGTGGGCGATGTTCTGTCACTTCGCGGCGTTTCTGGGGATGTGGTTTCCGTTCGGTAACCTGCTGGGACCGTTGATCCTGTGGCAGGTCAAGCGTGAGATGGACCCGTTCATCGACGCCCAGGGCAAGGAAGCGTTGAACTTCCAGATCACCGTGGCCATTGCTTCGGCGATTTGCTACCTGCTGATGTTCGTGCTGATTGGCTTTGCGCTACTGGCGTTGGTATTGATCGGTGCGCTGGTACTGACCATTATTGGTGGGATCAAGGCCAACCAGGGGATTCCCTATCGGTATCCGTTTACCTGGCGGATCGTTAAATAGGCGCCCCACAAAAAACAAAAAAGCCGACAGCGATGTCGGCTTTTTTGCATCCTGGAATCGACCTTAGATGGTCAAGGTCCAGTCGTAGTCCACGATCAGCGGCGCGTGCTGCGAGAACCGTGGTTGACGCGGCAAGCGTGCACTGCGAACAAAGCGGCGCAGGCCAGGGGTCAACAACTGGTAGTCAAAACGCCAGCCCAGGTTGAGCATCTCAGCCTGTTCGTTGTCCGGCCACCAGCTGTACTGGTCGCCTTCGCGGCTGACTTCGCGCAGGGCATCAACATAGCCCATGTTGCCGACAATCTCGTCCATCCAGGCCCGTTCCGGCGCCAGGAATCCCGGGGATTGCTGGCTGTCGCGCCAGTTCTTGATATCCAGCTTTTGTTGCGCCACGTACAGCGAGCCACAGTAAATGTACTCGCGACGTTTGCGTCGCTGTTTATCCAGATAACGGGCGAAATCGTCCATTAGCTTGAACTTCTGGTTCAAGTCTTCATCGCCGTTCTGCCCTGATGGAAGCAGCAAGGTCGCGATGCTGACCTTGTCGAAATCGGCTTGCAGGTAGCGCCCGTAGCGGTCGGCTGTCTCGAAGCCGAGGCCGCTGATGACCGCCTTGGGTTGCAACCGCGAATACAAAGCCACGCCACCTTGGGCGGGAACTTCGGCATCACAGGCATAAAGGAAGTAGCCATCCAGTTGGAAGGCTGGGTCGTCCAGTTCAAAGGCGGAGGCGCGGGTGTCCTGCAGGCAGATGACGTCGGCATTCTGGGCTTGCAGCCAACTGAGCAAACCACGCTCGACTGCAGCCTGAATACCATTGACGTTCACACTGATGATCCGCATAAATGGCCCCAAAAATCGCGTGCGTGTATGATACACGCCGTCTACCTAATTAGCTAAATCCGTGGTATCTGAGGCTTTTTTCATGCAGGCGTATCAACGCGATTTCATTCGTTTTGCCATCGATCGCGGTGTTTTGCGCTTCGGTGAGTTCACCCTCAAGTCCGGGCGCACCAGCCCGTACTTCTTCAACGCGGGCCTGTTCAACTCGGGTTCTGCCCTGGCGCAGTTGGGTCGTTTCTATGCGGCGGCCATCGTGGAAAGCGGTATTTCCTTCGACGTGCTGTTCGGTCCGGCCTACAAAGGCATCCCGCTGGCCGCCGCGACCGCTGTGGCCCTGGCTGAACATCACGGCCGGGATTTGCCGTGGTGCTTCAACCGTAAGGAAGCCAAGGCCCATGGTGAAGGTGGCAGTCTCGTAGGTGCTCCGCTGACTGGCGATGTGCTGATTATCGATGACGTGATCACCGCTGGTACGGCGATTCGTGAAGTGATGCAGATCATCGCATCCCAGGATGGCGCCAAGGCCGCCGGGGTGTTGATCGCCTTGAACCGCCAGGAGCGAGGCAACGGTGAGTTGTCGGCGATCCAGGAAGTGGAGCGTGACTTCGCGATTCCAGTAGTCAGCATCGTGTCGCTGAATCAGGTGTTGCAGTTCCTGGCAGATGATCCGCAGCTCAAGCAGCATTTGCCGGCAGTGCAGGCGTATCGCGAGCAGTTCGGCGTCTGATTTTCCCCGGGCAATAAAAAAGACCCCGCCCAACAAGGTTGAGCGGGGTCTTTTTGTTTCAGCGCTGTTTAAGGGCGCTTGCGATTACTGATCAGCGTACCCACACCGGTGTCGGTGAAGATTTCCAGCAAAATCGCGTTTGGAACCCGGCCATCGAGAATCAGCGAGCTGCCGACGCCGCCTTGCACCGCTTCCAGCGCGCAACGAATCTTCGGCAGCATGCCGCCGTAGATGGTGCCGTCGGCGATCAGGTCGTCCACCTGTTGGGTGGTCAAGCCGGTCAGGACCGCTCCCGACTTGTCCATCAAGCCGGCGATGTTGGTCAGCAGCATCAGCTTCTCGGCCTTCAGCGCCTCGGCCACCTTGCCGGCCACCAGGTCGGCGTTGATGTTGTAGGACTCGCCGTTGGCACCCACGCCAATCGGCGCGATCACCGGGATGAAGTCGCTCTTGACCAGCAGGTTCAGCAGGTCGGTATTGATCCCGATCACTTCACCCACTTGGCCGATATCGATGATTTCCGGCTGGGTCATTTCCGGCGTCTGGCGGGTGACGGTGAGCTTTTTCGCCCGGATCAGCTCGGCGTCCTTGCCGGTCAGGCCGATTGCGCTGCCGCCGTGACGGTTGATCAGGTTGACGATGTCCTTGTTCACCTGGCCGCCGAGAACCATCTCCACCACGTCCATGGTCTGCGAGTCAGTCACGCGCATGCCATCGATGAAGTGACTCTCGATGGACAGGCGCTTGAGCAGGTCGCCGATTTGCGGGCCGCCACCGTGAACTACCACCGGGTTGATCCCGACGGCTTTCATCAACACGATGTCGCGGGCAAAGCCGGTTTTCAGCTCTTCGCTTTCCATGGCATTGCCGCCGTACTTGATCACCAACGTCTTGCCGACGTAGCGTCGAATGTAAGGCAACGCTTCGGAAAGGACCTTGGCGGTGTTGGCGGCGGCTTCGCGTTCGAGGGTCATTCAGGGCTCCGGGGCAAAAAAATCAGAACGGTAGTTGGAGATCAGGGGCAACACGTTTCAACTGGGCGTGGAACACATCCTTGATGCGCTGCAACTCAGCCTCGGTATCCGCCTCGAAACGCAGCACCAGCACCGGGGTGGTGTTGGACGCGCGAACCAGGCCCCAGCCTTTGGCGTAATCGACTCGCACGCCATCAATGGTGGTCAGGTTGGCGCCTTCGCCCCATTGCGCATCGTGCAGTGCGTCAATGATGCTGAATTTGCTCTCTTCGGTCACATGGATATTGATTTCCGGCGTAGAAATATCGTCCGGGAAGGTCGCAAACAGGTCTTCGGCAGTGGATTTCTCCTTACTGAGGATCTCCAGCAGGCGCGCGGCGCTGTAAATGCCGTCGTCAAAGCCGAACCAGCGCTCCTTGAAGAACACGTGCCCGCTCATTTCGCCAGCCAACAGGGCGCCGGTTTCCTTCATTTTCTTTTTGATCAACGAATGACCGGTCTTCCACATTAGCGGGCGACCACCGTATTCCTTGATCAGCGGTGTCAGGCGGCGGGTGCATTTGACGTCGAAGATGATCTCGGCGCCAGGATTGCGTGCCACCACGTCGCGGGCGAACAGCATCAGCAAGCGGTCCGGGAACACAATATTGCCGGTGTTGGTCACCACGCCAACGCGGTCGCCGTCGCCATCGAACGCCAGGCCCAGGTCAGCACCGGTTTCCTTGACCTTGGCGATCAAGTCCACCAGGTTTTCAGGTTTGCCCGGGTCCGGGTGATGGTTGGGGAAACTGCCATCGACGTCGCAGAACAGCGGGATTATTTCGCAGTTCAGGGCTTCGAGCAGTTGCGGGGCGATCACGCCAGCTGCACCGTTGCCGCAGTCCACCACCACTTTGAGGCGTCGGTCGAGCTTGATGTCGCGGGTGATTTCGTCCGAGTAGCGCTGAAGAATATCGACCTTGGTGATACTGCCCTTGCCGCTGGTCAGGTTGTTGGTCTTGAGGCGGGTGTGCAGGGCCTGGATCTGTTCGTTGGCCAGGGTGTCGCCGGCAATCACGATCTTGAAGCCGTTGTAGTCCGACGGGTTGTGGCTGCCGGTGAGCATCACGCCCGACTTGCCAGCCAGCACATTGGCGGCGTAGTACAGCGCCGGGGTTGGCACCAGGCCGACATCGCTGACATGGCAGCCGCTGTCGGCCACGCCCTGGATCAGTCGCTCCACCAGCTCAGGGCCGGACAGGCGCCCGTCACGCCCCACGCAAACGTTGGGCTCGCCCTGGGCCAGGCTCTGGGAGCCAATGGCGCGGCCGATCCAGTAGGCGGTTTCGGCGGTCAGGGTCTTGGGCACGACGCCACGGATGTCGTAGGCGCGGAAGATGCTGTCGGGAAATGTCGGTGCGACGTGGGCTGCGTTGCTCATCACTGGGAAACTCCATCGATACGGGGCTGGACAGGCCTAAATGTTGCTGACCGGCAGGCTCAGACTGAAGGGTATGACGGCATTTTTGGCATAGAGTTCGTGGTGCAAAAGTGCCACCTGCGCCGCAGAACCACTTCCCTTACTGCTTAATACCTTGATTTCACAAGGCAAATCTTCTTGATAGGCGCTGCGCATTATTCATCCTGAAAGCCATGCGTTGGCTGCGGGCCGGGCAGGGTGCCCGGCCTGGATCAGCGTGGTCAGTGGTTGCCGGAATGCCCGAAACCACCTGCGCCGCGTTGGGTTTCGTCGAACTCTTCAACCAGTTCAAAGTGTGCCTGCACGACCGGAACCAGCACCAACTGGGCAATGCGCTCGCCGACCGCGATGTTGAAAGCAGTCTGGCCACGATTCCAGCAAGACACCATCAGTTCGCCCTGATAGTCCGAGTCGATCAGGCCCACCAGGTTACCGAGGACGATGCCGTGTTTGTGGCCCAGGCCGGAGCGCGGCAGGATCAGTGCAGCCAAGCCGGGATCGCCCACATAAATCGACAGGCCGGTAGGGATCAGTAGGGTCTGGCCAGGCTCAAGAACGGTGTCCTGCTTGAGCATGGCGCGTAGGTCGAGGCCGGCGGAGCCCGGTGTGGCGTAGGCCGGCAGCGGGAATTCGTTGCCGATGCGGGGGTCGAGGATCTTGGCTTGCAAAGCGTGCATGGAAATTAAACCTGGTTCAGCCGTTGGGCGATAAAAGAGATCAGTTGGCGGGCAATCTTGCCTTTGCTGGTCTGGGCGAAAAGGGTGGCGTGCAGTTCGCGGTCGATCACGCTGCAGGCGTTTTCCTCGCTGTTGAAGCCGATGCTCGGGTTGGCGACATCATTGGCAACGATCAAATCGAGGTTTTTGTCTTTCAATTTGCGAGCGGCATAGTCCAGCAGGTGCTCGGTTTCGGCGGCGAAGCCGACACTGAACGGGCGATCCGGGCGAGTGGCGATGGTTGCCAGAATATCCGGGTTGCGGACCATTTGCAGGAGCAGGCCGTCGCCGCTCGTAGGGTCTTTCTTGAGTTTTTGTGGAGCAATGACTTCCGGGCGGTAGTCCGCGACCGCTGCCGAGGCGATAAACAGGTCGCAAGGGATTGCCGCTTCGCAGGCCGCGAGCATGTCACGGGCGCTGACCACGTCGATGCGGGTGACACGGTCAGGCGTTGGCAAGTGCACGGGGCCGGTGATCAAGGTGACGCGGGCGCCGGCTTCTACCGCTGCTTCAGCCAGGGCAAAGCCCATTTTCCCGGAGCTGTGGTTGGTGATGTAGCGCACCGGGTCGATGTTTTCCTGGGTCGGACCTGCGGTGATCAGCACGTGCTTGCCGGTCAGGGCCAAGTGCTGGAAACACTCGGCGGCACACAGCGCCAGGTCAGTGGCTTCGAGCATACGGCCCATGCCCACGTCGCCGCAGGCCTGGCTGCCGGATGCCGGGCCGAAGACCTTGAGGCCACGGCTTTGCAGCAGTTGGGTGTTGGCTTGGGTGGCTGGGTCGTGCCACATGGCCTGGTTCATCGCGGGAGCTATGGCGACGGTAGCGTCGGTGGCCAGCACCAGAGTGGTCAGCAAGTCATTGGCAATGCCCTGTGCCAGGCGGGCGATCAGGTCGGCGGTGGCGGGTGCGATCAGCACCAGGTCGGCCCACTTGGCCAGTTCGATATGGCCCATGGCGGCTTCCGCCGCCGGGTCCAGCAGGTCCAGGTGAACCGGGTGCCCGGACAGGGCCTGCATGGTCAACGGGGTGATGAACTCGCTACCGCCACGGGTCATGACCACGCGCACTTCGGCGCCTTGGTCCAGAAGCCGGCGAACCAGTTCTGCGCTCTTGTAGGCGGCAATGCCGCCGCCGACGCCGAGAACGATGCGTTTCCGATACAGACGCTGCATTGGCTTGCCTTTCCAGTTCAGTGATGGCGTTGCGATGCCCCCTCCCCAGGTGAAATCGCACGCAAAAAGATGGGCTAAGATAACACAGCGACCGCCACGCAACAGCGGCGCACATGCACACGGAGGTGCTATGAGTATTCGCGATTGGCCCGCGGCGGAGCGCCCGCGGGAGAAACTTTTGGAGTTGGGTGCGGCAAATCTTTCCGATGCCGAATTGTTGGCGATTTTTCTGCGCACCGGGGTGGCGGGCAAAAGTGCGGTGGATCTGGCGCGTCATCTGCTGAAGCAGTTCGGCAGTTTGCGTGCTCTGCTGGAGGCCAAACAGGCGCAATTCAGCCAGCACCTGGGGCTGGGCCCGGCGAAGTTCGCCCAGCTCCAGGCCGTGCTGGAAATGGCCCAGCGCCATCTGGCCGAGCGGCTGCGTCACGATTCGGCGTTGGAAAGCCCAATGGCAGTGCGCGATTACCTCAAGGCGCTGTTGCGCCATGAACCCCACGAGGTATTTGGCTGCCTTTTTCTCGATTCAAGGCATCGGGTGTTGGGTTTCGAGAAGTTGTTTCAAGGCACCATCGACAATGCCACGGTGTACCCAAGGCAAGTGGTCAAGCGTGCCCTGGCCTATAACGCGGCTGCGCTGATCCTGTGTCACAACCATCCTTCCGGGAGCGCCGAGCCAAGCATTGCCGACCGCAAGCTGACGAAGCTTTTGCAAAAAACCCTGGAGTTGGTCGACGTGCGAGTACTGGACCACATCATTGTTGGCGACGGGGATCCGTTGTCCATGGCCGAGTACGGGTGGATGTAGAAAGGCAGCTGCAAGGGGCAAGCTGCAAGCCTCAAGTTAGCTTGCAGCTTATGGCTTGACGCTCACCCGCGAGTAATCCTGACGCCCGAACGGGCTGACCTGATACCCCTCGACATTTTTGCGCGTCAGGGCAAAGGCCGTGGGGTGTGCCAGGGGCAGCCACAGTGCCTGTTGCTGGATCTGCGCCTGTGCCTGTTGATACAGCTTGCTGCGCACTCCTTGCTCGCTGGTGGTCTTGCCGGCGCTGATCAGCTTGTCCAGTGCAGGGTCGCAATAACGGGCGAAGTTGGTGCCGGATTTCACCGCCGCGCAGGAGAATTGCGGGGTCAGGAAGTTATCCGGGTCGCCGTTGTCGCCCGCCCAGCCCATGAACAGCAAGTCGTGTTCGCCGGCCTTCGCGCGGCGGATCAGTTCGCCCCACTCGATTACGCGTATTTCGGCCTGGATGCCAACTTTAGCCAGGTCCGCTTGCAACAACTGAGCGCCCAGGCTTGGGTTGGGATTGAGCAAGCTGCCTGAAGGTCGGGTCCAGATAGTGGTTTTGAAACCGTCCTTGAGGCCGGCTCTTTCGAGCAGCACCTTGGCCTTGGCGACGTCCTGGGGATAGCCTGGTAACTCCTTGGCGTAGCTCCAGGTATTGGGTGGGAAAGGGCCATTAGCGGCTTCGGCAGTGTCTTCGAATACCGCTTTGAGGTAGCTGGCCTTGTCGAAAGCCAAGTTGATCGCCTGACGTACTTCTGGCTTGTCCAGAGGCGGATGCTGGCTGTTGATAGCGACGAAGGCGGTCATAAAGGCGGCGGTTTTTTCCACCTTGAGTGCGGCGTCCTGCTGGGCAGCACCAATATCCAGTGGCTTGGGCGACAGGGCGATCTGGCACTCGTTGCGCCGCAGCTTTTGCAGCCTGACGTTGGCGTCCGGGGTGATGGCAAAGATCAAGTTATCCACAGCAGGTTTGCCGGCGAAGTACTCCGGGTTGGCCTTGTAGCGGATAGATGCGTCTTTCTGGAAGCGCCCGAAAATGAACGGTCCGGTACCGATCGGTTGGCTGTTGAGCTTTTCCGGGGTGCCAGCCTTGAGCAATTTACCGGCGTATTCAGCCGGGTATATCGAGGCAAAACCCATACTCAGTGCGGCCAGGAACGTTGAATCGGCATGGTCCAGCGTAAAGCGCACGGTCAGTGGGTCCAGAGCGTCGATTTTCTTGATCAGCGCTGGCAGTTGCAGGGATTGCGCATGAGGGAAACCGCTCTGGGCGATCTTGTGCCACGGATTGGCTGGATCGAGCATGCGCTCGAAGCTGAAGCGCACGTCTTCAGCGGTCAAGGTTCGACTTGGGTTGAAATACGCGGTGCGGTGGAATTTAACGCTTGGGTGCAGTTTGAAGGTGTAGGTCAGGCCGTCAGGCGAGACGTCCCAGCTGTCGGCCAGGCTGGGAATCAGCGTACCGCTGGCGGCGTCGAAGTCCACCAGGCGATTCATCAGCACGTCTGCCGAGGCGTTGGTGGTGGTCAGCGAGTTGTATTGCACCACGTCGAACCCTTCGGGGCTGGCCTCGGTACAGACGCTCAAGGTGGTGGCTGCAAAGGCCTGTGGCGCAAGAAAAAGCGGGGCTAGCAATAGCGGCAGGGCAGCGAGGCGCATGGTCGGTTTCCTTTGCAGATCGAAGGCCCATCTGCGAGTGCAGTCTGGAAAAGTCCTACCGTAGTGGGCTGATTGATAAATGACTAGCCCATTTTTGCCTGTGCTTTTGCCTCAAATGCTGTTTTGATGGCGTCTCAGGTCGTTTTGCCGGACATCTTACGGTGTGCGCAATCGCTGTAAATCATTCTGTGCGACGAGCGGTTCACTCGTGCAGCGGCCCACCCTGGCAACGGTTCAGGCGTTTGTGGGCGAGATTTACACCGGTAAAAATACACGGACTGTTGTTGCACTTGGGTCTTTCTGGTATAAAGCAGCGCTCTTTTCTAGGGGCCCGGTTCCTTCGCTAGTAGGTGTAGCCGGTAAGACCCTAAAGAAACGCGGCGCCTGGCGCCAAATGACTGAGAGATTAAGCGGCCAACCCATGCCGGGTTGGGCATGTGGTTTTAGAGGGCTGAGGCATGTCGAGAGTCTGTCAAGTTACCGGTAAGGGTCCGGTGACTGGGAATAACATTTCCCACGCAAATAACAAAACCCGTCGTCGTTTCCTGCCTAACCTGCAGCATCACCGCTTCTGGGTTGAAGAAGAGAAACGTTTTGTTCGTCTGCGCGTATCTGCCAAAGGCATGCGCATCATCGACAAGCGTGGCATCACTGTCGTGCTGGCCGAAATCCGCCGCGCTGGCAAGATTTAAGGAGCTCTATCATGCGTGAATTGATTCGAATGATCTCTAGCGCCGGTACTGGTCACTTCTACACTACCGACAAGAACAAGCGTACTACCCCGGACAAGCTCGAAAAGAAAATGTTCGACCCGCGCGTTCGCAAGCACGTGATCTACAAAGAAGGCAAAATCAAGTAATTGGTTTTCTTTCTGAAAAAAAGCCCGCATCTCACGATGCGGGCTTTTTTTTGCGCTCGAAAAGCCCTCGCTGCGCAGCCGCAGTAAAAAGGCCCCTGCCGCTTTGCCTTGGACTTAAGGCATCGCAACAAAATCTCGTAGAAGGTGTATGTCAGGAAGGTAGATAAATCAGGCCTTTTGTTCAAACACTACATAGATCTTGCGGCACGCCTCCAGCACTTCCCAGGTGCCGATAAAACCTGCCGGAATCACGAAGCGATCACCGGCGCGCAGGGTCTTGGCGTTGCCGTCGACATCTCGCAGCACGGAAACACCTTGTACGATTTCGCAGTATTCATGTTCGCTGTAGTTGACCTTCCATTGCCCAACGTCACCTTCCCAGACCCCAGCGTTCATCTGGCCGCATGGGCTGTTGTAGTGGTTGTAGACGGTTTGCTCGGGATCGCCCTTGAGGATTTTTTCCGCGGCCGGGCGATAGCGCTCGGGCTCGGTCTTGGCCTGGCTGAAGTCGACGATATTCTGAATGTTCATGTGCGTATCCCGTCTGGCCTGCGGATGGAGGACTCAAAGTCTATGTTTATTAAAATGAACATCGCAAGGGTGTTTACCGCTGTTGTGTCAAATATATTGAAACATCCCCGGCGGCTGGTTTAGGGTGGTGGGTGCCTTGAGCCGAACAGCTGGCTGGCCGGGCAAGCATTCTTCAAAGGTACCCGAGCACCATGCCGGGCCCTTGTATTCAATAAGAGGAGGACACTCGCATGACCACCCTGACCCGTGCCGACTGGGAACAACGCGCCAAGGATCTGAAGATCGAAGGCCGCGCTTACATCAATGGCGAATACACCGATGCCGTCTCCAGCGAGACCTTCGAGTGCATCAGCCCGATCGATGGCCGCCTGCTGACCACCGTCGCCAGCTGTGACGTCGCCGACGCCCAGCGCGCCGTTGAAAACGCCCGCGCCACCTTCAATTCTGGCGTCTGGTCGCGCCTGGCGCCAAGCAAGCGTAAAACTACCATGATCCGTTTCGCAGCACTGCTCAAGGCCAATGCCGAGGAGCTGGCGCTGCTGGAAACCCTGGACATGGGCAAGCCGATCAGCGATTCCCTGGGCATCGACGTCCCTGGCGCGGCGCAAGCCCTGAGCTGGAGCGGCGAAGCCATCGACAAGATTTACGACGAAGTTGCTGCCACGCCCCATGACCAACTGGGCCTGGTGACCCGTGAGCCGATCGGGGTGGTCGGTGCCATCGTGCCGTGGAACTTCCCACTGATGATGGCCTGCTGGAAGCTGGGGCCGGCGCTGTCCACCGGTAACTCGGTGATCCTCAAACCGTCCGAAAAATCGCCGCTGACCGCCATCCGCATCGCCGCCCTGGCCGTCGAAGCCGGTATCCCCAAAGGCGTGCTCAACGTGCTGCCGGGCTACGGCCACACGGTGGGCAAGGCTTTGGCGCTGCACATGGACGTCGATACCCTGGTGTTCACCGGTTCCACCAAGATCGCCAAGCAACTGCTGATCTACTCCGGCGAATCGAACATGAAACGCGTGTGGCTGGAAGCCGGCGGCAAGAGCCCGAACATCGTGTTTGCCGATGCCCCGGACCTGCAAGCCGCTGCCGAATCCGCCGCTGGCGCCATTGCCTTCAACCAGGGCGAAGTCTGCACTGCAGGTTCCCGCTTGCTGGTAGAACGCTCGATCAAGGACACCTTCCTGCCGCTGGTGATTGAAGCGCTCAAGGGCTGGAAGCCGGGCAACCCACTGGACCCTGCGACCAACGTCGGCGCGCTGGTGGATACCCAGCAGATGAACACCGTGCTGTCGTACATCGAGTCCGGGCATGCCGATGGCGCCAAGCTGGTGGCCGGTGGCAAGCGCATCCTGCAGGAAACCGGCGGCACCTACGTTGAGCCAACGATTTTCGACGGTGTGAACAACGCGATGAAAATCGCCCAGGAAGAAATCTTCGGCCCGGTGCTGTCGGTCATTACCTTCGACAGCGCTGAAGAAGCCATCGAGATCGCCAACGACACCCCGTACGGCCTGGCCGCTGCGGTGTGGACTGCCAACATCTCCAAGGCGCACCTGACCGCCAAGGCACTGCGTGCCGGTAGCGTATGGGTCAACCAGTACGATGGCGGGGATATGACCGCGCCATTTGGTGGCTTCAAGCAATCGGGCAACGGCCGCGACAAGTCGCTGCACGCGTTCGACAAGTACACCGAACTGAAATCGACCTGGATCAAGTTGTAAGTAACCCCGGCGATCCCCTGTAGGAGCGAGCTTGCTCGCGATGGACTTGAACGATGACGCGGGCATGCTGAATGCATGCAGCGCTCTCAGGTTTTTCGCGAGCAAGCTCGCTCCTACAGTTCGTTTACGGTCTGAAAAATAATTATCCACAGGAGCATGGAAATGCGTTGGGCGACTTACTTCGCCGTCCTGGCCTCGGTGTTGAGCGTCGGCCTCGCCCTGGGCATGAGCATGCCGCTGGTGTCCCTGCGCCTGGAAAGCTGGGGCTACGGCAGCTTTGCTATCGGTGTCATGGCGGCGATGCCGGCCTTCGGTGTGTTGTTGGGGGCCAAGGTGTCCAGTGGTCTGGCCTCGCGGTTGGGCACGGCGAATCTGATGCGTCTGTGTCTGTGGGCCGGTGCGATTTCCATCGGCTTGCTGGCGGTATTGCCCAGCTACCCGGTGTGGCTGGTGCTGCGCCTGATGATCGGGGTGATCCTGACCATTGTGTTCATCCTCGGCGAAAGTTGGATCAACCAACTGGTGGTGGAGCAATGGCGAGGGCGGCTGGTGGCGCTTTATGGCTGCAGCTATGCCCTGAGCCAGCTGTCGGGGCCGCTGTTGCTGGGCGCGCTGGGCACGGATAACGACATTGGCTTCTGGGTCGGCGTGGGCTTGCTGACCTTCTCACCGATAGTGCTTTTGGGTCGATCAGGGGCGCCGACCGCCGAATCCCTCAGTGTGACCTTGGGCGACTTACTGCGCTTCTGCCAGGGCTTGCCGGCGATTGCCTGGGCGGTGGCCTTGTTCGCTGCCTTCGAGGCGATGATTCTTACGCTGCTACCGGTGTATTGCCTGCAACAAGGTTTCACGGCCGAGATTGCCCTGGCCATGGTCAGTACGGTGGTAGTGGGCGATGCACTGCTGCAATTGCCGATTGGTGCGCTGGCCGATTACCTGCCCCGGCGCACCCTGTTTATGGGCTGCGCACTGCTGTTGCTGGTGTCGAGCCTGGCGATTCCGCTGCTGCTGGATACGTTGCTGATCTGGCCGGTGTGGGTGCTGTTTGGTGCCAGTGCTGGTGGCCTGTTCACCTTATCGTTGATCCTGATCGGCGAGCGCTACCGCGACGATGCGCTGGTGCGCGCCAATGCCCATATCGCGCAGTTGTGGGGGATCGGCTGCTTGATCGGGCCACTGGTGGCCGGCGCAGGCAGCCAGTGGATTAGCGGGCATTCGCTGCCATTGCTGATGGCGGCGGGGGCGTTTGGGCTGGTGATTTTGCTGCTGCGCCAAGGCGCATTTGGCGCTACACAGTCCGTGTAGGAGCAAGCTTGCTCGCGATGGTCGTCAACGATAACGTTTGCTGCCTGAACGAACGCGGCGCTCTCGGGTTTTTCGCGAGCAAGCTCGCTCCTACAGCATGCGCTCCAGGCCAACAGTAGTCGCGAACCAGGCATTGAACCTGCGCCACCAGCTCCCCGGCTCACGGGGCAGTGTATGCAGCTGACCGTTGTCTTCCGTCACCCACACCACCTGCCCATCCTGCAGCTTGGCTTGATAACTCAAAGCTGGCGCCATGCCTTCCAGCGCCAGGTTGCGCACGTGTTCGGCCAGCTCCGGGCTGTCCACTAACACGCCGACTTCGGTGTTCCACAGCACTGAACGCGGGTCGAAGTTGAAGGAGCCGATAAACGATTTTTTCCGGTCAAAGATGATCGCCTTGCTGTGCAGGCTGGAATCCGAGCCGTGGAATGAGCCGCTGCGCAACAGATGCGGGCCACTGCCGCCGCCTCCTCCCGGTTGACGGCGCAGCTCGTACAGCTTCACTCCATGCTCCAGCAAGGCCTTGCGGTAGGGCGCGTAGCCACCGTGCACCGCTGGCACGTCGGTGGCTTCCAGGGCGTTGGTCAGCAGGCTTACCGATACACCCGCGTCGGCCCGGCCGGTCAGGTACAGCAAACCAGGCTGGCCGGGCACGAAGTAGGCTGAAATCATCATCAGTTCGTGACTGACGCCTTCCAGTTCCGGTGCCAGTTGCGTGGTCAGCAGCAGCCGTGGATCGGGATCGGCCTTGGCCAGGACTTTGCTCGGCGCATCCCATAAAGCCTGGTTCCATGCCCAGATCAGCTCGCGGCGCCAGATGTTCATGCGCGGTTGGGTTTTGTAGGCCATCAGGCGGCGATAGAGTGCGTGGTTTTGCTGGCGGGACTCGGCCAGGGATTCTTCCAGGCGCAAGCGGGCGGCGGCCAGGTCGCGTGAGGAAGGCGCAGTGGAGATGAATTCGTCAATCGGTTTGCTCAGGGCGCTGTTCCAATACTGATCGAAGCTGTGGCCAAGTTGCTCGGCCACCGGCCCGACGCTGAGCATGTCGATATCGGTGAAGTTCAGGTTGGGTTCGGCATCGAAATACTCATCCCCCAAGTTGCGTCCACCGACGATGGCCACGCTGTTGTCCGCCAGCCACAGCTTGTTGTGCATGCGCCGGTGTTGCAGCGACAGGTTGAACAGCCGGCCCATGGCCCGGGTCACGCCGGTGCTGCGGCCCAGGTGCAGCGGGTTGAACAGGCGAATCTGGATTTGCGGGTGGGCGGCGAGGGTGGCGATGATCTCGTCCAGGCCATCGCTGGTGGTGTCATCCAGCAGGATACGCACCCGCACGCCACGGTCAGCGGCCTTGAGCAGTTCCTCCACCAGCATCCGCGTGCTGATGCCGTCATGAACGATGTAGTACTGCAGGTCGATGCTGGTCTGGGCGTTGCGGATTAGTTCGGCGCGGGCCATGAACGCTTCGCTGCTGTTGGGCAGCAGGCGAAATCCAGAGCGGCCCTGGTACGGCGCGGCCTGGGCCTGGATCGAGCGGCCGAAGGAGGAGCCCATCGCTGGCATGGCTTGGCTGGGTGTACGCGGCACATTCACGGTGGCGCAACCGGCCACGCCCAGGAATCCCAGCAGGAAAAGCGCTAAAAGCCGTTGGCTCATCAAGGGTGTGGGTTCCGAATCAGGGCGGTTATCGCCATATGACGGTAATTTTCCGCGAAAGGTCAGTCCAGGCCTTGCTCCGTTTCGGCCAGCAACTTGATGGCCGCCGCACCGACCTTGCGCACCGCCTCTTCAATCTGCGGCGTTGGCTTGGCAGCGTAGTTCATCCGCAGGCAGTTACGGTATTTGCCTGAGGCGGAAAAGATACTTCCCACAGCAATCTGCACGCCTTGGTCGATCAGCGCCCGATTGAGCTTTAGGGTGTCGAACCCCTCCGGCAACTCCACCCACAACAGGAAGCTGCCTTGGGGGCGGCTGGCGCGGGTGCCGGTCGGGAAGTAGCGGCTGACCCAGTCGAGCATCAGGTCGCGATTACGTTGGTATTGAGTGCGCATCCGCCGCAAATGAGGTTCGAAATGCCCATTTTTGAGAAATTCGGCAATGGCGATCTGCGGTTGGGTGGCGGTGGAGCCGGTGCTGATGTATTTCATGTGCAGCACCCGTTCCAGATAACGGCCCGGCGCTACCCAGCCGATCCGCAGGCCCGGCGCCAAGGTTTTCGAGAAGGAACTGCACAGCAGGACGCGGCCATCGTCGTCGAAGGATTTGATGGTTCTCGGTCGCGGGTAGCTGTAGGCCAGTTCGCCATATACATCGTCCTCAATGATCGCCACGTCAAAGCGCTGGGCCAGTGTCAACAGCGCCCGTTTGCGTGACTCCGGCATGATGTAGCCCAGCGGGTTGTTGCAGTTGGGCGTCAACTGTATGGCCTTGATCGGCCACTGCTCCAACGCCAGCTCCAGGGCTTCGAGGCTGATGCCGGTCAACGGGTCGGTAGGGATTTCCAGGGCTTTCATGCCCGCGCCCTTGAGAGTCTGCATGGCACCGTGGAAGCTCGGCGAGTCAACTGCAACGATATCGCCAGGCTCGCAAATGGCGCGGATGCTGGTGGACAGCGCCTCATGGCAGCCAGTGGTGATCACCAGGTCCTGGGCGTTCAGTTGGCAGCCGGAGTCCAGCAGCAAGCGGGCAATCTGCTCGCGCAGCTCCAGGTAGCCGTAGATGTTGTCGTAATACAGGCCGGGCATGTCCTGTCGGCGGCTGACCTGCGCCAGGCTGCGCAGCAGAGGTTTCATGGTGGGTGACAGGACATCCGGCATGCCCCGGCCCATCTGTATGACGTCTTTGCGCGGGACGGCGCGGATCAGTTCCAGCACTTGGTCCCACTGAGATATTTCCACCGGGCGCTGGGCCGGTCGGCCCACCGCTGGCAATGCCGGCAGCTCTCGACCCACGGGCACGAAGTAACCGGATTTAGGCTTTGGCATCGCCAGGCCGTTGTCTTCCAGCAGCCGATAGGCCTGCTGCACAGTGCTCAGGCTGACCCCATGTTCGACACTCAAGGCCCGTACCGAGGGCAGCCGGTCGCCGGGGCGGTAGAAGCCCTGTTCGATGCGAGTGCCCAGCAGTTCGGCGAGGTTTACATAGAGGGTCATGACGTTTGTTCCCGGTTAACCAGTACAGATGAAGCGAAAATACACGATTCAGTCAAAGATAGGCAGTATCTGTATGGATTTAATACCGCCTGTTTGGATCTGTATTGATTTCGACGCTCGACTCATCATGGGCACTCATGGCAACAGGTAGATGAGGGGCAGCAAAATGAACGGCTTGAGCGATGTACGGCTGGCGCTACGCAGTCAGGAACTGGCAGCGGGGCAGGAGCGGGCGACGGGCGTGTGCATCCGCCGTAATGCACCTTCCTTCCTCAGCCGCTGGGCCCTTTTCTGGCGCCGTCGGCATACGCGCAAGGCACTGTTGGAGCTGACCGCGGAGCAATTGCGCGATATCGGCTTGAGCCCCGGGCAGGCGCGTCTGGAAGGATTGAAGCCGTTCTGGCGCGGGTAAGGGTTACACCAACTCTTTGAGCCGGTGCCAGAGCATCCCCAGCGCCAGCAGAGGCGAGCGCAAATGCTTGCCGCCGGGGAAGGTCATGTGCGGCACCTTGGCAAACAGATCAAAGCCTCCACCTTGCTGGCCGCTGATGGCTTCGGCCAACAGCTTGCCCGCCAAGTGGGTGGCGTTGAGCCCATGGCCGGCGTAGGCCTGGGCGTAATACACGTTAGGCTGATCAGCCAGCCGACCGATCTGCGGCAAACGGTTGGCGCCGATGCCGATCATGCCGCCCCATTGGTAATCGATTTTTACGCCAGCCAGCTGCGGGAACACTTGCAGCATCTTCGGCCGCATATAGGCACCGATGTCCTGGGGGTCGCGGCCAGAATAGTGACAGGCACCGCCGAACAGCAGGCGCCGGTCCGCCGATAGCCGGAAGTAATCCACGGTTACCCGCTGGTCACACACCGCCATGTTCTGCGGCAGTAGGTCAGCGGCTTGCGCTTCGCTCAAGGGTTCGGTGGCGATGATGTAACTGCCGGCGGGCAGCACCTTGCCGCTCAGTTGCGCATTGAGGTCGTTCAGATAGGCATTGCAGCCCAGCACCAGGGTCTTGGCCCGCACGCAGCCTTGGGCGGTGTGGACTTTGACTTCCGGGCCATAGTCGATACGCACCACTTGCGATTGTTCGAACAGCTTCACCCCCAGTTGCTGGGCGACAGTAGCTTCGCCGAGGGCCAGGTTAAGCGGATGCAGATGCCCGGAGCCCATGTCGATCATCCCGCCGACATACCGGTCGGAACCCACCACGCTGCGCATCTCACCGGCTTGCAGCAGGCGCAGCTCATGGCGATAGCCCAGGCTGCGCAGTTCGTCGGCATCGGCGCTCAGGCCTTCCAGGTCGCGGGGTTTGTTGGCCAGGTCGCAGTAGCCCCAGGTCAGGTCGCAGTCGATCTGAAAACGCTCGACCCGCTGGCGCACGATCTCCACGGCTTCCAGGCCCATCAGCTTCATCTGCCGCACACCGTCGGTGCCGATGACATTGGAAAACTGATCCAGGCCGTGACCGACGCCGCGAATCAACTGCCCGCCATTTCGACCGCTGGCGCCCCAGCCGATCTTGTGCGCTTCCAGCAGCACCACGCTCAAGCCTCGTTCGGCCAGCTCCAGGGCGGTGTTTATCCCGGAAAAACCGCCGCCAACCACGCACACATCGGCCACCACTTCTCCTGCAAGCGCCGGATGATCGGGTTGCGGCAAGCTGCTGGCTGCATAGTAGGAAGCGGTGTGCCGGGCACTGGCTGTCATGGGAGGCATCCGTGTTTGGAAAATTTGACGCAGGATACAGCGGTCGGACGAAGCTGTCTCACCGAGGGTTTTTAAGGCAGAATTCAGGCCTATTCGCTGTTTGGTACCTGTTTCGATGAGTTGTAACAGTCAGAAAATTCGCACGCTGCGCCAGCAAATTCCCTCGTTTGAGTGCGTCCCGGGTTGCCACGACTGCTGTGGGCCGGTGACCACCTCAACCGAGGAAATGTCCCGTCTGCCCCGTAAGACGGCTGCCGAACAGGATGCCGCGATGGACGAACTGAACTGCGTGCACCTGGGGCCCAATGGCTGCACCGTATACGGCGAACGGCCGTTGATCTGCCGACTGTTCGGTACTACGCCGACCCTGCCATGCCCCAATGGCCGCGGCCCGGTGGAGATGATCCATCCACGGGTGGAGAAGCAGATTCATGAGTACATGGCGACGACGCGGCAAGTGCTGGTTTAGTCCGCTCTTCAATCCGGGATGGGTAAACTCAAGCTCTCCTTCACCTCTTCCATCACGATATAGCTCTTGGACTCCCGCACATGGGGCAGTTTGAGCAGGATGTCGCCCAGCAGTTTGCGGTACGAGGCCATCTCGGAAATCCGCGCCTTTACCAGGTAGTCGAAATCCCCCGACACCAGGTGGCACTCCAGCACATGAGGCAGTTTCAGCACGGCTCGTCGGAATTCTTCGAAGGTATCGCCTGATTTGTAGTCGAGGCTGATCTCGACAAACACCAGCAGGCTACCCTTCAAGTGCTGGGGATTAAGCCGGGCGTTGTAGCCCATGATGATCCCTTCACGCTCCAGGCGCCGAACCCGCTCGGTGCAGGGCGTGGTCGACAGTCCGACCTTTTCTCCCAGCTCGGTGAAGGAAATTCGCCCGTCAGCTTGCAGGATACGCAGGATGTTGCGATCGATCTTGTCCAGCTCCCGTTTGGTCTGGGTGTTGGTACGCATAGGGGATGCGCCTCCGTGAAAAGGGTTTTTGCCGAGAATTCTCGCCAAATATAGGCAGTTATATAGTGAAATGCACTGGCGAATGCTTTTTATACTGCGAACATCTTTGTGCTGAACAATAAACGTCAGCGGTCAAGCCGCGATGAGGATATAAAAATGCGTGTTCTGGTCTTGGGTAGCGGTGTCATTGGTGTGGCCAGTGCCTACTATTTGGCGCGGGCCGGTTTCGAGGTGGTTGTGGTCGACCGTCAGCCGGCTGTTGCCATGGAGACCAGTTTCGCCAACGCCGGGCAGGTCTCACCTGGCTACGCCTCGCCGTGGGCCGCGCCGGGTGTGCCGCTCAAGGCCATCAAGTGGCTGCTGCAACGCCACGCGCCACTGGCGATCAAGGCCACCGCCGATATCGATCAATACCTGTGGATGGCGCAGATGCTGCGTAACTGCACCGCCAACCGTTATGCGGTGAACAAGGAGCGCATGGTCCGTCTGTCTGAGTACAGCCGCGATTGCCTCGACGAATTGCGCACCGAAACCGGCATTGCCTACGAAGGTCGCCGCCTGGGTACCACGCAATTGTTCCGCACCCAGGCCCAGCTCGATGGTGCCGCCAAGGATATCGCCGTCTTGAAGGAGTCTGGCGTGCCTTTCGAGCTGCTGGACCGTGCCGGTATCGCCCGCGTCGAGCCAGCCCTGGCCGGCGTCACCGATATCCTGGCCGGTGCCCTGCGTTTGCCCAATGACCAGACCGGCGACTGCCAGATGTTCACCACCCGCCTGGCGGAAATGGCCATCCAGCTGGGCGTCGAGTTCCGCTTTGAACAAGATATTCAGCGCCTGGACCAGGCTGGTGATCGCATCAACGGCGTCTGGATCGACGGCAAGCTGGAAACCGCTGACCGCTACGTGCTGGCCCTGGGCAGTTACTCGCCGCAGTTGCTCAAGCCGCTGGGGATTAAGGCTCCGGTGTATCCGCTCAAGGGTTACTCCCTGACCGTGCCGATCACCAACCCGGCAATGGCCCCGACCTCGACCATTCTCGACGAAACCTACAAGGTGGCGATCACCCGTTTCGACAACCGCATCCGCGTCGGCGGCATGGCTGAAATTGCCGGTTTTGACCTGTCGCTGAACCCGCGCCGGCGTGAAACCCTGGAGATGATCGTCAACGACCTTTATCCTCAGGGCGGTGATTTGACCGAAGCCACATTCTGGACCGGCCTGCGCCCAACCACTCCCGACGGTACGCCGATTGTCGGAGCTACCCCGTTCAAGAACCTGTTCCTGAATACCGGCCATGGCACCCTCGGCTGGACCATGGCCTGTGGCTCTGGTCGTCTGCTGGCCGATTTGATGGCGAAGAAAACGCCGCAAATCAGTGCCGAAGGCCTCGATATTTCCCGTTACGGCAACCACCACCAGGAGTCCGCAAAACATGTTAATCCAGCGCCAGCTCACCAATGAGCGCATGAGCCAGATCGTTGTCCACAGCGGTACCGTGTACCTGGCAGGGCAAGTCGGCGACAACATGAGTGCCGGGATTGAGCAGCAGACCCGTGAAACCCTCGCCAACATTGAGCGTTTGCTGGATCTGGCCGGTACCGACAAAAGCAAGTTGCTGTCGGTGACGATCTACCTGAAAGACATCGACGCCGATTTCGCCGGCATGAACGCGGTGTGGGACAAGTGGCTGCCAAAAGGTGTTGCCCCGGCCCGTGCGACGGTTGAGTCGAAGCTCTGCGAACCGGAAATCCTGGTTGAGCTGTCGGTCGTGGCCGCTCTGCCTTAAAACTTGATCCCTCTCCCGGTGCCGACGCTGTCAGTCGGTGCCGATTTTCTTCCCCTAGCTGCCTAGAAGCCTGCCGCCATGCGTCCTGCCCGTGCCCTGATCGACCTTCAAGCCCTGCGCCACAACTACCAACTGGCTCGTGAAATCAGCGGGGCCAAGGCCCTGGCCGTGATCAAGGCTGATGCCTACGGGCATGGCGCCGTGCGCTGTGCCCAGGCGCTGGAGGCCGAGGCGGATGGCTTTGCCGTCGCCTGCATCGAGGAAGCGCTGGAGCTGCGGGCCGCCGGCATTCGTGCGCCGGTGTTGCTGCTGGAAGGTTTTTTCGAAGCCGATGAACTGCCGCTGATCATCGAGCATGATTTCTGGTGCGTGGTGCATTCGTTGTGGCAGTTGGAGGCGATTGAGCAAGCGACCTTGAGCAAACCGCTCACGGTCTGGCTGAAGCTGGACTCGGGCATGCACCGGGTTGGCCTGCATCCCAAGGACTATCACGACGCTTACCAGCGTCTGTTGGCCAGCGGCAAAGTGGCGAAGATCGTGTTGATGAGCCATTTCGCCCGTGCAGACGAGTTGGACAGTACGAGCAGTGAAGAGCAGGTTGCGGTATTCACGGCGGCTAGCCAAGGCTTGTCGGCCCAGGTCAGCCTGCGCAACTCGCCATCGGTGATGGGCTGGCCGAACGTTTCCAGCGATTGGGTTCGCCCGGGCCTCATGCTGTATGGCGCCACGCCGTTTGGCGAAGACCAGGCGATCGATGCGCGTTTGCAGCCAGTCATGACCCTGGAATCGAAAGTCATTTGTGTACGCGAACTGCCGGCCGGAGAACCTGTGGGCTATGGCGCCAGGTTCGTGACTCAGAAGCCGATGCGCATCGGCGTGGTTGCCATGGGCTATGCAGACGGTTATCCACGCCACGCTCCGACCGGCACACCCGTGCTGGTCGCTGGCCAGCGCAGCCAATTGCTCGGTCGCGTGTCGATGGACATGCTGTGTGTCGACCTGACCGATGTAGCTGAAGCCGGTCTGGGTTCCATCGTCGAGTTGTGGGGCAAAAACATCCTCGCCAGTGAGGTCGCTGCTGCTGCTGACACCATCCCGTATCAGATTTTCTGCAACCTGCGTCGAGTGCCACGGCTCTATTGCGGCGTTTAGCCGTAGGCGACGAACTGAGGGGGTCAGGATTTAGGTCCAAGTGTTGTAAATACTGAACGCTGTCGCCATGATAACGCTCAATTACAATAACGCCTGAATCTAGGAGGCTCCAGCATTGGACGTCGGCGAACGACTGCAATCCATCCGTAAACTGAAAGGTCTTTCCCAGCGAGAGCTTGCCAAGCGCGCGGGCGTTACCAACAGCACTATTTCGATGATCGAGAAAAACAGTGTCAGCCCTTCCATCAGCTCCTTGCGAAAGGTGTTGGGAGGCATTCCCATGTCCATGGTCGAGTTCTTTTCCGAGGAGATCCTCCAGGAAAAACCGACCCAGATCGTCTATAAAGCCAATGAGCTGATCGACATCTCCGATGGCGCGGTGACCATGAAACTGGTGGGCCGAGCGCACCCAAGCCGGGCAATTGCGTTTCTCAACGAGATTTACCCGCCAGGCGCCGACACCGGCGAGGAAATGCTCACCCACGAGGGCGAGGAAACCGGAATCCTGGTAGAAGGACGCCTGGAACTGGTGGTCGGTCTTGAAACTTTTGTGCTCGAAGCCGGCGACAGCTACTACTTTGAAAGCACCAAGCCACACCGTTTTCGTAATCCGTTCGATGTGCCGGCGCGACTAATCAGCGCAGCCACGCCCGCGAACTTTTAAGAAAAGAGGCATCCTGCCTGTATTGCAGCGATACCCGACGCAGTATTCCGTCGTGGTGAATCTCCCCTTCGACAATAGGGTTGTTTCAGTGGGGCGGGCTAACCGTTATACTTTCGCCGCCTGCGAAACCGTGGCCGCAGGCGTGAATAGCCACCATGAGGGTGAACGCGTGAACCTAATTATGAAAATGCTGGCCGCACCAGCAACCGTACTGGCCCTTTGGGCTGTCAGCGCTCAAGCTGCGACCAATGATGATATTGCCAAGCGTCTTGAACCCGTCGGGAAGGTCTGTGTTCAGGGCGAAGAATGCAAGGGGATGGAAGTTGCTGTGGCTGCGGGCGGCGGCGGAGCAAAAACGCCGGCGGATATCGTTGCCAAGCATTGTAATGCTTGCCACGGCACTGGCCTGTTGGGCGCGCCGAAAGTCGGTGATAAAGCTGCCTGGAAAGAGCGCGCCGACCATCAGGGCGGCCTTGATGGCATCCTGGCCAAAGCCATCACCGGCATCAACGCAATGCCACCTAAAGGGACATGTTCCGATTGCTCGGATGACGACCTCAAGGGTGCGATCAAGGAGATGTCCGGTTTGTAAAAAACCGATCTTCGTCAAAAAAGCCGCTTGCGAGCGGCTTTTTTGTGAGCGCGATTTACCTTTCGAGGCTGTTCTTTACAGCAAAGACCCGGCAAGCTCGGTCCAACCCCAATTCATGGAATGTTCGGGAGAAGTCCGATGGTGCAGTTGTGTTCAATCGAGCAAGCGGTCGATGACGTACTGGCGCGGTTGCCAGCGCATATTCACATGGGTATGCCCTTGGGCCTGGGCAAACCCAATCTGTTTGCCAATGCGCTGTACCGTCGCATCGCCAAGCTGCCCGATCGCGCACTGACGATCTACACCGCCCTGAGCCTGGGCCGCCCGACCTTGGGTGACGGTTTGCAAAAGCGCTTCCTCGAGCCCTTTATCGAGCGAGTCTTCGGTGACTATCCCGAGCTGGACTTTCTCGCCGACCTGCACAAGGACAGCCTGCCGGCCAACATTCATGTGCAACAGTTCTTCCTGCAGCCCGGCAGCCTGCTCCACAGCGTTTCGGCCCAACAGGACTATGTCAGCAGCAACTACAGCCATGCCGCCCGCGACATCAACGCCGCTGGCTTGAACGTGGTGGCGCAACTGGTGGCCAGCAGCAGCGAACACCCGGATCGCTTGAGCCTGAGCTGCAACCCCGACATTACCCTCGACCTGCTGCCGATGATCGCCAAGCGGCGCGCGGCCGGGGAAACCATCCTGGTGGTTGGCCAGGTCCACAACGACTTGCCCTACATGCCCGGCGATGCAGAGCTGGGCATGGATCAGTTCGATCTCCTGATCGACGAGAAGGACAGCACCACGCTGTTTTCCACCCCGAACATGCCGGTGGGGTTCCAGGATCACTTTATCGGCCTGCACGCCAGCACCCTGGTGCGTGACGGCGGTACCTTGCAGATCGGCATCGGCTCCATGGGCGATGCGCTGACCGCTGCACTGTTGGCGCGCCAGGCGGATAACGAGGCCTATCGGCTATTGCTCACCGACCTGGACGTATACCAATGGGCGCCGCTGATCAGTCGCGAAGGTGGGGTCGAGCCGTTTGCCCGGGGCCTCTACGGTTGCAGCGAAATGTTCGTCAATGGCTTGCTGGTACTGGCCGATGCGGGCATCGTCCGGCGCAAGGTCTATCCGGACGTTGCGACTCAGGAGCAGGCCAATGCCGGCACCCTGGATGAGGCGGCGCAGCCAGATGGTATTTCGGTGCACGGCGGCTTCTTCCTGGGGCCGCGCAGTTTTTATGCGCGGTTGCGGGACTTGCCCCAGAGCAAGCGCCTGGAGTTCAACATGACCCGCATCAGCTACATCAACGAGCTGTACGGGCAGGAACAACTCAAGCGTTTGCAGCGCCTGGATGCGCGGTTTATCAACAGCGCATTTACCGTGACCCTGATGGGCGCGGGTGTGGCAGACCAGTTGGAAGATGGCCGTGTGCTCAGCGGTGTGGGCGGGCAATACAACTTTGTCGCCCAAGGCCATGCGCTGGAGGGCGCGCGCTCGATCCTGATCCTGCGTAGCTGGCGCGAATCGGCAGGCGAGGTCAGCTCCAACATCGTCTGGGACTATGGCCATTGCACTATTCCCCGGCACTTGCGGGACATTGTCATCACCGAATATGGCATCGCCGACTTGCGTGGTCAGACTGACGCCAAGGTGATTGAGGCGCTGCTGAATATCACCGACTCGCGGTTCCAGGCCGACCTGATCGACCGGGCGCAAAAAGCGGGCAAGTTGCCCAAGGATTTCCAGCTGGCCCCGCGTTTTGCCAACAATACGCCAGAGCGTTTGCAGGCAGTCCAGGCCCGACATGCGCGGTTATTTCCGGAGTATCCGTTGGGCAGTGATTTCACTGATGAGGAGCGGGATTTGTTGCGGGCGTTGAACTGGCTCAAGAGCAAATTCAAGCTGACGGAGATTCTGGAGCTGGGCAAGGCGGCGCTGGATGCACCGGAGCCAAAGGCGTTCCCCCTGCATCTGGAGCGGATGGGGTTGGCCAAGCCGGAGGGGTTGAAAGAGGAACTGTATCAGCGACTACTGTTGGCAGGGCTTCAGGCGACGTCACTGTAGGAGCGAGCAAGCTCGCTCCTACAGTATGTGGGGGCGTCGATTATTCGATGAAGGTTACGACGCCACCCGCCAACGACTGCACCCGAGCCAGCGATTCAACCCGGTAACCCTGCGCATCCAGTTCCGCACGGCCACCCTGGAACGACTTCTCGATCACGATCCCCAAGCCGGCCACGGTCGCGCCGGCCTGTTTGATGATTGAGATCAGCGCTTGGGACGCCTTACCATTGGCCAGGAAGTCATCGATGATCAGCACGCGGTCGCTGCTGGCCAGGTGGCGCGGCGAGATCGCCACGGTGCTTTCCACCTTCTTGGTGAAGGAGTACACCGTCGCCGACAGCAGGTTTTCGGTGAGAGTCAGGGACTGCTGCTTGCGGGCGAAGATCACCGGCACGCCCAGGTTCAGGCCTGTCATGATCGCTGGGGCAATGCCCGACGCTTCGATGGTGACGATCTTGGTGATGCCCGAATCCTTGAACCGTGCGGCGAATTCGTCGCCGATCAGCTTCATCAGGGCCGGGTCGATCTGGTGGTTCAAAAAGGCGTCGACCTTGAGTACATGATCGGAAAGCACGATGCCTTCTTCGCGAATTTTCTTGTGTAGTGCTTCCACGAAAGCTTCCTCAACTGGCGTCTTGTGCGCCGAAAGTAGATTAAAAAGTAGTCAATTCTAGCGCTTTAACATTGCGCGTATATCCGCCAGAGCGGTGTTGCCGCGAACGGCTTTGACTTCGGTCGGTGTGTCGTCGTTGCCTTCCCAGGCCAGGTCGTCCGGAGGCAGCTCATCAAGGAAGCGGCTAGGGGCGCAATCGATAATTTCGCCGTACTGCTTGCGCTTGGCGGCAAATGTAAAGGCCAGGGTCTGACGGGCGCGGGTAATGCCCACGTAGGCCAGGCGCCGTTCTTCTTCGATGGTGTCGGCTTCGATGCTGGAGCGGTGGGGGAGGATTTCCTCTTCCATGCCCATGATGAAGACGTAGGGAAATTCCAGTCCCTTGGACGCATGCAAGGTCATCATTTGCACGCCTTCGGCGCCGTCTTCCTCTTCCTGCTGACGTTCGAGCATGTCTCGCAGGACCAGCTTGCCGATGGCGTCCTCGACGGTCATTTCGCCGTCTTCGTCTTTTTCCAGGGTGTTTTTCAGTGCTTCAATCAAAAACCAGACGTTGCCCATGCGGTAGTCCGCGGCCTTGTCGCTGGAGCTGTTGGTGCGCAGCCAGTTCTCATAGTCGATGTCCATGACCATGCTGCGCAGGGCGCTGATCGGGTCTTCGCCGGAACACTGCTCACGGACCTTGTCCATAAAGCGCTTGAAGCGCGACAGGCGGTCGGTGAAGCGGGTGTCCAGATGCTCGCCCAGACCGATTTCGTCGGTGGCGGCGTACATCGATATCTTGCGTTCGGTGGCGTAGTTGCCGAGCTTTTCCAGGGTGGTCGCGCCGATTTCCCGACGAGGGACGTTGATCACCCGCAGGAAGGCGTTGTCGTCATCCGGGTTTACGATCAGCCGGAAGTAGGCCATCAAGTCTTTGACTTCCTGGCGTCCGAAAAAGCTGTTGCCGCCGGACAGACGATAAGGGATCTGGTGGTGCTGCAGCTTCAGCTCGATCAGCTTGGCCTGGTAGTTGCCGCGATACAGGATGGCAAAGTCGCTGTACGGCCGATCGGTGCGCAGGTGCAAGGTCAGCAATTCAACGGCCACGCGCTCGGCTTCGGCGTCTTCGTTGCGGCAGCGGATCACGCGGATTTCGTCGCCGTGGCCCATCTCGCTCCACAGTTGTTTTTCAAACTCGTGGGGGTTGTTGGAGATCAGCACGTTGGCGCAGCGCAGGATGCGGCTGGTGGAGCGATAGTTCTGCTCCAGCATCACCACTTTCAGGGACGGATAGTCGTCCTTGAGCAGCATCAGGTTTTCCGGGCGGGCGCCGCGCCAGGCGTAGATCGACTGGTCATCGTCGCCCACCACGGTGAATTGGTTGCGGATGCCGATCAGCAGCTTCACCAGCAGGTACTGGCTGGCGTTGGTGTCCTGATATTCATCCACCAGCAGATAGCGGACTTTGTTCTGCCATTTTTCGAGGATGTCGGCGTGTTCCTGGAACAGCTTCACCGGCATCAGGATCAGGTCGTCGAAGTCCACCGCGTTGAACGCCTTGAGCGTGCGCTGGTAATGGGTGTAGACGATGGCAGCGGTCTGTTCCTTGGGGTTGCGTGCGTTTTCCAGGGCTTCGGGCGGCAGGATCAGGTCGTTTTTCCACGAGCCGATCATGTTCTTGATCTCGTCGACGCCGTCGTCGCCCGCGTATTCCTTCTGCATGATGTCGGTCATCAGGGCTTTGACGTCGGTCTCGTCGAAGATCGAGAAGCCCGGCTTGTAGCCCAACCGCAGATGCTCCTTGCGGATGATGTTCAGCCCCAGGTTGTGGAAGGTACACACAGTGAGGCCGCGGCCTTCGCCACCCTTGAGCAGGGTGCCGACACGCTCTTTCATTTCTCGCGCCGCCTTGTTGGTAAAGGTCATGGCGACGATGTACTGGGCGCGGATGCCGCAGTTCTGGATCAGGTGCGCGATCTTGCGGGTGATCACGCTGGTCTTGCCGGAGCCTGCGCCGGCGAGCACCAATAGAGGGCCGCCGACGTAGTTCACGGCTTCTTGCTGCCGGGGATTGAGTCGGGACATACAGAGTTCAGGGAGTCATTGATCAAAAGGGCAGGTATTTTAACAGGCTGGCGAGATTCTGCTGCCTCTGAACGACAGTGTGACGTACCACTCGATCTAAATTTGCCGGTTTTGTTACTTTGCCGCAGGATGTGCGGGGTATTAGAGTCTATTGTTTGATCTAGAACCGCACTGCGCTGTATTTGATAACCAATATCATTTGTCATTACCAGGCGGCACGTCATAATGCCCGCCGCCAACGAAATTTTGCAGAGTCTAGGGAGCTAGCTTGTCTACGCCTGTCGAACCCTTGCGTTTGCTGCTACTGGCCGATGAGCCAGCGTGGGCAGCGTTGTTGCGCGAGTGCCTGGTGCCGATGGGCGATGGGGCTGTGCTGATCAGCTCGCCAAATTGGGAGTCTGTGAGCAGTCTGTTCGATGACGACCGCACGGCGGTGTTGTTGACCACTCCCAGCCTCCAACCCGGGCCCGGCCGTTGCAGCCTGCCCTGCGTGTTGTTGTTGGAACAGGAGCCGCTGGTAGCGCCGTTGGGCGTCAGCGACTGGTTGGTCCGCACGGCATTGGATATCGATACCTTGCGCCGGTGCCTGCGCCATGTCCGCGAGCGCGGCTTGCTGGAAAATACCTTGCAGCGCCTGGCCGAACAAGACCCGCTGACCGGCATCGCCAATCGCCAGGGCTTTCAGACCCTGCTGACCGCACGCCTGGCTGAAAACGAAGGACGTGGCCTGGCCCTCGGGCACCTGGACCTGGACAACTTTCGTCACGCCAACGACGCCCTCGGCCACCAGGCCGGCGACCGCCTGATTCTGCAAGTGGTCTCGCGGCTCAAGAGCCAGCTGGAGGCCGGGGATCAACTGGCGCGCCTGGGCAGTGACGAATTCGCCCTGCTGATCGACACCCGCCGGGCGCCCCAACGCGCCGAGTGGATGGCCGAGCGCATCACCGAAGCCATGGCCGAACCCTATTGGGTAGATGGCGAAAGCCTGCTGATCGGTTGCAGCCTGGGGGTAGCCCACGCTCGCGCCAAGGCTGGCGCCGACCCGCTGATGTGGCATGCCCATATCGCCATGCAACAAGCCAAAAGTACCCAGGGCTGCACCTTCCATATTTTCAACGAGCGCATCAACCGCAACGCCCGCAGCCTCGCCGACCTGGAAAGCGAACTGCGCCGGGCGCTGCGCCGTGATGAGCTGGAGTTGCATTACCAGCCACGGCTGGACCTGGACGACGGGCATATCGTCGGCCTGGAGGCCCTGGTGCGCTGGCGCCATGGCGAGCGCGGCCTGTTGCCGCCCAGTGAGTTCGTGCCCCTGGCCGAGCAGAGTGGCTTGATTGTGCCGCTGGGTTACTGGGTGATTTCCCGGGCCTTGCGTGACATGCAGGACCTGCGCGAACGCGGGATTGCGCCGCTGCACATGGCGGTCAACCTGTCGTTCCGTCAGTTCCAGGACAGCCAATTGTTGTCGACCCTTAGCCGGCTGATTGCCGAGCGGGGAGTGGACGCGCAGTGGCTGGAATTCGAACTGACGGAAACCGCCGTGATGCGTCGCAGCGATCTAGTCAAGCAGACCATGGACGCTCTCGGCCGCCTGGGGGTGCGTTTTTCCCTGGATGACTTTGGCACCGGGTTCTCATCGTTCGTGCACCTCAACAGCCTGCCGATTGCCTTGCTGAAAATCGACAAGAGCTTTGTCGGCGGCATGGAAGAGCGCGAGGAAAACCGCAAGCTGGTCCACGCCATGATCAACCTGGCCCACAACCTAAACCTGGAAGTGGTGGCCGAGGGTGTGGAAACGCCCGAGCAGTTGGCGTTGCTGAGGTTGTTCGGCTGTGATCAGGCCCAGGGGTATCTGATCAGCAAGCCGTTGCCGTTGGCGGAGTTGGTGGAATACCTGAGGTTTGGTGACAGTCAGCAGGCATTGCTGGGAGAAGTGATCTAGTCCGGCTGCGCTGCCTGAAATTCATTGTGAGTTTCAGGCAGCGTTCCTTCCCGGCGAATCATCCGCTTCATCTTCGCTTCAAACGCCCACGTCAGGCTTACCGCTGCGCACGCCAGGCCTAGGGCCAAGCCCCACCAGACGCCGGTCGGCCCCCAGCCGAGCGTGAAGGCCATCAACCAGGCGGCTGGTGCGCCGATCAACCAGTAGCAACCCAGCCCCACCAGGAACGTGGTCTTGGCATCCTTGAGCCCGCGAATACAGCCCATGGCGATGGTCTGCACGCCATCGAACAGCTCAAACCAGGCCGCAACAGCCAACAGGCTGACCGCCAGGCTGATGACATCGCGAAACGCCGGGTCATTGTGGTCGAGGAACAGGCCGATCAACTGGTTCGACAGCAGCCAGAACATCATCGCAAACCCGAGCATCGCCACCGCCCCGAAGACAATCCCGACCCTCCCGGCCAGACGTGCATCCAGCAGTTGCCCGGCGCCATAGTGCTGGCCGATGCGCATGGTGATTGCGTAGGACAACCCCGCCGGCACCATGAACGCCACCGAGACGATTTGCAGGGCGATCTGGTGCGCCGCCAATTGCGTGCTGCCCATGGTGCCCATGCACAGCGCTGCGAATGCAAACAACCCGACTTCCACCGCATAGGTGCCACCAATTGGCAGGCCCAGGCGCCACAGTTCTCGCAGGTACTGAAGGTTGGGACGCAACAGGCCCTCGCACAGCGGATAAGCGTCGTAGGCCCGGTTGATTTTGATGTACCAAATCAGCGCCAGGGCCATGCAGTTGGCGACTATGGCGGTCACCAGGCCAATGCCCATCAGGCCCAACTTAGGCAGGCCGAACATGCCTTCGATCAAGGCATGGTTGAGCAAATAGTTGATCACCGTACCGGCCAGGCTGATCACCATGACCGGCGTCGCCTTGCCGATGGCACTGGTAAATCCGCGCAGGGCCATGAAGGTCAGGTAGCCGGGCAGGGCGAACGGCAGGATCATCAGGAACTGCCCGGCCGAGTGCACGTTGGTTTCCGTCTGGCCGAACATCAGCAGCACCGGCTTGAGGTTCCACAGCAGTAAGCCGGCCACCAGCGCCATCAGCCACGCCAGCCAGAGCCCGGCCTGGGTCAGCCGGGTGGCGCCTTCAATGTCGCCCGCGCCCTGGCGGATGGCGACCAGCGTGCCGACGGCGGCGATCACGCCGATGCAGAAGATCGATACAAACGAATAGCTCGCCGCGCCCAAGCCACCGCCAGCCAGGGCTTCGGGGCTCAGGCGAGCCATCATCAGGGTGTCGGTCAGCACCATCAGCATGTGCGCCAACTGTGAGGCAATCAACGGCCCTGCCAGCCGCAGAATGGCCCAGAGTTCGGTACGTGCCGGATGCTGCATGTTCATCACACTCAAAAAAACGGAGGAAAGGGGAAGGGTTGATTCTCGGCGCTCTCAGCACTTTGCACAAAGGGATAAATGCGATGGTTCGCATGATTAAAACTCATGCTTGAGAGATTCTGGTAGGGTTTCGAGATTGCGCTGTCGGAGCTGTCCCTATGTCTCGTCGTCTTCCTCCGCTTTATGCCTTGCGGGCATTTGAAGCCGCGTCGCGATACAACTCCTTCACCCGTGCGGCAGAGGAGTTGTCCATTACCCAAAGTGCGGTCAGCAGGCACATTCGCACCTTGGAAGAGCATTTCGCCTGCCGCCTGTTCCAGCGTAGCGGCCGCACCTTGCAGCTCACCGAAGCGGCGCGATTGTTGCTGCCCGGTGTGCGCGAGGGCTTTGCCGCCCTGGAGCGTGCCTGTCATACCCTGAACGCCGAAGATGACATCCTGCGCATGAAGGCACCGTCCACCCTGACCATGCGCTGGTTGCTGGCGCGGCTCAGTCGTTTCCGGCATTTGCAGCCAGGCAATGAAGTGCAATTGACTAGCGCCTGGATGAGCATCGATGAAGTGGATTTCAATCAGGAGCCCTTCGACTGCGCGGTACTGCTGAGCAATGGCCATTTTCCACCAGACTGGGAGGCCAGTTACCTGTTTCCCGAACTGCTGATCCCGGTGGGTGCGCCCAACCTGCTCAGCGACGGGCCCTGGGACGCTGTGCGCCTGGCCACTGCCGAACTACTGCACCCGACGCCAGATCGTCGGGATTGGCGCAATTGGTTGGAGCGCATGGGGCTGTCGTCCCAGGTATCGCTCAAGGGTGGGCAAGTGTTCGACACCTTGGAGCTGGGCATGATCGCCGCTGCCCGAGGTTATGGGGTGTCGATGGGTGATTTGCTGATGGTGGCCGAAGACGTGGCCCAAGGCCGGTTGAGCCTGCCGTGGCCGACCGCTGTGGCCAGTGGGGAAAATTACTATCTGGTTTGGCCGAAAACCCGTCCCGGTGGTGAACGCTTGCGCAGGCTCTCGGACTTCCTTCAGGGCGAGGTCCGGGCCATGGAGTTGCCTCAGGTCGAACGGCTCGACTGACTCGGTGTAGTGCCCCAAAACAATGCGTTTGAGTGGCGCCTCTGTGACTCACTCAAGTATTGATCAGCCCCGCCGAAGTAGGTGTGACGTAGCCGTTATTCTTTAGCGGCTCAGCGTGCCCCCCTATTAGAAAATTTGCCGAGCTGCGCTATGAGATCAGGATGATCCGGGCCTCGGCCAGGAGCTGTCATGTCTCAACCACGCGCCCGGATTGCCTCCCAGCTGGGTCTTGCCTTAGCGGTAATATTGGCTGTCGTCATCAGCGGCAGTACCGTCTTCGCCCTGCGTTCCCTGGACTCGGCCAACCTCGACACTCGGGAAGAACACCTGGCCAGCGAGGCGCGGTTGCTCGCCGACCAACTCAATACCTTCCACAGCACCTTGCGCGAGAGCACCCAGCGTTTGAGCGGGTTGTTCGAAAAACGCTTCGGCGCCGGCTTGAGCGTGCGTGCAGACCAGCCGGTGACAGTGGCCGGCGTGCAGACGCCGAGCCTGTACCTCGGTACTGAGATGCTCAACAATAACTTCGACGAAGTCGACGAGTTCAAGCAGATGTCCGGCGGCGTGGCCACGGTGTTTGTGCGCAGCGGCGATGACTTCATCCGGGTCAGTACTTCCCTGACCAAGCAGGATGGCAATCGCGCCATCGGTACGGTACTGGATCGCCAGGGTCCGGCCTATTCGCGCCTGCTGGCCGGGCAGAGTTACATCGGCCGAGCGGTGTTGTTCGAACGCTCCTACATGACTCAATACAGTCCAGTGCGTGATACGGCCGGCAAGGTCATCGCCGTATTGTTTATCGGTTTCGACTACACCGATGCGCAGAACACCCAGTTCGACAACCTCAAGCGTTTCCGTATTGGCCAGACCGGCTCCCTGGCGTTGCTGGACGAGCAGCAGCGTTGGCTGGTGCCGCCGGCCGGCGTGCAAGCATTGGATCAATCGGTTCCGGTAATGCTCGATCTGGCCAAGAAACCGGGTAAGGGCCGTTTCTGGAGCGACAAGAACGAAGACTTCTACAGCGTTTCGGTGTCGTTCGACGGTGGCCCGTGGTCGGTGATGGCAAGTATGCCGAAAGCTGAAATCCGCGCGGTGACCTGGTCGGTGGGCATTCGCCTGGTGATCGGCAGTGTGCTGGCTATGTTGCTGGCGGTGGGCGCGACGGTCTGGCTGCTGCGCAGCAAATTGGCACCGCTTGGGGATCTGGTGCGCCAGGCCGAGGCCTTGGGCGCCGGGGATTTGAGTGCGCGCTTGAATGTGTCCAGTCACGACGAAATCGGTCAGTTGGCCCGCAGCTTCAATCAGATGGGCGAAGCGCTGTCGAACATGGTGTCCCATATCCGCAAGGCCGCCGAAGAGGTCAACAGCCGCGCTCAGGCGCTATCCGGTCTGTCCGGTGGTGCCTATGAAGGCATGGAGCAGCAGTCCGGCGAGATCACCAGCATGGCCGGCGCAGTGGAAGAATTCAGCGCCACGTCGCTGAACATCGCCGACAATATGGGCAGTACCGAACGCCTGGCTCAGGAAAACGCCCAGCAAACCCGGATCGGCCGTACCTCGATGCAAGAGGCGTCGTCGTCCCTGGAGCATATCGCCACCTCACTGAACAGCACGGCGACGGTGATCAACACCTTGGGGCAGCGCTCCCAGGAAATCGGCGGGATTGTTGGGGTGATCACCTCGATTGCCGAACAGACCAACCTGCTGGCCCTCAACGCCGCCATCGAAGCAGCACGGGCCGGCGAGCAGGGTCGTGGCTTTGCGGTGGTGGCCGATGAAGTGCGCAACCTGGCGTCGCGCACCCGTCAGGCCACCGACGAGATTTCCGGGATGATCCAGAGTATCCAGCAGGAAACCGGCAACGCCATCAGCACCATGGAGCAAGGCAACGTGTTGATGCAGGAAGGCCTGTCACGCAATGCCAACGTGGCTTCGGCTCTGGCGCGGATAGACGAGCAAAGCCGCTCGGCCGGCCAGCAATTTGCCGCGATCACTACCGCAACCCAGGAACAGAGCAGCACTGCCACATTGCTCAGCAGCAACTTGCAAAGCATTGCCCTGGCCAATAGTGAGCAGCGGGAAGTGGTGTCGAACCTGGCGATTACTGCCAAGGAACTGGAGACGTTGGCGGCGGGCTTGCGCGATGAGGTTGACCGATTCAGGTGAGCATCAAAACTGTGGCGAGGGATTAGCTGATCGTTGCTGGCCGATACTGCAACGCTTCTGCCAAATGATGGCGACCGATCGCTTCCACCTGCTCCAGATCCGCCAAGGTGCGGGCGACCTTCAACAATCGATGCGCCGCCCGCAGCGACAAAGTCAGCCGCTCGCAGGCGGTCTCCAGCCAGCCTTCATCGACTTTCGCCAGCGCGCAATGCTCGCGTAGCCCCGGCAAGTCGAGAAAGGCGTTGGCACAACCCTGGCGCTGCTGCTGGCGGTCGCGGGCCTCGGCGACACGTACTGAAGCGCTGGCCGTGTCGTCTCCGGCTTGTGTGGCCGGGTTCAGCGCGGTGCTTTCCCGCGCAACGGTCACGTGCAGGTCAATTCGGTCCAGCAAGGGCCCGGAGAGTTTGTTGCGATAACGCTGAATCAGTTCCGGTGTGCAGCGGCATCTCCCGCTCGGTTCGCCCATATAACCGCAAGGGCAAGGGTTCATCGCCGCCACCAGTTGAAAGCGCGCCGGGAAACTCACTCGGTCGCGGGCGCGGGAGATGACGATAAGGCCCGACTCCAGTGGCTCGCGCAGTACCTCCAATACCTTGCGATCAAACTCCGGCAACTCGTCGAGAAACAGCACGCCGTGATGGGCGAGAGTGATTTCTCCAGGCTGCGGTTTTGAGCCGCCGCCCACCAGTGCCGGCCCTGAAGCCGAATGGTGGGGTTGGCGAAATGGTCGGTGCGGCCAATGGCTCAGTGGTGCCAGGCTGACCACCGACTGAATCGCCGCTACCTCGAGCGCTTCCTGCTCGCTCAAGGGAGGCAGCAACCCTGGCAGGCGACTGGCGAGCAAGGTTTTGCCGGTGCCTGGTGGCCCGCTGAACAACAGATTGTGGGCGCCTGCTGCGGCAATCAATAACGCTCGCTTGGCCGCCAACTGGCCCTGGACTTCACTCAGGTCGGGGTAGGGCTTGTTCAGGTACATCAGGCCACTGGAAACGAAGGGCTCAATCGGCACATGCCCATTCAGGTGCGCCACCACTTGCAGCAGGTGATCTACCGCAATCACCTTCAAGCCGGAGGCAAGGCACGCCTCTTCGGCATTGGCCCGAGGCACTATCAAGGTGCGCCCGGCCTTGCGTGCTGCGAGCGCTGCTGGCAACACACCCTTTACCGCGCGTACTTCGCCGGACAGCGCCAGTTCGCCGAGGCATTCCACGTCATCGAGCATCAGTGATGGCACCTGCACGCTGGCGGCGAGAATTCCCAGGGCAATCGCCAAATCAAAACGCCCGCCGTCCTTGGGCAGGTCGGCGGGCGCGAGGTTGAGGGTGATACGGCGGGCGGGATATTGCAGGGCAGAGTTGAGAATGGCGCTGCGCACCCGGTCCTTGCTTTCCTTGACCGCCGTTTCCGGCAAACCCACTAGCGTAAGCGACGGCAAACCATTGGCCATATGCACCTCGACGGTGACGGCGGGGGCTTCGACGCCAATCTGGGCGCGGCTGTGGACGATGGCGAGGGACATGCTCGTTCCTTGAGATGGAGGGCCGCTTCCTGCGGGTTTTTCAAGAGTAGACGAGGTGGGGAAGAGCGAGGCGGGGAGGTTTTACAGAACGTGACCAAACTGTAGGAGCGAGCTTGCTCGCGAAAATAGTTAACGATAACGCGGGCATTCTGAATGAACGCGGCGCTCTCGGGCTCTTCGCGAACAGCTCGCTCCTACAAGGGCAGGCGTTATTCGGTGGGTGGATGCAACCGCGCTTCCAGCTCCGCCACCTTCGCCTCCAGGCTCTCCAACCGCGCACGCGTGCGGGCCAGTACAACCATCTGGCTATCAAACTCTTCCCGGCTGACCAGGTCCAGCTTGCTGAAGCCGCTCTGCAACAAAGCCTTGAACTGGCTTTCGATTTCGTTGCGAGGCAGCGGGGTTTCGCCGCTGAACAGGCGGGAGGCGTGGCCGCTCAGGGCGTCGAGGAGGTCTTTGGGAGCGAGCATGGGAAATATTCCGGAAAACTGTTGGCAGGCAGTGTATCACGCAGCGTCTATAGTCTTTTCCACGCGGCGCTGCGCACGCTTTTCGTGCATGGGGTCGGGCAGCTGCGCACTGTTTTCGTGCGTATCCACACCGCTGTAGGCCCCCGCAAGTGGGCACGAGTGAGCAAAGGATTGATTTCAGTGATTTTTACGGAGCTGGCAAGGTTTCTGCTTAGACCATCATGACCCATGCACTGATGCAGTCGCTGTGACGAATGCAGTGCGCCGACGGAGCGGGGTACAGGTTTCGTCACCAGTGGTTAGCTCGCGTCGCAATGGCACTTGTCAGGGCGACGAAGCGTTACAAAGCCAGGCACTGCGCTTAGACTTGAGACGGGTTTGTTTTCCTGGGGCAAGTCCACCAATTCGGGAGAGAGTTTTCATGAAGCTAGTCACTGCCATCATCAAGCCGTTCAAGTTGGACGATGTACGCGAGTCGTTGTCCGAGATCGGCGTGCAGGGCATTACCGTTACTGAGGTCAAAGGCTTCGGTCGGCAGAAGGGGCACACGGAGTTGTATCGCGGCGCGGAATACGTGGTCGATTTCCTGCCGAAGGTGAAGATTGATGTCGCCATTGACGACAAGGATCTTGATCGGGTTATCGAGGCGATAACCAAGGCCGCCAACACCGGCAAGATCGGTGACGGCAAAATCTTCGTGGTCAATCTGGAACAGGCTATTCGCATCCGTACCGGCGAAACCGATACCGACGCAATCTAAGCCGCCAAACCCCAACGCCCCAGGAGAAAACAATATGACTCTGCGTAAATTCGCAGGGCTAGGAGCCCTGTTGTCCATCGTAATGCCCAGCCTGGCTATGGCGGCAGACGAAGTGGCGGCTCCAGTCCTCAACTCCGGCGACACCGCCTGGATGCTGACCGCTACCGCATTGGTGTTGTTCATGACCATCCCCGGTCTGGCGCTGTTCTACGGCGGCATGGTCCGCTCCAAAAACATTCTTTCCGTGATGATGCAGTGCTTCGCCATTACCGGCCTGATCAGCATTCTGTGGGTCGTCTACGGCTACAGCATTGCGTTCGACACTACCGGGATGGAGCAGGGTGTCGTCAACTTCAACTCGTTCTTCGGCGGCATGGGCAAGGCGTTCCTGGCGGGTGTCACTCCGGCCAGCATCACCGGGCCTGCGGCGCTGTTCCCTGAGGCGGTGTTCATCACCTTCCAGATGACCTTCGCCATCATCACTCCGGCACTGATCGTCGGTGCGTTCGCTGAGCGCATGAAGTTCTCCGCCATGCTGATCTTCATGGCCATCTGGTTCACCCTGGTCTATGCGCCGATTGCGCACATGGTCTGGAGCGGCAACGGTGGCCTGTTGTGGGATTGGGGCGTACTGGACTTCGCTGGCGGCACCGTGGTGCACATCAACGCCGGTATTGCTGGCCTGGTGGCGTGCATCGTGCTCGGCAAGCGTAAAGGCTACCCGACCACGCCGATGGCTCCGCACAACCTGGGTTACACCCTGATCGGCGCCGCGATGCTGTGGATTGGCTGGTTCGGCTTCAACGCAGGTTCCGCTGCTGCTGCCAACGGCACTGCCGGCATGGCGATGCTGGTGACCCAGATCGCTACCGCTGCTGCGGCGCTGGGCTGGATGTTCGCCGAGTGGATCACCCACGGCAAGCCAAGTGCCCTGGGTATTGCTTCGGGTGTGGTTGCCGGTTTGGTCGCCATTACGCCAGCCGCTGGCACCGTGGGCCCGATGGGCGCCCTGGTGATTGGTCTGGTTGCCGGTGTGATCTGCTTCTTCTGCGCTACCAGCCTCAAGCGCAAGCTGGGCTACGACGACTCCCTGGACGCCTTCGGTGTTCACGGTATCGGCGGTATCGTCGGTGCGATCCTCACCGGTGTGTTCGCAGCCCCGGCCCTGGGCGGCTTCGGCACTGTGACTGATGTTGCGGCACAGGTCTGGATTCAGGCCAAGGGTGTCGGTTTCACGGTGATCTACACCGGTATCGTGACCTTCGTCATCCTCAAGGTGCTGGACAAGGTCATGGGCCTGCGGGTTACTGAAGAGGAAGAGGCGGTCGGCCTCGATCTGGCGGAACACAACGAACGTGGCTACAACTTGTAAGTACGCTTAAAAAAGATGCCCGGCTTGCCGGGCATTTTTTTGTCTAGGATTTGTCTGCGGTGAAGGGTTGTGAGTATTTTTGTGCTGACTTTGTGATTGGATCCATAGGGTACTTTTCACTGTGCGAATGTCTTACATGCATGTAGGCGTATTCGGCACTTTGTTTTTTCCCTGAGCGCGCTAGAATGCGCGCCGATGTGCGCAGAACTGTATGTGGCAACAGACCCTGATTATCCTGCGGGCCAAGCCCCGGGGCTTTCATCTGGTGACGGACGAGTTGCTCGTTGGTTTGCCTGAATTGAAGGCTAGTCGGATGGGCTTGTTGTATTTGTGGCTGCAGCACACCTCGGCCTCGTTGACCGTCAACGAGAATGCCGACCCGGCGGTTCGCCGTGACTTCAAACGTTTTTTCAACACGCTGGTGCCACAAGGTAGAGCGGTGTATGAACATGACGACGAAGGCCCGGATGATCTGCCGGCGTACTTCAAGGGCAGACTGCTGGGCTGTCAGTTGAGTTTGCCGGTCAAGGCCGGCCACTTGGCGATGAGGACCTGGCAAGGTGTTTATCTGGGCGAGCACCGCGATCATGGTGGTGCTCGTAAAGTCCTCGCCACCTTGCACGGTGATGGGGCATAAGCCGCTGGTTATCCGGTGGATGTTGATTTTTTTCCAGCTGCCGTCGACAGACGGCGAAGCTGGGCTATAACTAATCTGCTTTTCGCAAGTCATGAGGTAGAACATGAGCGACGATGATCTGGAAAACGACGACCTCGAAGTAGGTGACGACGAAGCCGAAGAAGGTCTGGAAGCGGCTGCGTCAGACGTTGCTGACGACGACGACGGCGGGGAAGACGCACCGGCTCCGGCTGCCAAGGGCAAGGCCAAGGCTGCTGTTTCGGTTGACGAGCTGCCAAGCGTTGAAGCCAAGAACAAAGAGCGCGATGCGCTGGCCCGAGCGATGGATGAATTCCTCGCCAAAGGCGGCAAAGTGCAGGAAGTCGAGGCCAACGTGGTGGCTGATCCACCGAAAAAGCCTGATAACAAGTACGGCAGCCGGCCTATCTAAGGTCAGTTACTTGCTTGCTGAAAAAGCCCGCCGTCGCTGCGGGCTTTTTCATGGGTGACACAAAGAGCCTTTCACCACCAGGTTATACGCTCCAGCGGGCGAGCAAGTCGGGCAGTTCAGTCAGGCTGCGAATCTCTGCATCTGGCAATTGCTCGGTTTCCCAGGCTTTACCCGCTGGGTTGAACCAGATGGCGCGAAGCCCCGCCTGCTGGGCGCCGGCAATGTCATCGCCGGGGTGGTCACCAATATGTACGGCGGCGCTCGCATCTACGCCACCGCGCTGTAACGCCTCCTGAAACAGTCGTGCGTCCGGCTTGGCGATGCCGATATCCTCGGCGCGCAGAGCAAACTTAAAGTAATCCGCCAGACCAACGCGCTGCACATCGGCATTGCCATTGGTGATCACTCCCAGCATGTACTGGCGGCCCAGGGCCTGCAGCATGGGCTCTGCTTCGGGGAATATAGTGAGTTGGTGCCGGGCGTGGATAAACGCTTCGAAACACGCATCCGCCAACTCCGTCGCCTCAGGCTGTGGATAACCAGCCTCTTCAAAGGCATGCAGCAGGACGCGGTGACGCAACACACTGATACGGGATTTCAGCTCGGGATAGCGCTGCAGCACCTGTTGGCGCAGGTCGGCGAACTTTTCCAGGGGCAATTCGCCCACCAATGAGGCATTAGTGGCGAGCCACTCGCGCATCGACGCCTCGGCGCTGATGATGACGGGCACGTTATCCCAGAGCGTGTCGTCCAGGTCGAAGGTGATCAGCTTGATGCTCATGAGTCGCTGCCTTTAATGCGTTTGGCCCGTGGATGGGCGCTGTCGTACACCGTCGCCAGGTGCTGGAAGTCCAGGTGGGTGTAGATCTGGGTGGTCTTGATGTCGGAGTGGCCGAGCAGTTCCTGCACCGCGCGCAAGTCTTGTGAAGACTCCAGCATGTGGCTGGCAAACGAGTGTCGGAGCATGTGCGGGTGGAGGTTTTGCCCCAGCTCGCGCTCGCCGGCGGCCTTGACCCGCAACTGGATCGCCCGTGGCCCGAGGCGCCGGCCTTGCTGGCTGACAAACACCGCGTCATCCGCCGGATTGCTCAGGGCTCGCAACCCCAACCACAGTTGCAAGGCTTCCCGGGCTTTCTTGCCGACCGGCAGCACGCGGGTCTTGCTGCCTTTGCCGAGCACTTGTACCAGGCCATCCGCGAGGTCCAACTGATCGAGGTTGAGGCCGGTCAACTCCGACAGGCGCAGGCCCGAGGAGTAGAACAGCTCAAGGATCGCCTGGTCGCGCCGGGCGAGGAAGTCATCCTCTACCGCGCCATCGAGCAGTTGCAAGGTACGGTCGGCGTCGAGGGTTTTGGGCAGGCGCCGTTCGCCCTTGGGCGGCGCGAGGCCGTTGGCCGGGTCGTGGTCGCAGAGGCCTTCGCGGTTCAGGTAGTGATAAAGGCCACGCACCGCCGACAGCAAGCGCGCCAGGCTACGAGAGGATTGGCCTTGCTGGTGGAGGCGGGCGATCAGGCTACGCAAGCTCTGGATATCCAGGGCTTTCCAACTGCCGATCTGTTGTTTCTCGCAGAATGCCAGGACCTTGTTCAGGTCCCGTCGGTAGGCTTCAAGCGTATGGGGAGACACCTGGCGCTCGCTGCGCAGATGAGCGCAGTAGGCGTCCAGTTGTCGTTCCATGGCTAGCGCACCGCGCGCAGGGCGGTGGTGAAGCGCGGCAGGACGCGGCCTAACACTTCGGCGATATAGCTCAAGAACAGCGTACCCACCGAACTCTTGTAATGCTGTGGATCACGGCTGGCGATGGCCAGTACACCGTGCAGGCCTTGATGGCTGAGGGCGACCACGGCCGTGGAACCGATCTGCTTGCGCTGTTCTTCACCAAACAGGAAGTCCAGCTCATGCTCGCGCAGAGTGCCACTGATGGTTTTGCCTTCCGACAGCAGGCCACCAATGGCGGTTTGTGCATCGCTGCCGCTGACCCAGCGGCCCACCGGTATCGGGTTGTCGCTGAACAGGATCAGGCTGACAAAAGGTACCTGGAAATCCTGGCGCAGGCTGTCTTCGACGGCAATGACCGCGTCTTCCAGGCTGGCGGCGTCCATCAGGGTCAGGACCAGTCGACGGGTCTTGTCGAACAGGCGGTCGTTGTCGCGGGCCACGTCCATCAGTTGCGAGAGCCGATGGCGCATTTCGATATTGCGCTCGCGCAGGATCTTCATCTGCCGCTCCACCAGCGACACGGTATCGCCGCGTTGGTGGGGAATGCGCAGGGCCGGCAGCAGCTCTTCATGCTCGACGAAGAAGTCCGGGTTAGCCTCCAGGTAAGCGGCGACGGCCGCCGCCTCCAGACTTTCATCAGGGGTTGGTTCGGATTCTTGAACGGGTACCTGGGGCTTATCGGTCATTGGATTGGCTCACTCATAGACGGACCTGTCCTTCGTATACACGCATGGCCGGACCGGTCATCTTCACCGGCAGGCCTGGGCCTGCCCATTCGATGGACAGGCGTCCGCCGGGCAGGTCGATCAATAGTGGCGAATCCATCCACCCCTGGCTGATCGCGGCCACGGCAGCGGCGCAAGCACCGGTGCCGCAGGCCTGGGTTTCTCCGGCACCGCGCTCCCAGACGCGTAATTGCGCGCGGGAGCGGTCGATGACCTGCAGGAAACCGACGTTTACCCGTGCCGGAAAACGCGGGTGATGTTCTATCTTCGGCCCCAGCTCATGGACAGGCGCGCTGTTGATGTCGTTGACCCGCAGTACCGCATGGGGGTTGCCCATGGACACGGCGGCCAGTTCTACGCTCTCGCCGTCGACATCGACGCAATAGCTCAGGGCCTGTTCGACAGCCTGGAACGGAATATCCGCCGGAACCAGCCGAGGCGCGCCCATGTCGACGCTGATCTGGCCGTCGCTGCGAATATCCAGCTCGATAATGCCGCTTTTAGTCTCGACGCGAATCTGCCGCTTGGCGGTCAGGCGCTTGTCCAGGACAAAACGGGCGAAACAGCGTGCGCCGTTGCCACACTGTTCTACTTCGGAACCGTCGGAGTTGAAGATCCGGTAACGGAAATCCACGTCCGGATTACTCGGCGCCTCGACGAGCAGCAACTGGTCGAAGCCGACACCGGTGTGTCGGTCGCCCCATTGCTTGGCATGCTTGGGCAGGATGTGCGCGTGCTGGCTGACTAGGTCGAGGACCATGAAGTCATTGCCCAGGCCGTGCATCTTGGTAAAACGCAGCAGCATGGTCTTACTCCGGCAGCAGGCTTTCGCCAGCAAACAACTCGGCTACCGTCTCGCGGCGACGCACTTCAAACGCTTGATCACCGTCCACCAACACTTCGGCGGTACGCCCGCGGGTGTTGTAGTTGGAGCTCATGACAAATCCGTAGGCACCGGCCGAATGCACGGCCAGCAGATCGCCTTCTTCCAGGGCCAACTGACGTTCCTTGGCCAGGAAGTCGCCGGTTTCGCAGATCGGGCCGACGATGTCATAGGTGCGGCTTGCGCCATCGCGTGGGCGAACAGCAGTGACATTCATCCAGGCCTGGTACAGCGCGGGGCGGATCAGGTCGTTCATCGCCGCATCGACGATGGCGAAGTCCTTGTGTTCGGTGTGCTTGAGGTACTCGATCTGGGTCAGCAGTACGCCGGCATTGGCGACGATATAACGGCCCGGCTCGAACATCAGTGTCAGGTCGCGGCCTTTGGTGCGCTCACGCACGGCCTTGATGTAGTCGGCCACCAGCGGCGGCTCTTCATCGCGATAACGCACGCCGACACCGCCACCGAGGTCGATGTGGTGCAGGTAAATGCCGCACTCGCCGAGGCGGTCGATCAGCGCCAGCAGGCGGTCGAGGGCATCGAGGAAGGGAGGCAGGCTGGTCAGTTGCGAGCCAATGTGGCAGTCGACACCCAGTACTTCCAGGTTCGGCAGTTGGGCGGCGCGGATGTACACATCCTCCGCGTCAGCAATGGCGATGCCAAACTTGTTTTCTTTAAGACCGGTAGAAATGTATGGGTGAGTACCTGCATCAACATCCGGGTTGACCCGCAGGGAGATAGGCGCGCGAACGCCCATCTCGGCGGCGATCACTTGCAGGCGCTCCAACTCGTCGGTGGATTCGACGTTGAAGCAATGCACGCCCACTTCCAGGGCGCGGCGCATGTCTTCACGGGACTTGCCGACGCCAGAGAACACGATCTTGTCAGCCTTGCCGCCAGCCGCGAGCACACGCTCCAGCTCGCCTCGGGACACGATGTCGAAACCGGCGCCCAGGCGGGCCAGGACATTGAGCACGGCCAGGTTGGAGTTGGCCTTGACCGCGTAGCACACCAGGTGTGGCGTACCGTCCAGCGCATCGGCGAAGGTACGGTATTGTGCTTCGATGTGGGCACGAGAATAAACGTAGGTCGGGGTGCCAAAGCGCTCGGCAATTGCAGACAGCGCCACGCCTTCCGCGAACAGCTCGCCGTCCCGGTAGTTAAAAGCGTCCATGGTGTTCCCTTAGTAGGTGTCGTGCTTGTGCGCTTTGGTTTGCGATGATTGCGCCTGTTCATTCGGGTCTTTGCTGTCATCGGGCAGATACAGCGGGCCTTTTTGACCACAGGCACTAACGAGGCAAGCGACCGCGACGAGCGCAGCAAGGGAAGAGATCAGGCGCTTCATGGCGAAATCCTTGAATATGCATTAATTGCGCCCGAGTATACCGACCACCCGCCAGCTTGCCTATGCGCCGGGACACCCGTCCGGCGGGGCTTTGCCGAGTTTCTCGGGAAGTGGCCTACCTCAAGCGAGGATATTTCATGCAGCTCTCGGCAATGAAATCGGTATCCTTTGCAATCGGCGGGGCTCGCCCGTATCGTGCGGCGCTTGAGCGTGAGTAGACACTTTTCGAGGTTCCCACAATGAGTTTGACCGAAGCCCGTTTTCACGATCTGGTGGATGCCACCCAGCAAGCGCTGGAAGATATTTTCGACGAGAGTGGCCTGGACGTGGATCTGGAGAACTCGGCGGGCGTACTGACCGTCAAGTTCGAGAACGGTAGCCAGTTGATCTTCAGTCGTCAGGAGCCTCTGCGTCAGTTATGGCTGGCTGCGCGCTCCGGTGGCTTTCACTTTGACTACGATGAAGAGGAAAAGCGCTGGGCGCATGACACCAGCGATGAGCTGCTCAGCGAAATGCTCGCGCGCATCACCCTGGAACAAGCCGGCGTCGAGCTGGACTTCGACGAGATCTGATCGTGACACAGCCTGTTTCGGTACGCCCGCCCAAGCCGCTGTTCAGCAATGCCAGCCCGGCGGTGCCGTCACCTTGTATCAGTTTATGTCGGCTAGATGAGCAGAAAGTCTGCCTCGGCTGCTTCCGGCATGTGGAAGACATCCGTGAATGGCGCTCTGCTGACGATCAGCGCCGACGGGTAATCGTCGCCCAGGCCGAGCAGCGCAAGGCTGGCGCCTGACCCTCAGGTCAGCCTGTCTTGTTTATTTATTGTGCTGTGGTAGTGTCCGGATACACCTCAACTCATCGAGGTCCGTGAGAACCCCGCCTTTTCCTGGCGGGGTTTTGCTTTTTTGTGCAGAAAAAAGGAGTCTGCCTGAATCATGACCGCACCTTCCATCATCCTCACCCGTCTTGACGTGCAGCGTCTTGAGCAACTGATCGACCGCGTAGGCGAAGCCTCGCCGGGCGTCGAGGCCCTGCAACATGAGCTCGACCGCGCCGAAGAAGTGGTTGGCCACGATGAAGTGCCTGCCGGTGTTGTCACCATGAACTCCAGCGTGCATTGCCGTGAGCAAGGCAGTGGCAAGGACTATCACCTGACCCTGGTGTACCCCAAGGACGCGAATGCCGACGAAGGCAAAATCTCGATCCTGGCTCCGGTCGGCAGCGCCTTGCTGGGCTTGCAAGTCGGCCAGCACATTGATTGGCCTGCACCGGGCGGCAAGACCCTCAAGCTTGAATTGCTCAGTGTCGAAGTTCAGCCCAAAGACGGCGGCGCCTTTTCTCTCTAAACCTGGCCCAGTGCCTCGTTGAGCGCCTGTTCCAACTCGGCCTTGTAGCGCAGGTACAGATTGCTCGGGCTTTGAACATCACCGAGCAGGCCGGACAGGTCCAGATCGGTGATGTAGCAACGGTAACGCTCGGTCTCCCGGCGTTGCCCGACGATTTCCTGGGCGACCACTGCAAACAGTTGGTCGCCAAATTCCAGCTCGGAAAACTCCCGTTGATTGCAGTACAAGGTGATGCCGACCTGGCCGGGTGCGGCTTTGCCGATAATCGCCTGCACGTCGTAGAACGGCTTGTTGGTCGGGTTTTGCGGCGCCGGACGAGGCTCGGCCCTGCGTGCGCGGCCGCTGCCCGAAGGTGATAGCTGATAATACAGAGTCTGCACCGCGTCCAGCGGTTGCTGGAGGTCCAGCGGTGACAGCGCGTCACGGCGATAGATGACCGATTGCAGGAACCGCTGCAAGGGCACCAACAGGCTTTGCTCGTCGTGAAACGGCAGGCGTTGCTGCCAGAGCGCGTTGAACTCGTCGAGCACGTACAGCTCGGCGAAGGTGTCGTTGATCCGGTAGAACACCTGGACACAGTCCGGCAGGCCCATGGGCAGCAGCAGCGCCAGGTCGTGGTCTTCCAAGGCCATGGCGTCCAGGTGCAGCGGGCTGTAGCTGGCCAATTCCTCGCTAAGGTAGTCGACCAGCGCCTGCTGGCTAGCCAGTGACACATGGTTGGCCTGGCCTGGCGCCAACTCCATCACGTGATAGTGCTGTTGTACCTGAATCAAGTAGCGATGGTTGAGCTGGCCGAGCAGCAGGTTTTGCGCGGTGTCGAAAATCTCTTCCACCCGTTGGGCAATGAATTGCGCGCGGTTGTGACAGAAACAGCGCACCCGCAGCCGCGGCAGATGATTGCGCGGCAGTTGGTTGAGGTAGTCGCGCAGGCAATCGAGTAGGGCGTGGGGGCCGTCGTAGCGGCTGACCATCACCTCGTTCCAGCTGTTGAGCGTGACCTGGTCCAGGGTCAGCACCAGGTTTTCCCGCACTCCTGCGTAGCTCAGGGAGTCGGTACGCTCGGTGGTCATCAGGATATTCAGGTCGCGGTGATGCTTGAGCGGATCGACGCCGACATTGACCAGCAACAGCACTTCATCGGGTATCGCCGTACGCAGCAGCTGATCCTCATCAACGCTGACCAGAGGCAGGGTTATGGTCTGCTGCAGGCTGCCCAGCAGGTTGAATAGTTCGAACTCGGTCAGGTCGCTGGTGCCTGGATGTAGCGCCAGGCGGGTGCTGCTGTCGATCACCCCGTTGCGGTGGCACCAGGTGAGTATTTCCAGCAGGTCACGGCTGCGCTTGATTGGCGCAAAGTGTTCCCACTCCAGAGCCGTCAGGTTGCCGTTGTACAGTCCCCAATGGTGCTGGCCCGGCTCCTTGCGGTTGGGCGACTGCACCAGCGTCAGGGTGTCTTCGGCCAAGTCGGGGGCAATACCAGGGTTGATGAACTCGACCTTGCCGGCCTTGCGCTCGAAGGCGGCATACAGGCGCCGGCCGAGCACATTGAGGTCGCGCTTGTTGATCAGGCTGACGGTCTGTTCGGTGCGGGCGAACTGGGTCAGGAAGCGATAGCTGTAATTGAGTTCGTTGACCAGGGCCCGGCGTTCGGACGCAACCTGGCGGACTTTCCACTGGCTGCGGCTATCGAGCAAGGCCAGTTGTCGTTGATCCCAGCCCCATTCGTTGGCCAGCCGCTCCAGCAGCAATCGTTGCCAGCCAGAGGTACGCTGCCCACTGCTGAGTTTGCGATTGACCTTCAGGTACAGGCTGCGCCGCACCAGTTCCAGGCGCTCCGGTTCGTTGCGGCCCTGGAGGTATTCCTCGATGCGGCGATAGACCACGATGTACGGGTCCAACTCATCCAGATCGACCTGGTTGGCGAACACCGCACGTTTGAAGCGAAGGCTCAGGCAGTGCACCTTGGGGTGTTCGCTGGCGTAGACCTCGGTCAACAGCAGCTTGAGCACCGATTTGTAGGGTGACTCAATGCCCTTGAACAGCTGCCACAGGCCTGCGCCGATAAACTCACCGGGCGGGATGTGCGCCAGGTGGCCGAGGTCGAGGGTTTCATCGGCGCGTATAAAGCGTTTTGAGATCAGCGCGTGAGTGAATTGGGCATAGCGGGTTTCTTCGTAGACCGGCACCAGCCACCAGATGGGCGTACGTCCGGCCAGCCAGATGGCGGTGCGGTAGAACTCGTCCAGCAACAGATAGTGCTGGGTCGTCCCGCAATCGTCGGAACTGAGCTGGGTGTCGCGCTCACCCTGGACAAAGCGGTTCGGTTCGATAAGGAAGAAGTGCGCTTCGGCGCCCATGGTCAAGGCCCAGGCTTCCAGCAACTGGCATTTCTTGCGCAGTTCGGTCAGCTCGCTCTCGCTTAAATCAGCGGCGTGGCAGACCCAAACGTCCATATCACTCTGATCTGCCTGAGCCAGGGTGCCGAGGCTGCCCATCAGAAACAGACCATGAATAGGGCGCGGAGGGTTGCCGTGACGGGGCTTGTAGGAAAAAGAGCGGGTCAGGCGCTGGGCTTCGGCCAATGCCTGGTCGTCAGGTTCGAAGTTCGACAGCCCGGCCGGAGTGCTGCCCGAGACATAGCCGGGCAACAGCGGGTGATTGACGTGAAAAAACAGCGGTAGCAGGGTTAGTACGCTTTGCTGGCGCGGCGTCAAACCTTCCATGGCCCTGGTCATGCGCCCTTCATTGAGGGTCAGAAATCGTGTGCGCAACTGGGCCAGCACCTTGCGGTCGATGCCTTCGTCCAGGTTGGGGCGGATTTCGTGGGTGCGGGTCATGTCGAACTCGGTGGCTCGCAGGGCCCGGCGTGGGCAGCCGTATAGGAGTTTACAGACAGAAGCGTAGGAGGCTTAAGGGGAATTTGTTTTTGGCGTCAGAATTTTATCCCGGGCGCAGAAGTGCCCGCGGAATCCGTCAGAAGGGATTCCGTGGGCGATACGATGTGTCAGGCTGCTTCTGTGGCGGTGGTCAGTATGGTCAGAAGGCTTTGGGCATGTTGAGCCGCGTCCCGGCCGAGGCTAGTCAGATAGCCGCCGTCTGGCTGGTCGATCAAGTCTTTTTCAAACAGTCGCCGGGCAGCAGCGATAGCAGCAGGTGCTGCAGTTTGATGAACTTTCAGACCTTCCTGGGAGCTGTCCAGGTTGAAGAGTGCAAGGATTTCCAGTTCGGCAACCAACTCAGGGGTATACGACATAAGGACTCCAGACTTTCTAGGAATTTTTAGGCGTTAGCAGTCCATAAGGTGAACGTACTTTGCCAAGCTGTCCAGTCAGAAGTCGTGAGGTCTTGATATGGGACAGGATTGTGGCCAGCAAGAGTTTGCTGGCCAGGAAGATGTTCTGCTTACTGCTTCTCTGGCGGCAACTCTGGCAGCGCGCGCAAGGCAGTTTCATACCATTCGGTATTGAAGGCGCGGTCTTCTTCGAGCAAGGCGTCGATTTCGATGGCGAGTACATGGGCCATCATTTGCAGGATGTCTTCGCGCTCGTAGCCCACCAGGGTCAGCTTGTTGAACGTGGCTTTGGCGGCAGGCGGGTTGTCGCTTTCGATCTGGTTTTCGATCGCTTCAATTAAGGTGGTCTCGGCGAACTCTTCTTCGTCGTTGTCGATATCGGTTGGCTCGCTCATGGCAGGCTCCTGAAGGAAAGGGCGCCAGTCTACCCCCATTCAGGGAGGTGATGCTGCTGGTCAGATCAGGCATGACGTTCTATAACCAACGCAGCCAACCCCCTGCATGGCCTGGAGGCTTTGTGATGCTCAAGCTTTACGGATTTTCGGTCAGCAACTACTACAACATGGTCAAACTGGCGCTCCTGGAAAAAGGATTGCCCTTTGAAGAGGTGCCTTTCTACGCCGGGCAAACCGCGCAAGCCCTAGGGATAAGCCCGAGGGGCAAGGTGCCGGTGCTGGGTGTCGAGCAAGGATTTATCAACGAAACCAGCGTCATCCTCGAATACATCGAACAGACCCAGGGTGGGCCTTCGCTGCTGCCCAGCGACCCGTTCCAGCGTGCCCAGGTGCTGGCGTTGTGTAGGGAAATCGAGTTGTACATCGAGCTGCCGGCTCGTGCCTGCTTTGCCGAAGCCTTCTTTGGCATGCCGGTAGCGGAGGCGATCAAGGAAAAATCCAAGGCAGAGTTGTTGCTGGGGATCGCCGCGTTGGGGCGGCACGCAAAGTTCGCGCCCTATGTGGCGGGCGATAGTTTCAGCATTGCGGATTTGTACTTCATGTACAGCGTGAACCTCGCCTGTGCGGTGGGCGAGAAGCTGTTTGGCCTGGACTTGTTGGCTGAGTTGCCCACAGCCAAGGCGTTGCTGGAGCGTTTGCACGCATTGCCCAATGCCTTGCGGGTGGCGGCGGATAGGGAAGCGGCGATGCCGGCGTTCATGGCGATGATTGCTGCCAAGAAGTAGCGGATCAGTCTGTTGAGTAACTTTGTGGTGAGCGGGCTGTTGTGGCAAGGGGACAAGCCCCCTCGCCACAACTAGCTCCTTGCCACAGTTTCGGGTTAGCGGCTGGCGAGCAATGCTTGACCGCGTACCACCGCTGCCTTCACCTGCGCCGGTGCAGTACCGCCGATATGGTTACGGGCATTCACCGAACCTTCCAGGGTCAATACCGCAAACACGTCCTGCTCGATCTGGTCACTGAACCGGCGCAGCTCTTCCAGGCTCATTTCCGCCAGGTCCTTGCTGTTTTCCACGCCGTATTTCACGGCATGGCCAACGATTTCGTGGCAGTCGCGAAACGGCAGGCCACGGCGTACCAGATAGTCGGCCAGGTCAGTGGCGGTGGAGAAACCGCGCAGCGCCGCTTCACGCATGATGGCGTGCTTGGGCTTGATCGCCGGGATCATGTCGGCAAAGGCCCGCAGAGAGTCGCGCAAGGTGTCGGCGGCGTCGAACAGCGGTTCCTTGTCTTCCTGGTTGTCCTTGTTGTAGGCCAACGGCTGGCCTTTCATCAGGGTCAACAGGCCCATCAACGCGCCGAATACACGGCCGCTCTTGCCACGCACCAGTTCCGGAACGTCAGGGTTTTTCTTTTGCGGCATGATCGAACTGCCGGTGCAGAAGCGATCCGGCAGGTCGATGAACTGAAATTGCGCGCTGGTCCACAGCACCAGTTCTTCGGAGAAACGCGACAGGTGCATCATCGCGATGCTGGCCGCGGCGCAGAATTCGATGGCGAAGTCACGGTCTGACACGCCGTCCAGGGAGTTGCCGCCGACGGCGTCGAAACCCAGCAGTTGTGCAGTGTATTCGCGGTCGATCGGGTAGGTGGTGCCGGCCAGCGCGGCACTGCCCAGGGGCATGCGGTTGGCGCGCTTGCGGCAGTCCACCAGGCGCTCGTAATCGCGGCTGAGCATTTCGAACCAGGCCAGCAAGTGGTGACCGAATGTCACAGGCTGCGCGGTCTGCAAGTGGGTGAAGCCGGGCATGATGGTGTCGGACTCACGCTCGGCCTGCTCCAGCAGGCCTTTTTGCAGGCGGGTGATTTCAGCGAGGATCAGGTCGATCTCGTCCCGCAGCCACAGGCGAATATCGGTGGCCACCTGGTCGTTACGGCTGCGACCGGTGTGCAGTTTCTTGCCGGTCACACCGATGCGGTCGGTGAGGCGGGCCTCGATATTCATGTGCACGTCTTCCAGGTCGACGCGCCAGTCAAAGGTGCCGGCTTCGATTTCACCACGGATGATGTTCAGGCCATCGATGATGCTGTCGCGCTCGGCGTCGGTCAGCACGCCGACCTTGGCCAGCATGGTGGCGTGGGCGATGGAACCCATGATGTCGTGGCGGTAGAGGCGCTGGTCGAACGTGACGGAGGCGGTGAAGCGCGCGACGAAGGCGTCGACGGGTTCACTGAAGCGGCCGCCCCAGGACTGGTTGGTCTTGTCGGTGCTCATGGATTCGCTCGTGATCTGCTGAAAGAGGGCATGAAGTGTTCCGCCGATAATAACAGGGTTGCCCTAGAGGCGTTGATACAGCGCGGCGGCATTTTTATTTACGAGGAGGATGGCTAAGTGCCTTGCCCCCGGCCTCGTCCGGGAAGAGACTGGAGGCAGGATTGAATCAAGGGTTTAAAGCCGCCCGCACCTTGAGGTAAACAAAGGGTGTTTATTGAGACGATATTTGACGATTGAGCAATATCGTCTCTGCGAACGTCTACAGTTGGACTGTGAAGAAGCAAGTATTCGTATCCGTGGCGCTCAGGGCCCGGGGCGTCGCCTATGCGTTGATTTGATCCATCTTGCACCAATGACGGTCGGCGGGGTCGAAGTTCAAGCTATCCATAATGAGAGGGGGGTGTTCGTATTGTGTATCAGCAAACCCTACGACGATGCCCGAAGGCAGCAGGCTTTGGGCGCGATTGAACAGGACCGGGTAAATATTGGTGCCGCTCTTGGGGCACTTTTTGCCGCTCCCGCTAGTCTTAGCGTGGATCGCCGTGACGGAAGTCACCGCACCTGTCTACGCTATCCTTGTGCGAGACTCACGCAGGAATCCAGCGCAATATGAATGTCCTGATCGTTGATGACGAACCCCAAGCCCGCGAGCGACTGAGCCGTATGGTCAGTGAGATCGAGGGATACAGTGTCCTTGAGCCGAGCGCCTCCAACGGCGACGAGGCATTGGTCTTGATTGACAGCCTGAAACCGGATGTCGTCTTGCTTGATATCCGCATGCCGGGCCTTGATGGCCTGCAGGTTGCGGCCCGATTGAGCGAGCGCGAGTCAGCGCCCAATGTGGTGTTTTGTGCGGCCGAGGATGAGTTCCCCCTTGAGGCCCTACAAACCAGCGAGGTGAGTTTTCTGGCCAAGCCGGTGCGCGCCGAAGACCTGCTCAAAGCCTTGAAAAAGGCAGAGCGCCCCAGTCGCGTCCAGCTCGCCGCCCTGACCCAGCCCGCAGCGCAAAGCGGCAACGGGCCACGCAGCCATATCAGTGCACGGACCCGCAAGGGCATAGAACTGATCCCCCTTGACCAGGTGGTCTACTTCATCGCCGATCATAAGTACGTGACCTTGCGTCACGAGGCCGGGGAAGTGCTGCTCGATGAGCCGCTCAAGGCCCTGGAAGACGAGTTTGGTGAGCGCTTCGTGCGTATCCACCGCAATGCGCTGGTAGCCCGCGAACGCATCGAGCGCCTGCAACGCACGCCGCTGGGACACTTTCAGTTATTTCTGAAGGGGCTTAACGGCGACGCCTTGATCGTCAGCCGGCGCCACGTCGCGGGTGTGCGCAAGATGATGCAGCAGCTTTAACCCGAGGGTTGCGGCGACCTTCACATCCTCTATCCCGGTGCGTTGAGGCCAGGGAGGCCCCGCTCCTGCTGATTCAAATCAAGGCGAGTCTGCCTGAGCTGTTATTATCTGCCGTATCTATTCAGTACGGATTGATCCATGTCCTCTCGCGAAATCCGCATCGCCACCCGTAAAAGCGCCCTGGCCTTGTGGCAGGCCGAATACGTCAAAGCACGCCTTGAGCAGGCCCATCCCGACCTGAAGGTATCCCTGGTGCCCATGGTCAGTCGCGGCGACAAGCTGCTTGACTCGCCGCTGTCGAAAATCGGTGGCAAGGGGCTGTTCGTCAAGGAGCTGGAAACTGCTCTGCTGGAGAACGAGGCCGACATCGCCGTGCACTCGATGAAAGACGTGCCGATGGACTTCCCCGAAGGCCTGGGCCTGTTCTGCATCTGCGAGCGCGAAGATCCTCGCGATGCTTTTGTTTCCAATACCTACGCCTCCCTTGATGAATTGCCATTGGGCAGCATCGTCGGCACCTCTAGCCTGCGCCGCCAGGCCCAGTTGCTGACCCGCCGTCCAGACCTGCAAATCCGCTTCCTGCGTGGCAACGTCAACACCCGCCTGGCCAAGCTGGATGCTGGTGAATATGACGCAATCATCCTGGCCGCCGCCGGCCTGATTCGCTTGGGCTTCGAAAACCGCATCACCTCGGCCATCAGCGTTGAAGACAGCTTGCCAGCCGGCGGGCAGGGCGCCGTGGGCATTGAATGCCGCACGGCTGACAGCGAAATTCACGCGTTGCTCAAGCCCCTGGATCACCGCGATACCGAGATCCGGGTGACTGCAGAGCGTGCCCTGAACAAGCACCTTAACGGTGGCTGCCAAGTGCCGATTGCCTGCTACGCCGTTCTGGAAGGTGAAAACCTCTGGTTGCGAGGCCTAGTGGGTGATCCGAGTGGCGGCTTGCTGCTGACTGCCCAGATTCGCGGGCCGCAAAGTGAGGCTGCCAGCCTGGGGGTAAAAGTGGCCGAGGAACTGCTGGAAAAAGGTGCCGGCGCCATTCTGCAAGCAGTCTATGGCGAGGCCGGTCCGCAGTGACAGCTTGGCGTGTGCTGCTGACCCGGCCGGCAGATGAGTCTGTCGCCCTCGCTGCAACACTGTCCGAGCAGGGGATCTTCAGCAGCAGCTTGCCCTTGCTGGAAATCGAAGGCCTACCCACCACGGCCGAACAACAGACAGTTTTTCGCAACCTTGACCGCTATTGTGCGGTGATCGTTGTCAGCAAGCCGGCTGCACGGTTCGCACTGGGATTGCTGGCCCAATACGGGCCACGGACACCGGCTCAACCCTGGTTCAGCGTCGGTGCCGCGACGGCGCAAGTATTGGCCGGCCATGGCCTGGACGTCAGCTACCCCGAGAGCGGCGATGACAGCGAGGCCTTGCTTGAATTGCCCAGGTTGCGCGAGGCTATTGCAGGGCCCGATCCGCGCGTGTTGATCCTGCGGGGCGAGGGTGGGCGCGAGCTACTGGCTGAGCGTTTACGTGACCAAGGTGCTAGTGTCGATTATCTGGAGTTGTATCGCCGTTTCCTTGCGGCTTACGACACTGGCGTGCTGACGCAACGCATCGGCGCGGAACGCTTGAACGGCCTGGTGGTCAGCAGTGGGCAGGGTTTTTTACATCTGCAAGCTCTGGCGGGCGCCGACTGGCCGCGCGTGGCACAGATGCCGTTGTTCGTGCCCAGCCCGCGTGTCGCCGAAATGGCCCGTGCCGCTGGTGCAGAAAAAGTTGTGGATTGTCGCGGTGCGAGTGCCGCGGCTTTGCTAGTGGCGCTACGGAGCCAACCCGTTCCCACTCTCTAAACGCAAAGGATGGATACGTGAGCGAAACAGCCTTGCCTAAAGATGAAGCTCAGCCCGCGCTTGATGCGCCTGTTGAGACCCCAGTCACTGCGCCCCGCCGTGGTAACGGCCTGGCGATCCTGGCCTTGTTGCTCGGTGCCGCAGGCGTTGCGGCCGGTGGCTGGGGGATCTGGCAGGTCCGGGCCCTGCAAGCGAGCAGCCAGCAACAGCTGGGCCAGGTGCAAACCCTGGATGAACAATCCCAAGGCCTTAAGCAGAGCCAGCAGCAGTTGGCCGCACGCTTGGCGCAGTTGCCGGGAGCTGATGAGCTGGAAGAGCGTCGCCGTCTGGTAGCGCAACTGCAGGGTGATCAGCAGCGTTTGAGCCAGCGCCTGGAAACCGTGCTGGGCGCGAGCCGCAAGGACTGGCGCCTGGCCGAGGCCGAGCATCTGTTGCGCCTGGCCAGCCTGCGGCTGTCCGCCTTGCAAGATATCAACAGTGCCCAGGCGCTGGTCCAGGGCGCTGATGAAATCCTTCGTGAACAGAGCGATCCGGGTTCCTATGCTGCCCGTGAGCAGTTGGCCAAGAGCCTGGCGGCCCTGCGCAGCGTCGAGCAGCCGGATCGCACCGGGCTCTATCTGCAACTGGCGGCCCTGCGTGACCAAGTAGTGCAACTGGCCGCCACTTCTCCGGAATATCAGCTTCAGGACGCCCCCCAAGGACGCCCAACCACCGATGATGAAAACCGTTGGAGCCAATGGTGGGAGCAGATATCCCGCTATTTCCGTATCGACTTCAACCCTGATGACAACATTCGTCCACTGCTCGCCGGCCAAGGCCTGAACCAGGTTCGCCTGGCCCTTAGCCTGGCGCTGGAGCAGGCGCAATGGGCTGCCTTGAATGGCGAGCCGGCGGTCTACACCCGTTCGTTGGGCGAGGCCCGAAGCGTCTTGCAGGACAACTTCAATCAGAACAACCCGCAAAGCCAGGCAATGCTGGCACGCCTTGCCGAGCTTGAGCCCAAAGCTGTTTCGGTAGTGACGCCGGACTTGGCCGCGAGCCTGTCTGCGGTGCAGGCTTACCTTGAACGTCGTCATCTGTCTGCCGATGAAGCCAAGGCTTCCGCTGGCACGCCGGCGACCCAGGAGTAAAGCCGATGAAGCGTTTCTACGTGATCCTGGTGCTTGCGATTGCAGTTGCCCTGGCGCTGGCTGTGGGCATTTCGAAACACACCGGTTATGTGCTGATTACTTATCCCCACGTGCTGCATTACGAGTCCGGGCTGTGGTCGACGTTAGTGGCGGTGTTCGTCATCGGTTTGGCGATCTATTTGATCAGGGTGCTCCTGAGCCTGATGACCACCTCCGGTGGGGTGGTCAACCCGTGGTCGCGGCGTAACCGCAGTCGTCGGGTTCAGATCGCCATCGAGCAGGGGCAGATGGACTTGGCAGAAGGGCGCTGGGCCAGCGCCGAACGTCATTTGCAGCGTGCCGCCGAGGCCGAGCGCCAACCTCTGCTTTACTACCTCGGCGCCGCGCGGGCGGCCAATGAGCAGGGCCGCTACGAAGAGTCGGATGGCTTGCTGGAGCGTGCGCTTGAGCGTCAGCCCCAGGCCGAGCTGGCGGTGGCCTTGAGTCACGCGCAATTGCAGGTGGACCGTGGCGACACCGAAGCTGCCCTGGTGACTCTGCAGGCCATGCATGAACGCCATCCCCACAATGCTCAGGTGTTGCGTCAGTTGCAGCGGCTTTACCAGCAGCGTGGTGAATGGTCGTCGGTGATTCGGTTGTTGCCGCAGTTGCGCAAGGACAAGGTGTTGCCGTCGGCTGAACTGGCAGACCTGGAGCGTCGGGCATGGGGCGAGAACCTGACCCTGGCAGCCCAGCGTGAAGAACAAGGCGAGGCCAGTCTGCAATCCCTCGAACGTGCCTGGCAGCAGTTGACCTCGGCGCAGCGCCAGGAACCGCAACTGGTGCTGGCCTATGCCGAGCAACTGCGCCAGCTGGGCGCTGACGCAAAGGCCGAAGAGGTGCTGCGTGGGACGCTCAAGCGCGCCTATGACAGTCATCTGATCAGGCTTTATGGTTTGTTGCGCGGCGGTGATCCGGCGCGGCAATTGAAGTTTGCCGAAGGCTGGCTCAAGGACCATCCAGGAGATGCCAGCTTGTTACTGACCCTGGGCCGCCTGTGCTTGCAAAACAGCCTGTGGGGCAAGGCTCGGGACTATCTGGAAAGCAGTTTGCAGGTTCAGCGCAATCCCGAGGCCTGCGCCGAATTGGCACGGCTGTTAGCGCAGCTGGGCGACACCGAGCGCAGCAACCAATTATTTCAGGAAGGCCTGGGCCTGTTGGACAATCGCCTGCTGGCGTCACCGATACCGGTGCCCGCGCGGGTTTGAAGTAGGAAGTAGCGCAGGGTTGGCTCAGAACTGTCTGGTGACCAACCCTCAATACCGCCTGATAGGTGTGAATAAAACGGCTTGCAGGTAAATACCTACGCAGGCTTACGTTTAATCACCCTGATGCTGATGGGATATCCCTACGTTCTCGCGGAATCGTCTGCTCCAGCGCATATTGAAAGGGGTAAGGCCTTTCCTCTACCGTAACTACCTATCTCTTGCGTTGCGGATAAACAATGTCTTTGGCCCCCTCACGCTCCTTGTTCTTCCTGGCGTTTTTGGCTGGTTCGCTGACCTTGGGCGCGTCCTTTTACCTGGAATACGGTGCTCTTTTGCGCCCTTGTTTCTTGTGCATGGTCCAACGAATTTCGCTGGCAGCTTTCACGCTGATCAACCTTGTGGCTGCGATTCATGGCCCCAAGCGCTCCGGCATCTATCTGTATTGGTTGGCGAGCATGGGGTGTGCATTGCTGGGCGCCATCACGGCGGTGCGTCAGGTGCTGTTGCAAAACACCCCTCCAGAGCAATTGCCCAACTGCTGGCCCAGCCTGCAATACATGATTGAAAACCTGTCGCTCTGGCAGGCGCTGAAGCTGACATTCAAGGGCACCGTCGATTGCGTGGAAATCAACTGGACGCTGTTCGACTTGAGCATTGCGGAGTGGAGCCTGTTGTTCTTCGTCGCGATGCTGATTCTGGGAAGTACGCAGTTTTTCCGGCTGGTATTCAGTCTGCGTCTAAGGATGGCGCAGCACTGATTGAGCACCATAGGTCTGTAGGCGGGATTAAACACTTGTATGAACTTTCTCTCCTGCGTACCTTGAAGCCATAGTCTTGCGGGCATAATCTGGCCCGCACGCGTTATTGAAACAGTTTGTTCGATGCGGCTTTGTCCGGTTGCCGCTTTAATCTTGAAGTGTTGCGCGGGCAAAGGACGGCACCGCCCATAAGGGAAGAGAGATCATCATGCTGGAAAGTTGTCAGAATGCTCAGGAACGTTGGGGTGGTGTGCACAAACTGATCGATGGTTGGTTGAAGGCGCGTCACGAACTGGTTCGGGCCTATGATGCTCTCGGTGCCAAGCCCGAAGCGCTAGCTGAGAATCGCAAGCTTTTGCAGGAGTTTTGTGGTGTCTTGGTGGATTACGTGTCTGCTGGCCACTTCGGTGTTTATGAGCAGTTGACCAAGGAAGCAGAAGCTTTCGACGATCAGCGAGGTCTTGACTTGGCTGAGACGATTTACCCACGCATCGACGTCATCACCGAAAAGCTCCTGGCCTTCAACGATCTTTGCGACAAGGGCGAGTGCGTTGCGGCGAAATTCAAAGAGTTGGGCGGTCTGCTCCATGAGCGCTTTGAGCTGGAAGATTGCCTGATCGAGGTGCTGCACAACGCCCACAAGGAAGAGCCGGTAGCACAGGCTTGATAGGTCGCTGCAGGATCAAAAAACGGTGCGCATTGCGCACCGTTTTTCGTTGAGTTCAGGCACTTGTGCCGAGCAGCTCAATTTCGAATACCAGCGGCGTGTAGGGCGCGATCAACTCGCCTGCACCGTCAGTGCCATAGGCTTGTGCCGATGGGATCACCAGGCGCCATTTCGCCCCGACCGGCATCTGTTGCAACGCGTTGCGCCAGCCAGTGATCACACTGTCCAGGCGAAACCATTGGGGCTGTGCGCTCTGATCGAAGATCGTCCCATCGGGCAGCCGCCCCACATACTTCACTTGAACCCGATCGTTGGGCCCCGGTTTTTTTCCGGCGCCGGGGGTCAGTTCGGTTAGCAAGATTCCGTCTGCCAATTCGTGCACACCGGTTTTGGTTTTTTCCGTGGCTAAAAAACGCTGTTCGGCGGCGAGTGCTTTTTCGCTTTGCGGAACTTGCGCCTCTGCTGTGCTCTGGGCTTCATGCTGAGCCAGGATCTGTTCGATGCGCGCGTCATCCAGAGCCAGAGGCTTGCCTTGATAGGCCTGCTTGAGTCCGTCGATCAAGGCCTGGATTTGCAGGTTGGGGACTTCCTGGCGCAAGCGTTCACCCAGGCTGGCGCCTAGGCTGTAGGCGAGATCATGGCTGTCGTTAGACGGGGCTTGGTCATTTGCCTGGGCTGCGTAAATCGACAAACTCAACACTAAAAAAAGGTAACGCGACATGGGCGTTCTCCAGCCGAAAGTGCGTTGGATTATGCCAGTGTGAGTGCCCAAAAAGTGGAGCGGCTTTTTGTTATATCGATAAGAATTTTGACGCTGTGCAACGCAAGGCATTCGATACTGTCAACATGCCCTAGCGGCGGCAAGAGCAGAGAGCTAGTATGAGCCGCACCCACGTCAGCCAGGAGGTAAACCATGTCGGCCAAACAGAAGCCTGTAAATACCCCATTGCACTTGCTCCAACAGCTATCGAGCAGCCTGCTCGAACATTTGGAAAGTGCGTGTTCCCAAGCCTTGGCTGATGCTGAGAAGTTGCTCGCCAAGTTGGAAAAACAACGCGGCAAGGCTCAGGAAAAACTGCACAAATCCCGCACCAAACTGCAAGACGCCGCAACCGCCGGCAAAGCCAAGGCACAAGCCAAAGCCAAGGGCGCAGTCAAAGAACTTGAGGACTTGCTCGACGCCCTCAAAGGTCGTCAGTCCGAAACCCGCACCTACATTCTGCAACTCAAGCGCGATGCTCAAGAGAGCCTGAAATTGGCTCAGGGTATTGGTCGTGTGAAAGAAGCCGTTGGTAAGGTCTTGGGCTCCCGCGCACCGGCCAAACCGGCTGCGGCGAGCGCATCGAAAAAGCCTGCGAGCAAAGCAGTTGCTGCCAAGGCGCCTGCAAAAGCTGTAGCCAAGCCTGCGGTTAAAGCACCCGCTAAAGCTGCTGCGAAACCAGCTGCTAAAACCGCTGCTGCGAAACCAGCCGCCAAGACAGTTGCTAAAGCCGCTGCTGCAAAACCGGTCGCCAAGCCAGCTGCTAAAGCCGCTGCTGCGAAACCAGCCGCCAAGCCAGCTGCTAAAGCCGCTGCTGCAAAACCGGTCGCCAAGCCAGCAGTTAAAACCGCTGCTGCAAAACCAGCTGCCAAGCCAGTTGCTAAAACTGCTGCTGCAAAACCGGCCGCCAAGCCAGTTGCTAAAACCGCTGCTGCGAAACCAGCTGCCAAGCCGGCTGCTAAAACCGCTGCTGCAAAACCGGCCGCCAAGCCAGCTGCTAAACCTGCTGCTGCAAAGCCGGCCGTCAAGCCAGCCGCCGCTAAACCTGCTGTAGCAAAACCAGCCGCTATCGCTGCCAAGCCAGCTACCCCGGCCGCACCGGCTGCCAGCGTCGCGCCGGCCAGCAGCACCCCTGCACCGGCAAGCACCACCCCAACCAGCGCTTCCTAAGTGCCGGTGATCGCGACGCGCAGCTGATGCAGCGCGTCGCGGTCAAGGTTGGCGGCTTCGGTCGCCAGTCCTTCAAGCCAGGTACCTTGATCGGTCGCCTCGCCCAATGGCCATATCTGCGCCAGGGTTTCCAGGCGCGACAGCAATTGCCGTTCGGCATCCAGCTCCAGGGCCTTGACCCGCTCCCGTAACACTCCCAACTCGGCATCCTGCTGCGCCATGGCACGCCATTGCTTGCGCACGTGTCGTAGGGGTTCGACCACCTTGGCCTGCCAGGGATCTGCGATCTGTCGCAGCGCCTGCAAGCGCCGCTGTTCGAACGCCACGCCACGCTGATCCAGCCACAACCCACACAGCAACAGGCATACATCGGCCCCTTGACCCTGCAGGCGCAGGCAAGCGTCCTCGATACCCGGGCGGGCGTAGGTCAATAGGGCAAAGCTCCACAGGTCAGCGCACATATTCCCCCCAAGCCAGCGGTCAACGAAGCTGGTAGACTCCGCCGCCATTATGATCCGACTTCAAAGCCTAACATTACAGCGTGGCCCGCAACGTCTTCTTGAAGACGCCGAGCTAATCCTGCACGCCGGTCACAAAGCCGGCCTGATCGGTGCCAACGGCGCCGGCAAATCCACGTTGTTTGCCTTGTTGCTGGGCGAGATGACTCCCGATTCTGGGGATTGTCTGCTGCCGGCCGACTGGCGAATCGCCCATATGCGCCAGGAGATCGACACCCTGGACCGCATCGCGATCGACTACGTGCTCGATGGCGACCTGCGCCTGCGCCAGGTGCAACACGACCTGGCTGAGGCCGAGAAGTCCCAGGACGGCGCCGCACAGGCCCGCCTGCATGCCGAGTTGGACAGCGCCGATGGTTACACCGCCGACGCCCGCGCCCGCAAGATGCTGGCTGGCCTCGGATTCACCAACGAACAAATGGATCGCCCGGTCGCGGACTTCTCCGGTGGCTGGCGCATGCGCCTTAACCTGGCCCAAGCGCTGATGTGTCCCTCGGACTTGCTGCTGCTCGATGAACCGACCAACCACTTGGATCTTGATGCGATTCTGTGGCTGGAAGACTTTCTAAAAGCTTACACGGGCACTCTGTTGCTGATTTCCCACGACCGGGACTTCCTCGACGCCGTGGTCGACAACATTGCCCACATCGAACAGAAAAAAATCACCCTCTATCGCGGTGGTTACAGCGCGTTCGAGCGTGCCCGTGCCGAACGCCTTGCCCAACAGCAACAAGCCTACGAGAAGCAACAGGTGCAACGGGCGCACATGGAAAGCTACATCGCCCGGTTCAAGGCCCAGGCCACCAAGGCCCGTCAGGCCCAGAGCCGGATCAAGGCCCTGGAACGCATGGAAGAACTGTCGGCGGCCCACGTCGATTCACCGTTCGACTTTGTGTTCCGCGAGTCGCTGAAAATCTCCAGCCCCTTGCTCGACCTGTCCGATGCTCGCCTGGGCTACGGTGATAAAACCATCCTGGAGAAGGTCAAGCTGCAACTCGCGCCGGGCGCGCGGATCGGTTTGCTCGGCCCCAACGGTGCGGGCAAGTCCACGCTGATCAAAAACCTTTCCGGCGATCTGCAACCCCTGGCCGGCCGCCTGGTGCGTGGCGAGAACCTGGTGGTGGGCTACTTCGCCCAGCATCAGTTGGACTCTCTCGACTCCAAGGCCAGCCCGTTGTTGCACTTGCAGCGCCTGGCGCCCACCGAACGGGAGCAGGTCCTGCGCGACTTCCTCGGCGGGTTTGACTTCCGTGGCGCGCGCATCGACGAGCCGGTGCTGAATTTTTCCGGCGGCGAAAAAGCTCGTCTGGCCCTGGCGTTGATCGCCTGGGGCCGGCCGAACCTGTTGCTGCTCGATGAGCCGACTAACCACCTGGACCTGGAAATGCGCCTGGCGCTGACCATGGCCCTGCAGGAGTTCACCGGCGCCGTGCTGGTGGTGTCTCACGATCGGCACTTGCTCAAGAGCACCACCGATAATTTCCTGCTGGTGGCCGATGGCAAGGTTGAAGAGTTCGACGGAGACCTGGAAGACTATGCCCGCTGGCTGACGGACTATCGTCTACGCCACGCGCCGGCCAGCAACACTCCGATCAATCCCGACAAAACCGACAAGAAGGCCCAGCGCCAGGCCGCCGCCGCGCTGCGTCAGCAACTGGCACCCCACAAGCGCGAAGCCGACAAGCTGGAAGCCGAGTTGGGCAAGGTCCACGAGAAGCTGGCGAAGATCGAAACCAGTCTCGGTGACAGCGCCGTGTACGAACCTGCGCGCAAGGACGAGTTGCGCGACCTGCTGGCCGAACAGGCCAAGCTCAAGGTGCGTGAAGCGCAATTGGAAGAAACCTGGATGGAATCCCTCGAACTGCTGGAAAGCCTGCAAGCAGAGCTGGAGGCGCTGTCCTGATGGAAGCGTTGCACCTACCGCTGCCGCCGCAATGGGTCGAGCCTATATGGGTCGGCGTGCAAATCCTGCTGATCCTGCTGGCCGGCTACCTTACCCAGCGTTTTGTCGCCAGGTGCCTGACCCGTCTGGGCGAGCATTATCCGTTCCCGCCGCAACTGTTGATGCCCCTGCGCGGCGGCCTGCGCTGGCTGATCATGGGCAGTGCGCTGATCTTTGTACTGGAGCGCCTCGGCGTTTCTGCCACGGTGCTGTGGACTGCGCTGTCGGGTTTTGTCGCCGTGGCAGCGGTAGCGTTCTTCGCCATATGGTCGGTGCTGTCCAACCTGCTCTGCGCCATTTTGATCTTCACCGTTGGGCCGTTTCGCCTCGGAGATGTGGTCGAGTTGGTGGACACCGTCGACAAACCGGGCGTCAAAGGACGAGTGGTGGCGATCAACCTGCTCTACACCACGCTGATTGAAGTGGAGGAGGCGGGGACCGGCAGCGTCATGGTGCAAGTGCCCAACAGCCTGTTCTTCCAGCGCTCGGTGCGCCGTTGGCGCGGCACCGATGTAACACCTTTGTAGGCGTGAGCGCTCCTACAGAAAAAACTGTAGCCATTGTTCGGGTGCCGGGGTTAGTTTAAGAAATATTCAGCAAACTCTCCCCGAGGTGTGTAATGGCGCTCGACACATGGCTGGCCTTTTTCCTGGCCAGTTGGATCATCAGTCTCTCTCCTGGCGCGGGCGCCATCGCCTCGATGTCCAGTGGCCTGCAATACGGTTTCCTGCGCGGCTACTGGAACGCCCTGGGCCTGCAACTGGGCCTGGCAATGCAGATTGCCGTGGTTGCCGGCGGCCTGGGCGCGATTCTCGCCACATCGTCCACTGCCTTCTACGCAATCAAATGGTTTGGCGTGGCCTACCTCGTATACCTGGCCATCAAGCAATGGCGCGCACTGCCGGCCGACCTGACCGATGACGCAGCGGTTCGCCCCATCGGCAAGCCGTTGGCGATGATGTTTCGTGGCTTCCTGGTAAATGCCAGCAACCCCAAGGCTCTGGTGTTCATGCTGGCGGTGCTGCCGCAGTTCGTGAACCCGCAGGCTCCGCTGCTGATTCAGTACCTGATCTTGGGCGCGACGATGATCTGCGTGGATATGATTGTGATGGCGGGCTACACGGGGCTGGCGTCGAAAGTGTTGCGGTTGTTGCGCACGCCCAAACAACAGAAACGTATGAACCGTACGTTTGCCGGGTTGTTTGTGGGCGCGGCGGGTTTCCTCGCCAGCCTGCATCGCACAACGGCCTGACGGAAGAAGCCGAATAAAAATGTGGGAGCTGGCTTGCCTGCGATAGCATCACCACGGTGTAACTGATACACTGAGGCGTTTGCATCGCAGGCAAGCCAGCTCCCACATTTGATTTGTGTATCAGCGCAGAATTTTCGGCGCTTCATCTCGTGGCAAGTTATTGCGCAATGCAGGCTGTCCAGGTTGCTCCTGATAGCCGCTACCCAGTTGCTCCTGCAACTGGCGCGCTACATCTTCCCCCAACGCCTTCGACACTTCGCGCACTACCCGTGGCCGGCTCAGGCTGACTTTGACGTCGCGACTGTTCACCAGCTTGGTGTCCTGTCCCTCGCCCATGGCGGTAAACGCCGAGGTGATCTCAAGGGTGCGGGTGTTGATCAGGCTGAAATCGGCCACCAGGGTCAGGCCCAGGATCGCCGAGTAGCTGTTGGTGTTGTCCAGGGCGTTGATGTCCTGGGTGAAGTCGATGTCCGACAAGGTGCCGAACAGCACGTAGTCGGCGCCCTTGAAGTTGCCCGCCTTGATGCGCTTGATCACGTCGTAGACGTCGCCCTTGGCATCAGCGGTATAGGGCGTGCCCTGTACCAACTGAAACTGCCGCGACTTGAGGATCTCGCCCTTGATGTCGCCCGTGAATTTACGCAACTCGGTCTGTTCGATGTAGCTGTTGCGGCTTTCGAACTCGCTGTAGCTCGACGAACCACTGGCGTTGTAGGCGCTGGCCTGGAAGTTGTTGTTGGCCGAGACCGCGTGGATGTACTCCTCCACTCGTGCCTCGTAGGCCAGGTCAGTGACTGCGATCTTGGGTGCGGCCGAGGCGCCAAAGGCGCACAGCAGGCCGATTATGCCGATCCATGCACGCATTGCTTAGCGCTCCGTGGTCTTGCGGATTTCTTTTTCGTCCATCCATTCGGCCAGGCCGCTTTCGACGTCGATCAGCTGAAGGCTGAACTTGTAGAACACGTCCTTGTAGTCAGCGCTGCGCTTGACGATGGAGCTGATGGAGCCTTCCAGCCGGTACTTGGCGGCGATCATGTTACCGGTCTTGTTGACCGTGGCCTTCTTGTACAGGCCGCTCTGGTTTTGCAGCTTGAGCTGGTCGACCTGGCTTTGCATGTCGGTGTTGTCGCTGGCAAAACGCGCGGTGCCGGTCTTCATCAACTGGGTCTTGATCGAGGTGGTGATTTCGCGCGTGTCGATGTATTCGCTGGTCTTGTTCTTCACGTCGTACACCTGCACCACCGGGCGACCGTGGAGGATGCCGGACTGGGCCAGGGAGCGGGTCATGCTTTCGGCGATCATCTGCAGGTCGGTGGAACCGAACTCGTTGGTCACCAGTTCCACGGCCTTGGTGTCGCCGTAACTGATGTTTTTCCCGCCGATGACCGGCGAGGTGTTGGCGCAACCGCTGGCCAAAACGGCGACCACGGCGAGGAACGAAAAGCGTGCAAGCATGGGGATGTCTCTCTGAAGCTTAATAGGGGGGTGGATCACGGCGTTTTTACTTCAAGGCGGAAGTCGGCAGCCTGGGGCAGGTTGGCGATAGCCGGCAGGAAGGTGGCCTGGTTGGCGTAGAGCGTCAGCACTTTCCAGGTCTCTTCATCGCCCACCGGGAAACCATCGGCACCTAACCAGGCGAAGCGGTAATACATCATCTGGTTGCTGCTGGTGATGTTGCTCAGTTGCACCTTGGCGGTCATGAAGCCGTTTTCCCGGGCGACGCGGATTGCGCCCACGGCGATGCCCTTGAACTTGCCCATCACCACGATTTTGCTCGCAGCGCTGCCCGGTTCCGGTGGCGGCGTGGCGCAGCCGGCGAGCAGGACCAGCGCCAGGGCGCCGAAAATGAAATGACGCATAGCGTGCTCCTTAAGGTTGTTTGAGGCTGGCGACAGCCTGGGAAGGGTTGCTCGGTACCACATGGGCCGCCAGACCGCTGGCGAACACCTGGTTGCCGACCACGCGCAAGGTGATCACTTGATAACGCTGGTCGGCTTTAACCGTCACCAGGCTGCCGCCCAGGGCATTGGGCAGGCTGACCTGATGCTCGCCGTGCTTGAGGCGCAGGCGCGTCACCAGGGTCAGGTCTGGCAGGGTGCGCCAGGTGCGGGTGTCGGCGCCTTCGGTGATCGCTGAGGCGATACCCAGCACCAGGCCGGCCATGGGGTTAACATCGTTGAGGTTTTTTTGCGTTATGCCTCGGGTAATTGCCCGCACGGTGGTGCGCAGGATGATTCCCGGCATGTCATCGCGCAGGGCACGACGGGACATGGCGGTGGTGCTGTTGAGGGCGGTGAGGTTCTGCTGCCGACCGTCGACGCCGATCTGGTTGAATGTCGCGGTGGAGGTGTCGGGCTTGATCACCGGGAACGACAGCGGAGTGATCACCAGATTGCCGTTGATGGGGATCGGCAGCGGCAGGCGAATCGAATCCCGGGCCGGTGCCAAACCGCTTTGCACGACGATCAGCACGTCGCTTTCATCGGCGCTGGAAGCTGATTTATCCAGATCCAGCAGCGCTTGTTCCAGCAACGGCGTATTGGGGCGCAGTTCAGCAGCCTTGCGATAGCCCGGCGCGGCCAGGTCTTTCTCGCCCAGAGCCTCGTAGACGAAGCCAGCCAGGTAATGACTGAAGGCGCTCTGGTAGCTGTTCTTCAAGCCGACCACTTCCGGTGCATTCAGGCTTTCCACCGGGTAGCCGCGCAGATCCTTGAATTGGGTGCTCACGCCCTGGCGTTCAGCCTCGTCTTCGCGCTTGAGGTATTCCTTATCCCGCAGATCCGCGATCACTGCTTCGCGTTCGTGGGTTTTCTTGATTTCGGTGCGGGCGCCGTCGAAGTTATTCACGGCCAGCAGGTTCAGCGCCATCTGCGTGGTCAGCATGACTTTCTCGTAGTCATAGCCTTCGTAGCGGCGGACTTTATCGTTGACCAGGAAGCTGCCGAACTGCGACAGGTAGCGCTCGGTGTCGAACTTCACCGACTCTTCCCATTTGTAGACCGCCAAATCCGCACTGCGCCAGGCTGTCTGGCTGCCGGTCAAGTCACCCTTGGCCCGAAGCAGCTCGCCTTTTTCAAAGTAGTAGAGAAGGTCCTTGTCTTCGCCGCTGTTGTTCTTCTCCAGCAACGTCAATGCGCCGTCGATATTACCGGTGGCCAACTGCTGATTGGTAGCCTGCAACTCCGAATCGTAACTGCGAAACATAGAACAGCCCGACAGCAAGATGACCGCGCTGAGCGCAAGCGAAGTAAAGAGGCGAGATACCATTGGAGTGCTGCTTCCCTGAGCGTAATCGGCCTAATGTGCTGGTCGGGCCGAATAACCAATCGCAGGAGAAGCCTCTATCCCACAAATCCCTCATAAAAGAGGAGCAAAATGCCATTTCGCGATAACGAAGGCGCCGCATTATAGGCCCCGTTACTGGCAAAACAATGGCTTTTCAGTGCTATTGCTTAACGAAAATGCCACTACCTACATCGACCCAATGACGGGTTATTGCACCCGACAAATCACTAACGTCTTGAGTCAAACCTTCTAACACTCGACAATGTGTTACTTCTTATTTCCATTTGGTAATCATTCATGACTGCCCCTTCCCGTTTTCTCGCCTGGCTGCTCCTGCCTGCGTTGGTGTCGTGCAGCTTCAACCTGCTGGCTGCAACCGCAGAGGGTGCCACTCAGGCTCTGCATCTACTGGACTATATCGGCGCCGATTACCCGCCGACGGTGGAGGCGGGCAAGGTTATCGATGATTCTGAATACCGTGAACAGGTGGAATTCCTTGGCGTTTTGCAGGGGCTTGTCGCTGAACTACCGGACAAGCCCGAGCGAGCTGAACTGGTGAAAGGCGTTGATCAACTGGTTGCTGCCGTGAACGGGCATCAGGATGGTGAGGCGGTAGCCCATCAGGCTCGCCAATTGGGCGCGAAGCTGGCGGTGGCCTATGAAGTCAGCCAGGCCCCGGCCATCACTCCAGACCCGACGCGTGGCGCGCCGTTGTACGCCCAGCAGTGCTCGGTGTGCCACGGCGATGCAGGCGCCGGCGACGGTCCTGCGGGCGTTGGCATGACGCCGCCACCGGCCAACCTGCGCGATACCGCGAGGCTGGACCGTTTGAGTCTTTACGGGATCTACAACACCCTTGGTCTCGGGGTCGAAGGCACTGACATGCCGTCTTTCGCCGATCAACTGGACGACCGCCAGCGCTGGGACCTGGCCACCTACATCGCCGGCTTCACCGCCAACCCGGCTGCGGCGAAAAGCGAAAAATCCTTCAACCTTGCCGAGCTGGCTCGTCAGACCCCCAACGAAGTATTGGCCGCCGAAGGCCCGGACGCGGCGGGCACTTTCCGTGCGCAACGGGCGCAGCCGCCTCAGGTCAAGCGAGGCCCGGCGCAGTTGCTTGATTACACCGCGACCACTCTGGACAAGAGCCTTGCCGCCTTTCGCAACGGTGAACACGAACAGGCCTATGACCTGTCGGTGGCTGCCTACCTGGAAGGGTTCGAGCTGGTTGAAAGCTCTCTGGACAACGTCGCCGCCAACGTGCGCAAGGACACCGAAAAAGCCCTGATGGCCTATCGGCAGTCGTTGCAGGATGGGTTGCCGATCGAGCAAGTCCAGCAGCGCCTGGATGTGGCCAAGGGCAAGCTCACGGAATCTGCCGGCCTGTTGGGCAGCGATGGCTTGAGCTGGTCGTTGAGCTATATCTCCGGCTTGTTGATTCTGCTGCGTGAAGGGTTGGAAGCGATTCTGGTGCTGGCAGCGATCCTCGCGTTCCTGCGTAACACCGGCCAGCAATCGGCGGTGCGCAGCGTCAACGTTGGTTGGGGCCTGGCGCTGGTGGCTGGCTTGGCGACCTGGGCGTTGGCGGCGTATGTGATTGATGTCAGCGGCGCCCAGCGCGAATTGCTGGAAGGCTGCACGGCGCTGTTTGCCAGCGTCATGGTGCTGTGGCTCGGGGTGTGGATGCATGACCGGCGCCACGCGGCGGCCTGGCAGGACTACATCAAAAGCAGCCTGGTGGGCGGCGGCGGGCGTTTTGGCTTTGCGGTGCTGGCGTTCTTCTCGGTCTACCGTGAGTTGTTTGAAGTGATTCTGTTCTATGAAACCCTGTGGCTGCAGGCAGGCCCCGCCGGGCACAACGCAGTACTGGCAGGCGGCGCCACGGCGCTGGTGCTGTTAATGGGCCTGGCATGGGTGATTTTGCGCGGTTCGGCAAAACTGCCGCTGGCGTTGTTTTTCGGCATCAACGCAGCTCTGCTGTGCGCACTGTCGGTGGTGTTCGCCGGGCATGGCGTCAAGGCGTTGCAGGAAGCCGGTGTCTTTGGCACGCGGCCGGTGGCGTTCTTTGACTTCGACTGGCTGGGCATCCACGCTGATGCCTATTCGTTGAGTGCCCAGGCGGTGGCAATTCTGGCGATTGTGGTGCTGTATGGCCGCAGTCGGCTGGCCGATAAGCGCCGGGCTACGGCCTGATCAAAAGGAAATACCCATGCGAGTCTGGATCGATGCCGACGCCTGCCCTCGGGCAGCCAAGGATCAGGTGGTGAAGTTCGCCCTCAAGCGCCAGTTTGAAGTGGTGCTGGTGGCCGGACAGAGTCAGATCAAGCCGAGTTTTTCGTGCGTGAAGCTGATTGTCGTGCCCAGCGGCCCGGACGCCGCCGATGATTACCTGGTGGAACACGCGGTGCCTGGCGAACTGGTGATTTGCAGCGATGTGCCGTTGGCGGATCGCCTGGTGAAAAACGGCGTGACTGCTCTCGACCCCCGCGGCAAGGAGTTCAGCCCGCAGAACATGAGCGAGCGGCTGGCAGTGCGCAACCTGTTCACCGATCTGCGGGAGCAGGGTCAGATGGGCGGCGGTCCGCCGCCTCACGGTGAACGGGAGAAGCAAGCCTTCGCCAATGCCCTGGACCGGATCTTGATCCGGTTGATGCGCACCGATTAATCGTTCTCGTGGGTCAGCTCCAGCACGCGGTCCACCAGTTTATTGATCCCTGAGGCCACTTCACTGATGTTCTGCCCCAGCATGTAAGCCGGTGTGCTTACCAGTTTGCGGGCCTTGTCTTCGACAATCTCATCCACGGTACATTCCTGGTGAGTCGCACCCATCTTGTCCATGGCCGCCGCTGTGTCGGCGTCGTTGCCGATGGTGCAGATCACGCCAGGGCCGTAGATCTTCGCCGCCAAGGCCGGCGAGATGCAGATCAGCCCCACCGGCTTGCCCGCTTCAGCAAAGGCTTCAGCCAGTTCCAGCACCTGCGGATTGACGCTGCACCCGGCGCCTTCAATAGCGAAGTTCGACAGGTTTTTCGCCGCGCCAAAACCGCCGGGCACGATCAGCGCGTCAAACTCTTCGGCGCGGGCTTCGCAAATATCCTTCACCTGGCCCCGGGCAATGCGCGCCGACTCCACCAGCACGTTGCGTGATTCGGGCATTTCTTCGCCAGTCAGATGGTTGATCACATGCAGCTGCGCAATATTGGGTGCAAAGCACTGCACCTGAGCGCCGCGTTGGTCCAGGCGCAGCAGGGTGATCACGCTTTCATGGATTTCAGCACCGTCGTACACGCCACAGCCGGAAAGGATCACTGCAATCTTTTTGCTCATGGGCATTTCTCCTGATTCATGGCGTTAAATGTCTACTAATTTGTCACTCGCTGCCAATGGGATCTCAAGCCGCTACACCTAATCTTGATGTAACAATAATTGACCGGACTTGCCCATGGACTTCGTTCCTTACGCGGTACCGTTTTTCATTGCGCTGATCGTGGTCGAGCTGCTGGCTGACCGTTGGCGCGGTGAGCGCAACTATCGGGTGGCGGACGCCATTAATAGTCTCAGCACCGGCGTGCTTTCCACCACCACGGGGTTGCTGACCAAAGGTGTGGGGCTGTTGACCTATGCGTTTGCCCTCAAGCACCTGGCAGTCATCGAACTCTCGGCCCAAAGCGTCTGGACGTGGGTATTCGCCTTTGTCTTCTATGACTTCTGTTACTACTGGCTGCATCGCTGCGGCCACGAGCGCAACATCCTCTGGGCCGCGCATTCGGTGCATCACCAGAGCGAGGATTACAACCTCACCACCGCCTTGCGCCAGACCAGCACCGGCTTTCTGCTGAGCTGGATCTTCTACCTGCCGCTGACCGTGCTCGGCGTGCCGCTGGTGGTGTTTATCAGCGTAGCGTCCCTCAACCTGCTGTATCAATTCTGGGTCCACACCCGCCATGTGCCTAAGCTTGGCTGGTTCGAGTGGTTTTTCGTCACGCCGTCCAATCATCGGGCTCACCATGCGCAGAACGCTCTCTACATGGATCGCAACTACGGCGGTGTGTTCATTATTTGGGACCGGCTGTTTGGTTCCTTCCAGGAAGAAGACGAAAACGAGCCGGTCATCTTTGGCGTGACCACGCCGCTGGCCAGTTGGAACCCGCTGTGGGCTAACCTGCAGTTTTATGCACAGCTGTGGAGCGATGCCCGGCGCACCGAAAGTAGGTGGGATAAGCTACGCATCTGGTTTATGCGCACCGGTTGGCGCCCGGCGGACGTGAAGGCCAAGTACCCGCTGGCCAAGCCGGACCTGAGCCAGTTCCGCAAATTCGAGGTGCCGTTGGATGCGCGCCAGCAGGTTTATGTCGCCCTGCAATTCGCCGCTTATGTAGGATTTGGCAGCTATCTGATGAATTTTGGCGAAGCCATGCCGACTGCGGCCCTGGTATTGGGCTGGAGCGCGATGGCATTGGGGTTGTTTACGCTGGGCGTGGCTTTGGAGAATCGCCCATGGGCATTGAAGGCTGAGCTTGTGCGACTGGCGCTGAACGTGCCGTTGGTGTGGCTGGCGCCACTGGTCGGGTTATGGCCGGCCAGTTCGCTGGGCTGGCTGGGGTTGCTCAGCTACAGCTTGCTTAGCGTCATCGGCCTCTACTGTTGCAGAGACCGGCTTACTCGACTGGCGTCTTAGGCGTGTTGGATGTTTGCGGTTCGCTCAACTGTTCTTCTGCCAGGCGCACCTTTTCGGCCGCGCAGGCTTCCCGGATCAGGCGGGCGTTCTTGATGCGGCGGCGGATCCACAGGCCCAGGCCCAGTACCAGCAAGGCGCCCAGTACCCACAGTTCGTATTTCTTGACGCTGCCCAGCATGCCTTCGAGTACCGCGCCGAAGTGGTAGGCCGCAGCGCCCAGCGCAGTCGCCCAGATCGCCGCACCGATGCCGTTAAGCAGCAGGTAACGTCCCGGCGGATAGCCCGACAGGCCGATGGCCACTGGCATGACGGTGCGCAGGCCGTAGACAAAACGGAAACTCAACACCCAAATGTCCGGATGCTTGCGGATATGCTCCAGCGCCTTGTCACCCAGCAGTTGCCAGCGCGGTTTGCGTGCCAGCAGTTTGCGGCCATGCTTGCGCCCCAGGAAATACCACAGCTGGTCGCCGGCGTAGCTGCCGCAAAAGGCAACGACCACCACCAGGTTGATATCCATGTATCCGCGGAACGCCAGGAAGCCTGCGAGCACCAAGATGGTTTCGCCTTCGAAGAACGTGCCTAGGAAGAGGGCAAAATAGCCGAAGTCATGCAGAAATTGTTGGAGCATTGTCTGGGTGCTAGCGAAATGAACGCGCAGCCTACGCCTTCGTGAACATTCATGAAAGTATCGAGATGTGTCACGAAGTGAACAATTCCTACAAAAACTGCGAATGCGACTACAGGTCGCATGGCTAAGCACAACTGTCATTCCTTCGTCATAATGGCCGCCTATAACTGTCACGCTCGCCCGTCAACATGGGCTCAGGAGTCTGCCGTGAGCTTCACTCCCGCCAATCGCTTGTTCCCTGCCACGCGTCTGCGCCGCAACCGCCGTGATGATTTTTCCCGCCGTCTGGTTCGTGAAAACGTCCTGACGGTGGATGATCTGATCCTGCCGGTATTTGTGCTGGACGGTGAAAACCGTCGGGAAGCGGTGGCGTCGATGCCGGGTGTCGAGCGCTTGACCATTGATCTGTTGCTTGAAGAAGCGGTGCACTGGGTCGAGTTGGGAATTGTGGCGCTGGCGCTATTCCCGGTGACGCCATCCGAACTCAAGTCACTGGACGCCGCCGAAGCCTGGAACCCCGAAGGCATCGCCCAGCGCGCCACTCGTGCCCTTCGCGAGCGTTTCCCGGAGCTTGGGGTGATTACCGACGTGGCCCTGGACCCGTTCACCACACATGGGCAGGATGGCATCCTGGACGAAGGCGGTTATGTGCAGAACGACATCACCGTCGACGCACTGGTCAAGCAAGCGCTGTCCCATGCTGCGGCGGGCGCTCAGGTGGTTGCTCCATCGGACATGATGGACGGTCGAATCCAGGCGATCCGCGAAGCCCTGGAGCTGGCCGACCACGTCAACGTGCGGATCATGGCCTACTCGGCCAAGTACGCCAGCGCCTATTACGGCCCGTTCCGCGATGCGGTCGGCTCGGCGCTTAACCTGGGCAAGGCCAACAAGGCCTCGTACCAGATGGACCCGGCCAACAGCCACGAAGCCCTGCACGAAGTGGCGGCGGACTTGGCCGAAGGCGCCGATATGGTTATGGTCAAGCCTGGCATGGCGTACCTGGATATCCTTTACCGCGTCAAAGATGAATTCAAGGTGCCGACCTTTGTCTATCAGGTCAGCGGTGAGTACGCCATGCACATGGCCGCGATCCAGAATGGTTGGTTGAGTGAAGGGGTGATTCTTGAATCCTTGACTGCCTTTAAACGTGCGGGTGCTGATGGCATCCTGACTTACTTTGCCGTCCGTGCCGCCCAATTGCTTAGAGAGCAAAAATAGCCCTCACAGGAACACTCGATGAATACCGAAGGACTCACAGAAGTTGCCGTAAAAGACGCTCACCCGGTGGTCGAACAAGTTGCCGAAACCCCGTCGGTACAAGAGCCCGCGCCGCCTGCCGTGATCGCGGAACCGCCGGTGGTGGTGGCGCCTGCGATCGTGATTCCGAACCTGGATGACAGCAGCCTGTACATCCATCGCGAGCTGTCGCAACTGCAATTCAACATTCGCGTGCTGGAACAGGCGCTGGATGAGTCCTACCCGCTGCTGGAACGACTGAAGTTCCTGCTGATTTTCTCCAGCAACCTGGACGAGTTCTTCGAGATTCGTGTCGCTGGCCTCAAGAAACAGATCACCTTCGCCCGCGAACAGGCCGGTGCCGATGGCCTGCAACCGCACCAGGCCTTGGCCCGCATCAGCGAGTTGGTGCACGGTCATGTTGATCGTCAATACGCCATCCTCAACGACATCCTGTTGCCGGAACTGGAAAAACATCAGGTCCGCTTCATTCGTCGCCGCAACTGGACCGTCAAGCTCAAGGCTTGGGTGCGTCGCTATTTCCGTGACGAGATCTCACCGATCATCACCCCGATCGGCCTGGACCCGACGCACCCGTTCCCGCTGCTGGTGAACAAGAGCCTGAACTTCATTGTTGAGCTGGAAGGTATCGACGCCTTCGGTCGCGATTCGGGCCTGGCGATCATTCCGGCCCCGCGTCTGTTGCCGCGCATCATCAAGGTACCCGAAGAGGTTGGGGGCGCTGGCGATAACTATGTATTCCTTTCGTCGATGATCCACGCCCACGCCGATGACCTGTTCCAGGGCATGAAGGTCAAGGGCTGCTACCAGTTCCGCCTGACCCGTAACGCGGACCTTGCGGTAGACACCGAAGACGTCGAAGACCTGGCCCGCGCCTTGCGCGGCGAATTGTTCTCCCGTCGCTACGGCGATGCAGTGCGCCTGGAAGTGGTGGACACCTGTCCCAAGCCCCTGTCCGACTATTTGCTCAAGCAGTTCAACCTCGCCGAGACCGAGTTGTATCAGGTCAACGGCCCGGTGAACCTGACGCGCCTGTTCAGCATCACCAGCCTGGACAGCCATCCGGAGCTGCAATACATCCCCTTTACCCCGCAGATCCCGAAACTGCTGCAAAACAGCGAGAACATTTTCAGCATGGTCAGCAAGCAAGACATCTTGCTGCTGCACCCCTTTGAGTCGTTCACCCCGGTGGTCGACTTGCTGCGCCAGGCTGCCAAGGACCCGCATGTGTTGGCGGTGCGCCAGACCCTGTATCGCAGCGGCGCCAACTCGGAAATCGTCGATGCGCTGGTGGACGCCGCGCGTAACGGCAAGGAAGTCACTGTGGTGATCGAATTGCGCGCGCGCTTCGATGAAGAATCCAACCTGCAACTGGCCAGCCGTCTGCAAGCGGCCGGTGCGGTGGTGATCTACGGCGTGGTCGGCTTCAAGACCCACGCCAAGATGATGCTGATCCTGCGCCGTGAAGCCGGCGAAATCGTGCGTTACGCCCACTTGGGCACCGGTAACTACCACGCCGGTAACGCCAAGCTCTACACCGACTACAGCCTGCTGACCTCCGACGATGCATTGTGCGAAGACGTCGGCAAACTGTTTAGCCAGTTGATCGGCATGGGTAAGACGTTGCGCATGAAGAAGCTGCTGCACGCGCCGTTCACCCTGAAAAAGGGCATGCTCGACATGATTGCCCGGGAAACCCAGTTCGCCCTCGACGGCAAGTCGGCACACATCATCGCCAAGTTCAACTCGCTGACGGATCCGAAGATCATCCGCGCGCTGTACAAGGCAAGCCAGTCTGGCGTGCGCATCGACTTGGTGGTGCGTGGCATGTGCTGCCTGCGGCCGGGCATCGCCGGGGTCTCCCATAACATCCATGTGCGTTCGATCATCGGCCGCTTCCTGGAGCACACGCGGGTGTTCTACTTTCTCAACGGTGGCGAGGAGCAGATGTTCCTCTCCAGTGCCGACTGGATGGAGCGCAACCTCGACAAACGTGTGGAGACTTGCTTCCCGGTGGAAGGCAAGAAGCTGATCATGCGGGTCAAGAAGGAACTGGAGAGTTATCTCACCGATAACACCCACAGCTGGAGCCTGCAGTCGGACGGTCGCTACGTGCGCAACACGCCAACCGGCAACCAGAACCCACGCAGTGCCCAGGCGACGTTGCTGGAGCGGTTGGGCAGCCCGGTGTTGAACGTTCGTTGAGACTCTTTTAAACCTGACAAAAAAACGGCCCTTTCGAGGGCCGTTTTTGATTGGGACGGGTAACTCTCAATGTGGCGAGGGAGCAAGCCCCTCGCCACAGATCAACGCACGTTCAGGCTAAACCCAACTCGCGTCAGCCATTCCGCTTCCTGGGCGAAATCCGCCTGGGTCAGTTGGTTTTCGTTAAGCCAGTTTTTCGGGAACACCACATCGAGGCTGTCACCGTGCGCGCGCAGGGTGACCTGAGGCATTTCCTGGGTGCCACGAATGTGGTGGAATAAAATTGCAAACCGCAGCAGGGCGCACAGGCGAATCAGCTTAATGCCCTCGGCACCGAACTCGGCGAACTTGTCCTTTGGGATATTGCGGCGATGGCCGCGTACCAGGAGCGCAAGCATTTGCTGGTCTTCCCGGGAGAAACCGGCCAGGTCCGAGTGTTCGATCAGGTAGGCGCCGTGCTTGTGGTAATGATAGTGGGCGATGTCCAGGCCCACTTCATGAACTTTGGCCGCCCAGCCCAGTAACTCACGCCAGACGCCGTCTGCCAGGTCCCAATCCTCGGCCACCTGGTCAAAGGCATGCAGCGCCTTGCGCTCGACTCGCTCCGCTTGTTTGAGGTCGACGTGGTAACGCTCCATCAGGGAGCCCAGGGTACGTTCACGGACGTCTTCGTGGTGATGGCGGCCCAGCAGGTCGTAGAGCACACCTTCGCGCAGGGCGCCATCACAGTGATCCATGCGTTGCAGTTCAAGGGCGTCGAAAATCGCTTCGAGGATCGCCAGGCCGGCGGGGAAAATCGCCCGGCGGTCAGGCTTGATGCCGTCGAAGTCGATTTTTTCGGCGTCGCCCAATTTGAAAATCTTGCGCTTGAGCCAGGCCAGGCCTTCGGCATTGACCTCGCCGGTGCCGTGGCCGCCGGCCTTCAGGGCCAGGCCAATGGCGCGGACGGTGCCGGATGAGCCGATGGCTTCATCCCAGGTCAGGCGATGCAGGGCATGCTCGATGCTCATGATCTCCAGCCGCGCCGCCGTATACGCCTGGGCATAGCGGGCCGGGGTGATCTTGCCGTCCTTGAAATAACGCTGGGTGTAGCTGACGCAACCCATCTGCAGGCTTTCGCGCAGCAAGGGTTCAAAGCGTTGGCCGATGATGAACTCGGTACTGCCGCCGCCGATGTCCGCCACCAGGCGCTTGCCAGGGGTGTCGGCCAGGGTGTGGGATACACCGAGGTAAATCAGGCGTGCTTCTTCACGACCGGAAATGACTTCTACCGGATGCCCCAGGATTTCTTCGGCGCGACGGATGAATTCGCCACGGTTACGGGCTTCCCTGAGGGCGTTGGTGCCGACAATTCGCACGGCGCCCTGAGGCATGCCGTTGATCAGTTGGGCAAAGCGCTTGAGGCAATCGAGCCCGCGCTGCATGGATTCTTCGTTGAGCTTGCGCTCTTCGTCGATCCCTGCAGCCAGTTGCACCTTTTCACCGAGCCGCTCAAGGATACGGATCTCGCCGTTCTGGGCCTTGGCCACGACCATGTGAAAGCTGTTGGAGCCCAGGTCGATGGCGGCGATCAGGGACAGATTCTTGGCTTGGGATTGCGGCATGGGTAGGGGATCTCGGTCGATAACCTCGCCATCGTGCCACGATCAAACGCTGACGCCAACGCGTAGTGCCTTGGGAATTTTGAGCTGGTCAGCCCGGCTGTTCCACCGAACCGATGAAGTTGGCCAGTTCAGCTGTCTGCGGGTTAGCAAACAGCACCCTCGGGTCGCCGACTTCGTGCACCTTGCCCTGGTGCATGAACACCAGTTTGTCACCCACCTCCCGGGCAAAACGCATCTCGTGGGTGACCATGATCAGGGTCATGCCGTCCTTGGCCAGTTGACGGACCACGCTGAGCACTTCGTTGACCAGCTCCGGGTCCAGCGCCGAGGTGATTTCGTCGCACAGCAACACCTTGGGCGACATTGCCAGCGCACGGGCGATGGCCACACGCTGTTGCTGGCCGCCGGACAGGCGATCGGGGAAAGCATCGAACTTCTCCCCCAACCCAACCCGTTCCAGCATCTGCCTCGCCAGCTGTGCGGCCTTGGCCTTGGGCACTTTCTGCACCACCTGCGGCGCGAGCATGACGTTTTCACCCACCGTCAGATGGGGGAACAGGTTGAACTGCTGGAATACCATGCCGACTTTCTGCCGCAGGCTGCGCAGGTCGGCACGGGCGGCGTCGAGGTATTCGCCATCGACCTCGATCACGCCATCGTTGATCGACTCCAGGCCGTTGAGGGTGCGCAGCAAAGTGGATTTTCCCGAGCCGCTGCGGCCGATGATCGCGACCACCTGGCCTTCTTCGATCGTCAGGTCGATGCCCTTGAGCACATGGTGATCGCCGTAATACTTATGCAGGGCAGAAATTCTAAGCAGAGGCATGCAGTCTCCTTTCCAGGTAGCGCGCACTAAGGGACAAGGGGTAGCAGAGCAGGAAGTAACCCAGCGCCACCAGGCCATAGACCATGAAGGGTTCGAAGGTGGCATTGGCGAGCATGCCGCCGGTCTTGGTCAGTTCGGTGAAGCCGATGATCGAGGTCACGGCGGTGCCTTTGACCACCTGCACCGAGAAACCTACGGTGGGCGCCACGGCGATGCGCAGGGCTTGGGGCAGGATTACGTAGCGCAGTTGCTCATACGGGTTGAGGGCCAGGCTCGCCGACGCTTCCCATTGCCCGTGGACGATGGATTCGACGCAGCCACGCCAGATCTCCGCCAGGTAGGCGCTGGTAAACAGGGTCAAGGCAATCGCGGCCGCCAGCCAGGGTGAGATATCAATCCCCAGCAGGGCCACGCCGAAGAACACCAAAAACAGCTGCATCAACAGCGGCGTGCCCTGGAACAGTTCGATGTAAGTCCGCGCGACGTTGCGTGGGAACGCCTTGGTGCTGATGCGCATCGTCATCACCAGCAAACCGATCAGGCCGCCACCGATAAACGCTACCAGCGACAGCAGCAGGGTCCATTGCAGGCCGGTGAGCAGGTTGCGCACGATGTCCCAGAAGGAAAAATCACTCATTGACTGTTTCTCATCACATAGCGGCGGCCGATCCAATTGAGCAACTGACGGATCATCAACGCCATGCACAGGTAGACCAGGGTGGTCAGGGCATAGGTTTCAAACGCGCGGAAGTTGCGCGACTGGATAAAATTGGCGGCAAAGCTCAACTCCTCAGTGGCGATTTGTGAACAGACTGCCGAGCCGAGCATCACGATAATGATCTGGCTGCTCAGGGCGGGCCAGACCTTGCCCAGCGCCGGCAGCAGCACCACATGGCGGAACGCCTCGAAGCGGGTCATCGCCAGCGCCGCCGCGGCTTCCAGCTGTCCGCGAGGAATGGCCTGGATGCCTGCACGGATAATCTCCGTGGAGTAGGCCCCCAGGTTGATCACCATCGCCAGCACAGCCGCCTGCCATTCGGAAATCTGCAGGCCGAGGGAGGGCAAACCGAAGAAGATGAAAAACAACTGCACCAGGAACGGCGTGTTGCGGATCAACTCGACATACACCCCGAAGATCCAGCAAAACGGCTGGATCTTCCACGCCCTCACCACCGCCCCGACGATCCCCAGGGCCACGCCCAGCACCGCGCCGATGGCGGTCAGCTCAAGTGTGAACAGCGCACCGCGCAGCAACAGATCGGTATTGGCCAGGACTGGCACAAAGTCGAATTGATAGGCCATATCTAACCCTCTTCGCAGCGATTAGAGATCAGCTGGCAGCGGCTCTTTGAGCCACAGTTTTGCGTTCTTTTCCAGGCTGCCGTCGGCCTTGGCCGCGACCAGGATCTGGTTGACCTTGTCCAGCAGCGCTGGCTCGTTCTTGTTCACGCCCACGTAGACCGGCGAGTCCTTGAGCTTCACTTTCAGTGCCGGCACGCGCTTGGGATTGCGCGCGCTGATGGCCACCATGACCACGTTGCCGCTGGCGATCAGGTCCACCTGGCCTGCGAGGTAGGCGGCGATGGTTGAGTTGTTGTCTTCAAAGCGCTTGATGGTGGCTTCTTTGGGCGCGACGGCGGTCAGCTCGATGTCTTCGATGGCGCCACGGGTCACGCTGATGGTTTTGCCCTTGAGGTCGTCGAGGGTGCTGATCGCAGCGTCAGGCGGACCGAAGACCGCCAGGTAGAACGGCGCATAAGCCTTGGAGAAGTCGATGACTTTTTCCCGCTCCGGATTCTTGCCCAGGCTGGAAATCACTAGGTCGACCTTGCCGGTGGTCAGGAACGGAATGCGATTGGTGCTGTTGACTGGGGTCAGTTCCAGCTTGACCTTGAGCTGGTCGGCCAACAGTTTTGCGGTGTCGATATCCAGGCCGCGAGGCTTCATGTCGGGTCCTACCGAACCAAACGGCGGGAAGTCCTGAGGCACGGCGACCTTGAGGGTGCCACGGGCAACGATATCGTCCAGGCTGTCAGCCTGTGCGGGCGCCTGGCTCAGCATCAGGCTGGCAAACAGGGCAGTGAGCAGGACGCTGCAACGCTTGGTCATGGCAACTCTCCGAAAAGGGCGAAGGGATTTTCTGGTTTCTGCCAGTGCACAGCCCATGCCATCACTGCCTAGATCGGCTGCAAGACCGGTATCTGTTGAGCTACGGCGGTCTTACTGGTCTGAACAGTTGCTGCGCTTCTTGCACCCTTTTCGAGCGTCGCCAAAAACCCGCGAGCCCCTTTAGGGCGTGGCTTGCCGGCTGGCGCGAATAGCTTTACAACTAGCCGATCAGTTGACTGGAAACTTGAGTTTTTATGAATTCCATCGCGCAGGCCGTACCGGAGGTGGCGTTGCAAGCCATCCGCAAACTGATCGCTGAAGAGGGTTTCGGGCCGGGCGATGCGCTGCCCTCCCAGCGCGACCTGGCGCTGCAATTGGGCGTGAGTCGCGCCTCGTTGCGCGAAGCCTTGTCTTCCCTCAGCGCCTTGGGCGTGGTCAGTGTGCAGCCAGGTAAAGGCGTGTTCGTACAAGCGCCCGAGGAAACCCCAGAGCTGGCCTGGCCTTTTGCTGCGCAGGCCACGCCGCTGGACATCTTTCAACTGCGCTACGCCCTGGAAGGGTTCGCGGCAGGGCTGGCGGCGGTGACGTTGACCACCGATGAGCTGGATATCCTGGAAGATAATGTCGAGGCGATGCGCAAGGAGCTCAAGGCCGGCGACTTTGAAGCGTCGGCCCGGCTGGACTTCGAATTCCACCAGCACATCCTTCAGGCCAGCGGCAATCAGGCAATGCTCAGCATTCTCAGTGCCAGTGCCGAGGTGTTTCTGGAGAGCCAGAAGCTACCGTTCATCCGGCCGGAGCGGGCCATGGAAACTTGGCAGGAGCACCGCAAGATTCTCCGGGCGCTGGCCCGGCGCGCTAGCGGGGTGGCGCAGAAAACCATGCAGGAACATGTACGCAATGCGGCGTTGCGTACAGGAATTGCCTTCACTACTCCCGTCGCGCCTTAAGTTGGGCTATACCCAAACTCATGCACCACCATAGCAAGAGTCAATCAGAGGCGGCTTCCTGAACGAGGGAAGGGCAGCTATGATGGGCAACGTTTTTTTTGCTTACAACCCGGAGACATCCATGAGCAACGATCTTATCAAGCACGTCACCGACGCGACCTTTGAGGCAGAAGTACTTCAGGCCCAAGGCCCGGTGCTGGTTGACTACTGGGCTGAATGGTGTGGTCCTTGCAAAATGATCGCTCCGGTCCTGGACGACATTGCTACCACTTACGCAGGCAAACTGACCATTGCCAAGCTGAACATCGACGACAACCAGGAAACCCCGGCCAAGCATGGCGTGCGTGGTATCCCGACGCTGATGCTGTTCAAGAACGGCAACGTCGAAGCCACCAAGGTCGGCGCACTGTCCAAGTCCCAGTTGCAAGCATTCCTCGACGCCAACATCTAAGCGTCGTAAAAAAAAGCCCCGCAAATTGCGGGGCTTTTTCGTAAGTCAGGGCTAGACGCTCTGAAACTCAGGTGGTACATTCGGCCCCGCACTGGTTTCTCCACTGCCCCCTGCAAGCCGTCGCCGACGCTCTTCTTTTCGATTAGTACGCGATTCTGTCGCCTTCTCTGCGGCGCGGCCTCATTAAGCCCAAAGCTTAATTCCCCCCCTCCATAAATGATTACGTCATTCCTATATGAATCTGACTGAACTCAAGCAAAAGCCGATTACCGAACTGCTCGAATTGGCCGAACAGATGGGCATAGAAAATATGGCCCGTTCGCGCAAGCAGGACGTGATTTTCTCCTTGTTGAAAAAGCACGCGAAAAGCGGCGAGGAAATCTCCGGTGATGGCGTGCTGGAGATCCTCCAGGACGGCTTCGGCTTCCTCCGCTCTGCAGACGCTTCCTATCTTGCCGGTCCAGACGATATCTACGTCTCGCCGAGCCAGATCCGTCGCTTCAACTTGCGCACCGGTGACACCATCGTTGGCAAGATCCGTCCTCCGAAGGAAGGCGAGCGTTATTTCGCCCTGCTCAAGGTCGACACGATCAACTACGATCGTCCCGAGAACGCGAAAAACAAGATTCTCTTCGAGAACTTGACGCCGCTGTTCCCGACCGTGCGCATGAAGATGGAAGCTGGCAACGGTTCCACCGAAGACTTGACCGGTCGAGTCATCGACCTGTGCGCCCCGATCGGCAAAGGCCAGCGCGGCCTGATCGTCGCGCCGCCGAAAGCGGGCAAGACCATCATGCTGCAGAACATCGCAGCGAACATCGCCCGTAACAATCCTGAAGTTCACCTGATCGTATTGTTGATCGATGAGCGTCCGGAAGAAGTGACCGAAATGCAGCGCACCGTGCGCGGCGAAGTGGTTGCCTCGACGTTCGATGAGCCGCCAACCCGCCACGTGCAGGTTGCCGAAATGGTGATCGAGAAGGCCAAGCGCCTGGTCGAGCACAAGAAGGACGTGGTGATTCTGCTCGACTCCATCACCCGTCTGGCCCGTGCCTATAACACCGTGATCCCGAGCTCCGGCAAGGTCCTCACCGGTGGTGTCGATGCCCACGCCCTGGAGAAACCGAAACGTTTCTTCGGCGCCGCACGGAACATCGAAGAAGGCGGCTCGCTGACCATCATCGCCACCGCGCTGGTTGAAACCGGCTCGAAGATGGATGAGGTGATCTACGAAGAATTCAAAGGTACCGGCAACATGGAATTGCCTTTGGATCGCAAGATCGCTGAAAAGCGCGTCTTCCCGGCCATCAACATCAACCGCTCCGGCACCCGCCGCGAAGAGTTGCTGACTGCCGACGACGAACTGCAACGCATGTGGATTCTGCGCAAGTTGCTGCACCCGATGGACGAAGTAGCCGCCATCGAGTTCCTGATCGACAAGTTGAAACAAACCAAGACCAACGACGAGTTTTTCTTGTCGATGAAGCGCAAGTAACGCGACTTTTCAGGTCGAAAAAAGATGGCGCCCTACGGGGCGCCATTTTTTTTGTGTCGAGAGTGGGAGGTTTAGGCGCTATGCATGTCTGTTAAGAAACAAAAAAGGTGAGCACGTCTACGCTCACCCCATTCGCATCTGACTGACAATAAGAATTTATGACCACACTTGCTTACCGAAGGGATATCGACGGCCTGCGCGCAATAGCTGTAATCGCTGTAGTGTTATTCCATTTTGGCGTTCCAGGTTTCACCGGCGGCTTTATTGGCGTCGACGTGTTCTTTGTGATTTCTGGCTATTTGATCACTTCCATCATCTGGCGCGAGCGCCAATCCAATCGTTTCAGTTTCGTGGATTTCTGGGCCCGTCGTGCCCGGCGCATCCTGCCTGCGCTGTTCGTGATGATGATCGCGGCGCTGCTGATGGGCTGGTTTCTGCTGGCGCCCAAGGACTATGAAGAGCTGGGGCGTTCGGTGCGCTATCAGGTGCTGTTCACCTCCAACCTGCTGTTTATGCGCCAGGACGGCTATTTTGACGTGGCGTCCGACCTCAAGCCCTTGCTGCACACCTGGTCGCTGGCGGTGGAGGAGCAGTTCTACATCCTGTTCCCGCTGTTACTGGCGCTGCTGTCTCGTTACTTGAAACACTGGCGCACGGCGTTGTTCGCGGTGTTACTGGTGTCGTTCGGGCTCAGTGTCTGGGCCGTGGCTTATCACCCGGAAAAAGCCTTTTTCCTGCTGCCGATGCGTGCCTGGGAACTCCTTGCCGGTGCCATGCTGGCGGTACAGCCCAAGCGCGACTGGCGCGCATCACCGGCCCTGGCTCAAGGCGTCAGCCTGGTGTCCATGGTGCTGATCTTGCTGGCGGTGTTCTGTTTTGATCCCCGCACGCCATTTCCAGGTGTGGCGGCGTTGCTGCCGGTGCTGGGCGTGGTCGGGCTGATATGGGCCAACGGACATCAGCAAACGCTGATGGGACGGCTGCTGGGCACGCGAGTGTTGGTGGGGTTGGGTCTGATTTCCTATTCCTGGTACCTGTGGCATTGGCCAGTGTTTGTTTTTGCCAGTTATGCCAGCGTCGATGGCCTGGGGCCGTTCGAGCTCGCTGGGCTGATTCTGCTGACCCTGGGACTGGGTTACCTGTCCTGGCGGCTGGTGGAAAGCCCGTTCCGGGAAAAGCGTTTGTTGGCGGGACGCAAGGCGATATTGGCCGCGGCGGGCGTCGGCATTCTTTGTATCGGCCTGGCCGGGCAAGCGTTGCGCTGGACCGATGGCTTGCCCTGGCGGCTGTCCGAGGAGGCGTTGCGTTATGCCCAGGCCAAAGAGTGGAGCCCGGAACTGTTGGCGTGCCTAGCCGAGAAGGACACCCCTGATGACCGGCTTTTTTGCCATTTCGGCCCCAGGAGTCGCTCGGTTTCCGCCCTGGTCTGGGGCGACAGCCATGCCACGGCGTTGATCCCGGCCCTTGAGGATGGGGCGCAGAAACACGATATCAGCCTGGTTCAGGCTAGTTTTGCCGGCTGCGTGCCCCTTGCAGGCCTGGAAAATATTCCCCGTTGTGCGCATTTCAATCAGCGCGTGCAAGAGGTCCTGGCCCAGCAAACCTTCAGCGATGTGGTGCTGGTGGCCCGTTGGAGCCTATACGTTTATGGGCAGGTGTCTGGCGACAAAGAGCATGCGCTCAAGGACCCGGCCACCGGCCACTACGTGCAGGCTATTGCCGAACAGCGTTTCGCCGAGGGCATGCGTGAGCGCGTCGCCGGGTTGCGCGCCGCAGGGCATCGGGTCTGGCTGGTCAAGGAAGTGCCGCTGCAGGAGTTTAGCGTGCCGTACCGTCTGAGCCGTCTGGCGATGCTCCATCGGTCGGTGGAAGGCCAAGGATTGCCGCTGGCTCATCACTTGCAGCGCCAGGGGTTCATTAACCAGTTGTTCGATCAGATGGCCGCCGCCGACCCAGGCGTCGTAGCGTTGGACCCTGCGTCCCGGTTGTGTGCTATCGACAGCCTGTGCCGGGTCGAACTCAATGGCCAGGCGCTGTATACCGACGACAACCACATTTCCGAGGTGGGCGCGCGTTACATTGAGGGTTTCCTGGAGCCGTTGTTCAGTTCGCTGCAATCGCGAGGGCTGACGGCCAATTAAGCGTGCGCGGCGCTCAATTACACCGCGATAAGCTGCCAGCCGCCCTCAGAGCAGGTAGGATGTACGCCTATTTTACGGGTGGCATGGTTAATGAAATTCAAGGATCTTCGGGATTTCGTGCAGCAACTTGAGCAGCGCGGAGAGTTGAAACGTATCCAGGTGCCGATTTCCCCGGTCCTGGAAATGACTGAGATTTGCGACCGCACCTTGCGTAACAAGGGCCCGGCGTTGCTGTTCGAAAAACCGGTGGGCTTTGATATCCCGGTGCTCGGCAACCTGTTCGGCACCCCCGAGCGAGTGGCCTTTGGCATGGGCGCCGAAGCGGTCAGCGAGTTGCGCGAGATTGGCAAGTTGCTGGCCTTCCTCAAGGAGCCCGAGCCACCCAAGGGCCTGAAAGACGCCTGGTCGAAGCTGCCGATCTTCCGCAAGATCATTGCCATGGCCCCCAAGGTGGTCAAGGATGCGGTATGCCAGGAAGTCGTCATCGAAGGCGATGACGTCGACCTTGGCATGCTTCCGGTGCAAACCTGCTGGCCCGGCGACGTTGGCCCGCTGATCACCTGGGGCCTGACCGTCACCAAGGGCCCGAACAAGGACCGCCAGAACCTCGGCATTTACCGTCAGCAAGTGATCGGCCGCAACAAGGTCATCATGCGTTGGCTGAGTCACCGAGGTGGTGCGCTGGATTATCGCGAGTGGTGCGAGAAGCATCCCGGCAAACCGTTCCCGGTCGCCGTGGCTCTGGGCGCAGACCCGGCGACCATCCTTGGTGCGGTGACACCGGTGCCCGACAGTCTGTCCGAATACGCCTTCGCCGGACTGCTGCGCGGTAATCGCACCGAGCTGGTGAAGTGCCGTGGCAACGACCTGCAAGTGCCGGCCACTGCCGAAATCATCCTTGAAGGCGTGATACATCCCGGCGAAATGGCTGCTGAAGGTCCGTATGGCGACCACACCGGCTACTACAACGAAGTCGACAGCTTCCCGGTGTTCACCGTCGAGCGCATCACCCACCGGATCAAACCGATCTACCACAGCACCTACACGGGCCGTCCGCCGGATGAGCCGGCGATTCTCGGCGTGGCGCTGAACGAAGTGTTCGTGCCTATCCTGCAGAAGCAGTTTCCGGAAATCACCGACTTCTACCTGCCGCCCGAAGGTTGCTCGTACCGCATGGCCATCGTGACCATGAAGAAGTCGTATCCGGGCCACGCCAAGCGGGTAATGCTCGGTGTCTGGTCGTTTTTGCGACAGTTCATGTACACCAAGTTCGTTATTGTGACCGACGACGACATCAACGCCCGGGACTGGAATGACGTGATCTGGGCCATTACCACGCGCATGGACCCCAAGCGCGACACGGTGATGATCGACAACACGCCAATCGACTACCTCGACTTCGCCTCGCCGGTATCAGGCCTGGGATCAAAAATGGGCCTGGATGCCACCCATAAATGGCCGGGTGAAACCACCCGCGAGTGGGGCCGCGTGATCGTCAAGGACGAGGCGGTGACTGCTCGTATCGATGCGCTCTGGAAAGAATTAGGAATAGATTGATGCGTGTAACCCTGCAGCCTTCTGGTGCGGTACTTGAGCTTGTGCCCGGTGAGCGGATTCTCGATGGCGCGCGGCGCCTGGGCTACGATTGCCCCCAGGCCTGTCGCAACGGCGTGTGCCACGTGTGCGCGGCACTGCTGGTCGAGGGCCGCGTGCAGCAGGCCGGCGAGGTGCGTGACCATGGCGAATTCTATACCTGCATTGCCGAGCCGCTGGAAGATTGCATCGTTCTATGGGATGGCGTGTTGGCGCCGGGAGAGTTGCCCGTGCGCAAGCTGTCGTGCCAGCTGAGCGAGTGCGTGGACATCGGTGGTGATGTCTGGCGCGTCCGCTTGCGGGCGCCGGCCGGCAAGCCGGTGCGTTATCACGCCGGGCAGTACTTGATGATTGAGCGGGAAAACGGCGAGAAGTCGGCATTTTCACTGGCCTCGGCCCCCCACGGTGGACGTGAGCTTGAGCTGCATGTGCTGGTCCGCGAAGACAGTGCCCGTAGCCTGATCGAGCAGTTGCAACGCAACCAGATGGCGCGGGTCGAACTGCCGTTTGGTGATACTCACCTGGCGGAATTGCCCGACGGGCCGCTGGTGTTGATCGCCGCCGGTACCGGCATGGCGCAGATGCACAGCCTGATCGAACATTGCCGGGCCAGCGGTTTCAAACACCCGGTGCACCTGTATTGGGGCGTGCGTCGTCCCGACGACTTTTATCAGATCGAGCATTGGGAGCAATGGAAGCAACTGCCCAACCTGTTCTTGCACAAAGTGGTCAGCGACCTCTGCGGTTGGGAAGGGCGCTGCGGGATGTTGCATGAAGCGGTGTGCGAAGACATCAGCGAGCTCAAGTCCGTGCATGTCTACGCCAGCGGTTCCCCAGCGATGATCTATGCCACGCTGGATGCGTTGGTGACGGCCGGCATGGATGCGCACCAGATGCGTGCCGATGTGTTTGCCTATGCCCCAAGGTCCTAACCTCAAAAACTGCCGGGTATCCTGTGGCGAGCGGGCTTGTTGTGGAAGCCCGCTCGCCACAGCAATCAAAACCGCAGCCCCGTTGTCACCATCGCCGCATTAAACCCCAGCAACACAAATTCCCCGGCCACAGGCCCATAGTGAACGCCCACTGACGGAATGATCACCGGCGCCACGCCAAAACGGTTCAGCGGGATCTTGTCGCGATACTTGCCGCGATAGCCCTGGATCACCCCGCCGGTCAGCTTCAGGTACACCGGATAGTCGGTCATGTCATAGCGCTTGCCGGCATAGGCGTAGTAGGACCTTTGGCTGAACGAGTTGCGAAACGTCGCCCCGCCATACACCAGCCCCGAAGCTTCATTGCGCTCCAGGCCAATCAGGTCCTGGTTGTTGTTGTGCTCGGGGTCCGGGGCAAAGTGCCGGGTGTAGACGCTGGTCTGGGCGTACCAGAAGCCTTTGTCATCCTCGGTCGGTGGTGTTTCGACCGCCAGGGCAGTGTTGGCCTGTGCAATAAGCAGCAGGCCGCAAAGTCGGTATTTCATGGTGCGACCTCGATAGTCGATTGAGTGACGGCTAAGTGGGTCGTGACGTACGCCTATTTTGAAGGCTCGGGGTGCACAAAGGCTGAACGGATGCTGAAAGTACCGGGATTGAGTCGCTGAATCCTGACGGCCGAGTTCTACACCTTCGGCGGCGACAACGTCACCGACAAATACCCGGAAAAGCTCAATGCCTACGCGAGTAGCGGTGGTAACTTGGCCTATAGCACTTTTTCGCCGTACGGTTACAGCGGCGCGTTCTATTACGGTAAAGTTGCATACAATTGGTAATTAAGAAGGGAGACCTAAGCGATTCGCCATGACCGCCATTGAATCTGATCTTTTGCAATTGGCTTACCCTCCGCGGCTCGATCTTGGGCCGCAACTCACTCACGAACAGTTGATGAGCTCGATGCAGGCCACCATGGGCCGGCACAAGGGTGGGCCGGTCTGGCTATTCGCGTATGGCTCGCTGATCTGGCGGCCTGAATGCTCAGCCGTAGAGCGGGTGCGGGGACGGGTGCATGGTTATCATCGCGGCTTGTACCTGTGGTCCCACGAGCATCGGGGCACGCCGGAGTTACCGGGGCTGGTGTTTGGCCTGGACCGTGGCGGCTCCTGCAGCGGGTTTGCCTACCGCTTGCCGGAAGAGCAACTAGAAGCGTCGCTCTACGCCCTGTGGCGCCGCGAGATGCCGTTTCCATCCTACCGCCCGCACTGGCTCAACTGCCGTCTTGCCGATGGCAGCCAGGTGCAGGCGTTGGGATTTGTCCTGGAACGGCACCTGCCCAGCTACGCCGGCAACTTGCCGGACAGCGTGCTGTACCAGGTATTTGAAAGCGCTTGCGGGCGTTATGGCACTACGCGCGATTATGTCGAGCAGACCGTTAACGCCCTGCGTAGCCACGCCATGCCAGATAAAAACCTGGAGGCGCGGCTCAAGCGTTGTTCGAAGGATTGCTCCGTCGACTAGCGCGCGTTGCTGACGTTATTGGTGTGCCACAAGGTGGGGATCAGGAAGGCAATCGCCAACAGACACGCACCGATCAGCAACACAAAACCGCCATCCCAGCCGAAGTGGTCAACGGTGTAGCCCATGGCCGCACTGGCTGCCACGGAACCGCCCAGGTAACCGAACAGGCCGGTAAAGCCTGCCGCCGTACCAGCGGCTTTCTTCGGTACCAATTCCAGCGCCTGCAGGCCGATCAGCATCACCGGGCCGTAGATCAGGAAACCGATGGAGAACAGCGCGATCATGTCGACCATCGGGTTGCCTGGTGGGTTGAGCCAATAAACAAGGGTCGCGACCGTCACCAATGCCATAAACACAATGCCGGTCAGGCCACGGTTGCCACGGAAGATCTTGTCTGACATCCAGCCGCACAACAGCGTGCCTGGGATCCCTGCCCACTCGTAGAGGAAATAGGCCCAGGACGTTTTATCGACGTCGAAGTGCTTGGCTTCTTTCAAATAAGTTGGCGCCCAGTCCAGTACGCCATAGCGCAGCAGATAGACGAAGACGTTGGCGAAGGCGATGTACCAGAGCATTTTGTTGCGCAGCACGTACTTGACGAAGATTTCCTTGGCGCTGAATTCCTCTTCGTGGCTGGCGTCATAGCCTTCCGGGTAATCGTTTTTGTACTGCTCGATCGGCGGCAGTCCTACCGATTGCGGGGTGTCGCGCATGGTGATGAAGGCAAAGGCCGCCACCAGCAAAGCCACGGTGGCCGGGACGTAGAATGCCGCGTGCCAGTCGTTGAACAAGGCCATGCCCAGCAGGAACAGCGGGCCGATCAGGCCGCCGCCGACGTTATGCGCCACGTTCCACACAGACACCACGCCGCCGCGTTCCTTCTGCGACCACCAGTGCACCATGGTTCGCCCACTTGGCGGCCAACCCATGCCCTGGGCCCAGCCGTTAATGAACAGCAAAATGAACATCATGGTGACGCTGGACGTCGCCCAAGGTGCGAAACCGAAAATGAACATCACCCCGGCGGAAACCAGCAGGCCGAAGGGCAGGAAGTAACGTGGGTTGGAGCGGTCGGAAACCAGGCCCATGAGGAACTTGGACAAGCCGTAGGAAATTGCAATCGCCGACATCGCCAGGCCTAACTGGCCGCGGGTGTAACCCTCGTCGATCAGATACGGCATGGCCAGGGAGAAGTTTTTGCGCAGCAGGTAGTACCCGGCGTAACCAACGAAAATACCGGCGAAGATCTGCCAGCGCAGGCGTCGGTAGGTGCTGTCTATTTTTTCTTCAGGCAGGGGTGCCTGGTGTGCGGCAGGTCGAAAGAAAGCAAACATTCAAGAGCTCCAAGTTTCTTGTTTTGACTGCGGATGCGAATGTTACAGTTTCGTTACCGAAAATAGCATCGCCTCTTATCTGGGAGCACAGGAATTGGGAGCTATTGCATGTTCTTTTACGAACATGTCGCTAATAGATAAGTGAGGGGCGTAATAGGTAGGAGCGAGCTTGCTCGCGAAAAACGTTAACGATGACACGTTCGGCCTGGATGAACGCGACGCTCTCGGGTTTTTCGCGAGTAAGAACTAGGCGTCCCTCGCTCCTACAGAAAGGCAGGGTTAGCGGACTTGAACCACGACTTTGCCCACCGCCTTGCGCTGGCCGAGGTCATTGATCGCCTGGGCGGCGTTGTCGAGCGGATACACCTGCGACACCAACGGCTTCAACTTGCCCTCGGCATACCAGCCAAACAACTGCGCAAAGTTCGCCGCATTATCCTGGGGCTGGCGCTGGGCAAACGAACCCCAGAACACCCCGACCACTGCCGCGCCCTTGAGCAGTGCCAGGTTCACCGGCAGCTCGGGGATGCGCCCGCTGGCAAAACCCACCACCAGCAGCCGGCCGTTCCAGGCGATGGCGCGGATGGCCTGGTCAAACAGATCGCCACCCACCGGGTCGTAGATCACATCAGCGCCGTTGCCGTCGGTGAGGCGCTTGATTTCATCCTTGAGGCTGGTTTCGCTGTAGTTGATTAACTCATCAGCGCCGGCCGCCTTGGCCACCGCGAGCTTTTGCGCACTGCTGGCGGCAGCGATCACCCGGGCGCCCATGGCCTTGCCGATTTCCACAGCAGCCAGACCAACGCCGCCAGACGCGCCCAGTACCAACAGGGTTTCCCCTGCTTGCAGGTTGGCGCGCTGTTTCAAGGCATGCATCGAAGTGCCGTAGGTCATGCTGAAGGCGGCGGCGGTGTTGAAGTCCATGCTCGGCGGGATTGGCAGCACGTTGTAGCCCGGTACCGCGACCTGTTCGGCAAAGCTGCCCCAGCCGGTCAAGGCCATGACCCGGTCGCCGACTTTCAGGTGGCTGACCTTTTCCCCGACTTCGCTGACCACGCCCGCCGCTTCACCACCCGGCGAAAACGGGAAGGGCGGCTTGAACTGATATTTGCCTTCGATGATCAAGGTGTCCGGGAAATTCACCCCGGCGGCGTGCACATCCAGCAGGATTTCGTTCTTCTTGATTGCCGGGCTTTCGACGTCTTCCAGCACCAGGGTTTCGGCGGGGCCGAAGGCTTTGCACAGCACGGCTTTCATCGGACTCTTCCTTTTGGTGTATTGGCCGATAAGTGTAGGTGGGTAAGTCGAGGGGTCAACGAGCATACCTTGGCCTGATAAGTCGCCATAAGCTTGTGCTCAGCCTTGCTAGCGTTATGCTACTGAGCAACCGAATTGAGGAATGAACTGTGAAAGCGTGGACCCTGTTGATGCTGGCCCTGACGTTGCCGATGGCAGCCCATGCCGAAGAAGCCAAGGAAGCCAAGGAAGGCGAAGCGCCGAAGGTCAGCTATATCAGCCTGACGCCGCCCTTCGTTGGCAACTATGGCCTGGACGGCACTGCGAAGCTCAAGGTGTACAAGGCTGACATCGCCCTGCGTGTGACCGGGCCGGAGGCTGCCGCGGCGGTCAAAGCCAATGATCCGTTGATTCGTAATCAGTTGGTGGCCCTGTTCACCCAGCAAACCGCCGAAGCCATGGGCAGCGTCGAGGGGAAGGAAAAACTGCGTCAGGAAGCCTTGAAGCAGACCCAGCAAGTGATGAACGACGAGACCGGTAAACCGATGGTTGAGGATTTGTTGTTCAACAACCTGATCATCCAGTAATCGCACCCTATTGCTGTGTGCGGCGGGCCCTTTGTGGCAAGCCCGCTCGCCACAGAGATAGGCAATACCTTAAGAGGCAAGGCTCTTCCTGAACCGCGCCAACGCCACCGCAAAAAACAGCAAGCCAATCCCCGCCAGCGCCAGCAAGTCCGGCCACACCACGCTCACACCCGCATCCCTGAACAGGATCGCCGCACTCAGGCTGACAAAGTGCGTCGACGGCGAGCCCTGCATCACCCATTGCAACCATTGCGGCATGCTGTCCAGCGGTGTGCTGCCGCCTGACAGCAACAGCATCGGAATGATCACCGGGATCGCCAGCAAGCCGAACTGTGGCGTCGAGCGGGCGAGGGTGGCGAGGAAGATTCCCAGGGCAGTACTGGCAAACAGATACAGTGCCGTGACCAGAAGAAACAACGTCAGCGATCCTGCCAGCGGTACCCCGAGCAAGCCCTTGACCACCACTTCCAGCGACAGCCAGGTACAGAGCACCACCACCAGCATGTTGCTCCAGATTTTCGCCAGCATGATTTCCAGCGCCGTCAGCGGTAGCACCAGCAAGTGGTCGAGGGTGCCGTGTTCGCGCTCGCGCAGCAATGCGGTGCCGGTCAGCACAATGGCGAGGATGGTGATGTTGTTGACGATCTGGATCACCGCCAGGAACCAGCCGCCTTCCAGGTTGGTATTGAACAACGCCCGCGTGGTGAGTAACGCCGGCGCCTTGTTGGCCGCCTCGGCCTGACCGCTATAGGTGAGCAGTTCGCGCTGGAAAATCCGCCCGATGTACCCGGCGCCCATAAAGGCCTGGCTCATGGCTGTGGCATCGACATTGACCTGCACACTCGGCTGGCGCCCGGCCAACAGGTCGGCCTGGAAATTTGCCGGCACGTTGATCACGAAGGTGTACTGGCCGCTATCCATGACCTTGTCCAGCTGGTCATAGGGCAACGGCACCGCGGGCTGGAACTCTGGCGGTTGCAAGGCTTCGGCCAACTGGCGGGACAAGTGACTGTGGTCTTCATCCACCAGGGCAACGCTGGCGTTATGTACGCCGATGACCGAACCGGCCGCCGGCATATAGATCGCCACCGTGAAGGCGTAGAACAAAAACAACAGCAACACGCTGTCGTGGCGCAGGCTGGTCAGTTCTTTAATGCCCAGGCGCAGGATATGAGCGAGCTTGTGCATCAGGCCTCCTGCTTCTTGAGCATGATCAGGCTAAGCCCGGTAAACCCCAGGAAAAACCCGAACAGCGCCAGGCACTGCGGCCACAGCTGGCGCAGGTCCAGAGCCTTGGTGAAGGTGCCGACGGCAATATCGAGAAAGTAACCGGCCGGGAACAGCATGCCCATCAGCGCGGCCGCACCTTCCAGGGACGAGCGCGGCACGATCAACCCGGAAAACTGAATGGTCGGCAGGCTGGTGATAATCATGGTGCCGAGGATCGCGGCGATCTGGGTGCGGGTGAACGCCGAAATCAACAGGCCCATGCTGGTGGTTGCCAGCACGTAAAGCAGGCCGCCGAAGGCCAGGGTCACGCCGCTGCCCTTGAACGGCACGCCGAACAGCCAGCGGTTCATCGCCACCAGCAAAGCCAGGTTGATCAGGCTGACGGCCAGGTACGGCGCCTGTTTGCCCAGCAGGAACTCCAGGCGGGTCAGCGGCGTGGCATAGAAGTTGGTGATGGAGCCCAACTCCTTTTCACGTACGATTCCGAGGGCGGTGAGCATCGCCGGGATAAACGCCAGGATCAGCGCCATGACGCCGGGGCCGATGGCGTTTACGCTGACCACGTCTTGATTGTAGCGAAAGCGGGTTTCCAGTTTGGCGGCGGCGCGGTTGTTCAGTGGTGGGCTGTGGAGTTCGGCCAGTTGCTGGAGATTGGCCTGATGTACTGCTTCCACGTAGTTGCGGCTGGTCTCGGCCCGAAACGGCATGCCGCCGTCGAGCCAGGCGGCAACCGCCGGTTGGCGCCCGGCGTACAGGTCGCGGCCGAAACCGGGTGGGATTTCCAGGGCCAGCTTGATTTCCGAGCGTTGCAGGCGCTTGTGCAGCTCGTTCGAGTCCTGGATCGGCGGTTGTTCGGCGAAGTAGCGCGAACTGCGAAAGGCTTCCAGGTAGGCGCGGCTTTGTGGAGTTTGGTCCTGGTCGTAGACGGCGAAGGCGAGCTTTTCCACATCGAGGGAAATGCCGTAGCCAAAGATCACCATCATGAAAATCGCCCCGAGCAGGGCGAAGGCCATGCGCACTTTGTCGCGCAATAACTCCTTGCCTTCGCGGCTGGCGACAGCCAACAGGCGGGCCACGCTGAAGCCGCGTTTGCTGGTGGGCACCGTAGCGGGTGTTTCAGCAGTGGCGGTCTCGACGGTTGTCGGCGCGTCAGGCGCACCCTGGGCTTGTTCTAGGCAAGTAACAAACGCCGCTTCCAGGGTCTCGCCGTGGAATTGCTGTTGCAGTGCATCGGGCGTATCGCAAGCCAGCACCTTGCCAGCGTGCATCAGCGAGATGCGGTCGCAGCGCTGAGCTTCGTTCATGAAGTGGGTGGACAGAAAGATCGTCACCCCTTGCTCGCGGGACAACTCCACCAACAGCCGCCAGAAATCATCCCGCGCCGCCGGGTCGACGCCGGAAGTCGGTTCGTCGAGGATCAGCACTTCCGGACGATGCAGCACCGCCACCGCCAATGACAGGCGCTGACGCAAGCCCAATGGCAACTCGCCGGAAGGCTGCTCGGCAACGCCGCCCAGGTCAAAGCGCTGGATCAACTCGTCGATGCGCTGCTCGCTGTCAGCCTTGGGCAGGTCGAACAGTTGCGCATGCAGCACCAGGTTCTGCCGCACGCTGAGTTCGCCGTACAGCGAGAAGCTCTGTGACATAAAGCCCACGCGCTTGCGGGTGGCCAGGTCCTTGGCGTTCACCGGGTTGCCCAGCAAGGTGGCGCTGCCTTCACTGGCCGGCATCAGCCCGGTGAGGACTTTCATGGTAGTGGTCTTGCCGCAGCCGTTGGAGCCGAGGAAGCCGAAGATTTCGCCCCGGCCGATAGCGAAGCTGACCTTGTCCACCGCCGTGAAGTCGCCGAAACGCAGGGTCAAGTCATGGGCTTCGATGGCGATGTCAGTGTTGTCGCTCGCCCTGGGTGGAATTACCAACGGTTGGTTGTTGTGGGCGCTGTCGCCCTGGAAGTGGGTAAAGGCTTCATCCAGTTTGCCGCTGGGGGTGATGGCCGCCAGTTCGCTGCTCAGGCCATCGGCGATCAATTTGCCGCGGTCGAGCATCAGGCAATGTTCGAACTGCTCGGCCTCTTCCATATACGCGGTGGCCACCAGCAGGGTCAGTTGCGGCCGCTCGCTGCGTACGTTTTCTACCAGCTCCCAGAAGCGCCGGCGGGAGAGCGGGTCTACGCCAGTGGTGGGTTCGTCGAGGATCAACAGGTCCGGATCGTGGATCAGCGCGCAGCACAGGCCGAGCTTCTGTTTCATCCCGCCGGAGAGCTTGCCCGCTGGGCGCTCGGCGAAACGAGCCAGGTCGGTGGCCAGCAGCAGGTTGTGCATGCGCTGGTCGCAATCAGCTTTCGACAGGCCGAACAGGGTCGCGAAGAAACGGATGTTTTCGCTGATGGACAGCTCGGGGTAAAGGTTGCCGCCCAGGCCTTGGGGCATGAAGGCGATGCGCGGGTACAGGCTGTTGCGGTGGCGGCGGTCTTCGATGGAGCCGCCGAGCACCTCAAGTTGACCGTCCTGGAGCTTTTTAACCCCGGCGATCAATCCCAGGAGGCTCGACTTGCCGGCACCATCCGGGCCGATCAGCCCGCAACGGGTGCCGGCCGGCAAGCTGAAGGCTATGTCGATCAAGGCCTGTTGCTTGCCGTAGCGATGGTTGATGCCTGTGGCGTGCAGCGCCGGGCCGGTCATTGCAGGTTAGCCGGCCAGTCCAGTTCGGCGGTGCGCACGTAGCCGGCGCCGGGCATACCGGGCTTGGCTTGCGGCACGGCGCTGGGTTGGGTCAGGCGTAACTTGACCCGGAACACCAGTTTCTGGCGCTCGTCGCGGGTTTCAACTTCTTTGGGGGTGAACTGGGATTTGGCGGCGACAAAGCTGATTTTTGCCGGCAGCGGTTGTTGTGGCAGGGCGTCGAGGACGATCCGCGCTTCGCTGCCTACGGTCAGGCGACCGGTAACGGAGGCGGGCAAATAGAGGTTCATGTATTGGTCGTTGGGATCGATCAGCAACAACACCCGGCCACCGGCGCCGAGCACTTCACCGGGCTCGGCCAGGCGCAACTGGATGATGCCGTCGATGGGCGCCCGCAGGCTGCTGTCTTCGATTTCACTGGTAAGCTGTTCGACGCTGGCCTGGGCGGCGCCGATGGCGGCCTTGACTGCGTTGACCTGAGCGCGGGCAGCAAGCACGGCGGCGTTACCGGTGTTCTGGCGGGCCTGTTGCTGGTCGATCAGTTGGCCGCTGGCGAAGCCGCGCTTGTACAGTTCCTGGGTGCGCTTGAGTTCCTGGTTGGCCAGCAGCTGTTCGCTCTGGCGCAGTTGCACGTTGGCCTCGGCTGCCGCGAAGTTTTCCTTGGCTCGCAGCACTTCAGCCTCGGCCTGGGCACGCTGGGCTTCCAGGGTGCGGGTGTCGATGCGCGCCAGCAGTTGGCCCTTGAGCACCTTGTCGCCTTCATCGACCCGCACCTCGGCCAGGCGCCCGGGGATTTTGGTGGCGATCTGCACTTCGGTGGATTCGAGCCGGCCGTTGCCCATGCTCAAGCCTTCGGGCAGGCGGTCCTGGGTGGACTTCCAGTAACCGAAGCCGCCAGCGGCCACCAGCAGAAGTATCAGGAGCGTGGCGAAAAGATGGGAGCTGCGATGGGTCGTCGACATGGGTGCATCCTGCGGCGTTAGCGTCCTAGTTTGACAGATACTGCCCTAGGGCCCTTGATACCGGTCAAATGAAGCGCAAGCCTAACCCGGTTGACGCGCAGATGCATGCGCCGGTGGCGTGACCGCAGGGTTCTGCTATCTAGCGCAAGCCCAGCACGGCGGCCCATTGGTCGGCGGTTACCGGCATCACCGACAGTCGGCTGCCTTTTTGCACCAGGGGCAATTCGGTAAGGGCGCTCTGTTGTTTCAAATACCCCAGGCCCAGCACCTTGGGGAAAGTCTCGACATGGGCGACGTTGATCGCGCTCCACGGATTCTTTTCGGACGTAGCCTTGGCATCGAAATAATGACTCTCGGGCTCCAGCGCGGTCGGGTCGGGATAGGCCGCCTCGATGATTTTTCCTATCCCGGCAATCCCCGGCTCCGGGCAGCTGGAGTGGTAGAAGAAAAACTCATCGCCCACCGCCATGGCCCGCAGAAAGTTGCGCGCCTGGTAATTGCGCACGCCATCCCAACGGGCTTCACCGAGTTTCCCCAGGTCCTTGATGGACAGCTCGTCGGGCTCGGATTTCATCAGCCAATAGGCCATGTTTTTGCTCCTTTTGGGGTATTGGGCAAGTTGTTCGGCAATTGCATGACAAACCGACGGTCGGTTGACGTCAAGGTTTGCGTGTTGGATCACGTTAACGCAGAATGCCGGGATTTTAAGCTTGACGCAGCCAGAACGGACTACTTATGGAACGTTGCTGTCATCGTGTGTGATATGCCTGAAGGGGGGCAATCGATGAAACGCAAACCGGATTTACTATGGATTTTGGTTATTTTGTTCGGTCTGGGCGTCGTGACCACTGGCTACGCGCAAAGCCTGTGGACGAACAAGACCGAAGCACCGATTGAACTTGCACAACAGACGCCACAACTCTTCAAGCGTTGAAGCTACTTCGGCGCCGCTGACTCCAGTTGCGTCCTCTCTGCGACATACCATTGCCTATCGGTGACCGTGCCTTCAAGCGGCACATCCCAACTCGCCTGCGCCAGTCGTTCGACTTTCTGACATTCATGGGCCAGGCCCAATAGCGTCGGCTTGCGCCAGGTTGTTCGCCGCGCCAAGTAGGCAAGACTGCGGTCATAAAAGCCGCCGCCCATGCCAAGGCGTCCACCCACATCATCGAAGCCCACCAGCGGTAACAGTACCAGATCCAGGGCCCAGACCTTGCGCTGGCGGCCAACGTTGACCCGTGGTTCAAGAATGCGAAAACGGTTAGGCGACAGCTTTTCCCCCGGGCGCACCCGTTGAAACACCATCTTGGTTCGCGGCCACGCACTGAGTACCGGCAGGTAGGTAGCCTTGCCCCGGCGCTGAGCGGCGCGCAGCAGCAAGCGCGGATCGATTTCACCGTCCATCGGTAGATATAAAGAGATATGTTTGGCCCGGCGAAACAGCGGGTGCTGTGCCAGTTGCCGATACAGGCCGTGGGCGGCCTGGCGTTGCTCGCTCGGCGTCAGGGCGCGACGGGCTTTGCGCAGCATGCGTCGAAGTTGCGGGCGGGAAAGCGGCGCAGGTTCGGTCATGGGGTTCTGCTTTTTTTGGGTCATAAAACAATGCCAGTCACAAGACTGGCATTGTATTTGGGAATCAGGCTCCCCGACAGAACCGCTGTCGACTAAGCCCTTGAACCCGAAAGTTCAAGGTGGAAGAAGCAGTAGGCTTTAAGGCTTTCCGTCTAGCGGACATGCACACCAGCCAAACGTGCAACTTCCAGGGTAGTGCGAATCGGCTCCGGGACATCGCCGACTGGCAAGCACGCCAGGGAGTGGGGCAAGTATACCCGAAACAGACGCTGCAATCAGCCCTTGGGTGGCTCCTGGTCGGTAGAAAGCACCAGATCAACGCGCTCCAGCAGGTCGCGTACCTGCTCGCGCGTCGAGCCGCCGGCCTGCACGTCAGGGCGTTCCTGCTTATGCAGCAAATCGTGGGTGATATTCAACGCGGCCATCACGGCGATGCGATCGGCGCCAATCACTTTGCCGCTGCTGCGGATTTCACGCATCTTGCCATCCAGGTAGCGGGCAGCGCTCACCAGGTTGCTGCGTTCTTCCTGGGGGCAGCTGATCGAATATTCTTTATCGAGAATCTGCACGGTGACGCTATTGCTTGAACTCATGAGTCTTGCTCCAGGGCCTTCAGGCGCGAAATCATCGACTCGACCTTACGCCGGGCGATTTCGTTTTTTTCAATGAGGTGAGCGCGCTCCTCGCGCCAGGTCTTTTCCTGAGCTAATAGGAGTCCATTCTGGCTCTTTAGTTGCTCGACCCGGTTAATTAGCAATTCGAGTCTGGCCATCAGCGCTTGCAGGTCGGTGTCTTCCATTGGGTTCCACTGGATTTGTCTGATGAATGGCAACTGCTGGATAAACGATCTGACGCCCTCGATAGTCTTGGTACGTCTGCCGATGCTAGGATACAGCGCTTCATTCTAGACATTGCGCCGCTTGGCGCCTAGCTCACCATGCCTATTCAGAATTCCCCGTACGACGCTTTTTCCAAACTGCTGAGCATCAGCGGTCATCCTTGCTCGCCTGCCGAGCTTCACGGCGTGCTGCTGGGTCGCAGTTGCACCGGTGTCGGGTTTGATGCCGACAACTGGTTGGCTGACGTTGCCGAGCTGCTTGAAACCGAGCCGCAAGAGAACGTTCGCAACGCTCTGATCGGCTTGCAAGAGATGGTCAAGGGCGAGCTGACCGGCGACGACGTGACTGTCGTCCTGCTGTTGCCAACCGATGATGCGCCGCTCGCTGACCGTGCCGCGGCACTGGGCCAATGGTGCCAGGGCTTCCTCCATGGTTTTGGGGTGAACGCCGCCGGCCTGGAGTTGAGCACCGACGCCAAGGAAGTGCTGCAAGATCTCGCCGCCATCTCCCAGGTGCAAGAAGCCCTGGAAGAATCCGAAGACGGCGAAAGCGACTATATGGAAGTGATGGAATACTTGCGTGTCGCGCCGCTGCTGCTGTTTACCGAGACCAAGAAACCGGATGAGCCGGCAGCAATCAAGCCTTCGCTGCACTAAGAAAGGAAGCCCTCCTGCCCATGATTCATATCCCCAAAGCGGAATACACCCGGCGCCGCAAGGCGCTCATGGCGCAGATGGAACCCAACAGCATCGCGATCCTGCCTGCCGCCGCCGTGGCGATCCGCAATCGCGATGTCGAACACGTCTATCGCCAGGACAGCGACTTCCAGTACCTGAGTGGCTTCCCCGAGCCCGAAGCGGTGATCGTGTTGATGCCCGGTCGCCAGCATGGCGAGTACGTGCTGTTCTGCCGCGAACGCAATGCCGAGCGCGAATTGTGGGACGGCCTGCGTGCCGGCACCGAAGGCGCAATCCGTGAGTTTGGTGCCGATGATGCTTTTCCCATCACCGATATCGACGACATCCTCCCTGGCCTGATCGAAGGCCGCGACCGGGTGTATTCGGCCATGGGCAGCCACGCCGAATTCGACCGGCACCTGATGGAGTGGATCAATGTGATTCGCTCCAAGGCGCACCTGGGCGCCCAGCCACCGAACGAATTTGTTGCCCTGGATCATTTGCTCCACGACATGCGTCTGTATAAAACCGCCGCGGAAGTGAAGGTGATGCGTGAGGCGGCGCGGATTTCCTGCGCGGCCCATGTACGGGCGATGCAGGCCTGCCGTGCCGGGCTGCATGAATTCAGCCTGGAAGCAGAGCTTGATTACGAATTTCGCAAGGGCGGGGCAAAGATGCCGGCCTATGGCTCCATCGTCGCGTCGGGACGCAACAGTTGCATCCTGCATTACCAGCAGAATGACGCGGTGCTCAGGGACGGCGACCTGGTGCTGATCGACGCCGGTTGCGAGATCGACTGCTACGCCAGCGACATCACGCGTACCTGGCCGGTCAACGGCAAGTTTTCTGCTGAGCAGAAAGCGATTTACGAAATAGTGCTGGCGTCCCAGGAAGCCGCGTTTGCTCAGATCGCGCCGAACAAGCACTGGAACCAGGCCCACGAAGCGACGGTTCGCGTCATCACCGCCGGGCTGGTGAAGTTGGGCTTGTTGCAGGGCGATGTGGACGAGTTGATCGCCAGCGAAGCCTACAAGGCTTTTTACATGCACCGCGCCGGCCACTGGCTGGGGATGGATGTGCACGACGTCGGCGAGTACAAGGTCGGCGGTGAGTGGCGGGTGCTGGAAGTCGGCATGGCCCTGACCGTGGAGCCGGGGATTTATATCTCGTCGGACAACCAGAACGTGGCGAAGAAATGGCGTGGCATTGGCGTACGCATCGAGGACGACGTGGTGGTGACCAAGCAAGGTTGTGAAATTCTGACCGGTGGCGTGCCCAGGACGGTCGCCGAGATCGAAGCCCTGATGGCGGATGCACGATGAGTCGGGTCAATCTGGCAATCATTGGTGGCGGCCTGGTGGGCGCCAGCCTGGCGTTGGCGCTGCAGGCCGGGGCCAAGGCGCGCGGCTGGAAGATCGTGCTGATCGAGCCCTTTGCCCCCGGCGACAGTTTCCAGCCGAGCTACGATGCCCGCTCTTCGGCACTGTCCTTCGGTGCGCGGCAGATTTATCAGCGCCTGGGCGTGTGGCAGGAGATCTCCCGCCGCGCCGAGCCAATCAAGCAGATTCATGTGTCGGACCGTGGACGTTTCTCTACCGCGCGCTTGTCGGCCATGGAAGAGGGCGTTCCGGCTCTCGGCTACGTGGTGGAAAACGCCTGGCTCGGCCAATGCCTGTGGCAAGGCCTGGACAAGGACGTAATCAGTTGGCGCTGCCCGGCCGAAGTCACCCGCATGGAGCCGCTGGCCGACGGCTATCGCCTGACGCTGAACGATGAAACCGTCCTCGAGTGTGATCTCGCGGTACTCGCCGATGGTGGCCGTTCCGGGCTGCGGGAGCAGTTAGGCATCGGCGTTAAACAACGCCCGTACAACCAGAGCGCGTTGATTGCCAACATCACCCCGAGTGAAGTCCATAACGGCGAGGCGTTCGAACGTTTCACCGATGACGGCCCGATGGCCTTGCTGCCGCTGCCGGACAACCGTTGCGCGCTGGTCTGGACCCGTGTCGGCATGGACGCCCAGCGTCTTGCCAATCTCGACGAACGTAGTTTCCTCAGTGAGTTGCAAGGCGTGTTCGGCTATCGCCTTGGCACCCTGAAACAGGTGGGCGCTCGGCATTTGTATCCGTTGACCCTGGTGGAAGCCGAGGAGCAGGTGCGCTCCCATCTGGCGATACTGGGTAACGCCGCCCATAGCCTGCACCCGATTGCGGGGCAGGGTTTCAACTTGTCCCTGCGCGATGCCTACGCCCTGGCCGAGGCCTTGTTGGCCGGGCCGGCGGTGCCGGGTGACCTGGCGACCTTGCAGGCGTACCGCGAACGCCAGCGCATGGATCAGAAATTGACCGTGGGTTTCTCCGATCAGGTCACCCGCCTGTTTGGCAGTGCCCAGCCGTTGGTCGCGTTGGGCCGCAACATGGGCTTGCTCGGTCTGGACTTGTTGCCACCGGCCAAGCGCTGGTTCGCCCGTCAGGCCATGGGCCTGGGCACCCGTCCCGATGCGTAGGTGGCTGATCGAGCGCCAGGGCAAGGCGCGGCTGTTGCGCTGGATCATGACCCTGTACCCGCCGTACCTCGGCGCCGGGGTTCGCGTGCAGCACATCAGCAGCGACTTTCGTCAGGTCAAGGTGCGCATGGGCCTGGGCTGGTACAACCGTAATTACGTAGGCACGCAGTTTGGCGGCAGCCTGTACTCGATGGTCGACCCGTTTTTCATGCTGATGCTGATGGAGAACCTGGGCCGCGACTACATCGTATGGGACAAGGCTGCGGCCATCGACTTTATCTCGCCGGGTAAAGGCCCGGTGTTTGCCGAGTTTTCCATCGACGAAGCCTTGCTGGACGAGATTCGCCGACAGACCGATAGCGGCGACAAGTATTTGCCGCACCTCAAGGTCCTGATTCATGACGGCTCCGGCACCCTGGTGGCGCGGGTCGACAAAACCCTTTACGTGCGGCGCAAGCCGCCAGCGAGACAGGCTTAAAGCATGGACATGCGCGCAGATGTGCTGATTGTCGGGGCCGGAATGGTCGGAAGCGCCCTGGCGCTGGCGTTGCAGGGCAGTGGCCTGCAAGTGCTGCTGCTCGATGGCAGCCCGCTGAGCGTCAAGCCCTTCGACGTGGATGCGCCGTTCGAACCGCGGGTGAGCGCCTTGTCGGCTGCCAGCCAGCGGATTCTGGAGCGACTCGGCGTCTGGGACGGCATCGTTGAGCGCCGCGCGAGCCCTTATGGCGAGATGCAGGTGTGGGACGGCAGTGGCACTGGGCAGATCCACTTTTCGGCGGCCAGCGTACATGCCGAGGTGCTCGGGCATATCGTCGAAAACCGCGTGGTCCAGGACGCCTTACTCGACCGCCTGCACGACTGCGACCTGGGCCTGCTGGCCAATGCGCGGCTGGAGCAGATGCGCCGCTCCGGCGACGACTGGCTGCTGACCCTGGCCGATGGCCGCACCTTGCGTGCGCCGCTGGTGATCGCCGCTGACGGCGCCAATTCGGCGGTGCGGCGTCTGACCGGTACCGCGACACGTGAATGGGATTACTTGCATAACGCCATCGTCACCAGCGTGCGCAGCAGCCTGCCGCATCAGCGTACCGCCTGGCAGCGCTTTACCGACCATGGCCCGCTGGCGTTCCTGCCGCTGGTACGGGACGGCCAGGAAGATTGGTGTTCGATCGTCTGGTCGACCACGCCGAGCGAGTCCGAACGCCTGATGGCGCTGGATGATGAAAGCTTCTGTCGTGAGCTGGAGCGTGCCTTTGAAGGCCGTCTTGGCGCCGTGGTAAGCGCCGACCCGCGACTGTGCGTGCCGCTGCGTCAACGCCATGCCAAGCGCTATGTGGCCGAAGGCCTGGCGCTGATCGGCGATGCGGCTCATGTCATTCACCCGCTGGCGGGGCAGGGTGTGAACCTGGGCTTCCTGGATGCAGCCGTGTTGGCCGAGGTGTTGTTGCAGGCATCGGAGCGCGGCGAGCGGCTGGCGGATGTGAAAGTGCTCAGCCGTTATGAGCGCCGGCGCATGCCCCATAACCTGGCGCTGATGGCGGCAATGGAAGGCTTTGAGCGGTTGTTCCAGGCCGATCAACTACCGTTGCGCTGGTTGCGCAATGCCGGCTTGAAAGTGGTGGACCAGATGCCTGAGGCCAAGGCGGTGTTCGTGCGTCAGGCGTTGGGGTTGACCGGGGATTTGCCGGAACTGGCCAAGGCGTGAAGGAGAGGGTGCGGCTGATGGCCTCACCCGAAATTCCGGTTGCGCAACATCTCGTAACGCCTTCGCCAAGTGTTCAGTTGAGAAGCTAAATGTGAGTCCTTATCATTTACGCTCATTTCGCTACGAGAGACCGCACTCATGTTGGTACCCAAGCGCCTCCTGACTGCCCTGGCACTCACCCTAATTGGCAGCACCACCGTCCAGGCGGCTGACGAGGTGGTGGTCTACTCCTCGCGTATCGACGAACTGATCAAGCCAGTCTTCGATGCCTACACCAAAAAAACCGGCGTGCAGATCAAGTTCATCACTGACAAGGAAGCGCCGCTGATGCAGCGCATCAAGGCCGAAGGCGAAAACGCCACCGCCGACCTGCTGCTCACCGTCGACGCCGGCAACCTCTGGCAAGCCGAGCAAATGGGCATCCTGCAACCGCTCACCTCCAAGGTGATCGACGCCAACATCCCGCTGCAATACCGCTCATCGACCCATGCCTGGACTGGCTTGAGCCTGCGGGCGCGGACCATCGCCTATTCCACCGATCGCGTAAAACCGGGCGACTTGACCACTTACGAAGCCCTCGCCGACAAGCAATGGGAAGGCCGCCTGTGCCTGCGCACGTCGAAAAAGGTCTACAACCAGTCGCTGACCGCCACCCTGATCGAAACCCACGGCGCGGCCAAGACTGAAGAAATCGTCAAGGGCTGGGTCAACAACCTATCCACCGACGTGTTCTCCGATGACATCGCGGTACTGGAAGCCATCAACGCCGGCCAGTGTGATGTCGGCATCGTCAACACCTACTACTTCGGCCGCTTGCACAAGCAGAAGCCGAGCCTGGCGGTGAAACTGTTCTGGCCGAACCAGGGCGACCGTGGTGTGCACGTCAACCTGTCGGGTATTGGCCTGACCAAGCACGCGCCTCACCCGGAAGCGGCCAAGGCGCTGGTGGAGTGGATGACTACACCTGAGGCCCAGAGAATTTTTGCAGACGTGAACCAGGAGTTCCCGGCCAACCCGGCTGTGCCGCCGTCGGCCGAAGTGGCCGCCTGGGGCAAGTTTGTCGCCGACACCCTGCCGGTTGAAGTGGCTGGCAAGCGCCAGGCCGAAGCCATTCGCCTGATGGATCGCGCTGGTTGGAACTAAGCCAAACGCTATACTGCGCCCCGCATTTGCGGGGCGTTTTGCTTAACGGGCTTTGCTTTGTGTAGGAGCGAGCTTGCTCGCGAAAAGCCTGAGAGCGCCGCATTCTTCCAGGTAAGTCCGATTTGTCGTTGACGTTTTTCGCGAGCAAGCTCGCTCCTACAGTAGAGCAACGGCGTGTTCTGCAAAGCGCACACATTCCTACCTTGATCGAGAGTTTTCCTTGGCCCACCCCGCTCAACGCCGCTGGTACCTGCCGGTCTTCACCGTCGCCGCCCTGGTGCTGTTGCCGCTGAGCGTCCTGTTGCTGTCGTGGCAAAGCATCGACCAGCAAATCTGGTCCCATTTATGGGAAACCCAGATGACGCGCCTGCTGGGTAACACCCTGACCCTGGTGCTGGGCGTGGGCGTGGGCGTTACGGTGCTGGGTGTCAGCCTGGCCTGGCTGACCAGCCTCTGCGAGTTCCCTGGCCGCCGCTGGCTGGACTGGGCGCTGATGCTGCCGTTTGCCATTCCCGCCTATGTTCTGGCATTTGTCTTCGTCGGCCTGCTGGACTTCTCCGGCCCCGTGCAAACCCTGCTGCGCGAATGGTTCGGCAGCGGCCTGCGCCTGCCGAGGGTGCGCTCCACCAGTGGCGTCATCATCGTGCTGGTGCTGGTGTTCTACCCCTACGTCTACCTGCTGGCGCGCACCGCATTCCTGGCCCAGGGCAAGGGCCTGATGGAAGCGGCGCGGGTGCTGGGGCAATCGCCGTGGCAGGCGTTCTGGCGCGTGGCCTTGCCCATGGCCCGGCCGGCCATCGGGGCTGGTGTGGCGCTGGCGCTGATGGAAACCCTGGCGGATTTCGGCGCGGTCTCGGTGTTCAACTTCGACACCTTCACTACCGCCATCTACAAGACGTGGTACGGTTTTTTCAGCCTTTCCAGCGCCGCGCAACTGGCAAGCCTGTTGCTGCTGGTGGTGATGCTGGTGCTGTACGGCGAGCGTCGTGCCCGGGGTTCCAGCCGGCCGAGCAATGAACGGCCGCGTGGCAAGGCGCTCTATCACCTGCGCGGGTTCAAGGCGGCAGCGGCCAGCGGCTGGTGCGGATTGGTTTTCGCCTGCGCTTTCGTCATCCCCATGGTGCAGCTGGTGGCCTGGTTCTGGCAGCGCGGCCGGTTCGACCTCGACGAGCGTTACGCCGGGTTGATCGTCCATACCTTGTACCTGGGCGCCATGGCGGCGTTGATCACCGTTAGCGTGGCGTTGGTGCTGGCGTTTGCCCATCGCCTGGCGCCGACCCGGGCTATTCGTTCGGGTATCAGCCTGGCCAACCTCGGTTACGCCCTGCCGGGTTCGGTGCTGGCGGTGTCGATTATGTTGGCATTCAGTTACCTGGACCGTGAACTGGTGATCCCGGTGTCGGGCTGGTTGGGTGGTGCGGGTAAGCCGTTGCTGCTGGGCAGCCTGTCGGCATTGCTGTTGGCTTATCTGGTGCGGTTCATGGCGGTGGCCTACGGGCCGCTGGAAAACAGCCTGGCGCGAATCCGGCCCTCGCTGCCTGAAGCCGCCCGCAGTTTGGGGGTAAGTGGTCCGCGACTGTTTTGCAAAGTGTATCTGCCGTTATTGCTGCCGGGGACCTTGAGCGCGGCGCTGCTGGTGTTTGTCGATGTGCTCAAGGAGATGCCTGCGACCCTGCTGATGCGCCCGTTCGGTTGGGACACGTTGGCGGTACGAATCTTCGAAATGACCAGTGAAGGCGAGTGGGCGCGCGCGTCTCTGCCAGCGTTGACCCTGGTGCTGGTGGGCCTATTACCGGTCATCGGATTGATCCGGCGTTCAGCGCGACGAATCGGTTAGGTGTCAGTCCTACGGCTTGAGGCTACAATGCGCGGCATTCGGTGCGGTCCATCTTTTAGATCGGGTGACTGAACGTGGCTGCAGGCCTTGTATTGCAAGGTGTGTGGCCCGAACGGCAACCGTCCGCACCTTCGCCACGCCCGGAAGGAGAAACCCATGGGACAGCGTACGCCTCTGTATGACCTGCATCTCGCCCTTGGCGCGAAAATGGTCGATTTTGGCGGTTGGGATATGCCTCTGCATTACGGCTCGCAGGTCGAAGAGCACCATCAGGTGCGACGTGACTGCGGAGTATTTGATGTTTCCCACATGACCGTGATCGACGTCACCGGCCTTCAGGCCACGCAATGGCTCAAGTATTTATTGGCCAATGATGTTGATCGTTTGCATGGCTGCGGCCGTGCCTTGTACAGCGCCATGCTCAACGAGCAAGGCGGCGTGGTGGACGACATGATTGTCTACCGCACTGAAGCCGGCTATCGGCTAGTGGTCAACGCTGCCACCCACGACCAGGACATCGCCTGGATGCAGGCTCATTTGGGCAGCTACCAGGTGCAACTGCACGAGCGCGCGGACTTGGCCATGCTCGCCATTCAGGGCCCCCATGCTCGGCACAAAATCGCCGAACTGGTGACCCAGTCCCGTGGTGTCCTGATTCACCAGCTCAAACCTTTTGAAGGTCAGGCCGACGGCGACTGGTTTATTGCGCGTACCGGTTATACCGGCGAAGATGGCCTGGAAATTATCCTGCCTGCCGATCAGGCCCCGGCGTTTTTCAACGACCTGGTAGGTGCGGGTATCTCGCCCATCGGCCTCGGCGCCCGTGACACCCTGCGCCTTGAGGCCGGGATGAACCTCTACGGACAGGATATTCACCTGAATGTATCGCCGCTTGCCGCCAATATGGCCTGGAGCATCGCCTGGGAACCTGCCGGCCGCGACTTCATCGGCCGCGCTGCGCTGGAAGCCGAGCGGGCTGGCGGTGTGAAGTTCAAGCTGGTGGGCCTGGTGCTGGAAGAGCGCGGGGTTTTACGTGCTCATCAGGTGGTCCGTATCGCCAATGTTGGCGAAGGAGAGATCACCAGTGGTAGTTTCTCTCCTACGCTAAGCAAATCCATTGCCCTGGCGCGTGTACCGATGGCGACCGCTGACCGTGCCGAAGTGGAAATTCGCGGTAAGTGGTACCCGGTCCGGGTGGTCAAACCGACCTTTGTGCGCCATGGTAAAACATTGATTTAAATTTTCCGGCGGGCCAATGGCCGCTGACATTTCTTCTTGAGGACACAGATTATGAGCGATATCCCTGCCGACCTGCGTTTTGCCGAAAGTCACGAATGGGCCCGACTGGAAGCTGACGGCACCGTAACCGTCGGAATCTCCGACCATGCCCAGGAAGCTCTGGGGGATGTGGTGTTCGTCGAGTTGGCTGAAGTGGGTAAGGTGTTTGGCAAGGGCGATCAGGCTGGCGTGGTTGAGTCGGTGAAAGCGGCCTCGGACATCTATGCACCGATTGCCGGTGAAGTGATTGCAGTCAACGAAGACTTGGGTGGCAGCCCCGAGTCGCTGAACACTGACCCGTACGGCGCCTGGATCTTCAAGCTCAAGCCAGGCAATGCCGCTGAACTGGACAAACTGCTGGATGCTGCCGGCTACAAGGCTGTCATCGGCGAATAAGCCCGAGAGCTGCAACGGCGCAAATCAGTGCGGGGGCTGGCAAACCAGCTCCTGCATTTGATTGGGGGAGGCTAAAAATCGTTGTTTAGCTTGCCTTCAACACTGCTTTGACCGCCGCCACCGAACGCTCTACATCCGCTTTCGTCATCGCCGTAAACATCGGCAACGAAACAATCAAACGCCCGACTTTTTCCGCCACCGGGAACATGCCTTCCTTGAATCCTTGTGCCCGATACAGGCTCAGCAGGTGGATCGGCGGGTAGTGATAGCCAATGCCGACGCCGTGGGCCTGCATCTGCTCCATGAACGTGGCGCGTGCCGGCAGGCCGTCCTGGCGCTCCGGCAGCACCAGCTGGAACAGGTGCCAGTTGCTGTTCTCGAAGTCTGCCGGCGGCAGTTGCGCGCCGTACTTCTCTTCAAAATTACTGCCAAAACATTCGAAATAGTGCTGGGCCAGTGCTTGGCGATGGGCGGTGATGTTCTCTATATGGGCAAACTGACCCAGGCCGATGGCCGCCGCAATATCGGTCATGTTGAACTTGCCGCCCAGCACATCCACGTCCAGGCCGTCGAAGCCGCTGCGGGTAACGCCTTGCAGGCGATATTTCTCTGCCAGTCGGGCTTCTTCTGCGTTGTTCAACACCAGGCAGCCGCCTTCGGAGGACGTAATGTTTTTGTTCGCCTGGAAGCTGAACGACACAAAATCTCCGGTGGCACCAATACGCTGGCCATCCCAGCTGGAGCCCAGTGCCTGCGCGGCATCTTCGACGATGCGCAGGCCGTACTTATTGGCCAGCGTGTAGAGCATTGGCATGTCCAGCGGTAGGCCCGCCAGGTACACCGGAATGATTGCCTTGGTGCGCGGCGTGATGGCCGCTTCCACCTGGGCCAGGTCGATGTTGCGGGTGACCGGGTCGATATCGGCAAACACCGGTGTGGCGCCCACTTCAAGAATCACGTTGGCCGTGGCCACCCAGGAGATCGGCGTGGTGATGACTTCATCCCCAGGCCCAACGCCAGCGATGCGCAAGGCAATCTCCATCGTGCAGGTGCCTGAGTTGAACGTGCGCACCGGCCGGCCGCCAAAATATTCCGATAACTGCGCCTCGAACGCCAGCACCTTGGGCCCGCTGGTGATCCAGCCAGAGCGCAACACATCACCAACCGCCGAGATGGTGGCTTCATCAATGGTGGGCTTTGAAAACGGCAGGAAGGGCAACTGGCTCATGACGTGGCAGGTATCCGTTTAAGAGAGGCAATGGGTAAAAACATATCAACATGGTTACATGCAGAGACTGAATATAGCCTGTCATCTGTGAACGAATTGTCACCCTCCAGGCAAAAAAAAGCCGCTTCAAAAGCGGCTTTTTCATGAGGCGGTTTTACTCGGAAGCGATGGCGTTTTTCGCCAGGATGGCGTTGGCCAGCTCCATGTCCGTGGCTTTCAGGCCAGGGTTGTCAGCGCGGACCTTCTGCATTGCGGCTTCCAGGTACGGGCCACGGATGCCGCCGTCGCTGGCGACGAAACTGCCGGCGTCGTCCTGGGCTGCGACCACGAGCTTGTGGTCCTTGAAGGTCAGGTACGTTGAGCCGGTTGTGGCGCCCGAGGAGATGACATTACGCCAGAAGCTGTCGGCCATGGCTGAACCGACAGGAAGGGATAGCACGGCGAGGGTTGCGACAGCATATTTGAGACGCATGATGGGTGACTCCAACTGGGTTATCTAAATCGTTGGATTATAGATAGCCCAGCCTAGTTCCCTGGCTGACTAAACAGTTTCAACCCGCAGAACCACGCCATCCTGGCCAATCACTCGGACTTGAGCCCCTACCGGCGCATCTTTACCGGTGGCCATCCACACGCCATCGCCGACTTTGATCTTGCCCCGGCCGTCGATAATCGCTTGATGCACCACGAAGGTGCGACCGATCAGCTCCGAACCACGCATGTTCAGCCCCGGTTGGTCACTGACCTTGGCGCTGCTGCGTTGGCGTTTCCACCAATACACCGCCGTCAATATGGACAGCACGGCAAACAGCAGCAGCTGCAGTTCCAGCCCAAGCCCTGGGATCAGGAACTTGAGCACGCCGACGGCCGCCGCCGCGATACCCATCCACAACAGATAGCCACCGGCACCGAACACCTCAAGGATCAATAGCACGGTGCCCAGTGCCAGCCAGTCCCAAAAAGACAGGTTCTGCAAGAATTCCCACATGGCGTGTGCCTCAGGCTTTCTTGTTGTCGAAGGTGGCTTTGACGATCTCGCCGATGCCGCCCACCGCACCGATCACCTGGCTGGCTTCCAGAGGCATCAGGATCACTTTACTGTTGTTGGCCGAGGCCAGCTTGCCGAGGGCTTCGATGTACTTCTGTGCAACAAAATAATTGATGGCTTGCACGTTACCGGTGGCAATTGCCTCCGATACCACTTTGGTGGCGCGGGCTTCTGCCTCGGCCTGACGCTCACGGGCTTCGGATTCCAGGAATGCGGCCTGGCGACCACCCTCGGCTTCAAGAATCTGTGCCTGCTTCTTGCCTTCAGCCGTCAAGATCGCCGCCGCCCGCAGGCCTTCGGCTTCAAGGATCTGGGCACGCTTGATCCGCTCGGCCTTCATCTGGCCGGACATGGCGGCCATCAGGTCGGCAGGCGGGCTGATGTCCTTGATTTCGATCCGGGTGATCTTGATGCCCCACGGCGCGGTCGCTTCGTCGACGGTGCGCAACAGTTTTTCGTTGATACCGTCACGCTGGCTGAGCATCGCGTCCAGTTCCATGGAGCCGAGCACGGTACGGATGTTGGTTTGCAGCAGGTTGCGGATGGCGTGTTCGAGGTTGTTCACCTCGTAGGCCGCCTGGGCGGTGTTGACCACCTGGAAGAAGCACACAGCATCGATCTGTACCGTGGCGTTGTCGGCGGTGATGACTTCCTGGGGCGGAATATCCAGCACGCTTTCCATCACGTTGATCTTGCGACCGATGCGGTCCATGACCGGAATGATGATGTTCAGGCCGGGTGTGAGCGTGTTGGTGTAGCGCCCGAAACGTTCGACCGTCCACTGATAGCCCTGTGGCACGACCTTGAAACCCATGAAGAGGATGGCGATAGCCAAGCCTACAAAAAGAAGCAATACGGTACCGATCTGCATAACGAGTCCCTGTCTGGATGGTGGCGGTAAAGCGAGGTTTGGTTGATTGTAACGGGCTTGTCAGAGATAAGAACGGTTTACTCGGTGAACAATCAAGGGATTGCATCACTCGTGGTGACGTGGCGGACCTTAAGGGCAAACCGTGCCCCCTCTACGGCGTGCTTTCATGATCTTTGGCCCCGCCCCGTTGGTCATTTTGTTAAATAAGTGTGCTGATGTTACTGGCATCTTTGGCTGCGTAATCTTTATCGCACTTCGTTCTGGGGCGTTACCCGCAACACTTCTTCAAGGGTTGTGAGCCCTTCGGCCACCTTGAGCGCGCCCGATAAGCGCAGGCTGTGCATGCCGCCCTTGAGCGCCTCGCGCCGCAGGGCCTGCACATCGGTGTCCGGGCTGATCAGTGCCTTGACGTCATCGCTCATCCGCATGATTTCGTAAACGCCGGCCCGTCCGCGATAACCGCTTTCCCGGCATTCCGGGCAGCCGACGGCCTGATAAACCTGCTCTGGGTGCGGGACCGGCCAAGTCTGGGTCAGGCTTTGCCAATCCTCTTGCGTCAGGGCGGTGGCCTGTTTGCAGTGCGGGCACAGCAGGCGCACCAGACGCTGAGCCATGACACCCAGCAAGGTTGCCTTGATCAAATAATGAGCAATTCCCAGTTCCAGCAGGCGACTGATGGCGCTCGGCGCGTCGTTGGTGTGCAGCGTCGACAGCACCAGGTGCCCGGTCAGCGCGGCCTGGATCGCCATTTCGGCGGTTTCCAGGTCGCGGATCTCACCGATCATGATGATGTCCGGGTCCTGGCGCATCAGCGCGCGTATGCCACTGGCGAAGGTCAGGTCGATGTTGTGCTGGACCTGCATCTGGTTGAAGGCCGGCTCTACCATCTCGATCGGGTCCTCCACGGTGCACAGGTTGACCTCGCGGGTCGCCAGCTGTTTGAGGGTGGTGTACAGCGTACTGGTCTTGCCCGAGCCGGTGGGACCGGTGACCAGAATGATGCCGTTGGTCTGGCCGGTCATACTTTTCCAGCGTTGCAGGTCGTTACTTGAGAGCCCCAGTTGGTGGAAGTCCTTGAGCAGCACCAGGGGATCGAAAATCCGCATGACCAGCTTTTCGCCAAAGGCTGTGGGCAAGGTCGAGAGGCGCAGTTCCATTTCTGTTCCGGTCGGACTTTTGGTCTTCACACGGCCGTCCTGGGGTTTGCGCTTTTCCGCCACGTTCATCCGCCCGAGGCTTTTCAGGCGGCTGACCACGGCCGTCGTCACCTGGGGTGGGAATTGATAGACATCGTGCAACAGCCCGTCGATGCGAAAGCGCACGTGGCCCTGATCGCGACAGGGTTCGACATGAATATCGCTGGCGCGCTGATCAAAGGCGTATTGCAGCAGCCAATCGACGATGTTGACGATGTGCGCATCGTTGGCGTCGGGCTCCTGGTCACTGGCGCCGAGGTTGAGCAGCTGTTCGGGATTGAACGCGCTGAGCGTTTTTTGATCAGCGCCGCTGACTGACTTGGCCAGCCTGAAAAACTCCACGCTACAGCGCTGGATGGTCTGGGGATTGGCCAGCACGCGTTTGATCGAGCGTTTCAGTACATGGGCCAGACCTATTTCCCAACTGCACAGATAAGGCTCGGCGCTGGCGACCGTCACGCTTTGGGAGTCGAGGGCGATGGCGAGGATTTTATGCCGCTGGGCAAAGGCGTAGGACATCAGTGGCACCACCGTCGCCACGTCAATCTTCAACGGGTCGATGCGCAGGTAGGGTTGGCCAAGGTGACAGGCGAGCCATTGCGTCAGGGTTTCCAGGGACAGCGACTGGCCAGGGTGGGCGGGATCGGCGAGCTGCCGGCTGGCGAGAAACTCCAGGGGATGTAGTCCGTTGTTCGTCTCGTTCGACAACCGCTTGGCCATGTCTTCGCTGATCAGTCCTTGTGTGATCAACGCGGGTAGCAGCTCATCAAGCGTCAGCCTGCGATCCTGAGGGGTTGGCGCAACGGGCATGGTGAGTTTCCTGGACGATATCGAGAGGTTCCACAAGGCTAGTTGCGCCTTGGACCTTGTCGTCCAGCAGGGTATTGCAGGCTTTTACTGAGCCACCGCCTGTACCGCTTGTAGCCGCGTGGATTCAAGCGGTTGTAGCTCCAGCGAACAGACGCTGATCAGGTTACGAAGTTTTTCACCGATCACCTGGGCCCGATGCCAGCTCAAACCGTCCATGACCACGTCGATGGTCAACAGGTCATCGTCGCGCATCACACTCACCTGCTGCGGCACCAGAAACTGCAGGGCGAAGTAGTTGAGCACCCGGCACAACACGTCGGGTTCCGCCTCGGCGAGGATTTGATAGTGGGCCCGGCAATGGCTGTTGTTGACTGCCCAGGCATCGACGCGGGTGGCTGGGCGAGTAGCTTCGACTGAGTGCATGGCAATTCTCCGGATTCGACTGGAGAAATTTTTACATTCGGCAGCGGGTATTTCTTATCTATGTTTGGACGTATTGGCTTATAAATGAATAAATCAATTCGTAGATATGACGCTGACGGGTATTTTTATGCACAGTGAGTTGGACATATACGACCGCCGGATTCTGGCGCTGCTACAGGAAGACGCTTCGCTTTCCAGCGCGCAGATTGCCGAACAGGTCGGCCTCTCGCAGTCGCCGTGCTGGCGGCGGATTCAGCGGCTCAAGGAGGAAGGGGTGATCCGTGGACAGGTGACCTTGCTCGACCGCAAGAAAATCGGCCTGAACACGCAAATTTTCGCCGAGGTCAAACTCAATGCGCACGGGCGCTCCAACTTCACCGAATTCACCGAGGCGATTCGCGGTTTCCCGGAAGTTCTGGAGTGTTATGTGCTGATGGGGGCGGTGGATTTTCTGCTGCGGATCGTCACCTCGGACATCGAGGCGTATGAGCGGTTTTTCTTCGAAAAACTGTCGATGGTGCCGGGAATTCAGGAGGTCAATTCGATTGTGGCCCTGTCGGAGATCAAATCAACGACGAGCTTACCGGTGTTGCGCTAGGTGGCCCTTGTGGCGAGCGGGGCAAGCCCACTCGCCACAGATTTTTTACAGGCGCAGTAAAGTCTTCCACGCCCGATTCTGATACACCGCAATCGCTTGGTGCATCCGCGCATCCAACGATTCATCGGTGATCGGCTGATTGGCCAGGTGCGCCAATTTATTCAGCTCACCGTACAAGCGATCCATCTCCGGGATTTCCAGTACCTGACGTGCATGGTGCAACCAGGCCAGGATGCGTTCGATGCGTGGCAGTTGCTCTGCCAAGTCTTCCGGCTGCTGCTGGTAGCGCTGCAGTTGCAGGGCGACGGCTTCGTCGGCCAGCAGGCGCGGTAGCCAGTTGGCGACCTGTGCCGCGCCCTGACGGTTGCCGCGTACGTTGCGATCAGCAGCCCAGGTGCGGGCCAGCAGCCAGCGGGAAGTGTTCAGTGAGAACAGGCCCCAGCGCACGTCTTCCAATTCATCGGCGAACTGTTCCGGCGCAGCTTTGCGCACGTCTTCATCTTCGTCGCCGGCCTGGACCAACGGGCGCCAGTCTTCCAGCAAGGCGTCCAGCGCACTGCGCAGTTCACTGGTGGATTGGCGTGGCGCGGCTTGGCCGAGGCTGCCGATCAAGGCGCGCAGTTCGCCGAGGTTTTCCACCCAGTCTTGCAACAGGCGCCAGTGACCGTTGAAACGATACTGCTCGGCCAGGCGCTGGCTGCTGCCCAGCAAATGCCACATCACGGCGGCGAAAGCGTCGTCCAGCGGCGTTTCGGCGTGCAGCACCGGCGCTGGCAGGCTCAGGGAATAGCTGTTGGCGTCGAACAGGCGATAACCACGCTCGGCCTTGCTGATATCGCAGGGCATCAGCGCCAGGGTCGCCGCCAATTCCGCAGCCAGTTCCAGCAGCGCGGCGGGTTCGCCTTCGCGCAGTTCCAGTTCCAGTTCGCAGATTTCTTCTTTCTGTTTGCCGGCAATCACGTGGCCCAGGTCCAGGGCGGCTTCGATTACCACCTTGGCCTTGCCACGGCCCCAGGCAATTTCGGCGCGTTCGCGGACGAAATCGGTGGTGAAGATCGGCTTGAGGGTCTTCTTGTCCAGATCGGCCAGTTGCTCGGGCCAGTATTCGCCGTCGAGCTTCTTCACGTCGAGCTTGGCTTTGGCCAGTTTCCAGTCGTATTCGTTACGTTCCGACAAGCCGGCGACGCTCTGGCCACGGGTCTTGAGGGTCTGGATCACTTCGTCGCCATCCTTGCGCAGGCGCAGGGCCACCTTGGCCTGGGCCAGGTCACGCTCAGGCGTGTCGAAGTACTGGTTCATCAGCTCACGGCGTTCCCAGCCACTTTTGTTGCGTTTTTTCAGTAACGGGTGCTCACGCAGCGCGGCGAGGGTTTCGCGGCTGACGCGGAGCTTGATTTCGGTTTCTTTCTGCATGGCCGGAAAATCCAGGATCGGGAGCGCAGCCGGGGAAATGTGTGGCTGCCAAAGTCGAGCAGTGTACAGGACTGAGCCCGGCAACGTGCCGCAACGGTTTATTCCTCGGCGCAGATGGCTCTATGATGGGTTTCATCTGTGGAAGTTGAGAGACAGCGCATGCCTTTACCACCCATGAAAGATCAATTTGCCGCGCTGATTGCCGCGCCTTCGGTCAGTTGTACTCAGGCGTCTCTCGATCAAACTAACCGGCCGGTGATCGACTTGCTGGCGACCTGGCTCGGCGACCTGGGTTTTGCCTGCGACATCCAGCAGGTCAGCCCCGGCAAATTTAACCTGCTGGCCAGCTTCGGTACCGGACCTGGTGGCCTGGTACTGGCGGGGCACAGCGATACGGTGCCTTACGACGGCGCGCTGTGGCAGACCGATCCGCTCAAGCTGACGGAAGTGGACGGTCGCTGGGTAGGCTTGGGCAGCTGCGACATGAAGGGTTTTTTCGCCCTGGTGATCGAAGCCGTGCAACCGCTGTTGGATCAACCGTTCAAGCAACCGCTGCTGATCCTCGCCACCTGTGATGAAGAAAGCTCTATGGCCGGTGCCCGGGCGTTGGCTGAGGCGGGGCGCCCGCTGGGCCGCGCGGCGGTGATTGGCGAGCCGACGGGCCTCAAGCCAATCCGCCTGCACAAGGGTGTGATGATGGAGCGCATTGATATTCTCGGACGCAGCGGCCATTCGTCGGACCCAAGCCTGGGTCACAGCGCCCTGGAAGCCATGCACGATGCCATTGGCGAACTGCGCGGCCTGCGCCTGGCCTGGCAGCGTGAATACCGCAACCCGCAGTTCAGCGTGCCGCAACCGACCATGAACTTTGGCTGCATTCATGGCGGCGACAACCCCAACCGCATCTGCGGCCAGTGCTCCCTGGAGTTTGATCTGCGGCCCTTGCCGGGCATGGACCCGCAAGTCTTGCGCGCCGCCATCCGACAGAAACTGGAACCCTTGGCCGAGCGCCATCAGGTGAAGATCGACTATGCGCCGCTGTTCCCCGAAGTGCCGCCGTTCGAGCAGGCTGAGGACGCTGAATTGGTGCGCGTTGCAGAGCGACTGACCGGCCATCGTGCCGAAGCAGTAGCGTTCGGCACCGAAGCGCCTTATCTTCAGCGCCTTGGTTGCGAAACCATTGTGCTTGGCCCTGGCGACATCGCCTGCGCCCACCAGCCGGGCGAGTACCTCGAAATGTCACGCTTGACGCCTACAGTGCGTCTATTGCGGGAACTGATTGAACATTACTGCCTGAAACCTGCATAAATTAACCACTGACCATCCCGTACATAAAGGAGAGTGAGCGTGTCGCCAAGCCTGTTCCGACGATAAGCAACAGCCCGCTGTGTGTTTTCACGATTCATCCTTTTTCGGCTGCTTTTTATTACAGGCCCAGGTTTTATGCCCGAATACGTCAATTGGCTTCGTCATGCTTCGCCCTACATCAACGCCCACCGCGACTGCACTTTTGTGGTCATGCTGCCGGGCGATGGTGTGGACCATCCGAACTTCGGCAACATCGTTCATGACCTGGTACTGCTCCACAGCCTTGGCGTGCGACTGGTGCTGGTTCACGGTTCGCGCCCGCAAATCGAAACCCGCCTCATCGCTCGTGGCTTGACCCCGCATTACCACGAAGGCTTGCGCATCACCGATGCTACGACCCTGGAGTGTGTGATCGACGCGGTTGGCCACTTGCGCATCGCCATCGAAGCACGCCTGTCCATGGACATGGCCTCTTCGCCGATGCAGGGCTCGCGCCTGCGGGTGGCCAGTGGCAACCTGGTGACAGCGCGTCCCATCGGCGTGCTGAATGGCATCGATTACCAGCACACCGGCGAAGTGCGCCGGGTCGACCGCAAGGGCATCAACCGCCTGCTGGACGAGCGTTCCATCGTGCTGTTGTCGCCGTTGGGCTACTCGCCTACCGGGGAAATTTTCAACCTGGCCTGCGAAGACGTCGCCACCCGTGCGGCCATCGACCTGGGTGCTGACAAATTGCTGCTGTTTGGCGCCGACTTGGGCCTGATCGATGAAAACGGTTGCCTGGTGCGTGAACTGCGGCCGCAACAAGTGCCCGCGCACTTGCAGCGCCTGGGCAGCGACTACCAGGGCGAATTGCTGGATGCCGCCGCCCAGGCGTGTAGTGGCGGAGTTGGGCGCAGCCATATCGTCAGCTACGTCGAAGACGGCGCCTTGCTCACCGAACTGTTTACCCGTGACGGCGGCGGTACGCTGGTGGCCCAGGAGCAGTTCGAACTGGTGCGCGAGGCGGCGATTGAAGACGTCGGCGGCTTGCTGGACCTGATCAGCCCACTGGAAGAGCAGGGGATTCTGGTGCGTCGCTCGCGCGAAGTGCTGGAGCGGGAGATCGAGCAGTTCAGCGTGGTCGAGCGTGAAGGCATGATTATCGCCTGTGCGGCGCTGTATCAAATCGCCGAGTCTGATGCCGGCGAGCTGGCGTGCCTGGCGGTCAACCCGGAGTACCGTCATGGTGGTCGGGGTGATGAACTGCTGGAACGCATCGAGACCCGCGCCCGGGCCCAGGGGTTGAAGACGCTATTCGTGCTGACGACCCGCACCGCCCACTGGTTCCGCGAGCGGGGTTTTGTGCCCAGCAGCGTAGATCGCCTGCCGTCGGCGCGGGCTTCGCTGTACAACTTTCAGCGTAATTCGAAGATCTTCGAAAAAACGCTGTAACTCCCTTGCTGGTCAGGAGCGAGCACGCTCGCTCCATTTAGCTTTTCTTTAATCACTGACAAATTTCCCCGTCACAAACGCCGAATAATCCGGCAGCACCGTCTCCACCTTTCCTTGTTCCTTGAGAAACTTCGCCGTTTCCCCAAGCGCCTTGGCCGTTCCGCCGTTAAGTAAAGCGTCGGTTTGCTGCGCCCTGGCATCGGGGAACGTCGAGCCGGTCAGCAACTCAGGGATGTCAGCAGCATTGGCACCTGTCAATTTGGCTATTTTTTGCACAGGTGCGGAGTCGACCGTCCACTCGGATTTATGGGCCGCATAGTCGGCAAATGAATCCAGGGTGACCTTGGCAAACTTGGCCAGGACGTCAGGATGTTTTTCGGCGAAATCCTTGCGCGCTACCCACACCTCGAACGTCGGCGCGCCCCACTGACCCACCTGCGCCGCATCTGTCAGGGTTTTCCCGGTCTTGCGGATCTCCCCCAGCGCCGGCGACCAGACAAATGCGCCGTCGATATCCCCACGTTTCCACGCGGCAGCAATCTCGGCCGGTTGCAGGTTCACCACTTTGACTTTCGAGGTGTCCAGCCCCCAATGCTTCAAGGCGCCAAGCAGGCTGTAATGGGAGGTTGAGACGAACGGCGTGGCAATGGTTTTGCCGATCAGGTCCTGGGGTGTGTCAATGCCGCTGCCGTTACGCACGACTAAAGCTTCAGAACTATTGATCTGGGCCGATACGATGAACGCCACGATGGGTAGATTGCGCGAAGTGGCTGCTGCCAATGGGCTTGAGCCGAGGTTACCGATCTGCACATCGCCGGAGGCAATCGCGGTGATTACTTGCGGGCCGCTGTTGAAACGACGCCAGTCGATCTTTTCGCCGATGGCTTTTTCGTACAAGCCGTCTGCCTGGGGCGCTTTGCTGGGGTCGATGCCGGTTTGATAACCAATGGTGAGGTTGGCCGCCTGCACGCTAAAAGAAAGCGCTAGCGATACAAAAACTGTAACAAATTGACGAGAGGATGTGCGTTTGGCCATGATGGCGTCGCCTTTTTGATCGTGAGTGACGTATGCAACTGTACGTTCACACTAAGCGATCTAAAAAATGGCCAACAAATACCCTTTAGGAATTAGCTTATGGAGCGGTGTCCCCGTTGTCGGGTCTATCGCCCCATGAAAAGACTTATTCCTAGATCGTATGAAAAAGGACGAAATAATTCTTTTTGGGTGTATGAAAAACTCATTACCCTGCAGGGACCAAATAACTGCGGTTAGACCAAGGTCGTAGACGCACAAGGTTACGTTGACTTGTCAGTCACGATCTGGCGCTAATCGCGCATCTGTGGATCAAGGGCGTCAGACCCGAGACCAAGAACTACAAAAATTAGAAATGAGAGGAGCGGTACATGAAGAAGTACACATTGGCGATCGCCGTCGCGGCTGGGGTTCTGGCTCAACAAGCAGGCGCCGCAGGTTTCGTTGAGGACAGCAAGGCATCCGTCAGTTCCCGGACCCTTTATTTTGATAACGACCAGCGTGAAGGCGGGTCGGACCAACGCGAAACGGCTACAGGCTTGAAATTCAACTACCAGTCTGGTTTCACTCAAGGCACCGTTGGCTTTGGTATTGATGCTCAGGCGTTGGTCGGTCTTCACCTTGACGGTGGCCGGGGCCATCACCCAGATAGCAACTCCTTCGTTCCAAGCGACACTGACGGCTCTGCCGTGAGTAGCTGGAGTAGCGCGAGTGCCAACGTTAAGGCCCGCTTCTCCAAGACCGAAGCTCACCTGGGTGGCGCTCTGGCGCCAAACCTGCCGATTCTGATTGCAAGCGACGGTCGTCTGCTGCCACAGACCTTTGAAGGCGGCACTGTCACCTCCAAAGAAATCGACAATGTGACCTTCAACGCCGGTCAACTTGAGCACGCCACCGGGCGTGCTTCGACCAACAGCACGGGCCTGTCTATCGCCGGCGCTAGTCAGGAAAGCAACCAGTTCCGCTTTGGCGGTGCTGATTGGAAAGTCACTAAAGACCTGACATTGCAGTACTACTACGCCAACCTGGAAGACTTCTATAAGCAACACTTCCTGGGTCTGGTCCACGTCTACCCGATCACCGAAGGTCAGTCGTTCAAAACCGACCTGCGTTACTTTGACAGCAGCTCCGATGGCAAGAATGGCCAGGCTGGCTACCAGTTCAACAACAATGGTGGTTACGCGAAGGATACTGGCGAGGTTAATAACAAAACCTGGAGCGCCATGTTCACCTACTCCCTGGGTGGCAGTGCGTTCATGGTCGGGCATCAGCGTGTCAATGATGACGGTGGTTTCGTCTGGTTGAACCAGGGCGGCGTTGTCGACGGCAATGGTCGTAACGAAGGTGCCGGTGGTTCCAGCTTCTACCTCTTCACCGATAGCATGATCAACTCTTTCGTGCGTGCGGGTGAAAACACCACCTTCGGTCAGTACTCCTATGACTTCGCTGCATTGGGCGTTCCAGGTTTGAAAACCTCGATTGCTTACCTGTATGGCGACAATATCAAAGCCAAGAACGGTGGCAGTGACCAGTCTGAGTGGGAGCGCGATATGCGCATCGACTACACCATTCAGCAGGGCGCACTGAAAGGCTTTGGCACCACGCTGCGTCACGGTGCCTATCGCGGCAGCGGTACCGGCATTCAGGACCAGGATCAGACTCGTCTGATCTTTAACTACACTTACAGCTTCCTGTAAGCCAAGTTAAGAAAAAAACCTCGCGATAAACGCGAGGTTTTTTTTTGCTCGTTTTGCACAAGTCGGGCTCAACCCCCGCAAGCCCTTCCTGAGCCCTCTTTTCTACAGCGTCTCAAGGCCTTCTCGAACCTTGGGTGCATGTTGGCCTGCGCCTTTTTCACGGTCCAGTGAACAGATTTTTAATATTCCTTTATCGTCTAGATAAATCGATATTTATTCTTTTTAAATAATCCCTAACGCAGGCACAGTGGGCTCCATAAGCACTCATCAGGAGCCACACCATGAGCCTCAGACTGGGCGATATCGCCCCCGACTTCGAACAGGATTCCAGTGCCGGCAAGATCCGCTTTCACGAGTGGTTGGGCGATAGCTGGGGCGTGCTCTTTTCCCACCCGGCGGACTTCACCCCGGTATGCACCACCGAGTTGGGTTTCACCGCCAAGCTCAAGGACGAATTTGCCCTGCGCGGTGTCAAGGCCATTGCCCTGTCGGTAGACCCGGTGGATTCGCACCACAAATGGATCGAAGACATCAACGAAACCCAGAACACCGTCGTCAACTTTCCGATCCTGGCCGACGCTGACCGTAAGGTCAGCGATCTGTATGACCTGATCCACCCGAACGCCAACGACACCCTCACTGTGCGTTCATTGTTCGTGATCGACCCGAACAAAAAGATTCGCCTGACCATCACCTACCCGGCCAGCACCGGCCGTAATTTCCACGAAATCCTGCGGGTTATCGACTCGTTGCAGCTGACCGACAACTACAAAGTCGCCACTCCGGCCAACTGGCAGGACGGTGATGAAGTGGTGATCGTGCCTTCGCTCAAGGATGAGGAAGAGATCAAGAAACGCTTTCCGAAGGGCTATCGCGCGGTGAAACCGTACCTGCGACTGACACCTCAACCCAACCGTTGAGATCAGCCGAATCAACTGGATCAATTGGATCAACTGTAGGAGCGAGCTTGCTCGCGAAGAACGTCAACGATAACGCAGCGTGTCGGGTTGCCCGCGGTGCCTGTGCGTTCTTCGCGAGCAAGCTCGCTCCTACAGGAAAGCAGGGGTTTTCAGGCCGTTTTTACGGCCTTTTTTTCGTTTGGCGATTGAATATCCGCATATACATTTTAAGAATAAACAAATGAAAAAATGAGATTTATGGATATATAAATCTACTGATAAGGTCTGTCCCATCTTGGCGCCTATCGCCGCACAGCGAACCGCTGACACTTGCTCAAGGAATTCTCTAGATGCTGGTCGTAACACTTGGTGGCAGTCCCAGCCCGCGCTCCCGCTCTGGGGTCTTGCTGGATCATTCCCGGCGCTGGTTGCAGCAGCAAGGCGTGGAAGTGGTGAGTTATCAGGTACGGGACTTCCCGGCCGAAGACTTGCTGCATGCGCGCTTCGACAGCCCCAAGGTCATCGACCTGCTGGCGCAAGTGGCAAACGCGGATGGCCTGGTGATCGCCACGCCGGTGTACAAGGCTTCGTTTTCGGGCGCGTTGAAAACCATTCTTGACCTGCTGCCCGAGCGCGCCCTGGCCCACAAAGTGGTATTGCCGATGGCTACCGGCGGCAGCATCGCCCACATGCTCGCGGTGGACTACGCCTTGAAGCCGGTGCTGTCAGCCCTGAAAGCCCAGGAGTTGCTCCACGGGATCTTTGCCGAAGACAGTCAGATCGCGTACGGCGAAGGCAGTGCCCAGGCGCAATTGGTGCCGATTCTCGAAAAACGCTTGAGCGAGGCCCTGGATCAGTTCTACAGCGCCATGGCCCGCCGCCCCAAGCCCCTTGACCCTCATGTGTTGAATGAACGTTTGTTGAGTGCTCGCTGGAGTATCTGAGCTTCACCCGGATCTAGAAACACTCACCTTACTCAGCCGCCAACGGCCAAGCAGGTGCCGCCAAAATCCTAATCGCATAATTGGAGAGAGCGCCATGCGCACTGTCATCTTGCGTCGTGGTCTGGTCGCACTGTTTGCTGCGGCTGTGTCCTTCGGCGCCATTGTTCAAGCTCAAGCGGCCGAAACCTTGCGTATCGGCTATCAAAAATACGGCACTCTGGTAGTGCTAAAGGCCAAGGGCTCGCTGGAAAAGCGCCTGGCTGAGCAGGGCGTGCAGGTGCAATGGACGGAGTTTCCCGGCGGCCCGCAGCTTCTGGAAGGGCTAAACGTCGGTTCCATCGATTTCGGCGTCACCGGTGAAACCCCTCCGGTGTTCGCCCAGGCCGCCGGTGCCGATCTGCTCTACGTCGCCTACGAACCGCCGGCCCCCACCAGTGAAGCGATCCTGGTGCCCAAGGACTCACCGATCAAATCGGTGCAGGACCTCAAGGGCAAGAAAATCGTGCTAAACAAAGGCTCCAATGTGCACTACCTGCTGGTGCGTGCCCTGGAAGATGCTGGCCTGAAATACACCGACGTGCAGACCGTATTCCTGCCGCCCGCCGACGCCCGCGCCGCATTCGAGCGTGGCAGCGTCGACGCCTGGGTGATCTGGGACCCATATCAGGCCGCCGCCGAGAAACAACTGCAAGCCCGCACCCTGCGTGACGGCTCCGGCATCGCCGACAACCATCAGTTCTACCTGGCGACCCAGCCTTACGCCGAAAAACACCCTGAAGTGATCAAGGCGTTGGTGGAAGAAGTGCGCGCCGTGGGCGAGTGGTCCAAGGCCAACCCTGAAGAAGTCACCACCCAAGTCGCGCCGCTGCTCGGCCTGCCCGCCGACATCACCCTGACCTCCGTGAAACGCCAGGGCTACGGCGCGCTGTTCCTGACGCCGGAAGTAGTCGCCGCCCAACAGAAAATCGCCGACACCTTCTACCAACTCAAACTGATCCCGAAACACTTGAGCATCAAGGACGTGATCTGGACGCCGCCTGCGACCGTTGCCAAAGCGCCGTAATCCGACTTCTTCAGGAGACAACTCCATGGGCCTCAATATTTTCTGGTTCCTGCCTACCCACGGCGTGGCCAACAATATCCTCCCCAAAGCTGCGTCCCAGAGCTGAAGTGTTGCCATGAATATTGAAAAGTTAGGCCATCGACTGGCGCCCTGGGCACTACCGATTTTGTTGCTGGCGGTGTGGCAGTTGTCGGTCTCGGCAGGCTGGTTATCGACACGCATCCTGCCGGCCCCTAGCGCGGTGATCGAAGCGGGTATCAACCTGGTACGCAGCGGCGAAATCTGGACGCACCTGGCCATCAGTGGTTGGCGTGCGGGCCTTGGTTTTATCATCGGTGGCGGTATCGGCCTGGCCCTGGGCTTTATCACCGGCCTGTCGACGTGGGGTGAGCGCCTGCTGGACAGCTCGGTGCAGATGATCCGCAACGTGCCGCACCTGGCGCTGATCCCACTGGTGATCCTGTGGTTCGGCATTGATGAGACGGCAAAGATTTTCCTGGTCGCCCTCGGCACGTTGTTCCCGATCTACCTCAACACTTACCACGGCATTCGCAACGTCGACCCGGCGCTGGTGGAGATGGCCCGCAGTTATGGCCTGTCTGGTTTCAGTCTGTTTCGCCAGGTGATTCTGCCGGGTGCCTTGCCTTCGATTTTGGTGGGCGTGCGTTTTGCCCTGGGCTTTATGTGGCTGACCTTGATCGTCGCAGAAACCATTTCCGCCAGTTCCGGTATTGGTTACCTGGCAATGAATGCCCGCGAGTTCCTGCAAACCGACGTCGTGGTGCTGGCGATTGTGCTGTACGCCGTGCTCGGCAAGCTCGCCGACCTGGCCGCTCGCGGCCTGGAGCGTGTCTGGTTGCGCTGGCATCCGGCTTATCAAGTGGCCAAGGGAGGTGCAGCATGACCGCTCAACAACCTCCACGCCTGCTGCGCGGTATTGCGCTGGCAGTGCGCAAGCTACGTAAATCCTTTGGCGCGCGGGAAGTACTGCGTGAGATTGATCTGCACATTCCGGCAGGCCAATTCGTCGCAGTGGTCGGCCGTAGTGGTTGCGGTAAAAGCACCTTGCTACGCCTGCTTGCCGGTCTGGATAAAGCCAGCAGCGGTGAATTGCTGGCAGGTTCTGCGCCGCTGAGCGAAGCCATTGAAGACACGCGTTTGATGTTCCAGGAAGCGCGTCTGCTGCCGTGGAAAAAAGTCATCGACAACGTGGGCCTTGGGCTTAAGGGTAACTGGCGCGACAAGGCATTGGACGCGTTGGAGGCCGTCGGCTTGGCCGAACGCGCCGATGAATGGCCGGCGGCCTTGTCCGGTGGCCAGAAGCAGCGCGTCGCCCTCGCTCGTGCCTTGATTCATCAGCCGCGCTTGCTGCTGCTCGATGAGCCGCTGGGTGCGCTGGATGCCCTGACCCGGATCGAGATGCAGCAACTGATCGAGAACCTTTGGCAGAAGCACGGTTTTACTGTGTTGCTGGTGACCCACGACGTCAGCGAAGCCGTGGCCATTGCCGACCGGGTGATCCTGATTGAAGACGGCGAAATCGGCCTCGACATGCTCGTCGACCTGCCACGTCCACGGGCCCGTGGTTCGCACCGCCTGGCAGCACTGGAAGCCGAAGTGCTCAACCGGGTGCTGTTACTACCTGGTACTGCGCCGGAACCCGAACCTGTTGCACCGCTGCCTACGCAATTGCGTTGGGCGCAATAACTCACTTGCCCAATGAAGGAAGAACAACATGACTATTAAAGCCATTAACGTGCGTAACCAGTTCAAAGGCACCATCAAGGAAATCGTCGAAGGCGACGTACTGTCGGAAATCGACGTGCAGACCGCTTCGGGCATCGTTACTTCGGTGATCACTACTCGCTCGGTAAAAGAGCTGGAGTTGGTGATTGGCAGTGAAGTGATTGCGTTCGTTAAGTCCACCGAGGTGTCGATCGCCAAGTTGTGATCGATGGGCGACAGACGACCCCGGACGGCATGAGCCCTTCGGGGTTTTCAGCGTTTTGGGGAGGGATCTGAAGCGAGTTTCCAGCCGTTGGTTGGGGCGAAATAACCCATGGCATGGCTGAACAGATCGTCGGCTAACGGTTCCACGCTGGCCGGCAGTAGCCGCTGGCCGATCTGCGCGGGCAGGGTGGAGTAGTCGATGTGCCAGGGCATGGTGCCAGCACGATGTTGGCCGAAGGACAGTTCACAGGCCAGCAGTGCTTGCGGATTTTCACTGTTGATACGTTCACGCAAGTGGCCGTTGGGTGTCAGTGGTGCAGGCCGGTCGGCGGCGAACAAAAAATAGTCGCCCGCGAGCACCAGGCACGCGTTGCGGGTCGGGTTGTCGTTGGCTTGTAGCCATTGGCTGCGACACAGACCTTTAGAGTCGGCAAGCCGCTCCCAGATTTCGTAATAATCATCGTCCAGGGCGGTTTCGATCAGGCGGTCGCGGGTTTCAAAATGCATCCGGCCGATATCGGCCTCATCGCTGGCGGGCTGAAAGTCGATGTGTCGATGCCATTGGCAGATATCGCCGTCGACCTGGGTCACGCCGGCAAAGCCTTTTTGTTCGCACAGGGCCAGGTGGTCGGCATGACTGATGGAGTGAGCAGGCATGCCTGTCGGGATGCGCAGGTCGGCGAACAGGCGCGGTGTTTGCAGCCAGTACACCGAGGTGTGTTGATCGATTTCGCCGTTCTGATAGCTGATCAGGCGCCGTTTCCACACGCCCAGATAGTGTTCGGGGACTTGCTGCATAAACCCATCCTGGAATTTCAGTGGCTGCGCTTGGGCAGGTAGGGCGGCAGGTAAAGCCCTAAGTACGCATCAAATACGCGCATACCTTCCTCGGCCATACGCAGCGTAATGTGGTCATTTTGTTGCACCGAGCGGGCGTAGACCCGGTCGCTCAGTTCCATGGCCAGGGCGAACACGTCGACGTCTGTGGGCAGGGCCGGCAGTTGGAAGTGCTGGTCGAACACGGTGAGCATCAAGCCCCCCAACTCCAGATCATGCTGACGGTCAGCCTGGGTCACTTCGGTCAGCCCGTGCTGGGCGAGAATCAACTGGCGGGCAGCGGCATCCTTGCTGTAGATGCTCAGCATGCGCAGTTCCACCAGGCGTGACAGATCGCGCCAATGGTTGAGTTTTTCATGATCGATAGGCGCTTGCAGGGCGGCGCGGAAGGCGGCGTGAACATCAGCCGTCAGCGCTTCCAGCAGCGCCGGGACGCTGGCGAAGAAGTGGTAGACCGACGACGGCGGAATCTGCGCCCGTTCGGCCACGCTGTAGATCGACAAACTGGCCACGCCTTCGGCGGCCAGCAAGGTGCGGGCGGCGTCGAGGATCGCGTCGATCCGGGCCTGGCTGCGGGCGCGGGGTTTGCGAGGGGCTGCGGGGCGGGTCATGGAAGTCTCCTACAGGGCAGTGGGCATTGTACGCAGAGCCTGAAGATGATCCATACCTGTGGCGAGCACTCCGAAAAACTGATAAAAAAAAACGCCACAGCCAAAAGCCTGCGGCGTTCCTTTTACTGTCGCAACCGCTTACACGGTATGCAGGTACCAGTTGTACTCAAGGTCGGAGATGGAGTGTTCAAACTCTTCCAGCTCACTTTCCTTACAGGCGACGAAGATATCGATGTATTTCGGATCGATGTACTTGGCCATCACTTCACTGTCGTCCAGCTCGCGCAATGCATCGCGCAGGTTGTTCGGCAGGCTTTGCTCGTTCTGCTCGTAACTGTTGCCTTCCACCGGAGCACCCGGTTCGATCTTGTTGGTCAGACCGTGGTGCACGCCCGCCAGGACCGAAGCCATCAGCAGGTACGGGTTGGCATCGGCGCCAGCCACGCGGTGTTCCAGGCGGACCGCGTCGGCGGAACCGGTGGGTACGCGTACCGCAACAGTGCGGTTATCCAGCCCCCAGCACGGCGCGTTCGGCACGTAGAACTGTGCGCCGAAACGACGGTAGGAGTTGACGTTGGGGCACAGGAACGCCATTTGGGCGGGTAGGGTCTCCAGCACACCGCCGATCGCATGTCGCAGTGCGGCGTTCTGCTCGGGATCCTCGCAGGCAAAGATGTTCTTGCCTTCCTTGTCCAGGATCGAAATGTGTACGTGCAAACCGTTGCCTGCCTGGCCTGGGTAAGGCTTGGCCATGAAGGTGGTATCCATCTCATGGTCGTAGGCGATGTTCTTGATCAAACGCTTGAGCAGTACCGCGTAGTCGCAGGCCTTGATCGGGTCGGCAACGTGGTGCAGGTTCACTTCGAACTGCGCCGGGGCACTTTCCTTGACGATGGCGTCGGCAGGGATGCCTTGCTCTTTTGCACCTTCCAGAATGTCCTGGAGGCAGTCGACGTATTCGTCGAGGTCGTCGATCAGGTAGACCTGTGTCGAGTGCGGGCGTTTGCCGGAGATCGGCGAGCGGGGCGGTTGTGGCCGGCCATTCACGTTCTCCTGGTCGATCAGGTAGAACTCCAACTCGAATGCGGCGCAGATGGTCAGACCGAGGTCATCAAACTTGCTCACAACTTGGCGGAGCACTTCGCGAGGATCCGCGAAGAAAGGTTCACCTTCGATTTCGTGCATGGTCATCAGCAGTTGCGCGGTTGGGCGCTTTTGCCAGGGTTCATTGCACAGGGTGTCAGGGATTGGATAACAGATTCGGTCAGCATCACCGATGTCCAGACCCAGGCCGGTGCTTTCCACCGTCGAGCCATTGATATCCAGGGCAAATAGAGAGGCCGGCAAATTGATGCCTTTCTCGTAAACCTTGTGGAGGCTGGTGCGTTCGATGCGCTTGCCGCGCACCACACCATTCATATCCGCAATTAGAAGGTCTACGTACAGAACCTCAGGATGATCCTTAAGGAACGCGTTCGCTTCGTTAAGCTGAACGGCACGCGGGGGTACCGACATGATGCAACACCTTTGTTGTTAAAAATATCAATCATTGAAATCTTCGGGTTTCAGTCAACCCGAACGGCATGCCGAAGTCAAGCGAGGCCTTTTTTGCCCTAAAAAAGCGCCCTGAGGGCATTTTCGAGGCTTTTTGGGGCGTTTTTTTGTATTTGGGTCTCTTGGAACCAGCACGTTTGAGCGGGCCGTGTTGTATTTTTTACGGGGGTGTTGTGTAAAAAAATGAACAAGGCTAAGCTCGATTCAAACCCATAACAGCAATAATACCGGGGTGCTTCATGTCTCGCCTGCCGTTAATCGGCGTCACCGCCTGTTCCAAACAGGTCGGTCTGCATGCTTATCACATCAGTGGCGACAAATACGTCCGTGCAGTGGCCACCGCTGCCAAGGGCTTGCCATTGATTATTCCGTCTCTGGCGGATTTGCTCGACCCGGCCAATATTCTTGACGGTCTGGACGGCATTCTCTTTACCGGCTCACCCTCCAATATCGAACCTTTTTATTACGACGGTCCGGCCAGCGCGCCCGGGACTGCTCATGATCCTGCACGGGACCAAACCACCTTGCCGTTGATTCGCGCCGCGATTGTTGCAGGCGTTCCGGTGCTGGGGATTTGCCGTGGCTTCCAGGAAATGAACGTGGCGTTTGGCGGCAGCCTGCACCAGAAGGTTCATGAGGTGCCGGGCATGATGGATCATCGCGAAGACGACACCCAGCCGCTGGACGTCCAGTACGGCCCGGCTCACCCGGTGACGATCTCTGCAGGTGGTGTATTGGCAAGCCTGGGTTTGCCAGAAACGATCCAGGTCAACTCGATTCACGGGCAGGGCGTTGATCGTCTGGCGCCTGGGCTACATGTTGAAGCAACAGCCCCCGATGGCTTGGTCGAAGCCTTTTCGGTGACAGACGGCAAGGCTTTTGCTTTGGGAGTGCAATGGCACCCCGAATGGCAGGTAAGCTCTAACCCGCACTATCTCGCGATCTTCCAGGCATTTGGCAATGCCTGTCGAAAGCGGGCAACACAACGCGACGCGGATGATGCGTCAACCAACGCCTGACCTTTAATGGATGTCAGGAAACTCAGCCCAGAGGCATTTATGAGTAACAACCTCGACCAGCTCACCGATTGGTTGAAAGACCATAAGATCACAGAAGTCGAATGCATGATTGGCGACCTCACCGGTATCACCCGGGGCAAGATCTCGCCGACCAACAAGTTCATCGCCGAAAAAGGCATGCGCCTGCCCGAGAGCGTCCTGTTACAGACCGTGACCGGCGACTATGTCGAAGACGACATCTATTACGAACTGCTCGACCCGGCCGACATTGACATGATCTGCCGCCCGGACGAGAACGCGGTATTCCTTGTGCCTTGGGCCATAGAGCCCACGGCCCAGGTGATCCACGACACCTACGATAAGCAAGGCAACCCTATTGAGTTGTCGCCGCGCAACGTGCTCAAGAAAGTCCTCAAGCTCTACGCCGACAAAGGCTGGCAGCCCATCGTGGCGCCGGAGATGGAGTTCTACCTGACCAAGCGCTGCGAAGACCCGGACTTTCCGCTGCAACCGCCGATTGGCCGCTCTGGCCGCCCGGAAACCGGTCGTCAGTCCTTCTCTATAGAAGCGGCCAACGAATTCGACCCGTTGTTCGAAGACGTCTACGACTGGTGCGAACTGCAGGAGCTGGACCTCGACACCCTGATCCACGAGGACGGCACGGCACAGATGGAAATCAACTTCCGTCACGGCGATGCCCTGTCTTTGGCCGACCAGATCCTGGTGTTCAAGCGCACCATGCGTGAGGCGGCGCTCAAGCACAACGTGGCCGCCACGTTCATGGCCAAGCCGATGACCGGCGAGCCCGGCAGCGCCATGCACCTGCACCAGAGCATCATCGACATTGCCACCGGCAAAAACGTCTTCTCCAACGAAGACGGGTCCAAGAGCGAGCTGTTCCTTTACCACATTGGCGGCCTGCAAAAATTCATCCCCGAGCTGTTGCCGCTGTTTGCGCCCAACGTCAACTCGTTCCGCCGTTTCCTGCCGGACACCTCGGCACCGGTTAACGTGGAGTGGGGCGAAGAAAACCGCACCGTCGGCCTGCGGGTGCCGGATGCCGGCCCACAGAACCGTCGGGTGGAAAACCGCCTGCCGGGCGCCGATGCCAACCCGTACCTGGCGATTGCCGCCAGCTTGTTGTGCGGCTACATCGGTATGGTCGAAGGCATCAGCCCAAGTGCACCGGTGGTCGGTCGTGGTTACGAACGTCGCAACCTGCGCCTGCCGTTGACCATCGAGGACGCCCTGGAGCGGATGGAAAACAGCAAGACCATCGAGAAATACCTGGGTCAAAAATTCATCACAGGCTATGTCGCGGTCAAGCGGGCCGAGCATGAAAACTTCAAGCGCGTGATCAGTTCGTGGGAGCGGGAATTCCTGCTCTTTGCCGTCTGATGCGCCGGGTGCGGCCGTCACACGCCGCACCTCCACCTGCTATTTTTGGAGATTGGTATGACCAGCAACAACCCGCAAACCCGTGAATGGCAAGCCTTGAGCCGCGATCACCACCTGGCGCCGTTCAGCGACTTCAAACAGTTGAAAGAGAAAGGCCCGCGAATCATCACCAAAGCCCATGGTGTCTATCTGTGGGACAGCGAAGGTAACAAGATCCTCGACGGCATGGCCGGCCTGTGGTGCGTGGCCATCGGTTATGGCCGCGATGAACTGGCTGACGCCGCCGCCAAGCAGATGAAAGAGCTGCCGTACTACAACCTGTTCTTCCAGACCGCCCACCCGCCGGTACTGGAATTGGCCAAGGCCATCTCTGACGTTGCCCCTCAAGGCATGAACCACGTGTTCTTCACCGGCTCCGGCTCCGAAGGCAACGACACCATGCTGCGAATGGTTCGTCACTACTGGGCGATCAAGGGCCAGGCGAACAAGAAAATCATCATCAGCCGCAAGAACGGCTACCACGGTTCCACCGTTGCCGGCGCGAGCCTGGGCGGCATGACCTACATGCACGAACAGGGCGACTTGCCGATCCCGGGCATCGTCCACATCGCCCAGCCGTACTGGTTCGGCGAAGGCGGCGACATGAGCCCCGAAGAGTTCGGCATCTGGGCCGCCAACCAACTGGAAGAGAAGATTCTGGAACTGGGCGTGGACAACGTCGGCGCCTTTATTGCCGAGCCGATCCAGGGTGCCGGTGGCGTGATCATTCCGCCCGACAGCTACTGGCCGCGCATCAAGGAAATCCTCGCCAAGTACGACATCCTGTTTGTCGCCGATGAGGTGATCTGTGGTTTCGGCCGTACCGGTGAGTGGTTCGGTAGCGATTTCTACAACCTCAAGCCGGACATGATGACCATCGCCAAGGGTCTGACCTCGGGTTATATCCCTATGGGCGGTCTAATCGTGCGCGACGAAGTGGTTGTCGTGCTCAATGAAGGTGGCGACTTCAACCACGGTTTCACCTACTCAGGTCATCCGGTGGCCGCCGCAGTGGCCCTGGAAAACATCCGCATCCTGCGCGATGAAAAAATTGTCGAGCGTGTCCACAACGAAACGGCACCCTATTTGCAACAACGCCTACGAGAGCTGAGTGATCATCCTCTGGTGGGCGAAGTCCGCGGTGTCGGCCTGTTGGGTGCCATTGAGCTGGTGCAGGACAAAGCGACGCGCAAGCGTTACGAAGGTAAAGGCGTTGGTATGATCTGCCGCACCTTCTGTTTTGAGAATGGCCTGATCATGCGCGCTGTCGGCGACACCATGATCATTTCGCCGCCGCTGGTGATCAGCAAGGCCGAGATTGACGAGTTGGTGACCAAGGCGCGCAAGTGCCTGGACCTGACTTTGGCGGCATTGCAGGGCTAAGTGCTAGGCTCAGTACGGAGTGGCCTTTGGCCGCTCCGTTATAAATGCAGGGCTTTGGTTGAAAGCCGGCCCTTGAACTTGCCAGACTGTCGCCCTGTTTTGTTGCCCTTCGAGGGGCCACTCAACACTTTGCAGCTGTTTATAGATAAAGAATGTGGCCCAAAAAGAAAAATTGGAGCATGACCGAATGAAGGCATTAGGTTTGAAGAACGCTGGCAAGACCCTCCTGGCCTTGTCCCTGATGGGCGTGATGGTGGGCGCGGCCCAGGCAGACGACAAAGTGCTGCACGTCTACAACTGGTCTGACTACATCGCACCGGACACCGTGAAGAAGTTCGAAGCGGAGTCGGGCATCAAGGTGGTCTACGACGTATTCGACAGCAACGAAACCCTGGAAGCCAAGCTGCTGGCGGGCAAATCCGGGTATGACATCGTCGTACCTTCCAACAACTTCCTGGCCAAGCAGATCAAGGCCGGTGTTTACCAGAAGCTGGACAGGTCCAAGCTGCCAAACTGGAAAAACCTCAATCCTGAATTGCTCAAGGCCGTCTCAGTAAGCGACCCGGGCAACGAACACGCGTTCCCTTACATGTGGGGCTCGATCGGTATTGGCTTCAACGCCGATAAGGTCAAGGCCGCACTGGGTGCCGACGCACCGACCAATTCCTGGGATTTGCTGTTCAAGCCGGAAAATGCGGCCAAGCTGAAATCCTGCGGTATCAGCTTCCTCGACTCGCCAACCGAAATGTTGCCGATTGCCCTGCATTACCTCGGTTACCCGACCGACAGCCAGGACAAGAAACAACTGGCCGAAGCCGAAGCACTGTTCCTGAAGATCCGTCCTTCGGTCGGTTACTTCCACTCCTCCAAGTACATCTCGGACCTGGCCAACGGCAACATCTGCGTGGCAGTCGGTTACTCGGGTGATATCTACCAGGCCAAGGCCCGTGCCGCCGAAGCGGGTGACAAGGTCAAAGTCAGCTACAACATTCCCAAGGAAGGTGCTGGCAGCTTCTTCGACATGGTCGCCATCCCTAAAGATGCCGAAAACGTCGACGGCGCCTACAAGTTCATGACCTTCCTGATGAAGCCAGAAATTATGGCCGAGATCACCGACGCGGTACGTTTCCCCAACGGTAACGCGGCGGCGACGCCACTGGTCGACAAGGAAATCACCAGCGACCCAGGTGTTTATCCGCCAGCGGACGTCATGGCCAAGCTGTATGCAATTGCTGACTTGCCGGCCGCCACTCAGCGTTTGCTGACTCGCAGCTGGACCAAGATCAAATCGGGCAAATAAGCCGGTTTGATCAGGTCTTCGTTAACCGCCGCGGTGCGCGCGGTGGTTAACGAAACAATTAAATGACAGAAAGTTTTGCCGGATCGGTTTATCGAGGGTAAGTTGCGCGCCGGTTTTGTTGCCGCGCAGTGTTGCTGCCATGCAGCTCGGGCAACTTGGCCCAACTAGTTGAGAGGACCTCCACTTGCCAATTTCTTTATTTCGCAAAGCCTTGCTGGTCGGTGCGGGCGTCACGTTGGCAGTCAGCGTGCAGGCCGCTTCAACCGTGCATGTTTATAACTGGTCGGACTATATCGGTCCCGACACCCTGGCCAACTTTGAAAAGGCCACCGGCATCAAGCCCGTCTACGACGTGTTCGATTCCAACGAAACCCTGGAAGGCAAGTTGCTGGCCGGTCGTACCGGCTATGACGTGGTAGTGCCGTCCAACCACTTCCTCGGCAAGCAAATCAAGGCCGGTGCATTCCAGAAGCTAGACAAGTCCCAACTGAGCAACTACGCCAACCTGGACCCGGCGCTGCTCAAGCGGCTGGAAAAGAACGATCCAGGCAACCAGTACGCAGTGCCCTACCTGTGGGGCACCAATGGCATCGGTTACAACGTCGAGAAAGTCAAAGCGGCGCTGGGCGTCGACAAGATCGATTCCTGGGCGGTGCTGTTTGAGCCGGAAAACATCAAGAAGCTCTCCAAGTGCGGCGTGGCGTTCCTTGATTCGGCCGATGAAATGTTGCCGGCTGTGCTCAATTACATGGGCCTGGACCCCAACAGCCAGAACCCCGAAGACTATAAAAAGGCTGAAGCCAAGCTGATGGCGGTGCGTCCGTACGTCACTTACTTCAACTCCTCCAAGTACGTTTCCGATCTGGCCAATGGCGAGATTTGTGTCGCCGCCGGCTTCTCCGGCGACGTCTTCCAGGCCAAGGCTCGTGCGGCCGAAGCGGGCAAGGGTGTGAACATCGCCTACGTCATCCCGAAAGAAGGCGGCAACCTCTGGTTCGACGTGCTGGCGATCCCCAAGGACTCCACCAACGTCAAGGAAGCCCTCGCTTTCATCAACTATTTGCTGAAACCTGAAGTGATCGCTCAGGTCAGTGATTACGTCGGTTACGCCAACCCTAACCCAGGGGCGGACATACTGATGGAGCAATCGATACGCACCGACGAAGCGGTTTACCCTCCGCAGGCGGTTCTCGACCGGACCTTTGTCAACGGCGAGCTACCCCCGAAGGTGCAACGTTTAATGACCCGCAGCTGGACCAAGGTCAAGTCGGGCAAGTAAGGCTCAAACTATCCAAGATTTGCCCTTATTGGGCGAACTGCAAATTTTGTTGGGAGTTTCGTAAATGGCAGTTGCCTCCGGCGCCTATAAGAAAGCCCTCGAGGGCGACCAGACACCGAAAAAGGTGTTGGTCAAAATCGACCGGGTCACGAAGAAATTCGACGAGACGATTGCCGTGGACGATGTGTCCCTGGAAATCAAAAAAGGCGAGATCTTCGCCTTGCTCGGCGGTTCGGGTTCAGGCAAGTCCACCCTGCTGCGCATGCTCGCAGGTTTCGAGCGCCCGACCGAGGGCCGGATTTTCCTCGACGGAGTGGACATCACCGACATGCCGCCCTACGAGCGGCCGATCAACATGATGTTCCAGTCCTACGCCTTGTTCCCGCACATGACGGTGGCGCAGAACATCGCTTTCGGCCTGCAACAGGACAAGATCCCCAGGGCCGAGGTGGATGCCCGCGTCGCGGAAATGCTCAAGCTGGTACAGATGAGCCAGTTCGCCAAGCGCAAACCGCACCAACTGTCTGGCGGCCAGCGTCAGCGCGTGGCCCTGGCCCGCTCCCTGGCCAAGCGGCCGAAGTTGCTGTTGCTCGATGAGCCGATGGGCGCCCTGGACAAGAAGCTGCGTTCGCAAATGCAACTGGAGCTGGTGGAAATCATCGAGCGCGTGGGTGTGACCTGCGTGATGGTGACCCACGACCAGGAAGAGGCCATGACCATGGCCGAGCGCATTGCGATCATGCACCTGGGCTGGATCGCGCAGATCGGCAGCCCCATCGACATCTACGAGACGCCAACCAGCCGCCTGGTGTGCGAGTTCATCGGCAACGTCAATATCTTCGAAACCCAGGTTGTGGACGACGCCGAAGGCCACGCGCTGCTCAAGTGCCCTGACCTGGACCGCGACATCTACGTCGGCTACGGCATCGCCACCTCGCTAGAAGATAAGTCGGTGACCTACGCCATCCGCCCGGAAAAGCTGCTGGTGACCTCCGAAATGCCGACCTGCGAGCACAACTGGTCCAGCGGCAAGGTCCACGATATCGCCTACCTGGGCGGGCACTCGGTGTTTTACGTTGAGCTGCCCAGCGGCAAGCTGGTGCAGTCCTTCGTCGCCAACGCTGAACGCCGTGGCGCACGGCCGACCTGGGGTGACCAGGTCTACGTGTGGTGGGAAGACGACAGCGGCGTGGTACTTCGTTCATGAATATGAAGAAATTCAAGCGCCAGTTGCAACGAATAACCCCCGGTGGCCGGCATTTGGTCATCGGGATACCTTTCCTCTGGCTGTTCCTGTTCTTCATGCTGCCGTTCTTCATCGTCCTGAAGATCAGCTTTGCCGAAGCCGACGTAGCGATCCCGCCGTACACCGAGATCTACACCTTCGTTGAACAGAAGCTGCAGTTGGTGCTCAACCTGGCCAACTACGCGATGCTGGGCGACGACGAGTTGTACATCGCAGCCTACCTTGGCTCGCTGAAGATGGCGTTTTTCAGCACAGTGTTGTGTCTGCTGATCGGTTATCCGATGGCCTATGCCATCGCCAGCGCCCGCAAGGAAATGCAGACCGTGCTGGTGCTGCTGATCATGATGCCGACCTGGACGGCGATCCTGATCCGCGTCTATGCGTGGATGGGCATCCTCAGCAACAACGGCTTGCTCAATGGCTTCCTGATGTCCATCGGACTGATCAACGAGCCGTTCCAGATACTCAATACCAACATCGCGGTGTATATCGGCGTGGTCTATTCCTACCTGCCGTTCATGATCCTGCCGCTCTACGCCAACTTGGTCAAACATGACCAGAGTCTGCTGGAAGCCGCGTCGGACCTGGGGTCGAGTACCTTCAACAGTTTCTGGAAAATCACCGTGCCGCTGTCCAAGAACGGCATCATCGCCGGCTGCATGCTGGTGTTTATCCCGGTGGTGGGCGAGTTCGTGATCCCTGAACTGCTGGGCGGTCCGGAAACCCTGATGATCGGTAAAGTGTTGTGGCAGGAATTCTTCAACAACCGTGACTGGCCGGTGGCTTCTGCCCTGGCGGTGGTGATGCTGGCGATCCTGATCGTGCCGATCATCCTGTTCAACCGCAGCCAAGCCAAAGAGATGGAGGGCAAGATATGAAGCGCTTCAGTTTCTCCAGCTTTATGCTGGTCGTCGGGCTGCTGTTCATCTACCTGCCGATGCTGATCTTGGTGATCTATTCGTTCAACGAGTCGAAACTGGTGACGGTGTGGGGCGGCTGGTCGATCAAGTGGTATGTCGGCCTGCTGGATAACACCCAACTGATGGGCTCGGTAGCGCGCTCCCTGGAAATCGCCTGCTACACGGCGGTGGCGGCAGTGGCGTTGGGCACGTTGGCGGCATTTGTGCTGACGCGCATCAGCCAGTTCAAGGGCCGTACGCTGTTCGGCGGCCTGGTGACGGCGCCTCTGGTGATGCCAGAAGTGATCACCGGTCTGTCGCTGTTGCTGCTGTTTGTAGCCATGGCGCAGATGATCGGCTGGCCCCAGGAACGTGGCATCGTCACCATCTGGATCGCTCACACCACGTTCTGTTCGGCGTATGTGGCGGTGGTGGTGTCGGCGCGCTTGCGTGAGCTGGACCTGTCGATCGAAGAAGCGGCGATGGACCTGGGCGCACGGCCGTGGAAGGTGTTCTTCCTGATCACCATCCCGATGATCGCGCCGTCGTTGGCGGCGGGTGGGATGATGTCCTTCGCGCTGTCCCTGGATGACTTGGTATTGGCCAGCTTTGTCTCGGGGCCGGGTTCCACCACGTTGCCGATGGAAGTGTTCTCGGCGGTGCGTCTGGGGGTTAAACCCGAGATCAATGCCGTGGCCAGTCTGATCCTGTTGGCGGTGTCGCTGGTGACCTTCCTGGTGTGGTTCTTCAGCCGCCGTGCCGAAGAGCGCCGCAAGAAGGCGATCCAGCAGGCGATTGAAGAAGCGGCAGCGGACGGTTGGAAGCAGCCAGATGCGCGTCGGGCGCCTGCGCCGGTTTAATCAGGTCTACCTGAAGAAACTGGATCAAAATGTGGGAGCTGGCTTGCCTGCGATGAGGCTCTGTCAGTCGACTGATTGGTTGACTGATACACCGCCATTGCAGGCAAGCCCCCTCGCCACAAGCCCAGCACATGCGCAGCGTGTTCAATCGCAGGCTTGGAGTGACGCCGCAACAATTCAGGCTGAATTTCGCGGCGCCAGTTTGAGCGCTATTGCGCGGCTCTGGCCGGCAACAGTTTGAGCGTACTTCGGGTATTGGCCGTCACTTCCTCATCATTGAAGTGCGCCTGCTCATACCCACCCTCGATATACGTTTCTGCCTGGTCGGCGTAGTGCTTGTCGAACGGCACGCCGCTTTGCCCTACCGGGTTGATGGTCAGGGCGTGCGCGGCGTCGGCGAAGTCGATCAGGCGCCGGGTTGACGGCCCATAAGTCACCGGCCAGGGCGCCGGCCCGATGGCGGCAGACAGGTTATTTGGCACTTCGTGGGTGCCGGGGGCCGCGAAGGGGCCGACATTGACGATCTGGTCCAACGGCTTCTGCGAGCCCAGCGGATGGCCATGAGTCAGGGTATGCGCCTTGCCCCACTGCCACTGCGCCGGGTTATCGCCGAAGGTGGCCTTGAGGTGCTTCAGGCTGGCTTGCCAGGCGATCCGGACGGTGTCGGCGCGGGTTTCCTTGAGTGGGGTGGTGCGGTTGTCCCACCACGGCGAGTCGGTGGCAGCGGCGAGGCGCGGCAGGGCGGAGTCGATGACTCGGGTCGAGAGCAGTGTTTGGAACATGGCGTCGCCCAGCTCGTCACGCATCGCGGCATCAGCAAGATCAAACAGCAACTGGTTGAACAGCGTGGCGCTGGTGGAGTCGAGCGGGTAATCACCTTTCCACGCGGCCAGTTGCTCCACCAGTTTCAACTCTGCCGGGTCCTTGACCACATCACGCAGTACTGGCAACAGCGGCGCCAGCAGCCTTGGCCCGTAGGCGGTGGTGGTGCCGAGCTGCAAGGCCTGGCTGTTTTCCAGATCCCATTTCACGCGGTTGTCGCTCAATTGCGCGTTCAACTGTTGGCCGCGATCCGCCAGGTTGTAATAGCCAGGGATCTCCATGCCGGTGGGCGACACGGGCTGGGCGTTGGCGGAGACCACGTAGCCACGCGCCGGATTTTCTTCCTGGGGGTTGGCGCTGAACGGGTAGAAGCCGAGCTTGTCGGCCTGGGTGGTGCTGCCATCGAGGATAAAGCCGGGCTTGACGTCGGCCGGGCGGATTGGCAACTGCGCCGCCGCCCACCAGCCGATATCGCCCTTGGCGTTAGCCCAGACGATATTCAGTCCCGGTGCGTGGACCTTGGCAACGGCGCTGCGAGCCTTGGCCAGGGTGTTGGCACGATTGAGCTGGTAGAAGCCGTCGAGGATCGGATTCTCGGTTTCGAGGAACGCCCACCACATGGCGATCGGCGTCTTGCCAGCGTTTGCGCCGAGCACGTCATTGATGATCGGGCCGTGGGGCGATTGACGCAGGGTCAGCGTCACCGGGGCCTGGCCCTTGACGGCGATCTGCTGCTCGCTGCTGGTCATGTCGACCCACTGGTCGTGGTAGCGGACCTGATTGGCGTTGTCCGGGTTGACCTGCTCGGCGATCAGGTCCAGATCATCGTTCTGGAACATGGTCAGGCTCCAGCCGAAATCCTTGTTGTGCCCCAGGAACGCTACCGGCACCAGCGCATTGTGATAACCGTAGAGTTCAAAGCCCGGCGCCGACAACTGCGCCTCGTACCACACCGACGGCACCGAGAAGCGGATATGCGGGTCGCCAGCCAGCAACGGCTTGCCGCTCTTGGTGCGTGCGCCGCTGATGGCCCAGGCGTTGCTGCCCTCGAACTGCGGCAGGCCGTTATCGGCCAAAGCCTGCTCGCTCAGGCGGGCGATGGCGCCAAGGTCTTTCCAGTCGCCGGCGGCCAGGCCAAGATCGCCCCTGGGTTTCCAATCAAGGTCGAAAGCCTTCAGGTAGTCGCTGCCGAGTTGATCGCGTACGTAAGTCAGCAAGGGCTCGGTACGAAAGGCGGCGGCAAAGCTGTAGGCCAGGTAGCCGGCGATGCTGATGGTGTCTTCGGCGGTAAACGGGCGCTTGGGAATACCCAGTACGTCGAACTCCATGGGTTTGGCGTGGCTGTCCTGATACTGGTTGACACCGTCCAGGTAGGCTTGCAGGGCTTTCCAGTGGGGCGACTGGCGGTCCATCTGCGCTGCATAAGTAGTGGCGCGGTCACGGATACGCAGGCTGCGAAACAGTTTGTCGGTGTCCAGCAACTTGGGGCCGAGCACTTCGGCCAGTTCGCCACGGGCCAGGCGGCGCATGATTTCCATCTGGAACAGCCGGTCCTGGGCATGCACATAGCCAAGGGCGCGGTACAGGTCGGCTTCGTTCTCGGCGCGTATATGGGGTACGCCACGGTCGTCATAGCGAACAGTGACCGAGCCTTGCAGGTTGGCCATCTCTACCGTGCCCTGGCGGGTCGGCTGCTTGCTGTAGACGTACCAGCCGGCGCTGAGGGCGATCAGCACCAGTAGGGCTGCGAGGACCGACAACACGCGCTTCATGGAAATTCCTTAGTGAGAATGGGACAGCAGACTACAAACCTTCCGACCAGGAACAATAGCAGCCCACCGCCAGAGTGTGGGTCGCGTTCACGTCGCGTCCACCCTTGAGTGCCTGCAGGATAGGTTCGATAAAGCTGTTGCTGGAATTACAGGTCAGCCCTTCGCTGTAAGGCCCGAAATAGGCCAGCTTGCCCGTGCGATCCCAAATCCCCACGGCGGGGCTGGCGGGCACGTGTTCGGCGCCGGGCAGGGCCGTGAGGACTTTCATTGCGCCGAGGGTCGTGGGCAACTGGCCGTGGCTGCCGGCTTTTTGCAGGGCGTAGAACTCCACGCCCTGGGGTGCGTATTGCTCGATCAATTCACTGAGGTGCTGTTGATTGCCGACGTTGCACGGGCACGCTGGGTCCCAGAAATGTACCAGGCGAATCGGGCCCGGCCCGGCGAGGTCGTCGGGCAGCTTGAGCATGTCCCCGGAAAACACCGCCGTGTGTTCGCTGAAGGCCCGCAGGTAGCGATCCTGGAACCAGTCATACGCCGCCCACAACACCACTGCGCAGATCAGTACGATCAGGCTGGCGAACAGGGCCGTGCGGTAAGGCTTTCGCATTCAGATCAATCCTCGAAGGACGCGTAGCTTGCCATGCTTGCCCTGACAGATGAATATCGCAGCTCGATAAAACCTGTGCAGCGCACCAAGCCTCTAGTCTGGAACCTCTTATGCCCGTGACCTTTGACCCCGATCACCTTCGCGAAAGCTTGCGGCCGTTGGTGGATGCGCAGCCGCTCTCAGCCGAGGCCCGGGTTTATCAGCGCTTCTATGGTCTGGACCTGGCGGCCCGCAAGGAGCCGGTTGTCAGCCGCCTGGGGCGTTTTGAGGTCGACGGGTTCGAGGTGGTCAGCCAGGTCTGGTGGCCACGGCAACCTGTGGCAACGATGTTCCTGTTTCACGGTTTCTACGATCACATGGGGCTGTACCGCAACGTGGTGGACTGGGGCCTGGACCAGGGTTTCGTGGTGATCGCCTGCGACCTGCCGGGCCACGGGCTGTCCAGTGGCGAGCGGGCCAGCATCGACGACTTCGCGGTGTACCAGAACGTGGTGCAGGTGCTGTTCGAGCAGGCCAAGGCGTTGCAACTGCCTCAGCCGTGGCACCTATTCGGGCAAAGCACCGGCGGGGCGATTGTAGTGGACCACCTGCTCAACCACGGCGTCGACAGCCCGGCACAAGGCAAGACGTTCCTGTTGTCACCGCTGGTCCGGCCTCGGGCCTGGGGTTGGTCGCAGCTCAGCTATTACTTGCTCAAGCCGTTCGTCAAAGGCATTGCCCGACGCTTCAGCGATAACACCAACGACCCTGGGTTCAGGCCGTTCCTGGAAGCGGACCCGTTGCAGTCGCGGCAATTGCCCACCGCCTGGGTGGGCGCGCTGGCACTCTGGATCAAGCGTATCGAAGCCGCACCGCGCAGCAGTCGGCGGCCGCTGATTGTGCAGGGGGAAGACGATATGACGGTGGATTGGCAGCACAATTTGCAAGTGTTGCAGGGGAAGTTTGATCAGCCTGAGATTCTGATGTTGCCGCGCGGCAGGCATCATTTGGCCAATGAGATTCCGCAGATTCGCCAAGAGTATTTCAAGTTCCTCACCGACCACCTGAGCTGACCGAAATCTACAGGTGGGAGCGGGCTTGCCCGCTCCACATTTATTACGGTGCGAGGCTCGATGTACTTTGGCCGACGGCCAGGCCGGCGCGGATCGCGGCCAAGGCCGCTTGATAGTAAGCCTTGCCTTCCGGCGACTCGGCAAACGTAGCGAATTCTTCCAATTCTGGGTCGGACAAATCGCGATAGACGTACAACAGCGTGTTGTGCAAGTCATTGCCAATCTGCTGCATCAAACGCTCGCGCTGGCCGTTCAACATGCCTTGGGCCTGACCGCCGCCCAGTAGGCCGGGAATCATCTGGCTCAAGCTGTCGGCCGCCACACCGGCAATCGCCAGGCTGACCTCGGCGCCGGCTTCTCGGGCGGGCAGCGCCTGGGCCAGGTGGCCGATGATCAGGCTACGGGTGGCATCGGCCTGGATTTGCGGCAGGCCCTGGGCGTTTTTCGCCAACTGATCCCGACGGGTCGCGAGCAATTCGGCGGCGACGATCTTGCTGCCCAAGGGCGACTGGAAGAAGGCCAGTGCAGGTTTTGGGTCCACCAGATTTTTGCGCAACTGCGCCTCGGCCCGCTGATCCATGGCCTTGGGGTTGAAGCGCTTACTGCTGTTGTCCACCAGCGCCTGATATACGGCGGGCGGCAAGCTGTTGCGATAGCGTTGCTGGGCAGCACTCAAGGCGTCATTAAAATGCGCGCGTTGTTCTGGCCAGCCGGCGACCGTGTACAACTGGTCATGGCTGTCTGCCCAAGCGGGTAAAACGCAGAACATCAGCAAGGAAAAAAACAAACGACGCATATGGACTCCTGTCAGTCGGCCACTATTGTCCGTGTCGGGCGTAGGATTTGTCGAGAAGTCCTATCAGTCACCTGACTAAAGTGTATTCAGATGCTCAGCGGCGCTGTCGGATTCACAGGCGTATGGATACTATGCGCGCCATGCAAATACCCTCTGATCACCCGCTGTTGTTACGCATCGTCGACGACCTGGCTGTGAAGGGCTGGTCGCAGCAGAACATCTTCCTGCCAGAGGCTCTGACCCTGGAACTGGCGGCTGAGTGCCATAAACGTGCCGCTGAAGGTGAATTGGCACCAGCGGCCGTTGGGCGCGGGCCGTTTCAGGAGATTCGCGAGGGTATTCGCGGTGATCACATTCAATGGCTGGAAGCCGGCCAGGTCGCTGCCTGCGACAATTACCTCGACCTGATGGACAGCCTGCGGGTGGCGATGAATCGAGGCCTGTTCCTCGGTCTGGAAGATTTTGAAAGCCATTTCGCCCTGTACCCGCCGGGAGCGTTTTACCTCAGGCATATTGACCGCTTTCGCGACGACGACCGGCGTATGGTCTCTGCGGTGATCTACTTGAACAATGCCTGGCTGCCTGAGCATGGTGGCCAGTTGCGCATGTACCTTGACGAGGGTGTGGAGCACGATGTGGTGCCCACCGGCGGTTGCCTGGTGGTGTTCCTGTCGGGTGAAGTGCCCCATGAAGTCCTGCCCGCCACCCGCGAGCGCCTGTCCTTGACGGGCTGGTTTCGCCGGCGGGGCAACGAGCCGTTTTAATCATGGAAAAAATCTTGATCAGCCGCTGCCTGCTCGGGCATCGCGTGCGATACGACGGCGGGGCCAGCGGGCCTTTTGATCAACTGGCCGCTTGGCAGGCCGAAGGCCGCGTGGTTGCAGTGTGCCCAGAAGTAGCCGGTGGCTTGCCGACGCCACGTCCGTCTGCCGAAATTCCGGGCGGGCAGGGCGTTGATGTCTGGGAAGGCCGCGCTAAGGTGCTGACGGCTGAAGGTGAAGACTTCAGCGAAGCCTTCCTCGACGGCGCGCGTCAGGCGTTGGCGTTGGTGCAGCGCCACGGTATTCGTATTGCGGTGCTCAAGGCCAATAGCCCGTCATGCGGCAATCTGCTGACCTATGACGGCACCTTCACCGGCGTGAAGGTAAGCGGCGAAGGAGTGACAGCGGCGTTGCTCAAGCGCCATGGAGTGTTGGTGTTCAGTGAGCTGGAGCTGCCCGAGGCGGCACAGGCGCTGGCATACCTCTCAAATCCGCACTGACCTAATGTGGGCTCGACAGCACCCACATTGATCGAGTTTAGTCAGCCCTCGCCACCGGCTTGCTCGCATCCATCCCGAACCATTTCTCTGACAACGCCGTCAGCCGGCCATCCGCCTTGATCCGTTGCAGCGCCTTGTCCAGGCTCGACTTGAACGCCGGGTTGCCCTTCTGGAAGGGAATCGCCAGGCTCAAGGTCGGGCCGACGGTTGCACCTTCCTTGACCGGTAACTGACTGTCGCGAATCGCGTAGGGAATCAGCAGCCGATCACTGATGGCCGCATCGATCTGCTGGTCGGCCACGTCCTTGATCGGTTGTTTGGCGTCGGCGTAGCTGCGCAGGTCGACACCTTCTGCGGTGCGCGCCTGCTCCACAAACTGACTGCCTTGGGCCACGCCCAGCACCTTGCCCTTGAACGCGTCAAGGCTGCCCAATGGGCGGTTTTCCTGCTTGCGCACAATCAACTGGGCACTGGAATAACTATAGGGTTCGCTGAAATCGAAACGATCCTGCAGTTCAGGAGTCACAGCGATATGGTTGATCGCCACGTCGTACTTGCCGCTTTCCACGCCGGGCAGCATGTCCGTGGCATCGGTGGTGATAAAGGAGGCGCGTACGTCCATCTCTTTGGCCAGCAACTCACCCAGTTCCACTTCAAAGCCGGTGAGCTTGTCGCCTTCCTTGAAGTTGAAGGGCGGTGTGTTGGCCTCCAGGGCAATGCGCAATTCACCGCGATCAAACACATCATCGAACATTTCGGCATGAGCTAGGGGGCTCATCAGGGGTAGCAAAAGTAACAGGCCAGGCAAAAAATGCATGGTCACTCCTAAAGAATTCGAATGTGCGAGGCGTCGTTCAGACTCGCTTTGCTATGGTGTTGAGTGCCTTGGACAACGATTTGTCGCTAAGTTGTCATAACCCTACAGATTTCACAAAAAAACTGGAGAAGTTAATGAAAGCCTTTTTGTCCCGTGCAACCCTGGCCAGCCTATTGCTGGGTGCTTCGATGCTGGCGACAGCCGCAGACGGTATCCCCCGCAGCGAACCACCGGCTGATGCCAAAGTCTTCATCGTCTCGCCCAAAGACGGCGCCACTGTCGATAAGACTTTCACCGTCAAGTTCGGCATGGGAGGCCTGAAATTGGCCCCAGCCACCGACCAGACCCCAGGCACCGGTCACCACCACCTGCTGGTCGACCAGAAAGCACTGCCTGACGCCAGCGTGCCGATTCCGGCTACCGACACCGTGATCCACTACGGCAAGGCCCAGACGGAAACCGAACTGACCCTCACTCCAGGTAAGCACACCTTGCAACTGGTGGCCGGCGACAAGCTGCACATGCAGTTCAACCCGACTGTAGCGTCTAAAGTCATTACGGTTAACGTTAAGTAAGATTTGTTCAGACAAAAAAAGGGAGACCCGAGGGTCTCCCTTTTTCGTGGGCGCTTGAAACCTAGAACAACACGCGGCTACGAATCGTGCCGTTGATGTGCTGCAGCTTCTCTTGCGCCAGGTCCGAGTACTCGGCGTCGACGTCGATGACGACGTAGCCGACTTTCTCGTTGGTCTGCAGGAACTGACCGGAAATGTTGATGCCGTTTTCCGCGAAGACCTTGTTGATCTCGCTCATCACACCCGGAATGTTCTTGTGGATGTGCAGCAGGCGGTGCTTGCCAGGGTGAGCCGGCAGCGCCACTTCCGGGAAGTTGACCGAGGACACCGACGTACCGTTGTCGCTGTACTTGACCAGCTTCTCCGCCACTTCCAGGCCGATGTTGGCCTGGGCTTCAGCGGTGGAACCGCCGATGTGTGGGGTCAGGATCACATTGTCCAGGCCACGCAGCGGGCTTTCGAAGATGTCGTCGTTGGAGCGAGGCTCTACCGGGAACACGTCGATGGCGGCGCCGATCAGGTGCTTGTCCTTGATCGCGTCGGCCAGGGCGTCCAGTTCGACCACGGTGCCGCGAGCAGCGTTGATCAAGATTCCGCCCTTCTTGATGGCGCGGATTTCTTTCTCGCCCATCATCCACTGGGTTTCAGCGGTTTCCGGAACGTGCAGGGTGACGATGTCCGACATGCCCAGCAGCTCAGTCAGGCTGGAGACCTGAGTGGCGTTGCCCAGCGGCAATTTGGTCAGGGTGTCGTAGAAGTACACCTGCATGCCCAGGCCTTCGGCCAGGACCGACAATTGCGTGCCGATCGAGCCGTAACCGACGATACCCAACTTCTTGCCACGGATTTCGAAGGAGTTGGCCGCGCTTTTGATCCAGCCGCCACGGTGGCAGGAAGCGTTCTTCTCAGGGATACCGCGCAGCAGCAGGATGGCCTCGGCCAGCACCAGTTCAGCAACGGAACGGGTGTTGGAGTACGGTGCGTTGAACACCGCGATGCCGCGCTCGCGCGCAGCGTTGAGGTCGACCTGGTTGGTGCCGATGCAGAAACACCCTACAGCCACAAGCTTCTTGGCATGGTCGAAGATTTCTTCGGTCAACTGGGTGCGGGAGCGGATGCCGATAAAGTGCGCGTCGGCGATCTTTTCCTTGAGCTGGGATTCCGGCAGAGAACTGGTGATGTACTCAATGCTGGTGTACCCGGAGGCCTTCAGGACGTCGACGGCCGATGGGTGGACGCCTTCCAGAAGAAGGAACTTGATCTTGCTCTTATCGAGAGAAGTCTTGCTCATCTGCGTAAACCTGTATCCCGGAGAAAATTGGCAGGGAGTCGAGCAGCGCAAGCTGACCCGGACGGCAGGAAAGCCGTCACCGCAGAACGCCCTTGGGCACTATCCTGCGGGGGCGGTATGCTAGCATACGTGCCCCGCTAAACACCCATTCCTGCGACGTGAAGCGTTCTCAGGATGACCATGAATTGTTCGAGAGTTCTGTCGATGACCCATCCTGCCCTGATTGATGAGCTAAAGACCCTGGTTGAGCCTGGCAAGGTCCTGACCGATGCCGACTCCCTGAATGCTTACGGCAAGGATTGGACCAAGCATTTCGCCCCGGCCCCTACCGCCATTGTCTTCCCGAAGACCACTGAACAGGTGCAGGCCATTGTTCGCTGGGCCAATGCACACAAGGTCGCGCTGGTGCCGTCCGGTGGTCGCACGGGACTTTCGGCCGCAGCGGTAGCCTCCAATGGCGAAGTGGTGGTGTCGTTCGACTATATGAACCAGATCCTCGACGTGAACCTCACCGATCGCACCGCCGTGTGCCAACCGGGCGTGGTCACCAAGCAGTTGCAGAACACCGCCGAAGAAAAAGGCCTGTACTACCCGGTGGACTTCGCGTCGTCCGGTTCCAGCCAGATTGGCGGCAATATCGGCACCAATGCCGGCGGGATCAAGGTGATTCGCTACGGCATGACCCGTAACTGGGTCGCGGGCATGAAAGTGGTCACCGGCAAGGGCGACCTGCTGGAGCTGAACAAAGACCTGATCAAGAACGCTACCGGCTACGACATGCGCCAGCTGTTTATCGGCGCCGAGGGCACCCTGGGCTTTGTGGTTGAAGCGACCATGCGCCTGGACCGGGCGCCGAAAAACCTCACTGCCATGGTTCTCGGTACCACCGATTTCGACTCGATCATGCCCGTGTTGCACGCCTTCCAGAGCAAGCTGGACTTGACCGCCTTCGAATTCTTCTCCGACAAAGCCCTGGCCAAGGTCCTTGCCCGTGGCGACGTGCTGGCGCCGTTCGAATCCGATTGCCCGTTCTACGCGTTGCTGGAATTTGAAGCGACCACTGAAGAAGTGGCCAACGATGCCCTGGAAACCTTCGAGCACTGCGTCGAACAGGGCTGGGTACTGGACGGCGTGATGAGCCAGAGCGAAACCCAACTGCATAACCTGTGGAAGCTGCGCGAGTACATCTCCGAGACCATTTCTCACTGGACGCCGTACAAGAACGACATCTCGGTCACCGTATCGAAAGTTCCGGCTTTCCTGAAGGAAATCGACGCGATCGTCGGCGAGCACTACCCAGACTTCGAAATCGTCTGGTTCGGCCACATCGGCGACGGCAACCTGCACTTGAACATCCTCAAGCCGGAAAACCTGAGCAAGGATGAGTTCTTCGCCAAGTGCGCCACCGTCAACAAGTGGGTATTCGAAACCGTCGAGAAGTACAACGGTTCGATCTCCGCCGAACACGGCGTTGGGATGACCAAACGCGATTATCTGAGCTACACCCGTTCGCCAGTAGAAATCGAATACATGAAGGCAGTGAAGGCAGTATTCGACCCGAATGGGATCATGAACCCAGGCAAGATCTTCGCTGTTTAACAGTCACGAACCAGGAGTGGGTCAATGAGCTATCAGCACAAGTACGTCGACGGGACCAATATCCACTTTCCCCTGGGGAAAGTGGTGTGTATCGGGCGCAACTACGCCGAACACGCCAAGGAACTGGATAACCCGGTACCCACCGAGCCCCTGCTGTTTATCAAGCCGGGCAGTTGCGTTGTGGCGCTGGAAGGCGGTTTCACCATCCCTGCCGAGCGTGGTTCGGTGCACTACGAAGCGGAAATTGCGGTACTGATCGGCAAACCTTTGTCGACCAAGCCCAGCCGTGAAGAAGTGCTGGACGCCATCTCTGGCTTCGCTCCGGCCCTGGATCTGACCCTGCGCGACAAACAGGCAGAGCTCAAAGCCAAGGGGCTGCCGTGGGAAATCGCCAAGTCCTTCGACGGCGCCGCGGTGATTGCACCGTTTGTAGTGGGCAGCAGTTTTGCGGACATCGCCGACATCGGCATTCGCCTGACCATCAATGGTGAGGTGCGCCAGGATGGTAATAGCGCCAGCATGCTCAATCCGATAATCCCAATGATCCAGCACATGGCTGGCTGCTTTTCGCTGCAGGCGGGTGATGTAATCCTCACCGGTACGCCTGCCGGCGTGGGGCCGTTGAATGCCGGTGATGAACTGGTGCTGGAATTGCCGGGCATCAGTCGCTTCGAAAGCAGCGTTCGCTAAACACTTGTGGCGAGCGGGCTTGCCCGCTCGCCACGACAAGCCCGCTCCCAGGTTGCCCAGCGTTGGCTTATTGCATTTTTTTCACACCTCATCTGGATAATCCCTAGCCTGCGGTACGCGGGCCTGTCGATCCTGTGCTATCACCTATAGCTGACTTTCTGGAAAGTTCTCAATGGCCGTGCCTCTTCCGTCGGTAAACCTCTCTCGCCGTTCCCGCTTCGCCATGCGCTGGTATTCCTGGCTGTTCCTGGCCGGGGCGATCATCTATGGCGTCTCCTGGGCGATGCACTGGGACGACCGTGGTGTGTTATGGGTGCTGGAGCGCTTCGAAAGCCCGGTAGAACGCCAGGAAAGCGTCTGGCTTCCGGACTATCACGCGGTGATCGACGCCAAGCTACTGCCGGGGATGGAAAAGGACGAAGCTTCGGACCTGGCCTACAACCCGCAAACCAAAACGCTGTTCTCGGTCATGGGCAAGAACCCGTTCCTGGTCGAGCTGAGCCTGCAAGGCGATGTGCTGCGCAAGATGCCGCTGCTTGGCTGGAACAACGCGGAAGGTGTGACCGTGATGGAGAACGGCGTGCTGGCCATTGTCGATGAGCGCATGCACACCCTGACCCTGGTCAAGGTCGATGCAGACACCCGCCAACTGACCTTCGCCGACTTCCCGACCTATGACCTTGGCCCGTCCAAGGACCAGAACAAAGCGTTCGAAGCCATCACCTGGGACAAACGCAACCAGCAGCTCGTACTGGGTGAGGAGCGCCCACCGGCCTTGTTCACCTGGAAAAGCGACGGCAGCCAGGCCCTGGTTGGCGACAAACAGAAGCATCCCAGCACCGAATTGGACATACGCAACCTTTCGGCCCTGAGCATCGACCCGCGCACCGGCCATATGTTGGCGCTGTCGGCCGATTCCCACCTGCTGCTGGAGTTGGATGAAACAGGCGAGCAAGTCAGCTTCATGACCTTGCTCGGCGGCTTCAACGGCTTGAAGAACACCATTCCCCGTGCTGAAGGTGTGACCATGGACGAGAACGGCACCCTGTACATGGTCAGTGAGCCAAATCTGTTCTATCGTTTCGAGAAGCAGAAATAGCAGACTGATTACGTCGGACTCTTCTCTGTCAGCGGCATTCACCAGACTGTCAGGTGCGTTTAAGCTTAAATTCAGGCGGCCGTGATATTCATTCGCCAGCTTTTACTTTGAGCCCGCTCCCATGCGTCGACTTGCCCGCCCCAAGCCCGCTTTTTTTATCCTGTTGCTGATCACCCTCGTTGCCGTGGGGGTGCTCGCTCAGCAGTTCCGCCTGTTTGAACGTGCCTGGTTCAACTGGCAGTCCTGGCGCCAGCCTGCCGACGAGCGCTCCATTGGCCTGGCGGGCTACCAAGTCGCTGTGGAGGCCCAGGTCATCGACGGCCTGGACGATGACGTCTCGGCGCTGACCTACGATCCGGTGCGCAACAGTCTGTTCACTGTCACCAATAAAAACGCCGAACTGATCGAGCTGTCCCTGGGCGGCAAGATTGTGCGGCGTATTCATTTGGTGGGCTTTGGCGATGCCGAGGCGGTGGAATTTATCAGCGAGAACACCTACGTCATCAGCGACGAAGACCAGCAACGATTGATCAAGGTTCACCTGGAGGACGATACCCAGTTTCTCGATGCCGCCGATGCCGAACAAATGACCTTGGGTTTGCACCTGGGTAGCAACAAGGGCTTTGAAGGCCTGGCCTACGACTCGGTGGGCAAACGGCTGTTTGTCGCCAAGGAAAAGGATCCGATGCTGATCTACGAAGTGCACGGCTTTCCCCATTTCAAACCAGAAAAAACCTATTCGGTACACGTCATCAACAACCCCAAGCGCGATGCAGGGCTGTTTGTGCGCGACCTGTCCAGCCTGCAATACGATGAGCGCAGCGGCCATTTGCTGGCGCTGTCCGATGAGTCGTTTCTGGTGCTGGAGCTGGATATCGACGGTCGTCCCTTGAGCAGTTTGTCGCTGCTCAAGGGACGCCATGGTTTGAAAAAACGTGTACCCCAAGCCGAAGGGATTGCCATGGACGACCACGGCACGCTCTATATGGTCAGTGAGCCGAACCTGTTCTATGTGTTCAAGAAACCGGCACCCTGAACCCAACGAACCCGCCTCGCCCCTGCAGGGGCCACCTCAATCAAAACATCCATTGCACGCCTAATGAGTAGCCGGTCTGGCTGCCCTCGGCGTGGCCCAGGCGGCCATTTACTTCGGCGTACACCCCAAGCTGCGGGGTGATTGCCAGTTGGCTGCCGACTTGCGCCCGGCCAAAGGTCTTGTCCACTGAACCGAGTTTGGCTGTACGTGCCTGGCCATCGGCGCGGGCGATCAAGTCAAGATCGTCCAGTCGACCATCCGCCAGCTCCTTGACCCAGGCGATATCGCCGTAAGGCATCAGGCTCAAGCCATAGGGCAGGGCAACTGCGCCACGCACGCGCCAGCCAAGGCTGGCTTCCAGGGAATCGAAGGACTGTTCCTGATACTCAAGGGCAGTTCGCAGGTTCTGCTTCTCGTGGAATTTATCGATGCGGTAGTGGCTGTAGTCCAGCCCGGCAAACGGCCCACTCTTGATGGCGCCGAAGTCGAAGTCGTAGCCGCCGAGCACCCGCGTGCCCAGGGACAAGGCATCGGTTTCGCCGGTCAGGTGCTGATTGAGTAGCACTGGCCCGCCATTGGCCTGGATCACCAGGTTGCGCTGGGAATCGAAGCTGCTGTGGCCGACGCTCAGGTCGCCCGCCAGCCAGGCCGGGCCGCCATCGTTCAGCAGGGCGTAGACCGCTGCTTGCCACGTGTCGCTTTCCAGTTTGCCGCGATGTTCCAGCTTGTCGCGCCCGTTGAGGTAGCTGAGGCTGGCGCCGATATTCAGATTTGAACTCAACTGGTAGTCACCCAAGGCGTGCAGCCCCAAGTGCCGGGCTTCGGGGTTGGGCGCAGTGTCGAAACCGCTGTCCGGGTTGTACTCGCCGTCGATGCCAATCTCGCCATCGAAGCTGCCCACCTCGCGGCTGGCCGATTGCAGTGTCAGCCAGCGGCGATCATGCAGACGCACCATGGACTGGTGCTGGCGTTGCAGATTGTCCTGCATATTGCGCGCAACCGCGCCGCCCGACGCGGTGGATGCCATCAAGTCGGCGTTGGTCAACTCCAGTACCAGGCGGCTGAGCAGGCGTGAATAGTCTCGCAAGCGCTGGTCGATGCGCTCCTGGCCGAAGGCGTTGGTCAGCACGGCCTTGTTGTCTTCGTTGGGATCGTGCCAGGTCGAGCCACCGGGGATCGCCGGGTTGTCGGTCTGGGTGTAGCCGTCCAGGTCCCCCAACTCCCAGTTGGTGGCTTCGATATAGAGGATCGGGATATTCAGCCCTTCAAAGGCTTCCCCGTCGCTGCAACAGCCAGTGCCAGCGGGGTATTGCGGGTCGAGGCCGGGGTTGGTGAACAGATTGATGTTCAACTCCTTGGCGATCTGTAAGGTGTGTTCGCGCAGGGAAGCCAGGGCCGGGTTGGCGGTACTGTTCTGGCCGGCGTGGGCATACATCATGTCGCCGGTTATCAGGCTGTCGAGGTTGATCATCGCCAACATGTTGGCCCGTTGGCTGGCGCTCAGCGAGTCGACGAACGCCTTGGAGCCGCGCAAACCTTCTTCCTCGGCGCCAAAGCCGACGATTTGCAGGCCGTTTTCCAGCTGCAGGCCGCCAAGGTTCTTCGCCACTTCCGTCAGCACGCTGGCGCCGGAGCCGTTATCGTCCAGGCCTTGCAAGGTTGGGCGGCCGAAATAGGTGTCGAAGTGTGCGCCGATCACCACGTATTGCGGTTTTGTGCCGGCGGCATAAGCGACCACGTTTTGCGAGGCGCGGCTGCCACCGCTCCAGGAGAAATCCTGACGGCTGATGTTGTAGGCGCTGCCCATCTGGCTCTGCATCCAGTCGGCTGCCCCGGCGAAATTGGCCGTGCCGCGATAACGACCGGGGTAGTCGTTGATCAGCTTTTCCAGGGTGGTGTTGGCGTGTTGGCCGTAATCGTAGGCCAGTGTGTGGGTCGACAGCAGGGCGCTGGCAACGCTGATAGCGAGGGCTAGAGGCTTGATCACAAGGTATATTCCTTGAAGGGGTGAGGGAGTTGCTCGGCGGGACCGATTGCACAATGCGCGCCTCATTCCATGGGGCAGTCGCGAATTGGCGCGTTGTTGGAAGTGGGGGCCGCCTGGCTATAAGTTGTAACGGATTTGATACCAGATATGGCTGAGGATGCCGTGATCTGGCGCACAAGTTGGGGCAGGCGGGGGGGAGGGTTGCTGCGAAAAGTAGCGTTTTTGTTACATGTCCATCGGATGAGGCGCGGTCAAAAATGTGGGAGCGGGCTTGCTCGCGATAGCGGTGGATCAGTCAATCAAGATATCGACTGACACTCCGCCATCGCGAGCAAGCCCGCTCCCACATGGGTTCTGCGTGTACTTAGGCCTTGAGGGTCTTCACGCCTTCGGCAGTACCCAGCAGCAACACATCCGCAGGACGCGCTGCAAACAAGCCATTGGTGACCACGCCAACGATGGCATTGATCTGACGCTCCAGCTCCACCGGGTTGGTGATCTGCATATTGAACACGTCGATGATGATGTTGCCGTTATCCGTCAGCACACCTTCACGGTACACCGGGTCGCCGCCCAGCTTCACCAGCTCGCGGGCCACGTGGCTGCGGGCCATGGGGATCACTTCCACTGGCAGCGGGAACGCGCCGAGCACCGGTACCAGCTTGCTGGCGTCGGCGATGCAGATGAAGGTCTTGGCCACGGCTGCGACGATCTTCTCGCGGGTCAGGGCTGCGCCGCCGCCTTTGATCAGGTTCAGGTGTTCGTCGCTTTCATCGGCGCCGTCCACGTAGAACTCCAGGTCGCTGACGGTGTTGAGCTCGTACACCGGAATTCCGTGGCCCTTGAGGCGTGCGGCGGTCGCTTCGGAGCTGGCGACGGCGCCGTCGAACGCGCCCTTGTGCAGGGCCAGCGCATCGATAAAGCAGTTGGCAGTGGAGCCGGTGCCGACACCGACGATGCTTTTATCGTCGAGCTTGGGAAGGATTAAATCGACGGCGGCCTGGGCCACTGCCTGTTTGAGTTGATCCTGGGTCATGCGGGCTCCGGAACGGGCGGGGAGTAAAGAGGGACGCGAGTATAACCCAACAAAACCTTTGTATTCGTGTGGTCGCCCGGCCAAACGCTGGGTTAGACTCCTTGGCCCTGCCCAAACCGCCCAGTGATGCTTTCCGATGCTCGAACAGTACGTCAAGAAGATCCTCACCTCGCGCGTTTATGACGTTGCCGTAGAAACCCCATTGCAGACCGCCCGCCAGCTTTCCGAGCGCCTGGGTAACAAGGTCTGGCTCAAGCGTGAAGACTTGCAGCCGGTGTTTTCCTTCAAGATTCGCGGCGCTTACAACAAGCTCACGCAATTGACGGCTGAAGAGCGCGCCCGCGGCGTTGTCACCGCGTCTGCCGGCAACCATGCCCAGGGCCTGGCCCTGGCGGCCAAGGTGCTGGGGGTCAAGGCCACTATCGTGATGCCCAAGACCACCCCGGAGATCAAGGTTGAAGGCGTGCGCTCCCGTGGCGGCAAAGTGGTGCTGCACGGTGATTCCTTTCCGGAAGCGTTGGCGTACTCGCTGAAACTGGTCGACGAAAAAGGCTTTGTCTACATTCACCCTTACGATGATCCGCACACCATTGCCGGGCAGGGCACCGTGGCGATGGAGATTTTGCGCCAGCATCCAGGGCCGTTGGACGCGATTTTTGTACCGGTGGGCGGTGGTGGCCTGATCGCTGGCATCGCGGCCTACGTGAAATACCTGCGCCCGGAAATCAAGATCATCGGCGTCGAGCCTGACGACTCCAACTGCCTGCAAGCCGCCATGGCGGCGGGCGAGCGTGTGGTACTGCCGACCGTGGGCATCTTCGCCGACGGCGTTGCGGTGGCGCAGATCGGCCAGCACACCTTCGATATCTGCAAAGACTATGTGGACGAAGTGATCACCGTCAGCACCGATGAAATCTGCGCGGCGATCAAGGACATCTACGACGACACCCGCTCCATCACCGAGCCCGCCGGCGCCCTGGGCGTGGCAGGGATCAAGAAGTATGTCGAGACCCGTGGCGTCACTGGTCAGACCTTTGTCGCCATTGATTCCGGGGCCAACGTCAACTTCGATCGCTTGCGCCATGTGGCCGAGCGTGCCGAGTTGGGTGAAGGTCGCGAAGCCATTATTGCCGTGACCATCCCCGAGAAACCGGGCAGCTTCAAAGCCTTCTGCGAAGCCGTGGGCAAGCGCCAGATCACAGAATTCAACTACCGCTACCATTCCGGCAGCGAAGCGCACATTTTCGTCGGCGTGCAGACCCACCCGGAAAACGACCCGCGCAGCGCCCTGATCTCCAGCCTGACCAGCCAGGGTTTCCCGGTGCTGGACCTGACGGAAAACGAACTGGCCAAGCTGCATATCCGTCATATGGTCGGCGGCCATGCGGCGAAGGTCAGCGATGAAGTGGTGTTTCGCTTCGAATTCCCGGAGCGTCCGGGGGCGTTGTTCAACTTTCTTAACAAGTTGGGCGGGCGCTGGAACATTTCGATGTTCCACTATCGCAACCACGGCGCGGCCGATGGGCGTGTGGTCGCCGGCTTACAAGTGCCGGCGAGCGAGCGTCACCTGGTGCAGGCGGCGCTGGAAGCCATCGGATACCCGTATTGGGATGAAAGTGATAACCCGGCCTACCAACTGTTCCTCGGTTGAACGACTACGCTGATTGGGCGGCCTTTAAGGAATTGAGAACATGGAAACGCTGACTACCCTCAAAGTTATCCACATAGCAGCCACCGTATTACTGCTACTCAGTGGTATCGGGCTGGCCGTGCTGGCCTGGCGCAAACGCAGCGCAGGGCCTGCCTATACCGTGCAACGGCCGTGGGTGTTCGTCTGGTTGTTGATGGGGATTTGCCTGGTCAGCATGCCGTTCACCGGCTGGTGGTTGGCGCATCTGATCGGCTGGCCGCTGGGGCAGACCTGGATCCTGGGTTCCAGCGTGATCTACACCGTGGCGGCGTTGAGCTGGTTCTGGTTAGTGGCGCGGCTTAATCGACTGCGACTGGGAGGGACAGGCAGCCTGAGTTTCACCTTGGCGCTGGCAGTTGTCAGTCTGGTGGGGTTCGTGGCGATTGCCGGGTTGATGGGCGCCAAGCCTGTCTGACACTGTAGGAGCGAGCTTGCTCGCGAAAAACCTGAGGACGCAGCGGGGAATCAGATTCCCCGCGTTTTCGTTAACGTTCTTCGCGAGCAAGCTCACTCCTACAGTGGGTTCTCAGCTACGCAGGGTGATGACGGGCCAGCCGCGTTTCTTGGCTTCGGCCAGCAAACTTGGGTCTGGGTCCACCGCCACTGGGTGTGTCACCTGCTCCAGCAACGGCAAGTCATTCATCGAATCACTGTAGAAATAGCTGTCTTCCAGGCTGTACCCGGTCTCTTCCAGCCACCGATTCAAGCGCGTCACCTTGCCCTCGCGAAAGCACGGGATATCGGTACTGCGCCCGGTATAGCGGCCATCCGCCATCTCGCATTCCGTCGCGATCAGCGTCTCAACGCCCAAGCGTGCGGCAATCGGCGCGGTGACAAAACGGTTGGTGGCGGTAATGATTACCAACTTATCGCCAGCAGCGTGGTGTTTGGCCAGTAATTCAACGGCAAGGGGCAACATGATCGGCTCGATGCAGTCGCGCATATAATCGCGGTGCCATTCGTCCAGTTGGGCCATCTCGGTGCGGCCGAGAATTTCCAGGCAGAAGTTGAGGTAGGCGGCGTTGTCGAGCTTGCCGGCCAGGTAATCCTGGTAGAAATCGTCGTTACGGGCCTTATAGGCGACGGCATCGAGGATGCCCCGTTCACATAGGTAATCACCCCAGGCGTGGTCACTGTCGCCGCCCAAAAGCGTGTTGTCCAAGTCGAATAAAGCCAGGCGCATTGCGGTTACTCGCTGAAAAGTCTGTAAAAAGGCGTCCAGAATACGGTCTTTTCACAAGAGTGCACATAAGGTAAGCAGCCTCGTTGCCGCTGGATCAACCTTTGTGGAACAATGCGGCGACATGCGTTTGCGAGGTTGTTGCCGTGATCGACCCCGATGGTTTCCGTCCTAATGTCGGGATTATTCTTACGAATGATTCCGGACAGGTGCTATGGGCTCGCCGTATCAACCAAGATGCCTGGCAGTTTCCTCAAGGCGGAATCAACCCCGACGAAACCCCTGAAGACGCCTTGTACCGTGAGTTGAACGAAGAAGTAGGCCTTGAGCGAGAAGATGTGCAAATACTCGCCTGTACCCGGGGCTGGTTGCGCTATCGTTTGCCGCAACGTCTGGTCAGGACTCACAGCCAACCGCTGTGCATCGGCCAGAAACAGAAATGGTTTCTCCTGCGCCTGGTCTCCAACGAGCAGCGGGTGCGGATGGATTTGACCGGTAAACCGGAGTTCGATGGCTGGCGCTGGGTCAGTTATTGGTATCCGTTGGGCCAGGTGGTGACATTCAAGCGCGAGGTTTATCGTCGCGCTCTCAAAGAGCTTGCCCCGCGCCTTTTAGCGCGCGACTGACGACGGAGTTCGACCCCGAGCCATGCTCAATACGCTGCGCAAGATCGTCCAGGAAGTTAACTCCGCCAAGGATCTCAAGGCGGCGTTGGGGATTATTGTGTTGCGCGTCAAGGAAGCCATGGGCAGCCAGGTCTGCTCGGTTTACCTGCTGGACCCCGAGACCAACCGTTTTGTCCTGATGGCCACCGAGGGCTTGAACAAGCGCTCTATCGGCAAGGTCAGCATGGCGCCCAATGAAGGTCTGGTGGGCCTGGTGGGGACGCGTGAAGAACCCCTGAACCTCGAACATGCCGCCGATCACCCGCGCTATCGCTACTTTGCCGAAACTGGCGAAGAGCGTTACGCCTCGTTCCTCGGTGCACCGATCATTCACCACCGCCGCGTTGTTGGCGTGTTGGTCATTCAGCAGAAAGAGCGCCGCCAGTTCGACGAAGGTGAAGAAGCCTTCCTCGTGACCATGAGCGCGCAATTGGCCGGGGTTATTGCCCACGCCGAGGCCACCGGTTCGATCCGCGGCCTGGGCCGTCAGGGCAAAGGCATCCAGGAAGCGAAGTTCGTCGGCGTGCCCGGTTCGCCAGGCGCTGCTATTGGCACCGCCGTGGTCATGTTGCCACCGGCCGACCTCGACGTGGTACCGGACAAGACGGTTACCGATATCGAGGCCGAGATCGGCCTGTTCAAGACCGCCCTCGAAGGCGTGCGCAATGACATGCGCACCCTGTCGACCAAGCTGGCGACCCAACTGCGCCCCGAAGAGCGGGCACTGTTCGACGTTTACCTGATGATGCTCGACGACGCGTCCCTGGGCAGCGAAGTCAAGGACGTGATCAAGACTGGCCAGTGGGCCCAGGGCGCACTGCGCCAGGTGGTCACCGATCACGTCAACCGTTTCGAATTGATGGACGACGCCTATCTGCGCGAGCGAGCCTCGGACGTGAAGGACCTCGGTCGCCGTCTGTTGGCTTACCTGCAGGAAGAACGTTCCACGACGCTGGTCTACCCCGACAACACCATTCTCATCAGTGAGGAACTGACCGCCACCATGCTCGGCGAAGTGCCGGAGGGCAAGCTGGTGGGCCTGGTTTCGGTCTTGGGTTCGGGCAACTCCCACGTGGCGATCCTGGCACGGGCCATGGGCATCCCCACGGTGATGGGCCTGGTGGACCTGCCGTATTCCAAGGTCGACGGCATTCAGATGATCGTCGACGGCTACCACGGCGAGGTCTACACCAACCCCAGCGAAGTGCTGCGCAAGCAATACGCCGAAGTGGTGGAAGAAGAGCGCCAGTTGTCCCAGGGGCTCGATGCCCTGCGGGAACTGCCGTGCATAACCCTCGACGGCCACCGCATGCCGCTGCTGGTTAACACCGGCTTGCTGGCGGACGTAGCCCGAGCGCAACAGCGTGGCGCTGAAGGGGTCGGTTTGTACCGCACCGAAGTGCCGTTCATGATCAATCAACGGTTCCCCAGCGAAAAGGAGCAACTGGCGATTTATCGCGAGCAACTTTCCGCCTTCCATCCGTTGCCAGTGACCATGCGCAGCCTGGACATTGGCGGCGACAAGTCACTGTCGTATTTCCCGATCAAAGAAGACAACCCCTTCCTCGGCTGGCGCGGCATTCGCGTCACCCTCGACCATCCTGAAATCTTCCTCGTCCAGACCCGCGCCATGCTCAAGGCCAGCGAAGGTCTGAACAACCTGCGCATCCTGCTGCCCATGATCTCTGGCACCCACGAGTTGGAAGAAGCGCTGCACCTGATCCATCGGGCCTGGGGCGAAGTACGCGACGAAGGCACCGACGTGCCGATGCCGCCCATTGGCGTGATGATCGAAATTCCGGCGGCGGTGTACCAGGCCAAGGAACTGGCGCGGCAGGTGGACTTCCTTTCGGTGGGCTCCAACGACCTGACCCAGTACCTGCTGGCGGTGGACCGCAACAACCCACGGGTGGCCGACCTTTACGACTATCTGCACCCGGCAGTGCTGCAAGCCTTGCAGAACGTGGTGCGCGACGCCCATGCCGAAGGCAAGCCGGTGAGTATTTGCGGTGAAATGGCCGGCGATCCGGCGGCGGCAGTGCTGTTGATGGCGATGGGCTTTGACAGCCTTTCGATGAACGCCACCAACCTGCCGAAGGTGAAATGGATGCTGCGTCAGATCAACCTGAGCAAGGCCAAGGAGCTACTGGCAGAGTTGATGACCATCGACAACCCGCAAGTTATCCACAGCTCGCTGCAGCTGGCGCTGAAGAACCTTGGGTTGGCGCGGATGATCAATCCGGCTTCGGCGAAGACCCTCTAAACCTGGCAGCGAGTGGTTTTTTTGTGGCGAGCGGGTAAGCCCGCTCGCCACAAAAGCCTGCCTAAAGCCTCAGCTCGACTTCTCCCAGTTGCCCACCATAGGGCCCGAAGCTGCGCTCGACGATGTGCCGCGTCCCATCGGCATTCACAATCAGCGCCGTACTCGCTCGCGTCCCATAACTGGGGCTGGCAATAAACACACTCGACAACAAATACTCAGTCGCCAATCCCACGCCGGTATCCGGCAAGTCGGCGAAAGACGCTGTGTGCGGGTCGCTCAAAATTCCCAGTAAGGCTTCCGGCTGCGGGTCGTCCAGCACCTCTGTCAGCGCCGCCTTGGCCTTGAGCAACTTGGGCCACGGCGTATTCAGCCCTGCATTGGATAACCCATAAACCCCCGCCGCCAACTGAGTGGACGCCGAATCATTGGCGTTGTAATGCCACAGCTCATCCCGCGTTCCGATCAACAGGTTAAACCCGGCATATTCAATCGACCTACCGTTAACGTCGGCCAAATAATCGTCAATAGGCAGCGAACCACTGAGAAAACGCGACACCAGCTCCCCCCGGGACTTGCGCGCCGGTGGCTGGTGCGGATCGCGGATATTGGTCAGCGCCGCAAAGCGCCCATCCGCGCCAACCCCCAGCCATGTGCCCCCTGCTTCCTGATCACGCCCCGCGTAAACCTGCGGTGCATCGAGCCACTGGGCCAGCGGCAGGCTGGGTCGGGCATAGAACTCATCACGGTTGGCCGCGACGATCAGCGGCTGGACATGGCCCGGCCGCCAGGCAAAAACAATCAGGCACATAAGGCGATCCCTTTGTGTTTTTCCCACTGTACCCATAGCTATCCATCGCATCCAGTTCCGCCTTGCGCCCCGCATCCGTTAACATGCCGGTCTGATTTTGAGGGTGCCTATGGAATTTCTGCTGTATTTGCTGCTGGGCGCCTGTGCAGGCGTGCTCGCTGGGCTGTTTGGCGTGGGCGGCGGGATTATTATTGTTCCGGTGCTAGTGTTCAGTTTCACTTTGCAGGGTTTTGATCCGCAGGTATTGACTCACCTGGCGGTAGGCACATCGCTGGCGAGCATTATTTTCACTTCAGTCAATGCCGTGCGTGAGCACCATCGGCTTGGCGCGGTGCGTTGGCCGATTTTTGTGTGGATGACCGTCGGTATTTTGATCGGCGCAGGTTTTGGCGCGTTGACGGCTGAAGCCATCTCGGGGCCTCACTTGCAGAAGATCATCGGCGTATTCGCGCTGATCGTCGCCGTGCAATTGGCCCTGGAGGTCAAGCCCAAGGCCAGCCGAACGGTTCCGGGCAAGGTCGGACTGACCCTGGCGGGCACGGTGATCGGCTGGGCTTCAGCGATTTTCGGCATTGGCGGCGGCTCGCTGACCGTGCCGTTCCTGACCTGGCGCAGTGTGCCGATGCGCCAGGCTGTGGCTACCTCATCGGCCTGCGGCTTGCCGATTGCCCTGGCCAGTGCATTAAGTTTCATGATTTTGGGCTGGCACGATCCGCTGTTGCCCGCTCATAGTCTCGGGTTCGTGTATTTGCCAGCGCTGCTGGGTATCGCCCTGACCAGTATGCTAGCCGCCCGTTTCGGCGCGCGCCTGGCTCACCGATTGTCGCCGCGCTTGCTCAAGCGGCTGTTTGCCGGCCTGTTGTTTTGTGTCGGTTTAAGTTTTCTGCTGTAACGAAGCTTATTTTATGTAACGCAGGCTTAATCGCGTCCCGGCATGGTCCGTGCGCAATAACGAATGATTTAACGAGGAGTCGCAATGCTGCCTTACCCGCATATCGACCCGGTGGCTCTGGCCATTGGTCCACTGAAAATCCACTGGTACGGGTTGATGTACCTGATTGGCATCGGCGGTGCATGGCTGCTGGCTTCCCGGCGTCTGAACCGTTTCGACCCGACCTGGACCAAGGAGAAGCTCTCCGACATGGTGTTCTGGATGTCGATGGGCGTGATCGTCGGCGGGCGCCTGGGGTATGTGCTGTTCTACGACCTGAGTGCCTACATCGCCAACCCGACGCTGATTTTCGAAGTGTGGAAAGGCGGCATGGCGTTCCACGGCGGTTTTATCGGTGTGATGCTCGCGGCCTGGTGGTTCGGCCGACGCAACGGCAAGTCGTTCTTCCAGCTGATGGATTTTGTTGCACCGATGGTGCCGATTGGCCTGGGCGCCGGGCGTATCGGCAACTTCATCAACGCCGAATTGTGGGGCAAGCCGACCGATGTGCCGTGGGCCATGGTGTTCCCGGCGTTCAGCGACCCTTCGCAACTGCCGCGCCATCCGTCGCAGCTGTACCAGTTCGCCCTGGAAGGCGTGGCGCTGTTCCTGATCCTCTATATTTACTCTCGCAAACCGCGGCCTACCATGGCGGTATCGGGGATGTTCGCGCTGTTCTACGGGATTTTCCGCTTTATCGTCGAGTTCGTGCGGGTACCGGATGCGCAACTGGGCTACCTGGCGTTTGGTTGGGTGACCATGGGTCAGGTTCTCAGTATCCCGATGATCCTCGCCGGCCTGGGTCTGCTGTGGTGGGCTTACAATCGCCCGCAACCGATCAAGAACACCGCGCTTTAAATTCGAACGCCGAGGCCTGAGGGCTTCGGCTTCAACGATGCAGGTAATGACATGAAGCAATATCTCGATCTGGTGTCCCACGTCATCAAGAACGGCACCAAGCAGGCCAACCGTACCGGCGTGAATACCATCAGCTTTCCCGGTGCGATGCTGCGCTTTGACCTGCAGGAAGGTTTTCCGGCGATCACCACCCGAAAAATGGCCTTCAAATCGGCGATTGGCGAGATGGTCGGCTTCCTGCGTGGGGTGAACAACGCTGCTGAATTCCGCGCCCTGGGTTGCAAGGTCTGGGACCAGAACGCCAACGAAAACGCCCAATGGCTGGCCAACCCGTTCCGCCAGGGCGATGACGACCTTGGCGAGATCTACGGCGTGCAATGGCGCAAATGGCCGGCGTACAAGCAGATTCCGGTCAGCAACCAGGCTGCCATCGAGCAGACCCTAAGCCAGGGTTACCGCCAAATCGCCGAAGGCGAGGAAGACGGTCAGGCCTATGTGGTGCTGTACAAGGCCATTGACCAGATTCGCCAGTGCGTCGACACCATCATCAAGGACCCGGGCAGCCGGCGTATCCTGTTCCATGGTTGGAACTGCGCCCAGCTCGATGAAATGGCCTTGCCGCCGTGCCACCTGCTGTACCAGTTCCATCCCAACGTTGAGACCAGGGAAATATCCTTGACGCTCTATATTCGCTCCAACGATTTAGGCCTGGGCACGCCGTTCAACCTCACCGAGGGCGCCGCGCTGTTGAGCCTGATCGGCCGTCTGACGGGTTACACGCCGCGCTGGTTCACCTATTTTATCGGTGACGCCCACGTCTACGAAAACCATCTGGACATGCTCAACGAACAGCTCAAGCGCGAGCCGTTCGCGGCGCCCAAGCTGGTGATCAGTGACCGTGTGCCGGAGTTTGCCAAGACGGGTGTGTACCAGCCGGAGTGGCTGGAGCAGATCGAACCGAGCGATTTCTCGCTGGAAGGTTACGAGCACCATGCGCCGATGACAGCGCCGATGGCGGTCTGACATAGGGCCGACTTGTTGTGGCGAGCGGGCAAGTCCGCTCGCCACAGGGGCGATTTTAGTGGCCGTGGCTCCTGCCCACATGGGAATGCTGCGCCTCACTCGCCGCCACACCTCCGCTGACCTCCAGTCGCTTCAAAATCCCACATTGATCAATATCCGGCCCTTCGCCACAACGCTGGCGCAGGTCGAGTAACTGTTCCTGTAACGCCAACAACCCATCGATCCGCGCCTTGACGTGGTGGATGTGCTCGTCGATCAGTGCATTGACGTTTTCGCACTGGTCCTGCGGGCTATCTCGCAAACCCAGCAGGCTGCGAATTTCCTCAAGGGTCATGTCCAGGCTGCGGCAGTTGCGGATAAAGGTCAGCCGCTCGGTGTGGGCCTGGGTGTACAAGCGGTAATTGCCCTCGCTGCGCGCGGGCGGCGGCAGCAGGCCTTCCTTCTCGTAATAACGGATGGTTTCCACCTGACAATCCGTCAGTTTTGCCAATTCACCGATCTTCATCGCAGCAATCTCCAAAAGGGTGCTTGACCCTATAGTGGCTACAGGGTCTTTACTTGGCAACAGGCACCTTTCCGGACCCGACCAATGAGCGACTCTATCCACACCCCGCACAAGCATGATCATGACCACGGCGAAAAGCTTCAGCCTGTGCAAAAGCATGATCATGGCAGCTCTTGCTGCTCCGGCGCCGCGGCACCGTCCTTGGTGCAATTGAGCGAAGCGCCCACCGCAGGCTCCAGGTTGAGCACCTTCCGCATCGAAGCCATGGACTGCCCCACCGAGCAGACGCTGATCCAGAACAAACTGGGCAAGCTCGCTGGCGTGCAACAACTGGAATTCAACCTGATCAACCGCGTCCTCGGTGTGACCCATGACTTGCCGACAACGGCACCGATCATCGAGGCCATCAAGTCTCTGGGGATGCAGGCCGATCCGATCGAAGAAGGTATCGCCGCCGCCGCGCCTCCGGCCAAGAAACACTGGTGGCCATTGGCGCTGTCCGGCCTCGGTGCCTTGGGCGCCGAAGTGCTGCACTTCACCAACGCCGCACCGACTTGGGTGATTGCCTTGGTGGCGCTGGTGTCGATCCTCAGCGGCGGCCTCACCACCTATAAAAAGGGCTGGATAGCCCTGAAAAACCTCAACCTGAACATCAACGCCCTGATGAGCATCGCCGTGACTGGCGCGGTCCTCATCGGCCAGTGGCCGGAAGCGGCCATGGTTATGTTCCTGTTCACTGTGGCCGAGTTGATCGAGGCCAAGTCCCTGGACCGCGCGCGCAACGCCATCAGCGGCTTGATGCAGATGACTCCGGAGCAGGCCACGGTTCGTCAGACTGACGGAAGCTGGATTGAAAAAGACGTTAAAACCATCGAACTGGACGCTATCGTGCGGGTTCGTCCCGGCGAGCGCATTGGCCTGGACGGCGAGGTGGTGTCCGGCCAGTCGACCATCGACCAGGCGCCCATCACCGGTGAAAGCCTGCCCATCGAGAAAACCGTCGGCGACAAGGTTTTCGCCGGCACTATCAACCAGGCGGGTTCCCTGGAATATAAAGTCACCGCGGCAGCCAACAACTCCACCCTGGCGCGGATCATCCACGCCGTGGAGCAGGCCCAGGGGGCGCGGGCGCCGACCCAGCGCTTTGTCGATAGTTTTTCCAAAATCTACACCCCGGTAGTGTTCCTCTTTGCCTTGGGTGTGGCCGTGATTCCACCGCTGTTCATGGGCGGCATCTGGTTCGACTGGATCTACCGCGCGCTGGTGTTGCTGGTAGTGGCTTGCCCGTGTGCGCTGGTGATTTCCACCCCGGTGACCATCGTCAGTGGCCTGGCTGCAGCCGCCCGCAAAGGCATCCTGATCAAGGGTGGTGTGTACCTGGAGGGCGGTTACAAACTCGACTACCTGGCCCTGGACAAGACCGGCACCATCACCCACGGCAAGCCGGTGCAAACCGATTACCTGGCGCTGTTCCCCAACCTTGAAGACAGTGCGCCGGCACTGGCGGCGAGCCTTGCCGGTCGTTCCGATCACCCGGTGTCCCTGGCCATCGCCAACGCGGCTGTGGATAAAAAACTGCCCGTGCATGCTGTGGATAACTTCGAAGCCCTGACCGGTCGTGGTGTACGCGGCGAAATCAACGGGGAAGTCTACTATCTGGGCAACCACCGTCTGGTGGAAGAACTGGGCCTGTGTTCACCGGCCCTGGAAGAAAAACTCTTCGCCCTGGAAAAACAGGGCAAGTCCGTGGTCCTGCTGCTGGACAAATCCGGCCCGCTGGCACTGTTCGCTGTGGCCGATACCGTCAAGGACAGCAGCCGCGAAGCGATCCAGCAGTTACACGACCTGGGTATCAAAACCCTGATGCTCACCGGCGACAATACCCACACCGCCCAGGCGATTGCTGCCCAGGTCGGCATCGATCAGGCCCAGGGCGACCTGTTGCCCACCGATAAACTGCAAGCGATTGAAGCCCTCTACGGCAAGGGCTATCGGGTCGGCATGGTTGGCGACGGTATAAACGACGCCCCGGCGCTGGCCCGTGCCGAGATCGGTTTTGCCATGGCCGCCGCCGGTACCGACACCGCCATCGAGACCGCCGACGTGGCGCTGATGGACGATGACCTGCGCAAGATTCCGGCATTCATACGGCTGTCGCGGCAAACGTCGAGTATCCTCAAGCAGAACATCGCCCTGGCGCTGGTGATCAAGGCGATCTTCCTCGCGGTGACCTTCCTCGGAATGGCCACCATGTGGATGGCGGTATTCGCCGACATGGGCGTGAGCCTGCTGGTGGTGTTCAATGGTCTGCGCTTGTTGCGCAAATAGTCGATGAGAGGGTGGTGTGCTGAGTGCTGAGCTGAAGGCGTTTTATATGGTCGCCCGCCTGGGTAGCATTACCCAGGCGGCGAAAAAGCTAGGCCTGAGCCAGCCCACGGTGACCACCCAGATTCGCCATCTGGAAAGCCAGTATTCGGTTGAGCTGTTCTATCGGGGCGGGCGCCGCCTGACGGTCAGTGACGAAGGTGCGCGGCTGCTACCGATGGTCAAGGCGTTGTTGCAGCAGGAAAGCGATATCGAGTTTTTCCTGCGAAACAGCGGCCAGGTTCAGGGCACGTTGAGAATTGCCGCGACCGCTCCGTACTACATCCTCGATTTGGTAAAAACCTTTCGCGAAAGGCTGCCCCAGGTGGAAGTCTCGGTGGAGATCGGCAACTCCCAGCAGGTGCTGGAAGCGCTGGAAGACTACCGGGTGGATGTCGCCGCGTCGTCGCAATTGCTGGAAGACCCGCGCCTGATTCGTCGGGTATTGGGCACCGATCCGCTGGTGTTGGCGGTACATCGCAATCATCCTCTGGCGGTGCTGGACCCTGTGCCGTTGAGCGCTCTGGCCGGGCACACCTTATTGATGCGCGAAGCAGGTTCCACCACTCGGCGGCTGACCGAAGAAATGTTGCAGGGCACGGGGGTGAGTTACGGCCCGCTGCTGGAGATTGGCAGTCGGGAATCGATTCGCGAGGCGGTGCTGCGCAATATCGGCATCAGCATCATTGCTCGCCAGGAAGTGCCCCATGATCCGCAGTTGCGGGTACTGACCATCGAGAATGCGCCGCAGATTGCCGAATACCTGTACTGCCTCAAGGAGCGAAAGGGCGCGCGGTTGCCGGCGGCTTTTCTGGGGTTGGCGCAGGAAATGTCGCCAGCGGGCTGACTACCTTGTGTGGCGATCGGGCAAGCCCGCTCGCCACACAAGCTATGCTCGCCACAAATAATTGTTCAGCCCTACCCAAATCTACCAATACCACTATCGCTCACTTTTGCCTTCCTGCCACACGAGCTACGCATTTGCTCCCTAGGATGGCCTTCATCAGTTTGATGAGGTGCCTCCATGAACACAGCCATGACCAACCCCGGCGCGCCGATGAAGGTGCGCGGTATCCAGAAGCGTTTCGGCGCCTTTACCGCTCTGGACAACGTGTCCCTGGATGTCGCCGCCGGTGAACTGGTGTGCCTGCTCGGCCCATCCGGCTGCGGCAAGACCACCTTGTTGCGTTGTATCGCAGGGCTGGAGCGCCAGGACAGTGGCGAGTTGTACCTGGGTGAGCGCGACGTTTCCCTGCTGGCCCCTCAGGCGCGGGACTACGGCATTCTGTTCCAGTCCTACGCGTTGTTTCCCAACCTCACCGTCGAAGCGAACATCGGCTACGGCCTGGCCGGCAGCGGCCGCGATGAAGTACGCAAGCGCGTCGGGCAGATGCTGGAACTGGTGGGCCTGCTGGGCAGCGAAAAAAAATACCCCGGCCAACTCTCCGGCGGCCAACAACAACGCGTGGCCCTGGCCCGTGCCCTGGCGCCCGCACCGTCGCTGTTGTTGCTTGATGAGCCGATGTCCGCCCTCGACGCCCGCGTGCGCGAGCATCTGTGTACCGAACTGCGCCAATTGCAACAGCGCCTGGGCATCACCACCCTGATGGTCACCCACAATCAGGACGAGGCCATGCTGATGGCCGACCGCATCGCCGTGATGAACAATGGCAAGGTCGAGCAATACGCCACTCCCCAGGAAATTTACGATCGCCCGGCCACGCCTTTCGTCGCCGAATTTGTCGGCCAAGGCAACTGGCTGCCGTTCAGCCGCAACAGCGCCAGCCATGCCCAGGTCGGCGGGATGAATGTGCGCCTGGCCGAAAACTCTGGTAAAGCGGCATCAGGTCGTTTGTTCTGCCGCCCCGAAGCCATCAGCGTCAACCCGCCAGTGCATGAGGAAAACCTGTTCCCGGCCAAGGTCCGCGAAATCACCTTCCTCGGTAACCGCTGCCGCATGAGCTTTGAGCTGGACCAATTGCCCGGCCATCCGCTGCTCGCCGAACTGGCCCCGGAAGCCATGCCGCGCCTTGGCGCCCAGGACATCTGGGTTGCGCTGCCGCCGCGCAGCCTGCAGGTGTTTGCCTGAGATGGCCGCCGACATGACCCTGCCGATACCCGACAACGTGGCTCGTCAGGCTTCCCGTGCCGAACTCGGCGACCGCATTTTCGTACTGGGCGGCAAGCTGCTGCTGTTGCTCCTGCTGGGCGTGGCGGTGTTGCTGCCGCTGCTGGCGATCTTCTGGAGTGGTTTCAGCGCTGAAGATGGGCAGGGCGGTGGCCTGGTGGCTGCGCGCGAGTTGCTCACCAGTGACAATTTCCACTGGCTGCTGGGCAATAGCCTGAAGGTTTCCCTCAGTGTCTCGGCCATCGTCGTACCGCTGGCCTACCTGTTTGCCTACGCGCTGCAACGCACACTGATCCCCGGCAAGGTCATCTGGCGCGGCATGTCATTGCTGCCGCTGATGGCGCCTTCGATGCTGCCGGGTATCGCACTGGTCTATCTGTTCGGCAACCAGGGAATGTTGCGCGGGCTGCTGTCAGACAACATCTATGGCTTCTGGGGCATTGTCATTGGTGAAGTGATCTACACCTTTCCCCATGCGCTGATGATCCTGTTGTCGGCGCTGTCCCTGGCGGATGCGCGGCTGTTCGACGCGGCGTCGAGTATGGGTGCAAGCCCCGCCCGGGCTTTTCGCAGCATCACTTGGCCGGCAACGCGCCAGGCGGTATTCGCCGCGTTCTGCCTGGTGTTCACCCTGACCATCACCGACTTCGGCGTGCCTGTGGTGGTGGGCGGCGACTATCAAGTGCTGGCGTTGGAAGCTTACAAAGCGGTGGTCGGCCAACAACAATTTGGCCGTGGCGCCTTGATCGGCATGGTACTGCTGCTGCCGGCGTTGTTCAGCTTTTGCGTTGATGCCTGGCTGCGCCGTCGTCATGGTGACTCCATGAGCGGTCGCGCCCAGGTCTTTCAACCTGCGCCATCGCGGCTGCGGGACGGCTGTTACCTGGCCATCGTCCTGCTGATCTGTACGGTGTTGCTGCTGGTGTTCGGCATGGCGGTCTATTCATCGCTGGTGAAGTTCTGGCCCTATAACCTGTCGCTGTCGCTGAACCATTACCAGTTCAACGACACGGCGGGCGGCGGCTGGCTGGCCTATCGCAACAGTTTGACCATGGCCCTGTGCACGGCATTGATCGGCAGCGTGCTGATCTTCACCGGCGCCTACCTGATGGAAAAGACCCACGGCCAACGCGGCCTGAACCTGGCATTGCGCATGCTCAGTTTCGTACCGATGGCGGTACCGGGCCTGGTGCTGGGCCTGGGCTACGTGTTCTTTTTCAACCTCCCCGGCAACCCGCTGCATGTGTTCTACGGGACCATGACCCTGCTGGTTGTGTGCACCATTGCTCACTATTTGACCACCGCACAAATGACCGCCACCACGGCCCTGCGCCAACTGGACGCGGAATTTGAAGCCGCCGCGTTGTCCCTCAAGGCGCCGCTTTACCGCCACTACCTGCGGGTCACCGTGCCGATTTGCCTGCCGGCGTTACTGGACATCGTGCGCTACCTGTTCGTCTCGGCGATGACCACTGTCTCGGCGGCGATCTTCCTCTACAGCCCCGACACCATCCTCGCGGCGGTGGCGGTTCTGAACATGGACGACGCCGGCAATGTTGGCGGTGCGGCGGCCATGTCCACGCTCATTCTGTTCACCTCGGCGGGCGTATCGCTGCTGCTGGCGTGGGCCTCACGCGGTTTGTTGCGCCGCTCCCAGGCCTGGCGCCAAACCGCGCCTGGTCAATAAATAAATCCGTCCCCATTAAAAAGGAACTGCACCATGTTCAAGCCCCTGGCGTTAGCCGCTGCTGTGCTCGCTGCGTTCAGTCTGAATGCCTTCGCTGCTAAAACCGAGTTGACCGTCTACACGGCCCTCGAAGCCGAGCAGTTGAAGACCTACAAAAAAGCCTTCGAAGCCGCCAACCCAGACATTGAAATAAAATGGGTGCGCGACTCCACCGGGATCATCACCGCCAAGCTGCTGGCTGAAAAAGCCCGCCCGCAGGCTGACGCAGTCTGGGGCTTGGCGGCGTCCAGCCTGGCCATTCTTGATCAACAAGGCATGCTGCAAAGCTACGCCCCGAAAGACCTGGGCAAGATCGGCGCGAACTACCGTGACGCCGCCAACCCTCCGGCCTGGGTCGGCATGGACGTGTGGGCCGCGACTATCTGTTTCAACACTGTCGAAGCTGAAAAGCAGGGCCTGACCAAGCCGATCAGCTGGCAAGACCTGACCAAGCCCGAGTACAAGGGCAAGATCGTCATGCCCAACCCGGCGTCGTCCGGCACGGGCTTCCTGGATGTCAGCGCTTGGCTGCAGACTTTCGGCGAGAAGCAGGGCTGGCAGTACATGGACGACTTGCACCAGAACATCGGCCAGTATGTTCACTCCGGTTCCAAGCCGTGCAAGCTGGCGGCTTCCGGTGAGTTCCCGATCGGGATTTCCTTCGAATACCCAGCCGTTCAGTTGAAACGCCAAGGCGCGCCGCTGGACATCGTGCTGCCCAAAGAGGGCCTGGGTTGGGACATCGAAGCCACCGCCGTAATCAAGGGCACCGCTCATGAGGACGCGGCGAAGAAGCTCGCCGACTTCTCTGCCAGCACTGCTGCGATGGACCTGTATAAAGAGAACTTCGCCGTGCTCGCCCAGCCGGGGCTTGCCAAGCCGCAGACCGAATTGCCGGCTGACTATGAGCAACGGCTGATCAAGAACGACTTCGCCTGGGCTTCGAAAAACCGCGACAACATCCTGACCGAATGGCGCAAGCGCTATGACGGCAAGTCGGAAAAACAATAACTACCACCGTTACTGTAGGAGCGAGCTTGCTCGCGAAAAACCTGAGAGCGACGCGTGCATTCAGGATGCCCGAGTCATCGTTAACGTTCTTCGCGAGCAAGCTCGCTCCTACAAGGGGCAGCGAAATTCATGACACACCACAGTGATCTACTGATCATCGGCGCTGGCATCCTCGGCCTTTCCCATGCCTACGCCGCTGCCAAGCGTGGCTTGCGGGTCAAGGTGTTCGAGCGCAGCGCCACGCCGTTGGGCGCCTCGGTGCGCAACTTCGGCCAGGCCCTGGTCACCGGCCAGCCGCCAGGGCCGATGCTCGACCTGGCACGGCAAAGCCGTGACATCTGGGGCCAATGGGCGCAGTTGGCCGGCATTCAGCTCAAGCGCAACGGCTCCTACTTGTTTGCCCGCACCGAAGCGGAAGAACATTTGCTGGAAGCTTTTTGCGCCGGCCGCGCCCGGGAGCATGGCTACCGTGTTGAGCTGCTACAGGGCGCTGCGATGAATGATCTGTACGGCGGCCAGTTCCGCCATCACCGTGCTGCGCTCCTTGGCCAGGACGATCAGCAGCTGTATTCGCGCGAAGCTATCCCGGCGTTGATCAACTACCTGAGTCGCGAACTCAAGGTGGAGTTTCACTTTTCCACGTTGGTACGCGACGTCGAGCCCGGTCAGGTGCATACCACCGCCGGGACTTTTCGCGGTGAGCAGATCATCGTCTGCTCCGGTCATGACTACCAAACCCTGCTGGCCGAGCACATTGCCGAACTCAATCCGCAAACCTGCCGCCTGCAAATGCTGCGGGCCCAGCCTCAGGTAGATTTGAATCTGCAGCACGCACTGCTGACCGGCCTGAGCTGCGTGCATTACGGTGCCTTCGCTGACCTGCCGGAAGCGGCGGCGGTACAGGCACAAATCCTTCGTGACACGCCACACCTGCACGAAAACGGCATCCATCTGCTGATCAGCCCGACGCCTTATGGTGAACTGATCATCGGCGATTCCCACCATTACGGTAGCGATCCCTCACCATTCAACGCCGAACAGGTGGATAACTGGATGATCGAACTGGCCGAGCACACGCTAGGCTGCGAAATTCAGGTGCTGGAACGCTGGCAGGGCGTTTATGGTTCCCGCGGGCCGGGGCCGTTTTCGTTCTTGCGGGTGGCGCCGGGTGTGAGTGCGGCGTTGATGCACACCGGCGTGGGCATGAGCGTGGGGCCGGCGATGGCCGAGGGCAATATCACCGATCTGTGGGGAGGAGCTGAATGAAGGTTGAACACGCCATTGCCGAAGTCTTCGGCCTTTACGAGCAACATGGCTCAGCCGATTACATCGGCGAACCGGTGTCGCAGATCGAGCACATGTCCCAGGCCGCGCAACTGGCCATGGCCGAAGGTTTCGATGATGAGGTGGTGTTGGCGGCGTTTTTCCATGACATCGGCCATCTTTGCGGCCAGGGCGGCGAGAACATGGGCGGTTATGGCGTGGTCAGCCATGAGCGGCTGGGGGCTGATTATTTGCGGCGGGCCGGTTTCAGCGAGCGGATGGCGAAACTGGTGGAGTATCACGTCCAGGCCAAGCGCTACCTGACGTTCAGCCAGCCGGATTACTACGCGCGTCTGAGTGAAGCCAGCCGCCGCACACTGGGTTATCAGGGGGGCGTCATGACGGCAGATGAAGCGCGGGCGTTTGAGCAGGACCCGTTATGCGCCGTGAGTCTGCGTATGCGCCACTGGGATGAGCAGGCCAAGGAAATGCATGTGCCGGTGCTGGACCTAGGCCTCTTGAAGGCCAAGGCCCAGCGCTTGTTGGCTGCTTAGGTTTCGTCCAGACGCAGGGCCAGTGCTTCGATCTGTTCCTGGCGCTCGGCTTGGCTCAGTTTGGCGTGAGGGTTGAGGGACGACCATTGCGGATGGGCCCGGGCCTTGTTCAGCGCTTCAGGTAGCTTGCCTTCGCGCCAGGTCTTGTCCTGGGGGGTATCGACCTTGATGCTGTGCATGGCCGCATGGCCTCGCAGGTTCAAGGCCTTGAGCAGTTGCCGCTGGCGCAGGGCCAACAGGCGTAACACGCTGTCATCGACGGTCAGTTCCCGCTGGCCCTTGATCTTGCCCAGCAGGCGGCTGCCATAACTGCGGGCGGTTTGCAGCGCGCCACCGGCGATGGCCCCGGCCAGGGCGGCAGCGCCGAGGGTCAGGCCGCCGACCAATAAATCCACACCCGCACCCGCCGCCGCGCCGGCCGCGATACCGCCGCCAACCCGCACACCCAGTTGCTTGAGCGTTTCCGGATTGAACAGGTCGTCGCCCCAGCGGCCATCCAGCAGCGGTAAATCACTGGCGGCGGCATCCTGTGGGCGAAAGCCGAACAGCTTGAGCAGGGCTTCTACACAACGTTGTTCGCGCTGGCGTACGGTTTTGCGCAGTTCGCTGATGGCTTGCTGTTCGATATCGGCCTCGCTGACCACGCTACGCCGGCAGGCGGCGCAGTCGATCAGCAGCTCGGCGATCAGCCGGGCGGCGCTTTGATGACGGGCCTGGCGCTGGGCCTCTTGATCAATAATCAGCCGCTTCAGTTGTGGCCGGGAATGCTCCAGCAACAGGGCCAGGCTTTCATACAGCCGCCGCTCGCCGTCCTCTGGTGGTGCCACGCTGTCGAAGCGCACCAGCGCATGCAGGCCGAGGCGGGCCAGGGCTTCGCGCCAGTCTGGCTCGCGGTGTTCAGCGCTGCTGACAAAATTGAGCACCGGCAACAACGGTTTGCCGCAGCTGGCCAGCACTTGCAGTTCGTCGCGGTATTTGGCCAGCACCGGTTCGCGGGCGTCGATTACGTAGAGCCCGGCGTCGCAGGCCAGCAACTGGCGCAGGACCTTGGCTTCCTGTTCGAAACGCTGCCGGGCTTCGCTGCCTTCCAGAAAACGCGCCAGCCTGGCCGGGCCGTCGAGGCGTTCGCCGGGGCGGTCCAGACGTTCGAGATAGTCGAGCAGGGCGATGGCATCTTCCAGTCCGGGGGTGTCGTACAGCTCCAGCAGGGCTTCGCCGTTCACCGACAGACGCGCGCCTTCGACATGGCGGGTGGTGCTCGGGCGATGGGAGACTTCACCAAAGCCCACATCCCGAGTCAGGGTGCGCAGAAGCGAGGTCTTGCCGACATTGGTGTGGCCGACCACGGCAAGTTTCAGCGGTTTAGTCATGACCTGTCTCCAGCCAATTGAGCGGCGCGCAGTCGGCGAATGGCAATTGCAACTGCTGCAAGGCTGTATGCCAATCGCCAAGGCGTTCTGCATCCAGGGCCTGGCCCGGCGGCGCTTGCAGAAGCCAGACACGGGTGGCCGTGGCGCTGCGGGCCAGTTCGGCGATCAGCGCCAGGCTGCCGCGATCTGGCGAACGGCGCGGGTCGCAGGCGATGGCCAGGCGCGCGGGCGGGAAACGGGTCAATTGCTCCAGCAGCTTGTGCCGCGATTCGCGGCTGTCGAGGATGCCGGCGTCCTTGACGTTGGCGGGCAGTTTCGGTGGCCAAGGGCGTTGATCATCAAGCTCGATGGCCACCAGCAGGGCGCCGTCGCTTTCCAGGGTGCTGACGCCACCGGTCACGTGATGAAGCTGTTCGGGCGCGGCGTCGTTGACCCCAAGGCGCTCGCTGCTGGGCATCAAGCGCTCACGCAGTTGGCTGTAGCCAGGAAGGTTGAGGTCCAGGCGCAAGGCGGTGCGCCCGCGTTTCCAGCGCCACAGGCACAACAATGCGAGGATCAGTCGGGGCAGGATGCCGTAGATCAGCAGTACGCCGACCAGCCAGGCGGCCCAGGCTTGGCGGGCGCTTTCGATGTTCAGTGCCGAATCGCCGCTGGCGCGGATCATCTCGACGGTGGGCACGCTGAAACCCAGCAGTGCGGGCAGGGCGCCGAGGGTTTGGGTCACGCTGACAAAGGTATCGGCCCGCAGAATGGTGGTTTCCCAGACAAAACCGTAACGCCGGGTCGCCATCAATGTCAGCAGGATCACCAGCGCACTGAACAGGGCCAGCAGCCACAGACCATTGACCAGCACTCCCACCGCCCAGCGATTGAGTTTCTTGCGCTGCAACAGGAGCAACAGTGCCGGCGCCAGTTGCGCGGCCTTGGCGTCACGGGCGAGTTTTTCGCTGAGCCACAACCACAGGCGCCCGAGGCTGGCACCATGCTCGCCGGCAAACAACAGGCCCAGGGCCCAGCTCAAGAGCAGGATCAGGTTCAAGCCCAGCAGGCTGCCCAGGGCCCAGAACACATTGACCGGCGCCAGGCCGTTGCCCAGCGCGGCGAATGCCAGGCCGGCGCCGCTGATGATGGCGATCACGGCCAATACCATCAGCGCCAGCCGCGCGCCTTGCAGCCAATGGTGCAGGGCGGCGATCAGGCCATCACGTTCGGCCAGCCACAGGGCGCGGTTTTGAATGCGCGTCGGCAAGTCGCCGCCAGTGCTGCGGGCCAGGCGATTGGCTTCCTGGTCTTCCAAAGGGCCCGCGTGTTCTTCACGCAGGCGCAAGGTTTCCGTCAGCCAGAGTTGGTGCAGGGGAGTCAGAGCAGTCACGCGCCGTCCTGTTGTGCAAGTGAGGTTGGAGCATAACCGCTGTGGCGTGGGTTGGGGTATGCCGCTCGTTTGTCGGTGTGTGCCTCTGGTATTCTCGCCAGCATGAAAAAAACTCTCCCTTTAAGCCTGATTGCAGCCATCGGTGAAAACCGTGTGATCGGCGTCGACAACAGCATGCCCTGGCACTTGCCGGGGGATTTCAAGTATTTCAAGGCCACCACGCTGGGCAAGCCGATCATCATGGGGCGCAAGACCTGGGATTCCCTCGGTCGGCCGTTGCCGGGTCGCTTGAATATCGTGGTCAGCCGTCAGACCGATCTGGTGCTTGAAGGTGCGCAAGTTTATCCGTCCCTCGATGCGGCGGTGGCGCGAGCTGAAGAGTGGGCTTTGGCGCAGGGCGTTGATGAGCTGATGCTGATCGGCGGCGCGCAGCTTTATGCGCAGGGCCTTGCGCAGGCGGATCGCCTGTATCTGACGCGAGTGGCGTTGAGCCCTGAAGGGGATGCGTGGTTTCCCGAGTTTGACTTGAACCAGTGGAAACTGGTGTCGAATGTCGAGAATCCGGCCGAAGGCGATAAGCCAGCGTTCAACTTTGAGGTTTGGGAAAAGATCTGACGATAGATCGTTCCCACGCGCGCGGGAACGATCTCGACAGGTTAAGGGTTCATTCTAAGCCTGCGCCAACTCGGCATGCTTATCGGCATTGAGCAGCTCTTTATCGGTCTGCTGCATGATCTGGCTGGTAATTGCCCCCGCTGTCATCGAACCATTGACGTTCAACGCCGTACGGCCCATGTCGATCAATGGCTCAACCGAAATCAGCAACGCCACCAGTGACACCGGCAAGCCCATGGCTGGTAGCACGATCAGCGCGGCAAATGTCGCACCGCCACCCACGCCGGCCACGCCCGCCGAACTCAAGGTCACAATCGCCACCAGCGTGGCAATCCACAGCGGGTCCAGCGGGTTGATGCCCACGGTCGGCGCCACCATTACCGCCAACATGGCCGGGTAGAGGCCGGCGCAACCGTTCTGGCCGATGGTCGCACCAAACGAGGCAGCAAAACTGGCGATGGATTGCGGGATGCCCAGGCGCCGGGTCTGCGCTTCAATGCTCAGCGGGATGCTTGCGGCGCTGGAGCGGCTGGTGAAGGCAAAGGTCAGCACCGGCCAGACCTTGCGGAAAAACCGCAGCGGGTTGATCCCGGAAAGGGACAGCAGCAGGCCGTGGACCACAAACATCAGCCCCAGGGCCAGGTAGGACACCGCCACGAAACTGCCCAGCTTGACGATGTCTTGCAGGTTGGAGCTGGCGACCACCTTAGTCATCAGCGCCAGTACGCCGTAAGGGGTCAGCGTCATCACCAGGCGCACCAGGCGCATCACCCAGGCTTGCAGGGTGTCGATGGCGTTGATTACTTTCTGACCTTTTGCCACGTCATCCTTGAGCAATTGCAGCGCGGCAACCCCCAGGAATGCAGCGAAAATCACCACGCTGATAATCGACGTCGGCTTGGCCCGCGCCAGGTCGGCAAACGGGTTTTGCGGGATAAACGACAGCAGCAGTTGCGGCACATTCAGGTCGGCGACCTTGCCGGCGTAGTCGCTCTGGATCACTTGCAGGCGGGCCATTTCCTGGGTGCCGGCCACCAGGCCTTCGGCGGTGAGGCCGAAGAGGTTGGTCAGGCCGATACCGATCAGCGCCGCGATAGCCGTGGTGAACAGCAGCGTGCCGATGGTCAGGAAGCTGATCTTGCCCAGGGCTGTGGCGTTGTGCAGCCGCGCCACGGCGCTGAGGATCGAGGCGAACACCAGCGGGATCACGATCATCTGCAGCAACTGCACATAACCATTGCCTACCAGGTCAAACCAGCCGATCGACGCCTTGAGCACTGGGTGACCGGCACCATAAATGGTGTGCAGGATCACACCGAAAACCACGCCGAGCACCAGGGCGAGCAAGACCTTTCTGGCCAGGCTCCAGTGGGTGCGACGGGTTTGTGCCAGGCCCAGCAACAGGGCGAGAAACACCAGTAAATTGAGAATCAGGGGCAGATTCATTGAAGCTCCATGTAAAGGGCAGCCAATCGCGCGAGCCTGCGATTGCGAACCGGCGATCCTAACAGCTTGATATTTATTGATTTAATACCGAGATGGAATGGTGACTGTCGTTTTTGGAATAAGGGATTGGCGCTCAGGAGTATGCCCGTGGCGGGATCAGGACGCAGTCGGTCGTGCCCGTGGTGGGAAGTGTCACGGGGATTTGTTAGCGTCGATGTCTTTTACTCAGGGAGAAAACGCACATGAAGCTCGCGCCAAGATTATTTGCCGCCGCACTTTGCCTGGGGCTCGCCAGCCAGGCGTTTGCCGCCACCGAGTTGAAGCACTGGCCTGCACCTGCCGCCAAGCAACTGAACGAAATGATCGCCGCCAACGCCAACAAGGGTAACTTCGCGGTGTTCGACATGGACAACACCAGTTACCGCTACGACCTTGAAGAGTCCTTGCTGCCGTTCATGGAAAACAAGGGCTTGATCACCCGCGACACTCTCGATCCTTCACTGAAGCTGATGCCGTTCAAGGACACCGCCGACCACAAGGAAAGCCTGTTCAGTTACTACTATCGCCTTTGCGAAGTCGACGACATGGTCTGCTATCCGTGGGTCGCCCAGGTTTTTTCCGGTTTCACCCTCAAGGAGCTCAAGGGCTACGTCGATGAGTTGATGGCTTCCGGCAAGCCGGTCCCGGCTACCTACTACGAGGGTGACGTGGTGAAGAACATGGAGGTCCAGCCGCCGAAAATCTTTACCGGCCAGGCTGAACTGTTCAACAAATTGATGGAAAACGGCATCGAGGTCTACGTGATGACCGCCGCCTCCGAAGAGCTGGTGCGCATGGTCGCCGCCGACCCGAAGTACGGCTACAACGTCAAGCCACAGAACGTCATCGGCGTCACCACTTTGCTCAAGGATCGCAAGACCGGCGAGCTGACCACCGCCCGTAAGCAAATCACCGCTGGCAAGTATGACGAAAAGGCCAACCTCGGCCTGGAACTGACTCCCTACCTGTGGACCCCGGCGACCTGGATGGCCGGTAAACACGCGGCGATCCTGACCTATATCGACGAATGGAAAAAACCGGTGCTGGTAGGCGGCGACACCCCGACCAGTGACGGCTACATGCTGTTCCACGATGTTGACGTGGCTAAGGGCGGCATCCACCTGTGGGTCAACCGCAAGGACAAATACATGACCCAGCTCAACGGCATGATGGCCAAGCACGCTGCGGCCCAGGCCAAGGAAGGCTTGCCGGTCACGGCGGACAAGAATTGGGTGATCGTCAAGCCGGATGAGATTCAATAGCCCCAACTGTTGTGGAGAGCGGATAAACCCACTCGCCACAGAAGGCCAACCGCACAGTAGAACCCAGTATTTTCGGGTTAACCCAGACAAAAAAATGCCCCGCACTTGGCGGGGCATTTTTATGGTCGACGGTTTTTATGGGTAAGGGCAGGCTTACAGCCCGTCCAACATCGCCTTGTTACGCACGGCACCCTTGTCGGCACTGGTAGCCAGCAGGGCGTAAGCCTTCAGCGCGGTGGTGACTTTGCGCGGACGCTTCTCCACTGGCTTCCAGCCTTTCTTGTCCTGCTCGACCCGGCGTGCGGCCAGTTCTTCATCGCTGATCAACAGGTTGATCGAGCGGTTCGGAATGTCGATCAGCACCTTGTCGCCGTCTTGCACCAGGCCAATCGCGCCACCGGCAGCGGCTTCCGGGGAAGCGTGGCCGATGGACAGGCCGGAAGTGCCGCCGGAGAAACGACCATCGGTCAGCAAGGCGCAGGCTTTGCCCAGTCCCTTGGACTTCAGGTACGAGGTCGGATAGAGCATTTCCTGCATGCCCGGGCCGCCTTTCGGGCCTTCGTAACGGATGATCACGATGTCGCCAGCCTTCACTTCGTCAGCGAGGATGCCGCGCACAGAGCTGTCCTGGCTTTCGTAGATCTTGGCGCGACCTTCGAACACATGGATCGACTCATCCACGCCGGCGGTTTTTACCACGCAGCCATCGAGGGCGATGTTGCCGTACAGCACGGCCAGGCCGCCTTCCTGGGAGTAGGCGTGTTCGACGCTGCGGATGCAGCCGTTTTCACGGTCGTCGTCCAGGGTTTCCCAACGGGTCGACTGGCTGAATGCGGTCTGGGTCGGGATGCCGGCCGGGCCTGCCTTGAAGAAGGTGTGCACGGCCTCATCGTCAGTCTGGGTGATGTCCCATTTGGCGATACCCTCGGCGAGGGACTTGCTGTGTACGGTCGGCAGGTCGGTGTGCAGCAGGCCGCCACGGGCCAGGGAGCCGAGGATCGAGAAGATCCCACCGGCGCGGTGCACGTCTTCCATGTGGTACTTCTGGATGTTCGGCGCGACTTTGCACAATTGCGGCACATGGCGCGAGAGACGGTCGATGTCGCGCAGGTCGAAGTCGATCTCGGCTTCTTGGGCGGCGGCCAGCAAGTGCAGGATGGTGTTGGTGGAACCGCCCATGGCGATATCCAGGGTCATGGCGTTTTCGAACGCCTTGAAGTTGGCGATGTTGCGCGGCAACACCGACTCATCGTTGTCGGTGTAGTAACGCTTGCACAGCTCGACGATGGTGCGCCCGGCCTGCAGGAACAGCTGCTCGCGGTCGCTGTGGGTGGCCAGTGTCGAACCGTTGCCCGGCAAGGCAAGGCCCAGGGCTTCCACCAGGCAGTTCATCGAGTTGGCGGTGAACATGCCGGAGCACGAACCACAGGTTGGGCAGGCGCTACGCTCGTATTCCGCAACCTTCTCGTCAGAAGCACTGGAATCGGCGGCGATGACCATGGCATCTACCAGGTCCAGGCCGTGGCTGGCGAGTTTGGTCTTGCCGGCTTCCATCGGACCGCCGGAGACGAAAATCACCGGAATGTTCAGGCGCAGGGCAGCCATCAGCATGCCAGGGGTGATTTTGTCGCAGTTGGAAATGCACACGATGGCGTCGGCGCAGTGGGCGTTGACCATGTATTCCACGGAGTCGGCGATGATCTCGCGGCTCGGCAGGGAATACAGCATGCCGTCATGACCCATGGCGATGCCGTCGTCCACGGCGATGGTGTTGAATTCTTTCGCTACGCCGCCAGCGCGTTCGATCTCACGGGCCACCAGTTGCCCCAGGTCCTTGAGGTGGACGTGGCCTGGTACGAACTGGGTGAACGAGTTGGAAATAGCGATGATCGGCTTTTTGAAGTCGTCATCTTTCATCCCCGTGGCGCGCCACAGTGCGCGGGCGCCGGCCATGTTGCGGCCGTGGGTGGATGTTTTCGAGCGGTAATCTGGCATGGAGCACTCCGGGCGGCTAATCAGGTACTAAGGGGAGTGAGCTTCTATTGACGTCTGGAGCACATCAGAAATGGCCGTGTGTCCGGAAGTTGCCTCAAACGTTACGGGATCGCCGTGCGCATTGGCCTTGAGCTCATAAACCCGCCGGGGGATGACTGGCGATGAATAGGCCGATTCTACACCGCTGGCGGCTGGAGGGAATGGCGAGAAGCGTGGAGGTAGCGCTTACGAGACGTGTGGGTGCGTAAAATGCAATCACTGTAGGAGCGAGCAAGCTCGCTCCTACATGAGGTGTGCATTTCAGAGCCACATTGCGTCCCACAGCGAGTATTCGCCGATTTGGTCGACTAGCCCGGCTCGCAATGGATTGCCGACGATGTACCGAGCCATCGCTTTCAGATCCTCTTCGCGACGCAGCGCCCGGTCGAAATAACCTTTTTGCCACAGCGTCTCGTGCAGACCTCTCGCCTTATTGATGGCTCGTGCGCTTCGCGACTTGGTGGCTTGCATCAGCTTCGGCAAGTCACCGCTATGCAGCTCAACCGGCCAGTGGAAGTGATCAGGCATGACCACCCACGCCACGGAGGTGGCCTTGCCGTCTTCCTCAGCTCTTCTGAATTCGTTCACCACCAGTCGACCCATGCGCCAATCCTTGAAGGCTGGTTGTCGTTGATGGGTAACGGCAGTTAACAAGTAGAAACGCCCAGGTTCCGAGTAGCGACCGGTGCGTAAATGATGTGCATGTGGTGCGTTGGACATTCCTTCGTCCTCTTCCGTGATGGGAAGAGAAACGGTAGGCGTGGGGCGGGAGGTTGTCGTTTCGACAGTGGGTCAGGATGTGTCTCGTTTCCTGTAGGAGCGAGCTTGCTCGCGAAAAACGTCAACGATAACGCAGCGCTATCAGGTAGCCCGCGGTGCCCTTGCGTTTTTCGCGAGCTCCTACAGTGGGGCCGGTTTCAATTTGAAATCGGTCCTGGCCTTAGCCTTAGCTATTGGGCAACAACCGGCAAGTAATGCTCTTGATATACCGAGTCTCGGCAATCGCCGGGTGCACCGGATGATCTGGGCCCTGGCTGCCACGCTCCAGCATCTGGATATTGCGATCCAGGTGACGGGCGCTGGTCAGCAGGATGTTCTGCAGGTCATCTTCTGGCAAATGCATGGAGCACGAGGCGCTGATCAGGATGCCGTCCTTGCTGAGCAGGCGCATGGCTTGCTCGTTGAGGCGGCGGTAGGCGCCTTCGCCGTTTTTCATGTCTTTCTTGCGTTTGATGAAGGCAGGAGGATCGGCGACGATCACGTCGAAGCGTTCTTCGCTGGCTTTCAGTTCTTTCAGGGCTTCGAAGACGTCGCCTTCGACGCAGGTCATTTTCTCGGCAACACCGTTCAGCGCTGCGTTGCGCTCGACGCCGTCGAGGGCGAAGGCCGAAGAGTCAACGCAGAACACTTCACTGGCTCCGAACGCGGCGGCTTGCACGCCCCAGCCGCCGATGTAGCTGTACAGGTCCAGGACGCGTTTGCCTTTGGCGTAAGGGGCCAGGCGGGCGCGGTTCATGCGGTGGTCGTAGAACCAGCCGGTTTTCTGGCCTTGGATGACCGGCGCTTCGAACTTCACGCCGTTTTCTTCCAGGGCAACCCATTCCGGCACCAGGCCAAATACGGTTTCGACGTAGCGGTTGAGGCCTTCGGCGTCGCGGGCGGCGGAGTCGTTCTTGAACAGGATACCGCTGGGCTTGAGCACTTGGGTCAGCGCGGCGATCACGTCGTCTTTATGGGCTTCCATGGTCGCCGAGGCGATCTGTACCACCAGGATGTCGCCGAAACGGTCGACCACCAGACCCGGCAGCAAGTCGGAATCGCCGTACACCAGACGGTAGAACGGCTTGTCGAACAGGCGATCGCGCAGGGACAGGGCGACGTTTATGCGGTGGACCAGCAGGGATTTGTCCAGGGGCAACTTGACGTCGCGGGACAACAGGCGGGCGCAGATCAGGTTGTTCGGGCTCATGGCCACGATGCCCAACGGCTTGCCGCCGGCCGCTTCCAGAATCGCCTGGTCGCCTGCCTTGAAGCCATGAAGTGGGGTGGCGGCCACGTCGATTTCGTTGCTGTAGACCCACAGGTGGCCGTTGCGCAAACGACGATCGGCGTTGGCTTTGAGACGCAGGCTTGGCAGGGACATGACGTCGCTCCGGAAAAAAGAGCGGGAGTATACCCTGTTGTGTAGCAATTGATCGCGCCGCCGGATGTGCGGGAAGGTGTCGACCCATCCTTTATAAGGGTTAGAATCGCCGCCTAGCCCAGAGTATGAACTTATGTCCCAAGAGCTTTCCGCCGAACAGATCCAGCAGGCCCTGCAAGGCATCAGCGTGCCGCCTCAACCGCAAATCATGGTGGATTTGCAGATGGAGCAGTACATGCCCGACCCGGACCTGGAAGTGATTGCCCGGCTGATCGCCCAGGACCCGGGCCTTTCCGGCTCGTTGCTGAAGATCGTCAACTCGCCGTATTACGGCCTGAGCAACAAGATTGCTTCGATCCAACGGGCGGTAAACCTGCTGGGCAGCCGCTCGATCATCAACCTGATCAACGCCCAGTCGATCAAGGGAGAGATGAGCGACGACACCATCGTCACCCTCAACCGGTTCTGGGACACCGCCCAGGACGTCGCCATGACGTGCCTGACCCTGGCCAAGCGCACTGGCTCCCAGGCTGTGGACGAAGCCTATGCCCTGGGGCTGTTTCACGATTGTGGCGTACCGCTGATGCTCAAGCGCTTCCCTGATTACATGGCGGTGCTGGAAGAGTCCTACGCCTGCGCTGGCCCGGAGTGCCGCGTGGTCGATACCGAAAATCGGGCGTTCAATACCAATCATGCGGTAGTCGGCTATTACACGGCCAAATCCTGGCGCTTGCCGGAGCACGTGACCAACGCCATCGCCAACCACCACAACGCCCTGGCGATTTTCAGCGACGAATCTGCGCGCAACAGCCCGCTGAAAAACCTGCTGGCGATCCTGAAAATGGCCGAGCATATTTGCGCCTCTTACCGGGTGCTGGGCAATCAGGTGGATGACCACGAGTGGAACAGCATCGGCCATCTGGTGCTCGATTACGTCGGTTTGTCGGATTACGACTTCGAGAGCCTGAAGTTGTCGATTCGCGAGCTGGGTACGCACTGATCTTTTATTCACGGCCCCTTCATACCAGAGGTAAACATGCCCGAGTTACCCGAAGTCGAAACCACCCGGCGCGGTATTGCGCCACACCTGGAAGGCCAGCGGGTCAGCCGCGTGGTGGTGCGTGACCGGCGCTTGCGCTGGCCGATCCCCGAAGACCTGGATGTGCGGCTTTCCGGGCAACGCATCGTGCTGGTGGAGCGGCGGGCCAAGTACCTGTTGATCAATGCCGAAGTGGGCACCTTGATCAGCCACTTGGGTATGTCGGGCAATCTGCGGCTGGTGGAGGTCGGCCTGCCGGCGGCCAAGCATGAGCATGTGGACATCGAGCTGGAGTCGGGCCTGGCCCTGCGTTACACCGACCCTCGACGTTTCGGTGCGATGCTCTGGAGCCTGGACCCGCTCAACCATGAACTGCTGGTTCGCCTGGGGCCGGAGCCGTTGACCGACCTGTTTGATGGCGAGCGCCTGTTCCAGATGTCCCGTGGGCGGTCCATAGCGGTGAAGCCGTTCATCATGGACAACGCGGTGGTGGTGGGGGTGGGCAATATCTACGCGACTGAAGCGTTGTTCGCTGCCGGGATCGACCCGCGCCGTGCGGCCGGAGGCATTTCCCGTGGGCGCTATTTGAAGCTGGCGATTGAGATCAAGCGCATTCTCGCCGCCGCCATCGAGCGCGGCGGCACTACACTGCGGGACTTTATCGGCGGCGACGGGCAGCCGGGGTATTTCCAGCAGGAATTGTTCGTCTATGGCCGTGGCGGGGCGGGCTGCAAAGTCTGCGGGACCGAGTTGCGCGAAGTGAAGCTGGGGCAGCGGGCGAGCGTGTTTTGCCCCAGGTGCCAGAGCTGATTGAAGGGGAAGCACTTGGGCCGAGCTAATCCTTAAGCCTTCCCGGTAATCACCAGATACTTCTCCATCAACTGCTCTTGCGTCTCTGGATGAGCCTCATCCAGCGGAATGCAATCCACCGGGCAAACCTGCTGGCACTGGGGTTCGTCGTAGTGGCCGACGCATTGGGTGCACAGGTTCGGGTCGATCACATAGATCTCTTCGCCTTGGGAAATGGCGGCGTTCGGGCACTCGGGTTCGCAAACGTCGCAGTTGATGCAATCGTCGGTGATGATCAGGGACATGGGGACTCCTGCCAGGGCACATGGCCAAGGCATCTGAAAACTAATGCGCGCAATTGTGCCGCATTGGCGCCCGCAGTGCGAGCTGTGGCGAGCGGGTTTACCCGCGTTGGGCTGCGAAGCGGCCCCAAAAATGGGACTGCTGCGCAGTCCGGCGCGGGTAAACCCGCTCGCCACAATTATTTTATTTCTTGAAGCGTAGGGTCAGCGCATCGGCTACCGCAGGGTGGACAAACTTGGTGATGTCACCGCCCAGCGCGGCGATTTCCCGGACCAGGGTCGAGGAAATGAACGAATAACGCTCCGACGGCGTAAGAAACAGGCTTTCCACGTCCGGCGCCAATTGACGGTTCATGTTGGCCAGCTGAAATTCATATTCGAAGTCCGACACCGCTCGCAGGCCGCGCAGGAATACATTGGCGTTCTGTTCCTTGGCGAAATGCGCCAGCAGCGTGGCGAAGCCGACGACTTCGACGTTGGGCAGATGCTTGGTGACCTCACGGGCCAGCTCCACGCGCTGTTCCAGGGGAAACAGCGGGTTTTTCTTGGGGCTGGCGGCGACCGCGATGATCACGTGGTCGAACAAGCGCGAGGCGCGTTCGACCAGATCACCATGGCCCTTGGTAATAGGGTCGAAGGTACCTGGGTACAACACTCGGTTCATCGCGTCGTCCTGGCGGAGTCCGTTGGGGAACCGGATGGTATCGCAGCCATCCCGGTCGGCCAAGTCAACTTATTCAGAAGAAAGCACTATAGACACCGCGAATAGTCTGCTTTTTCAGGCTGTTTTCAGACGTTCTGCCAGTGCTGTTGCCAGTTGCGCCGTCAGCCCATACACCGAAAGCTGTGGGTTGGCGCCGATGCTGGTGGGGAATAAAGAGCCATCGTGGATCGACAGATTGCGCAACTGATGATGGCGGCCGAGGCTGTCGGCTACGGCGTTTTTCGGCTCGTCGCCCATGGCGCAACCGCCCATCACGTGGGCACTGCCCAGCCGTGTGCGGTGCAATTCCAGGTTCAGGCCATCGATCATGCTGCGCGCTTGGGCCAGGGTGTTCACGTAGCGCGCATCATTGTGCAGCGGCATCACCGACTTGGCTCCGCCGGCAAATTGGATCTCGGCCATGCTGTGGAAGGCGCGGCGCAAGCCGTCCCAGGCGTAGGGCGAGACTTGATAGTCGAGCACTGGCGTGCCGTCGCCGCGTAGTTCGACACTGCCGCCTTGGCTGTCGGGGTGAAAACCGTCCCGCAGTAGCGCGAGCATGGCGTGGGTATTGGGTAGCTGGCCCATGTCCAGGGCGTTTTGCGTGCCATAACCACCGAGTAAGGTGCTGGCCAGTCCGGGGTGCAGCGGAGGCACTTCAAGCTTGTAGGACATTTTGCCGGCGGTGCCGTCCTGCCATTGGAAATGGTCGGAATAGATCGACTGCGGCGCGCCATAGAACGGGTTGATCACCTCGTCGAACAGCCCAGCGGAAAAATTCACCAGGTGCAGGAAGGTCCGCTTGCCCAGCCGGGAATGGGGGTCGGGCGCGTCCGAACGCAGCAGCAGCGCCGGGCTATTGATACCGCCGCCCGCCAGTACGTAATGCTTGGCCTTCACCGTAATTTTTCGGCCTGTGGGCGCCACGCAGCGTGAGTCCATCGCCACGCATTCCAGGCTGGTGATGGTGTCGCCGCTGAACTTCAGGCGTTCGGCGCGGGCCAGATACAGCAGTTCGCCGCCTTGCTCCAACGTCGACGGGATGGTGGTCACCAGCATCGATTGCTTGGCGTTGACCGGGCAGCCCATGCCGCAATAACCCAGGTTGAAACAGCCGCGCACGTTGCGCGGGATCACATGCCAACTGTAGCCGAGCTTTTCACAGCCTTTGCGGATCACATCGTTGTTGGCGTTGGGTGGGATAGCCCAGGGCGCGATGCCCAGGCGCTGTTCCATTTTCTCGAACCAGGGCGCCATTTCGGCGCTGCTGTGGCCCTTGATCGCGTATTCACTGGCCCAGTGGGCGAGCGTCGGGTCGGGCGTGCGGAAACTGGAGGTCCAGTTGATCAACGTGGTGCCGCCCACTGCGCGGCCCTGGAGGATGGTGATGGCACCGTCCTTGCTCATCCGGCCGATGCCTTCCTGGTACAGGCTGGCGTAGGCCTCGTCCTCAAGCATCTTGAAGTCGCTGCTGGTCTTGAGCGGGCCTTCCTCGATCAACAGCACCTTGTAGCCGGCGGCGCTGAGGATTTCGGCAGTGGTGCCACCACCTGCGCCGCTGCCGATGATCGCGACATCGGCTTCCAGGGTCAGGTCCTGGTCGAGGGCGGCGCCGTTATGGGTTTTCCAGCCGCGGGCCATGCCGTCGCGGAACAGATCAGGTACGGGCATCAGTGTCTTCTCTTGTTTTTATAGGGATGCAGATCAGATCCTGGGCGGGCCGGGATACCCGCAATGGGCCCAGGATTGGGCTCGGAAATACCAGGCCATGATCACCAGCTTGAGCAGCGAGCCCTGGCCCATGCGCAGCAGGTTCAGGTAGCTGTTCTCCCAGCGGTGCAGGAAGTTGCGGATCTGCTCGCGGCTGGCGTTTTCCCAACTGCCCCACACGCCGGTCAATGGCCCGCGGGTGATGGCCATGCCCAGCACGTCAAATAACTGCTGGGTCAGCTTGAACATCTCCGGTGACAGGTGTTGCAAGCTGTAATCGAGTTTTTTCAGCGTGTCTTCAATTCCAGCTGCCACTTCCTGGGCGCTGGCCACGCCTTCCAGCAGCACTGGAATCACCGCCCGTAAAAACGGTAGGTCACTGCTGCGCAACATGGCAAAGCCGCTGGCGGGGGTGCTGCTGGAGCAACCGCTAAGGCTGGCGCCTACGCCTGCGGTTGCCAGGAACGCACTGGCACACAGGCCTACTTTCAGGACTCCGCGCCGCGACAACCCAGGTGTTTCAATCAGGCTAGGGTTCATTCTTATTGTTATCCCGGTGATGGGTTTGTTAGCGGACAAACAGCTTCTGGATCAACTTCTGGATCGATTTGCCATAGGGCGGATAAATCAATTTCGCCGCGTTCAGGCGTTGCTTCACCAACACGCCCTTGGCCTTGCTGAACGTCAGGAAACCTTCGTGGCCGTGGTAATGGCCCATGCCCGAGGGGCCGATACCGCCAAAAGGCATATCGTCCTGGGCCACATGCAACAGGGTGTCGTTCAGGCACACGCCGCCGGAGTGGGTTTCATGGAGCACGCGATTCTGTTCGGCCTTGTTGTAGCCGAAGTAATACAGAGCCAGTGGGCGAGGGCGCTGGTTGATGTAGGCAAAGGCTTGATCGAGGCCGCGATACGGGACGATGGGCAGCACTGGGCCGAAGATTTCGTCCTGCATCACCGTCATCTCGTCGCTGACATTCAGCAGCAGGCTGTGGGCCATGCGCCGCCCCTGGCCCTGGTCATACAGCGGGATCAGAGTCGCGCCCTTGTCGGTAGCGTCCTTGACGTAACCGTTGAGCCGGGCCAATTGCCGTTCGTTGATGATCGCTGTGTAGTCCGGGTTGTCGGCCAGGGTCGGATAAAACCCGCGAACTGCCTTGCTGTAGGCCTCGACGAAACTATCGACACGGTCTTCCGGCACCAGTACGTAGTCCGGCGCCACGCAGGTTTGTCCGGCATTCAACGTCTTGCCGAAGGCGATCCGCTCGGCGGCGTCCTTGAGCGGTACCTCTGCTGAAACGATTGCCGGCGACTTGCCACCCAGCTCCAGCGTGACAGGCGTCAGGTGCTCGGCCGCCGCACGCATTACATGCTTACCGATGCTGGTGGCGCCAGTGAACAGCAGGTGATCGAAACGCAGCCTGGAAAACGCGATGCCCACTTCGGCTTCGCCGAGCACCACGCAGACCAGGTCTTCGGGAAAGATCTTCGCCAACAGGGCCTTGAGCAACTGCCCGGTAGCGGGGGTGGATTCACTGAGCTTGAGCATCACCCGATTACCGGCCGCCAGAGCGCCGACAAGCGGGCCGATGGCCAGGTACAACGGGTAGTTCCAGGGCACGATAATCCCGACCACGCCCAACGGTTGATAAATAACCTTGGCCGAGGCGGGCTGGAAGGCAATGCCTACAGCGCGACGGGACGGTTTCATCCAGCCCTTGAGGTGTTTGCTGGCGTAATGAATGCCGTGCAGGCTGGGCATCAACTCGGCGAACAGGGTTTCGTCGGCGCTGCGATGGCTGAAATCACTGCTGATGGCGTCGATCAGCGCCTGGCGTTCATCGCTGAGCAGATCTCGCAAGGCCTTGAGCCATTGCTGGCGTTGTGCGGCCGGCGGCATGGGGTTGGCGGCGTAGGCCCGGCGCTGGATGTCGAACAGCCCCTGTAGCTGATCCAGCGCTTGGGAATCTTGCAGGTAGGCAACGTTGGCAGACATGGCAGTTCCCGACTTTTTATTGGAATGAATGAGTTTTTAGAGTTATTGCTCTAAGTTGTCAAATGACATTGCAGTAACACTTGGATTTATCCTGACAAGGATAGGTCGTAAGATGCCCGCACCACTGGTAATCGAAGCTGATCCCCCATGGCACCACGAGTAAAGACCAGCGAGCGCATCGTGCAAACCAGCCTGGAACTGTTCAACCAGCAAGGTGAGCGCAGTGTCAGCACCAACCATATCGCCGCCCATATGGAGATTTCTCCGGGTAACCTGTACTACCACTTCCCCAATAAGCAGGCGATTATCGCCGTGCTGTTTCGCGAGTACGAAGCCCTGGTCGACAGTTTCCTGCGTCCACCTCAAGGCCGTGCCGTGACCGTCGAAGACAAGCGTTTCTACCTGCAAGCGGTGCTGGCCGGCATGTGGCGCTACCGCTTTTTGCACCGCGACCTGGAACATCTGCTGGAAAGCGATCCGGAACTGGCCACCGGCTACCGGCGTTTTTCTCAACGTTGCCTGATTCAGGGCAGCGCTATCTACAAGGGTTTTGTCGACGCCGGCATCCTGAACATGAACCCGGTGCAGACGGAGGCCCTGACCCTCAATGCCTGGATCATCCTTACCTCCTGGGTGCGTTTTTTGTGCACCACCAACGAAAACTCAGCGCACCTGAGCGCCGAGGCGATCAAGCGCGGGGTGTATCAGGTGCTGGTGCTGGAAGCCGGGTTTGTCACGCCGCAGGCTTTTGATGCGGTGGACGCACTGTTCAAGGAGTTTTACGTGCCGCTGAGCCAGGCACTGGAAGACGTGAAGTAGAACCTTTCTGACCTATTCATGGGAGTTCGCTATGCCGCTTGCCCAACTGATCAGCCCCCAGCAACTGGCCGAACGCCAGAAGACCGGTGCACTGGTGATCCTGGATTGCCGCTTTGCCCTGGAAGACCCGGATTACGGTCTTTGCAGCTATGCCGAAGGGCATATCGAAGGCGCCAGCTTTGCTGACCTGGAACGAGACTTCAGCGGGCCGGTGACCAAGGGCGTGACCGGGCGCCATCCGCTGCCGGCGCCAGACAAGTTGGTCGGGCAGTTACGGGCTTGGGGCGTTAATGGTGACAGCGATGTGGTGCTGTACGACGACGGCCCCGGTGCATTTGCCGCCCGTGGCTGGTGGTTGCTGGCCTGGCTGGGCAAGCGCGATGGCGTATTTATCCTTGATGGCGGATTGAAAGCCTGGCATGCCGCCGGTTTACCGCTGAGCCTGGATGCACCGGTGATTGAAGTCGGGACGTTTACGGGGGCGCCTGACAATCGCTTGTTGCTGGACGCCGAACACCTGCAAAAGCGTCTTGGCGAGCCGGGCCTGACCTTGATCGACGCCCGCGCCCAGCCGCGTTTTCGCGGTGATGTGGAACCCCTTGATCCGGTGGCCGGGCACATTCCCGGTGCGCAATGTGCCGCGTTCAACGAAAACCTGGGCAGCGATGGCCGCTTTCTGCCGGTCGATCAACTCAAGCAGCGCTTTGCTGACAAGCTTGATGGGCGCTCTGCGGATGAACTGGTGGCGTATTGCGGCTCCGGGGTGACGGCCTGCCACAACCTGTTCGCCCTGAGTCTGGCGGGTTATCCGTTGGGCAAGCTGTATGCCGGGTCGTGGAGTGAGTGGATTACCGATCCGAAGCGGGTTGTTGCGACGGGCGACTGAGCAACCAGGCCGGAATCCGCCGCTCCAGGTAGTACCCCGGCCGCTTCAGCGTGCCATCGACAAACCCGACATGGCCGCCCTTGGCCAGCAACTCGAACTCGGTGCAAGCCGACAGTTCGCTGGCCTCGGGAAGGCTGTGGGCGAATACGAAGGGATCGTCGGCGGCCTGGATAATCAGGGTCGGCGTGCGGATCGCGCCCAGGAAATACCGGCTGGAGGCCCGACGGTAATAGTCCTCGGCGCTCAGGTAACCATGCAGTGGCGCAGTGACCCGGCCATCGAAGTCCCAGAAGGTGCGCATTTTTTCCAGTGAGCCGAGGGCGGAGATGGCTTTCAGTCCTTCTTCACGGCCATCCTGGAGAAACTGGCGCTCCTTGACGCGGATGTAAGCCAGCATCTCGCGCATGAAATGCTTTTGGTACACACGAGAGAATCCCAGGCCAATGCGGTCTGCGCACTGATCCAGGCGAAATGGCACCGATACCGCCGCTGCGCCTTGCAGGCCGGAGTCTTCGCCGGTTTCTCCCAAATGCTTGAGCAGCACGTTGCCGCCCAGGGAATAGCCCACTGCATACAACGGTGCTAACGGGCGCTTGCTTCGCAGGTGCGTAATGGCGGCGGCCAAATCTTCGCTGGCGCCGGAATGGTAACTGCGGGCCAATAGATTGGGCTCGCCGGAACAGCCGCGCCAATTCAGCGCCACGCTAGCCCACCCTTGGAACGCCAGGGCTTTTTGCAGGCCAGCCACGTAGGGCGAGTTGGAAGAGCCGGTCAGCCCGTGCAGTACCAACACCAGCGGGGCGTGCGGATCGTGCGGGCCGTGCCAGTCGAGGTCGAGAAAATCGCCGTCTTCTAGCCACAGCCGTTCACGCTGACGTTCGATATGAGTGGTAGGGCGCCACAGCGGCCCCCACAACGTTTGCAGGTGCGGGTTGCCGAGGCCGAAGGCTGGGGTGAAGCGGTCGGGAGAAGGGGTCATGCAAGTCTCTATGCCGAGCGGGCTTGTTGTGGTGAGGGGCAAGCCCCCTCGCCACAAAAGAGGGCGCACCGTGCGTATTAAACGCTCTCAGACGTACGTTGCCACAACGCGTAATACACCCGCCCGGACCTTTGTTCCCGGTGCAGGCGCCAGCTGCCGGGCAGGCCGAGGGTAGACGGCGCGGTTTCGCTTTCGGTGTAGATCCAGGCGTTCTCGGCCAGCCACTGACGCTCTTCCAGCAGCGCGCAAACGGTTGGCAGCAGGTTCTGGTTGAACGGCGGGTCGAGGAACACCACGTCGAACTCACGAGCTTCCTGGGTTTCCAGGTAGCGCAGGGCATCGGCGGTCTGCACTTGCCCGGTGGTGCAGCGCAAGGTGCCCAGATGCTCCTTGAGGCTGGCGACCGCTACGTTGCTGGCGTCCAGCGCCTGGCCCAGGGCGGCGCCACGGGACAGAGACTCCAGGAACAGCGCGCCGCTGCCGGCAAACGGATCCAGCACCTTGGCGCCTGCAATATACGGCGCGAGCCAGTTGAACAGGGTTTCGCGCACGCGATCCGGCGTCGGGCGCAGGCCCACTACGTCGGGGAAGCTCAGTTTGCGGCTGCCCCACTCTCCGCCGATGATGCGCAGTTGGCCCACACCGTTGTGGACGTTGTGGACAGGTTTTTTGGGACGGGATGGACTAGCCATTAATGCTCCGGAACCCCGAGCGGTTGCTCGGCAGGTTTATCAGTGGGGGGCGGTAGTGGCTTTTGCGCGGTGGTCGGGCCGGCGGTGACTATGACCATTTTGTCGCTGCTCAGGTGTTTATTCAGCGCGGCTTTGACTTGTTCTACCGTCAGGGCCTGGGACTGCTTCATGAAGTCTTCCAGGTAGTTGAGCGGCAGATTATAGAACCCCATGGCACCCAATTGCCCGACGATATCAGCGTTACTGGCGGTGGACAGCGGGAAGCTGCCGGCCAGTTCACGCTTGGCGTCGTCCAGTTCCTTTTGCGTCGGGCCGGTCTTGAGGTAGTCGGCGAGGACTTCCTCGACCAGTCGCAAGGTGCCGCCGCTCATTTCGGCGCGGGTTTGCAGGTTGATCATGAACGGACCACGTACCTGCATCGGCGAGAAGCCAGAGTAAACGCCGTAGGTCAGGCCGCGTTTCTCGCGCACTTCACTCATCAAGCGGGTGCCGAAGCCACCACCACCGAGGATCTGGTTGCCCAGGGACAAGGCGGCGTAATCCGGGTCGGCGCGGTCGATGCCCAATTGGGCGAACAGCAAATGCGTCTGCTTGGAGGGGAACTCAATGTGGCTGAGACCCGCCTTGGGGTCGACCGGTTGAGCGATTTTCGCCAGCGCCGGGCCCTTTGGCAGCGACGCGGACACCTTGGCGGCCATCGCTTCGGCGTCGGCACGGGACAAGTCGCCCACCACTGCAATCACCGCGTTGCCGGCGGCGTAGGCCTTGGCATGGAACTCACGCAGTTGTGCGAGGGTGATGCCAGGAACGCTCTGGGCGTTGCCTTCGCTCGGGTGCGCGTAGGGATGATCGCCATACAGGCGCTTGAACAGCTCGATACTCGCCAGTTTGGCGGGGTTCTGTTTCTGGTATTCGAAGCCGGCCAGCAACTGGTTTTTGATCCGCGCCAGGGAATCAGCAGGGAAGGTTGGTTTACCGATCACGTCATCAAACAGCGTCAGCGCGGCATCCCGTTTGTCGGCAGTACTCAGGCTGCGTAACGAAACCAGGGCCATGTCGCGGTAGGCTCCATTGCTGAAATCAGCGCCCAGGCCTTCAAAACCAGCGGCAATCTGGCCGACGTCCTTGCCCGGCACGCCTTCATTGAGCATGGCGTTGGTCAGCAGGGCCAGGCCTGGTGCATTGCCGTCCTGGCTGCTGCCGGCGGCGAACAGAATGCGAATGTCGAACATCGGCAGTTCATGGGCTTCGACGAACAGCACCTTGGCGCCTTCGGCGGTATTCCAGGTCTGTACGTTGAGCTGGCGGTTGGTCGGGTTCTTGCCGTCCAGTTCCGCCAGGGATTGCAGGGTATTGGCAGCCTTGGCCTTTTCCAGCGCCTCACTGGCGACGGATTCGTCCGGGCGGCCGAAATACACCGCCACAGCGGCGACCAGGGTGACAACGATCAGGCCGGGAATAACCAAGCGGCTATTTTTGCGGTCACTCATGAGCGGTCTCCTCGGGCAAAACATGGGCGACGCTGAGACGTTCGTGGGTGAAATAGGTGCGTGCGGCTTTCTGGATGTCGTCGACGGTCACGCTTTGCAGCTCGGCAAGCTCGGTGTCCATGAGCTTCCAGGACAGGCCGACGGTTTCCAGGGAGCCAATGGCCGTGGCCTGACTGGTGATGGAGTCGCGCTCATAGACCACGCCAGCAATCACTTGGGCGCGGATACGCTCCAGCTCCTCAGCGGTCGGCGGTTTGGCTTTCAGCTCATCCAGCAGGCGCCAGAGGCCGGCTTCGGCCTGGGCAACGGTCTTGCTTTTCTGCTGGTTCGGCGTGGCGCTGAGGGTGAACAGGCTGTCGCCGCGCGTGTAGGCGTCGTAGTTGGTCGAGGCGCCGGACACCAGTTCTTCGCCGCGCTCCAACTGTGTTGGGATGCGCGCGCTGTAGCCGCCGTCCAGCAACGCCGAGATCAGGCGCAGGGCGTTGACCGAACGTTTGTCTTCGGCGGTGGCGATGCTTGGTACGTTGAACCCGAGGATCACGCTCGGCAGTTGGGTCTGCACGTGCATGGTCAGCAGTCGCTCGCCAGGCTCGGCCAGTTCCAGAGGGATTTTCGCCGGTGGCACGTCGCGTTTGGGAATCGGGCCGAAATAGCGTTGCGCCAAGATTTTAACTTCATCTGGAGTCACGTCGCCGACCACCACCAGGGTGGCGTTGTTCGGCACGTACCAGGATTGGTACCAGTGGCGCAGCTCTTCGACCTTCATGCGATCCAGGTCAGCCATCCAGCCGATGGTTGGCGTGTGGTAGCCGCTGGCCGGGTAGGCCATGGCCTTGAAGCGCTCGTAGGCCTTGGACATCGGGTTGTCGTCGGTGCGCAGGCGGCGCTCCTCCTTGATCACCTCGATTTCGCGGCTGAACTCGTCAGCCGGCAGGCGCAGGGTGGCCATGCGGTCGGCTTCCAGTTCGAAGGCGACGCCCAGGCGGTCACGGGCCAGGACCTGGTAATAAGCGGTGTAGTCATCGCTGGTGAAGGCGTTTTCTTCGGCGCCGAGGTCGCGCAGGATCAACGACGCTTCACCGGGGCCGGTCTTGGAGCTGCCCTTGAACATCATGTGTTCCAGGGCGTGGGACAAACCGGTCTGGCCCGGGGTTTCATAGCTGGAGCCGACCTTGTACCAAACCTGCGAAACCACCACTGGCGCACGATGGTCTTCGCGCACGACGACCTTGAGGCCGTTGTCCAGGGTGAACTCATGGGTGGGTTGTGGGTCGGCAGCCAAGGCTGAAAGGGGCAGACAAACTGTGCTGAGCAGCAGGCCTGCGGCGCGGCGGGCTAGAGCATTCATTCGTTTTTAAACCTGTTGGGCTGCCCGCTTGGTCTTAGCGTCGGCGGGCGAGGAGATGCTAGGATACTGATCCGTTTTACTGGCGGCCACGGCTATAAGGCGCGAGGCATCCAAATTGTTTCGGATTCAGTCGTAGGAATGATGGAGTTAGCGGTGGTTTTCCTCGACGATCTTTGTTTTTTTGCCGATTTTATTGCTTCAGACCTATATTGAATCGATTTGTTGAGGCCGTGTTTACGCCTTACAAAATGTTGCGCATGAACAAGCTGGCTAAAAAACAGTCTGTTACGCATCGAATATTATTTACCGAAGCGCCACCTTGGCGCGTCGCTACCTTGAGATAGCCGTCCTCCATGTTTGGTTCCAACGACGACAAGAAGACCCCAGCTGCGGCTGGCGAGAAAAAAGGCCTGTTCGGATGGCTGCGCAAAAAGCCGCAGGAAACCGTCGTCGAACAGCCGCAAGTTCAGCCTGAGCCGATCCCTGAGCCGGTAGAAGCCGAGCCGATTGCCGAAACGCTGGTGCCGGTGGTGTTGCCCATGGCTGAGCCGGTATTGCAGCCGGTTGTTGAAGCCGTGCCGAAACCTGAGCCCGAGCCAGAGCACAAACCCTGGCTGGTCTTGCCGGTGGCGGAAGAGCCCGTAGCCTTGGTCGAAGACGAGCAGGCTGAACATGTGGTGCCGCCGATTCCGGCGTTGGAGCCCGTGCAGGTTGTGATTGAAGAGGTGCCGGTCGTTGAAGTGCCTGCCCTTGTTGTCGCCGAGCCTGCCCCTGTGCCAGTCGTCGCCCCAGTTGTGGTCGCGGCGCCAGCTGTCATCGAGCCCGCCGCCGATCCGGAGCCAGTCGCTGTCACCGAAGCCAGTAAAACCGGCTTCTTCGCCCGCCTGAAACAAGGCCTGAGCAAAACCAGCGCGAGCATTGGCGAAGGCATGGCCAGCCTGTTCCTGGGCAAGAAAATCATTGATGACGAACTGCTCGAAGACATCGAAACCCGCCTGCTGACCGCCGACGTGGGCGTCGAAGCCACCGCCGTGATCATCCAGAGCCTGACCCAGAAGGTCGCGCGCAAGCAACTGACCGACGCGGATGCGCTCTACAAATCGTTGCAGGCCGAGTTGACCGCTATGCTCAAACCGGTGGAACAACCACTGGTCATCACCCCGAACAAGCCGTTCGTGATCCTGGTGGTGGGCGTCAATGGCGCCGGCAAGACCACTACCATCGGCAAACTGGCGAAGAAGCTGCAACTGGAAGGCAAGAAAGTCATGCTCGCCGCTGGTGACACCTTCCGCGCCGCCGCCGTGGAGCAACTACAGGTCTGGGGCGAGCGCAACAAGATCCCGGTGATCGCCCAGCACACCGGTGCCGATTCGGCTTCGGTGATTTTCGATGCCGTGCAGGCTGCCAAGGCCCGCAACATTGATGTGCTAATCGCTGATACCGCCGGTCGCCTGCACACCAAAGATAATCTGATGGAAGAGTTGAAGAAGGTGCGCCGGGTCATGGGCAAGCTGGACGCTGACGCTCCCCATGAGGTTTTGCTGGTGCTTGACGCTGGTACTGGCCAGAACGCCATCAGTCAGGCCAAACAATTCCATCAGACGGTCCAACTGACTGGCCTGGCATTGACTAAGCTCGACGGCACGGCCAAGGGCGGCGTGATTTTCGCCCTGGCTAAACAATTCGGGCTGCCCATTCGTTATATCGGTGTCGGTGAAGGCATCGATGATCTGCGAACTTTTGAAGCCGAACCCTTTGTCCAGGCACTGTTTGCCGAGCGGGAGAGTTCATGATTCGTTTCGAACAAGTCGGTAAACGCTACGCTAACGGGCATGTCGGCTTGCACGAGCTGAGTTTTAGAGTGCGTCGCGGCGAATTCTTGTTCGTCACCGGTCATTCCGGTGCTGGCAAAAGTACTTTGTTGCGGTTGCTGCTGGCCATGGAGCGCCCAACCACTGGCAAGCTGCTGCTGGCGGGCCAGGACCTGGCGACCATCAGTAACTCGCAGATCCCGTTCTTGCGCCGTCAGATTGGCGTGGTGTTCCAGAATCACCAGTTGCTGTTTGATCGCACGGTGTTCAACAACATTGCCTTGCCGTTACAGATTCTCGGGCTGTCCAAGGCGGAAATCGTCAAACGTGTGGATTCGGCCCTGGAGCGTGTGGCGCTGTCGGACAAGACCGATCTTTATCCCGGCGACCTGTCTACCGGCCAGCAGCAGCGCGTCGGCATCGCCCGCGCCATCGTCCATCGCCCGGCCTTGCTGCTGGCGGATGAGCCCACTGGTAACCTCGACCCGCGTCTGGCAGCAGAAATCATGGGTGTTTTTGAAGACATCAACCGCCTGGGCACCAGTGTACTGATCGCCAGTCACGACCTGGCGCTGATCGCCCGTATGCGCCATCGCATGCTGACCCTGCAACGCGGCCGCTTGATCGGTGACGGGGAGGCTGGCGTATGAGTGCTACACGCAGCCCTAAGGTTTCCGAACGTGTCGCGCCGAAACCGGCCGACCCGCAACCGCAGAAGAAAAAGAAACACGACGAGGACGACGGCCCGGACTTCAGCACCTTGCTGCAAGCCTGGATCGAAAACCACCGCGCCAGCCTGCTGGACAGCCTGCGTCGTCTGGGCAAACAGCCTGTGGGTAGTTTTTTTACCTGCCTGGTGATGGCCGTGGCCTTGAGTCTGCCGATGGGTTTGTCGCTGCTGCTTAATAATGTCGAGCGCCTCGGCGGTTCCTGGCAGCGGGCGGCGCAGATTTCCCTGTACTTGCAATTGGACGCCAGTCCCGCTGAAGGCGAGGCTCTGCGCGAGCAGATCAAGAACATGCCGGGTGTGGCTGATGCCGAGTACATCAGCCGCGATCAGGCTCTGGAAGAGTTCCAGCAGCAAACCGGTTTGGGTGAGGCACTGAAAGAATTGCCGCAAAATCCGCTGCCGGGCGTGGTGTTGGTGACGCCCAATGAAGTCGACAAGCCGACCCTTGAAGCCTTGCGACAAAAACTGTCCGAGCTGCCCAAGGTGCAACAGGCGCAGCTTGATCTCGTCTGGGTCGAGCGCCTGGCGGCAATTCTCAAGCTGGGTGACCGGTTTGTCTTCGGTTTGACGGTACTTTTGGTTTCTGCATTACTTTTGGTGATAGGTAATACCATTCGTCTTCATATTGAAAACCGGCGCACAGAGATAGAAGTGATTAAACTGGTCGGCGGCACGGACAGCTATGTGCGTCGTCCATTTCTGTATATGGGCGCGTTGTATGGCTTCGGTGCCGGGATTCTGTCCTGGGGCGTCCTCGCGTTTGGCCTGGATTGGCTGGACGATGCGGTGGTTGGCCTGGCCGGTTTGTACGGCAGCGATTTTGCGCTGGCCGGCGTGCCGGCAGCCGATGGTCTGTCGCTCTTGCTTGGCGCGGTATTGTTGGGGTATATCGGTGCTTGGATTGCGGTCGCACGGCATTTACGTGAGTTGGCACCGAAGTAGTTAATGTCAGATTAACGTGGTTTTGTTTGTATTGACCGTATCAGCGGTTTAGGGAACTTGTCCTACGGTTCCCGGTCAATTTTCGCAGTGCTGAACTGCACGAGTTATGTGAGTCGGAGGTTTTTTCGTATGACCACTTCTTTGCAACCTGCTTATGCCTTGGTCCCGGGTGCGAACCTGGAAGCCTATGTGCACACGGTCAACAGCATTCCATTGCTGACGCCCGAGCAGGAGCGTGAACTGGCCGAGAGTCTCTACTATGAGCAGGATTTGGGGGCGGCTCGGCAGATGGTGCTCGCCCACCTGCGTTTTGTTGTACATATCGCCCGTAGCTATAGCGGCTACGGCCTGGCCCAGGCTGACCTGATCCAGGAAGGCAACGTCGGCCTGATGAAGGCGGTAAAGCGCTTCAACCCGGAGATGGGTGTGCGTTTGGTGTCGTTCGCCGTGCACTGGATCAAGGCAGAAATTCACGAATTTATCCTGCGTAACTGGCGGATCGTGAAAGTCGCGACCACCAAGGCCCAGCGCAAACTGTTCTTCAATCTGCGCAGCCAGAAGAAACGCCTGGCGTGGCTGAACAACGAGGAAGTCCATCGCGTGGCGGAAAGCCTCGGTGTGGAGCCTCGGGAAGTGCGCGAGATGGAAAGTCGTTTGACCGGCCATGACATGGCCTTTGACCCGGCCGCGGAAGCGGACGACGACAGCGCCTTCCAATCGCCGGCCAACTACCTGGAAGACCACCGGTACGACCCGGCGCGTCAACTGGAAGATGCCGACTGGAGCGATAACTCCAACCACAACCTGCACGAAGCACTGGAAGTGCTGGACGACCGCAGCCGCGACATCCTCTACCAGCGCTGGCTGGCAGAAGAAAAAGCCACGCTGCACGACTTGGCGCAGAAGTACAACGTGTCGGCCGAGCGGATTCGTCAGCTTGAGAAAAGCGCGATGAATAAGCTGAAACTGTCGATCGCCGCTTAAAACGCTGCGAAAGGCATAAAAAAATGCCCCGATCGAAAGATCGGGGCATTTTTGTTGGTGCTGGAAAAAATCAGTCGGCCCATGGCGCCTTACGCGAATTGCTCAGTTCATTCAGGTAACTGTCGCCACCCAACTGACTCATCTGTTGGCGAATCCAGGCGGCCCGTCGGGCTACATAAGCGGTCGGATGACTGGCGCTCCAAACCCGTGGGTTAGGCAGCACCGCCGCCAGATAGCTGGCCTGCTGACGGCTCAGGGACTTCGCGCTCACGCCAAAGTGATGCCGTGCCGCCGCCTCCGCGCCAAATACCCCTTCATCCCACTCCACGCTGTTGAGGTACACCTCAAGAATTCGCTGCTTGGGCCAAAGAATCTCGATCAGCCCGGTAAACCAGGCCTCCAGCCCCTTGCGCAGCCAACTGCGCCCGGCCCACAGGAACAAGTTCTTCGACACTTGCTGGCTCAAGGTGCTGGCACCGCGAAGCGAACCGCCGCGCTCGTTATGCAGCAAGGCGGCCTGGATCGCACCAAAATCAAAGCCCCAATGCTGGGGAAAGCGCTGATCCTCGCCAGCCATCACCGCTACTTTCAGATCGGCGGAGATTTCATCCCACGGCACCCAACTGCGCTGCAGGTCAATGGGTTCGCCGTCGAACCAGGACTCGACCTTGCGCTCGACCATCAACGCGGTTCCCGGTGGCGGTACCACGCGAAACAGCAGCACCAGTAAAATGCTGCCGATGGCAAACCATTTCACGGCTTTGAGGAAACGACTGAAGAGGAGACGCAGCATAGAGATGGCTTGGCCGAACCGTTTGAGCGGGCCATTATACAGACCCTGTCCAATGAGTCTGACTGGAGTTCCTCATGCTGCGTGGCTTTCTGTTACTGGCTGCCTTTTTTGGTTTCACCGGTGTCGCCCTTGGTGCGTTTGCCGCCCACGGCCTGAAAAACCGCCTGAGCGCCGACTATCTGGCGATTTTCCACACCGGCGTGACCTACCAACTGGTACATACCCTGGCACTGTTCGGCGTGGCCCTGCTGGCCGCGCACATTCCCGGTCGGCTGGTCACCTGGGCGGGCATGTCGTTTGTCGTCGGCATCCTGCTGTTCTCCGGCAGCCTGTACCTGCTGACGCTGACCGGCATCAGCAAACTTGGGATCATTACGCCGTTCGGCGGCCTGGCGTTCCTGATTGGTTGGCTGTGCCTTGGCCTGGCTGCCTGGCGCTTGCAACTCTCGGCTTAAAGCTTGCCGTTTGCAGCTGACGAAGGGCCTTGGGTCGGCAAGGCCGATCGGGCTAGAATGCTGGCCCCTAAAAACGATGGCGGCCTGCGGCATGCGCATTCAGTTGAACGGCGAATCTTTTGAACTGCCCGACGGTGAAACCGTTGCGGCCCTGCTGACCCGTCTGGACTTGACCGGACGCCGCGTCGCAGTGGAGCTCAATCAGGATATCGTCCTGCGTAGCCAGCACGCCGAGACCGCGCTCACCGAGGGTGACCAGGTCGAAGTGGTCCACGCTATCGGCGGCGGCTAGCCGTTCGCCCGGTGCGTAAGCGCGCCAACCCGCATTCTGCAGAACCTCACCCCAACAGAGGATTTCCCATGAGCATCGTTCGTAGCGACAAGCCCTTCGTCCTGGCCGGTCGTACCTACCAGTCGCGTTTGCTGGTAGGCACCGGCAAGTATCGCGACATGGAAGAAACCCGCCTGGCCATCGAAGCCTCGGGCGCCGAGATTGTCACGGTTGCCGTGCGCCGCACCAATATTGGCCAGAACCCGGGCGAACCGAATCTGTTGGATATCCTGCCGCCGGATCGCTACACCATTCTGCCGAACACCGCCGGTTGCTACGACGCCATCGAGGCCGTGCGCACTTGCCGCCTGGCCCGTGAACTGCTCGACGGCCACAACCTGGTGAAGCTGGAGGTCCTGGCCGACCAGAAAACCCTGTTTCCCAACGTGATCGAAACCCTCAAGGCCGCTGAAACCCTGGTCAAGGAAGGCTTCGACGTGATGGTCTACACCAGCGATGACCCGATCATCGCCCGTCAACTGGCGGAAATCGGCTGTATCGCCGTGATGCCGCTGGCTGGCCTGATCGGCACTGGCCTGGGGATTTGCAACCCTTACAACCTGCAGATCATCCTCGAAGAAGCCAAGATTCCTGTGCTGGTGGACGCCGGGGTCGGTACCGCCTCCGACGCCACCATCGCCATGGAGCTGGGCTGTGAAGCGGTGCTGATGAATTCGGCCATCGCCAACGCGCAGCAACCGATCATGATGGCGCAAGCCATGCAACACGCCATTGTCGCCGGCCGCCTGGCGTACCTCGCCGGGCGTATGCCGAAAAAACTTTACGCCAGCGCCTCCTCGCCGCTGGATGGTCTGATCAAGTAAGAGCCATTGATGACTGAATCAAACGAAACGCCGAACCCTGTGGAAGAAGGCGAAGAGCGCCAGCACCGCCGCATCAAGAGCTTTGTGATGCGCGCTGGGCGCATGACTGAAGGCCAGCAAAAGGGCCTGGAGCAGGGCACGCCGCTGTTCGTCCTGCCCCTGGCCGACGCGCCGGTGGACTTCGACCAAGTGTTTGGCCGTTCGGCCCCACGCTCCCTGGAAATCGGCTTCGGCATGGGCCACTCCCTGCTGGAAATGGCCGCGGCCTCGCCGGAACAGGACTTTATCGGTGTCGAAGTGCACCGTCCGGGTGTCGGCGCGCTGCTCAACGGCGTGCTCACCCTGGGCCTGACCAACCTGCGGGTCTACGACTGCGACGCCATTGAAGTGCTCAACCGTTGCATCGCTGACAATAGCCTCGATCGCCTGATGCTGTTTTTTCCCGACCCATGGCACAAGAGCCGTCACCACAAGCGCCGCATCGTCCAGGCTTCCTTCGCGGAGCTGGTACGCAGCAAGCTCAAGGTCGGCGGCATCCTGCACATGGCCACCGACTGGGAACCGTACACCGAGTACATGCTGGAAGTCATGGACGTCGCCCCCGGCTACCGCAACCTGGCCGAAGACGGCAAATGCGTCCCGCGTCCGACCGAACGGCCGATCACCAAGTTCGAGCGTCGCGGCGAGCGACTGGGGCATGGGGTTTGGGATATGAAGTTCGAGAAGCTGTCTTAATCAGCTAGAAAGCTGAAAGGCAATCAACTGTAGGAGCGAGCAAGCTCGCTCCTACAGTTGTGTTTTGTGTTGGGCTTGAGGTCAGCGCCGATCCGCTACAACCCCAATCAACACCAGCACCACCAACAACACCGGCGCCAGGCTGTAGTTGTTGAACTGGCTCAGCCCCCGAACAATCCACGGCGTGGCGTAGATCAACGCGGCGCCACTGCCGATCATGCACACCAGGGCCATCAGCGGTACGCGCAACGCGCCGGCGATGCTGCCCATGCGGGCGTCGACCCAGCCCTTGATGTCGGCGCCGAACACCACCAGCAGGCAGCCGACGAGGGCCAGGGAGATTTCCGACAGGTTGCTGCGGCTCCAGCGGGATACGGTGGCGAGCAGGTCGAGTACCAAATCCATTCGATTTCCTTAGAGCTATCAGCTCAAAAACTTCTGCAGCAGGTCATTGAGAAAGAGTTGCCCGCGGTCGGTGGCCGCCAGGCGTGACGGTTCGACCTGCAATAAGCCACTTTGTTCTGCCTCTCGGCGGGCTTCACTGAGGCTGGCCAGGTCCAGGCCGGTGCGCTCGGTGTAGAGCCTGGCTTCGACGCCGTCGGTGAGGCGCAGGGCGTTCATCAGAAACTCGAACGGCAACTCATCATTGGTCAGTTCTTTCGAGCCGGCCTGGAAGTTTTTTGTCGGGTTGAGGTAGTCCTTGGGCAGGCGGGTTTTCCAGGTGCGCACAATGCGCCCGTCTGGATGGCTGAGCTTGCCGTGGGCGCCGGCGCCGATGCCGATAAAGTCGCCGAAACTCCAGTAATTGAGGTTGTGCCGCGCCGGCCGGCCCGTCTGGGCGTAGGCCGAGACTTCATATTGGGCGTAACCGTGTTCGGCCAGCAGGGCTTGGCCTGCCTCCTGGATATCCCACAAGGTGTCGTCTTCCGGCAGTGTCGGCGGCTGGTTCCAGAACACTGTGTTGGGTTCCAGGGTCAGTTGATACCACGACAGGTGTGTGGGTTTGAGGGCGATGGCCTGGCGCAGGTCGTCCAGGGCGTCATCCAGGGACTGATCGGGCAAGCCGTGCATCAGGTCCAGGTTGAAGTTGTCGAACCCTGCCCGACGCGCCATACCGGCGGCACGTATGGCTTCGTCACCATTGTGGATTCGGCCCAGGGCCTTGAGTTTTTCCTGCTGGAAGCTCTGGATGCCAATGGACAGTCGATTGATTCCCAGCTTGCGATAAGCCACGAACTTCTCTTGCTCGAAGGTTCCGGGATTGGCTTCCAGGGTAATCTCGATGTCGCAGGCAAACGGGATACGTTGTTCCACGCCCTTGAGCAGCCGGCCCAGCGCGGCTGCGCTGAACAGGCTGGGGGTGCCGCCGCCGAAGAAGATCGAACTCAGTTCGCGGCCGTAAACGGCGTGCAGGTCCTGATCAAGGTCAGCCAGCAAGGCATCGACGTACTCTTCTTCCGGCAACACGGGGCTGGCGGTGTGGGAGTTGAAGTCGCAATAGGGACATTTACGCACGCACCACGGGATGTGGATGTACAGCGCCAGGGGCGGCAGGTGAGGCAGGGCCGCCCGAGGTGTTTGCGCGCCACCGAGGATCAGTGGCTGCGCAGAGGTATTCTGGATCATTTCAGGCCCAGACGCTGGCGCAGCAAATCCATTGCACGGGCGCGGTGGCTGATCTGGTTCTTGTCTGCCGGGCTCAGCTCGGCGCTTGAGCAATCGCGCTCTGGTACCCAGAACAGCGGGTCATAACCAAAACCGTGGGCACCGCTGGCCGCATGCAGGATGCGCCCGTGCCACAGGCCTTCGCAGAGGATCGGCAACGGGTCGTCAGCGTGACGCACCAAGGCCAGCACACAGACGAACTGTGCGCCGCGCTCGGCGTCGGGCACGTCCTTGAGTACGTCCAGCAGCTTGGCGTTGTTCGCCGCATCGCCTTGGCCATCGGCATAACGGGCGGAATAAATGCCCGGCGCACCGCCAAGAAAGTCCACCGCCAGCCCCGAATCGTCCGCCAGGGCCGGTAGGCCCGAGATGCGCGAAGCATTGCGGGCCTTGAGGATGGCGTTCTCGACGAATGACAGGCCGGTCTCTTCCGGTTCGACGGTGCTGAACTCGCCAATCGAGCGCAGTTGCACCGACTCGCCGAGCATGGCCTGGAGTTCTTTGAGTTTGCCGGCGTTATGGCTGGCCAGTACGAGTTGCGTGAGGTTCATTATTCAGCCGGAAACAGTTCTTGGTTGAAACTGAAACCGTGGGCTTTGCCGCCGGTTTCAACGTTGATGGTGAAAACCCGGATTTCTTGCTGCGGCACCGGGTATTGGGCGAGGTAATAAATCGCCCCCTTTTCAGTAATCTGCTTGAAGCTCAGAGGCACGCTCTTGCCGCTCAACTCTGTGATCGTACCGCTGACCTGCGCGGTTAACGGAGTGCCGCCCTTGATCACAGAAACGTTGATCACGCCCTGCTGCTTGCTGCGCACCAGCTCAACCGCCTGGGCCACATCGGGTTGCAAAAAGGTGGAATTGAAGGTGCTGTAGTGAACGGTGATATCACCAAACACTTCCTTGCGCTCACCCTTGATAACGTCGGCGGCCATGGCCGTGACGCTTAGGCACGCGGTGAGTAGAAAAACAGCCAGGCGACTCATGATCGTCCTCCTTAAATAGGGTTGTTAGATGGCAATCTGATGGTCTGTCAGGCCCGGACTGCTGACCCGGTAAATCCCGATCTCACCCAACAGATTAGGCCATAGCTTACTGGCCCACCCGTGGCGGTGCTGTTGGTCGACAGCAAGGCGGTTGATGACTTTGGCTTCGCGTTCACTGCACAGCGCTTCGAAATCCTCGAAGGTGCAGAAGTGGATGTTCGGCGTGTTGTACCAAGTGTACGGCAGGAAATCCGACACCGGCATCCGGCCCTTGCTGGCCAGGTACCAGCGGCAGCGCCAGTGGCCGAAATTGGGGAAGGTGATGATGCACTGGCGGCCTACCCGCAACATTTCGTCGAGAATCCGGTCCGGGTAGTGCACGGCTTGCAGGGCCTGGGTCATGACCACGATATCGAAACTGTTGCTGGCGAAGTTGCCCAGCCCCTTGTCCAGATCCTGCTCGATGACGTTGATGCCCTTGGCCACGCACTGGGCAATGTTGTCCGGGTCGTTTTCCAGGCCATAGCCGGTGACTTGCTTGTTGTCCCGCAGCCAGCTCAGCAGTTCGCCATCGCCGCAACCCAGGTCGAGTACGCGGCTGCCGGCGGGGATCCAGTCTTGGATGATTTCCAGGTCGGCTCTCATGGCGTTCTCACAGTTTTATGCGGTTCATGTAGTGGGTGAACGCTTGCAGGTAGCGCGGGATCGGGATCAGGAAGGCGTCGTGGCCCTGCGGTGCGTCGATCTCCAGGTAACAGACGTCTTTCTTCGCGGCCATCAGTGCATCCACCAGCTCCCGCGAGCGGGCCGGGGAGAAGCGCCAGTCGGTGGTGAACGACATTACGCAGAACTTGGATGTGGCATTGGCGAAGGTTTTCGCCAGGTCATCGTCGAAGTTCGCCGCCGGATCGAAGTAGTCCAGAGCCTTGGTCATCAGCAGGTAGGTGTTGGCGTCGAAACGCCCGGAAAACTCTTCGCCCTGATAGCGCAGGTAACTTTCGACCTGGAACTCGACGCTGTGGAAGTCGTAGTTGAGCTTCTCGCTCTTCAAGCCGCGGCCGAATTTCTCGCCCATGGAGTCATCCGACAGGTAAGTGATGTGTCCCACCATCCGCGCCAGCATCAGCCCGCGCTTGGGAATCACGCCAGCTTCCTGGAACGAACCGCCGTGGAACTCGGGGTCGGTGAGGATCGCCTGGCGTGCCACTTCGTTGAAGGCGATGTTCTGCGCCGACAACTTGGGCGCCGAGGCAATGGCCAGGCAATGGCGCACCCGATCCGGATAAGTGATGGTCCATTGCAGGGCTTGCATGCCGCCCAGGCTACCGCCGATCACCGCTGCCCATTGGCCGATGCCCAGCAGATCAGCGAGGCGCGCCTGGCTGTGAACCCAATCTTCCACGGTCAGCACCGGGAAGTCGGCGCCGAACGGTCGGCCAGTCTCCGGATTGAGGCTGCTGGGGCCGGTTGAGCCGTTGCAACCGCCGAGGTTGTTCAGGCTGACCACGAAGAACTTATTGGTGTCGATAGGCTTGCCAGGGCCGATGCAGCTGTCCCACCAGCCGGGCTTGCGCTCGTCGACGTTGTGGAAACCGGCTGCGTGATGGTGGCCGGATAGGGCGTGGCAGATCAGCACGGCGTTGCTGGCCGTGGCGTTCAGTTCGCCATAGGTTTCGTAGATCAGGTCGTAGGCTGGCAGCGAACGGCCGCAGGCCAGGGCCAGCGGTTCGCTGAAGTGCGCCACTTGTGGCACGACCAGTCCAACAGAATCGGGGGGAAAGGCAGTTGGCATCGACCCTGCTCTCGTTTAAATGAGGAGTAAGTCTAAAGAGCGGGGACCCCAGCGGCAAGTGATCAGGCCGGTCGCACCAACCCCGGCAAGTCCGGCAGCTTTTTAGGCGCCTTCAGCCGAACCCGTTTCTGCCGGTTCAACTCGCCACTGATCAGGCTGACCTGGCTTTTTGGGATACCGAAAGCCTTGCCCAGAAACGCCATCAGATAGGCATTGGCCTTGCCCTCCACTGGCGGGGCGGTGAGGCGGATCTTCAGGCGTTCGCCGTGCAGGCCCGCGAACTCGTTGCTGCGGGCTGCAGGTTGCAGGTGACAATCCAGAATCAGATCGTCACCGTCCCAGCGGAAATAGCTCATCAGATCAGAAGGCGCAGGATGTCTGGCATTTGGGTCATGGCCGCCAGATTGTTGATCACCAGCATATCCAGCAGCTTGAGTGCCATGAAGGCGAGGATCGGCGAAATATCCAGGCCACCCAAGTTCGGCAGGATCTTGCGGAACGGCGCCAGGGCAGGCTCGCAGATCTGGTTGACCAGTTCGGCGCCAGGGTTATGGCTGCCCGGAGCGACCCAGGACAGGATCACACTGATGATCAGGGCAAAGAAGAAGATCTTCAGGAACAGCGCGGTCACACCGATCAGGGACCAGGCCACCAACTGCAGGAAATTGCCGGTAGTGCCGTAAGTCAGCAGCAACGTCAGGGCCATCAACGCCAACTGCACCAGGATCGCCAGCACCAGCGAGGACATGTCCAGGCCGAACAGGCTCGGGATCACTCGGCGCAATGGCTTGAGCAGCGGCTGCGTAGCCTTCACGGCGAATTGGCAGAGCGGGTTGTAGAAGTTTGCCCGTACCAGTTGCAGGACAAAACGCAACAGCACGATCAGCAAGTACAGACTGCCGAGGGTTTGCAGTACGTAGACGGCTGCGGTGTTCAAACCAATCATGTTGGCTCCTTATTGACCTAGTTGTTCGGCCATCTCGGCCGAGCGGTGCGCTGCGGCGCCCAATGCTTTTTCCACCAGGGCTTCAAAGCCCCCGGCCTGGAACGATTCGATAGCGGCTTGTGTGGTACCACCCGGCGAGGTCACGCGACGGCGCAGTTCGGCGGCATCGACATCACTCGCTACCGCCATGTGCGCGGCGCCCAGCGCGGTTTGAAGGGTCAGTTGCTCGGCAGTTTCCCGAGGCAGGCCAAGCTTCACGCCGGCGGCGGTCATTGCTTCAATCAGCAGGAAGAAGTACGCAGGACCACTGCCGGATACGGCGGTGACGGCGTCCAGTTGTTGCTCTTGTTCCAGCCACAGGGCGATGCCGACAGCCGACAACAGCTCTTGCGCCTGATCACGTTGTGCCGCGCTAACTTCGCTGGTGGCATACAACCCGCTCACACCCTGACGCAGCAGCGCCGGGGTATTGGGCATGCAGCGCACAATCGGCTGGGCCCCGAGCCAGTTGTTCATGCTGGCGCAAGTGATGCCGGCGGCTATGGACACCACCAGTTGATGGGGTTTGAGGCTCGGGCGCAGGCTTTCGCACACGGCTTTCATGGCCTGTGGCTTGACCGCCAACACGATCACGTCGACGCCTTGAATGGCCTCGGCGTTGTCGGCGAAGACTTCGATGCCGTGTTCAGCACTGACGCGGGCGCGGGTCTCGGTACCGGGGTCGCTGGCGCGAATCCGGTCCGCTTCCAGGCCCTTGGCCCGCAGGCCGCCGATCAGGCTGGCCGCCATGTTACCGGCGCCGACAAAGGCAATACGCGTGTTGCTCATGACAGGTCCTTACTCAGATGGAAGTCAGCCATTTCACGGCTGTCCGTAGTCGCGGGCGCCAAACAGGGCGGTACCGATCCGCACCCAGGTGGCGCCTTGGGCGATGGCCGACTCAAGGTCGTGGCTCATGCCCATGGAAAGTGTGTCCAGTGGCAGGTTCAGGCTTGCTTGCAGATCGCGTACAGCTGAGAACGCGGCGTCCTGGGCTGCCCGATCTTCAGACGGCTCGGGAATCGCCATCAAACCGCGAAGTTTCAAGCGGGGCAGGGCGCTTATCGCTTCGGCCAGTGCCGGCAAATCTGCGGGTGTACAGCCGGATTTACTGTCTTCGCCACTGACGTTGACCTGAATACAGATATTCAGCGGCGGCAGGTTGGCCGGACGTTGCTCGGACAGGCGTTGTGCGATTTTCAGGCGGTCCACGGAATGCACCCAAGCGAAATTCTCGGCGATCGCACGAGTCTTGTTCGATTGAATGGGGCCAATGAAGTGCCAACTCAAGGGGAGGTCGGTTAATTCCAGTTGTTTACCGAGCGCTTCCTGCAGATAGTTCTCGCCAAAGTCGCACATCCCGGCGGCATAGGCTTCGCGCACGGCTTGCGCGGGTTTGGTCTTGCTGACGGCCAGCAGGTGGATGCTGTGTTCGTCGCGCTGTACGGCCTGGGCCGCCGCGCGGATCCGGTCACTAACCAGGCCGATGTTGTCTGCTATCGTCGACATTCAAGATGCGCCCGTGGATATGGAGTTCGCGGCATTCTACTGGAAATGGAAAGCCCTATGGATATCACTCAATTGCTGGCTGCAAGCGTCAGCCAAGGCGCGTCCGACCTGCATCTGTCGGCCGGGCTGGCGCCGATGGTGCGGGTCGATGGCGAGGTTCGTGCGCTCGACTGGCCGGTGCTGAGCTCTACGCAAGTTGTGGATCTGCTCAGCCCTTTACTCAACAAACACCAGCAAAAGGATTTCGAAATATCTCTTGAAACGGATTTTGCCTTCGAGTTGCCCGACGTGGCGCGCTTTCGGGTGAATGTCTTTCAGCAGCATCGGGGCGTTGGGGCGGTGTTTCGCGCTATTCCGTCAAAGGTCCAGAGCCTGGAAAGCCTGGGGTTGGGCGAGGTGTTTCGGCGGATCGCTGATCTACCCCGGGGGCTGGTATTGGTAACCGGCCCTACCGGCTCCGGGAAATCCACCACCCTGGCGGCGATGATCGATTACCTCAACAACCACCGTCATCAACACATCCTTACCCTTGAAGACCCCATCGAATTTGTCCACCAGCCGAAAAACGCCCTGATCAACCAGCGGCAGATGCATCGCGATACCCATAGCTTTTCGACAGCCTTGCGCTCGGCACTGCGCGAAGACCCTGACGTCATCCTGGTGGGCGAGATGCGCGACCTGGAAACCATCCGCCTGGCGCTGACCGCGGCGGAAACCGGGCACTTGGTGTTCGGCACCCTACACACCTCGTCGGCGGCGAAAACCGTGGACCGGGTGGTGGATGTGTTTCCGGGCGGTGAAAAGGCCATGGTCCGCTCAATGCTCTCGGAGTCATTGCAGGCGGTGGTGTCACAAGTGTTGATCAAGAAGATCGGCGGCGGACGGGTGGCGGCCCATGAAATTATGCTCGGCACACCGGCGATCCGTAACCTGATCCGCGAGGACAAGGTGGCGCAGCTGTATTCGGCGATTCAGACGGGTGGGGCGTTGGGAATGAAGACGTTGGACATGAGCTTGAAGGCGTTGGTCAGCCAGGGTCTGATCAGTCGCGAGGATGCGCGGGAGAAAGCGAGGGTACCTGGGGAACTGTAGGAGCGAGCTTGCTCCTACAGTAAGCCGATCAGCGCTGCACAATCCGCAGATTGTTCTGTTCTTTAGGCAGCACGCGCTTGGCAATCACGTAGTTCTTGTCCCAGAACGGTTTTTTCAGAGTGTCGATGCTGACCGACTTGCCACGGCGTGGTGCGTGGATGAAGCGGTCGTTGCCCAGGTAGATGGCAACATGATTGACCTGGCGGCTCTTGAGTTTGAAGAACAGCAGGTCGCCCGGTTTCAGGTCCTTGCGATCAACCTTTTGCCCGTGGCCGTTGGCCATGGCATTGGAGGTGCGCGGCAAATCAACCGCGGCAACATCATTAAATGCATATTTCACCAAGCCGCTGCAGTCGAACCCTTTACTTGGGCTGCTGCCGCCCCAACGATAAGGAGTGCCGAGCACGTTGACGGCGCGGCTCAAGACGGTACTGCTTTGCTTGGTATTGACCGCTATCAGGCCGGGTGTTGCTTTACCGTGGGCCTTGCTCAGTTGAGTCGGGCGCTTGACGGTCAGCTTTACCGATTTGGCGGAGCTGGTAGTGGCATGAACTTTAGGGGTGAAACCGTTAACGTTCGGAAGTCGTTGCTCACGATTGGTGGCGTGGGCGGCCAGTGGCATTAATAGGCAAATGGTTAGCCATGTCTTGAAAAATGGTCGCATTAGGCAAGGCTCTATATGGGTTTGCGCGCAACTTTATAACAGCTTTTTGTGTCGTTCTCAGGCCGTCTGTCGACTGAACCTTGGGGGCAAACTCAGGAAAACCGCGACGAACTGCCGCAATTGTCCTACACAAGTCAGGTGGTACAGGGCTTTGAGGGAAGCGACGATACCATTTGCCATACGTCGGGTGTCTGTAAAAAAGTCACAAAGAAACCAGAAATATTTATCTATCGAGACAAAAGAGGTCATTTATGAACACCTATCGACAGGATGTTTCGCAGCAAGACACCCACAGCAAGGTGATCGGTTACCTGCTCTGGATTTTGGGCTTTACGGGTGCTCACCGCTTTTATTACGGCAAACCAGTGACCGGCACGATCTGGTTTTTCACCTTGGGCCTGTTGGGGATTGGCTGGTTGATTGACCTGTTCCTGATTCCGGCCATGGATCGGGAAGCGGACCTGCGTTTTACCGCTGGTCCCATTGAATATAATGTCGCCTGGATCTTGCTGACGTTCCTTGGGGTGTTTGGTTTGCACAGGATGTATCAGGGCAAATGGCTTACCGGACTCCTTTATCTGCTGACCGGTGGTTTGTTCCTGATTGGCGTGCTGTATGACTTCTGGACGCTGAATACGCAGATTTCGATTCGCAATGCCGAGCGGCTTGGCGGTCGATAACAGCTACGGCGGTTTCTGTCTTCAAAGTGTGTAGATACTTATGGTGCGATAGCAGTGTGTCAGTCGACATTTTGGGTATCTGACACTCCGCTATCGCGCTCCCACATTGACCGAGTAGGTCATCAAGCCTGGTAGCTGATCCGCCCATCCATGAAGGTGTATCGCACATTCGCCGGCAAACTGTGACCGATGAACGGGCAGTTTTCGCCTTTGGACAGCCAGTGCTCCCCGGCAACCGTGGAGCTGGCCGGATCAAACAGCACCAGATCCGCCGCTGAACCCACTTCCAGCTTACCCGCCGGCAGGCGCAACGCTTGCGCAGGGCCTGAGCTCAAGCGCGCCAACAGCGTTGGCAAGTCCAGCAAGCCATCTTCCACCAACGTCATCGCCAACGGCAGCAGCAATTCAACACTGCTGATTCCAGGCTCTGTCGCGCCGAATGGCGCCATCTTGGCATCCCGCTCGTGAGGCTGGTGATGGCTGGAAATCGCCGAGATCACCCCGGATTTTACCGCCGCCCGCAAACCATCACGATCAGCACGAGTGCGCAGTGGCGGCTGCACGTGGTACAGGCTGGAAAAGTCGATCAGTGCTTCATCCGTCAAAATCAGCTGATACAGCGCCACATCCGCCGTCACCGGCAAACCGCGAGCTTGTGCCTGGGCGATCAGTGCCACGCCCCGTGCACTGGTCAACTGGCTGAAGTGCGCCCGCACGCCGCTTTGTTCCACCAGCAGCAGGTCCCGGGCCAAGGCCACGGTTTCTGCGGTTTCCGGGATGCCCGCCAGGCCGAGGAAGCTGGCGGTGGGGCCTTCGTGGGCCAGACCGCCTTCGGCCAGGTCGCGGTCTTGGGAGTGGAAAATCACCGTCAGGTCGAAGGTGGCTGCATATTCCAGGGCGCGGCACAGGGTGCGGGTGCTGCGAAAACTCTCCAGGCCATTGCCGAAGGCCACGCAACCGGCGTCGCGCAGGGCGATCAGCTCGGCCAGCCGTTCGCCGTCCAGGCCTTTGCTCAGGGCGCCGATGGGGAAGACCTTGCAGTTGCCGGCTTCGCGGGCGCGGTCGAGGATCAGTTCGGTCACGGCCGAGGTGTCCAGCACCGGCTTGGTGTGCGGCGGGCAGCACAGGCTGGTGACGCCACCGGCGGCGGCTGCGCGGGTTTCACTGGCGATGCTGCCTTTGCGGCTGTAACCCGGTTCGCGCAGGGCGACACTCAGATCCACCAGCCCAGGCGCGGCGACCAAGCCTTTGGCGTCGATGGTCTTGACGGCGCTGAAGCCGCTGGGTGCGGCGCCGATGGCAATGATCTTGCCGGCTTCCAGGTGCAAATCGCTGACTTGATCCAGGCCACTGGCGGGATCGATGACGCGGGCGCCGAGGATGCTGATCTTCACTGGGCGTTCTCCTGCTCGAATTGACGTTGTGCGGTTTGCCCGCTCATGGCCATGGACAATACCGCCATGCGTACGGCGATGCCGTAGGTGACCTGGTTGAGAATCACCGACTGCGGCCCGTCGGCCACTGCCGACTCAATCTCCACACCACGGTTGATCGGGCCAGGGTGCATGACAATGGCATCCGGTTTGGCGCCGGCCAGGCGCGCGGTGGTCAGGCCGAACAGGCGGTAGAACTCACCTTCGCTGGGCAGCAGGCCGCCGGACATGCGTTCGCGTTGCAGGCGCAGCATGATCACCACATCGACGTCTTTCAGGCCTTCGACCATGTCGGTGTAGACCTTAACGCCATATTGCTCGATGCCAATGGGCAGCAGGGTTTTTGGCGCGATCACCCGGATATCCGGGCAGCCAAGGGTTTTCAGGGCCAGCATGTTCGAGCGCGCTACCCGCGAGTGCAGGATGTCGCCGACGATGGCCACCGAGAGATTTTCGAAGCCACCCTTGTGTCGACGGATGGTCAGCATGTCGAGCATACCCTGGGTTGGGTGGGCGTGACGGCCATCGCCGCCGTTGATGATCGCCACCTGCGGGCATACGTGTTCGGCGATGAAGTGCGCCGCGCCCGAGTCACCGTGCCGCACGACGAACATGTCGGCGGCCATGGCTTCGAGGTTGCGCAGGGTGTCGAGCAGGGTTTCGCCCTTGCTTGCCGACGATGTGGAGATGTTCAACGTGATGACATCTGCCGACAAGCGCTGGGCCGCCAGTTCAAAGGTGGTGCGCGTGCGGGTGGAATTCTCGAAGAACACGTTGCATAGGGTCTTGCCCCGCAGCAGCGGGACCTTTTTCACCGCCCGGCCGCCGACTTCAAGGAACGAGTCGGCGGTGTCGAGGATTTCGGTGAGCAGTTTGCGGGGCAAACCGTCGAGGGACAAAAAGTGGCGCAGCTGGCCCTGAGCATTGAGCTGCAGCGGGCGCTTGGTATCTGGAGGCGTCATCGCGGGGACTCTTTACAAGGAGGGTTAAAGGGCAAGCTCTTGCAGTTCGAGTTTGAGCGGCGCAGGGCCGGACAATTTTACCCGTTGCTGAGCGCCCAGCGACAAGGTGGCGCCGACCACGTCCGGGCTGATGGGCAACTCGCCAGCGTCCAGGTCCAGCAGGCAGACCAGGGTCACGCTGGCCGGGCGGCCGTAGTCGAACAGTTCGTTGAGGGCGGCGCGGATGGTGCGGCCGCTCATCAGCACATCATCGATCAGCACCAAGTGCTGGCCTTCGATATCGAAGGGCAGGGCCGAAGGGCGAACTTGCGGGTGCAGGCCGTTCTGGCTGAAGTCGTCGCGATAGAAGGACACGTCCAGGGTGCCAAGGGGCGAGTCGTTGCCCAACTCTTCCAGCAACGCCTGGGCCACCCAGATGCCGCCGGTGCGAATGCCGATAAAGCGCGGCTCGCGGATGGCGCGGTGTTCCAAGTGTGCCGTAAGGCTTGACGCCATTTGGCGGATAAGTTCGGCGGGATTGGGCAGGCTCATGGTGGCTCCTTCAAGGCCTTGCACGGCAGGGTGTCGGCAAGGTGCGGGCTTAAATGTAAGAAGACGCGGCAAGCCGCGTCAGTCAGGATTCAAATAAAGCGGTATTTTCGTCCAGCCAGCCTTGCAGCAGCAGGGCGGCCGCAATGGCGTCTACCGGGTTGTCACGGTAGCTGCCTTTTTGCCCGCCACGGGCCAGGCGTTCGCCCTTGGCTTCGAAGGTGGTCAGGCGTTCGTCGTGGGTATAGAAGGGCAGGTTGTAGCGGCCATTGAGGCGCCGGGCGAATTTTTCGGCCCGCAGGCACATGTCGCTCGGGGTGCCGTCCATGTTCAGCGGCAAGCCCACCACCACGGCGTCGGGTTTCCATTCCTTGATCAAGGCTTCGACCTGGTTCCAGTCAGGTATGCCGTTTTGGGCTTTCAAGGTGCACAGTTCGCGGGCCTGGCCGGTGATCACCTGGCCGACGGCGACGCCGATCTGTTTGGTGCCGTAGTCAAAACCGAGGATAAGACGCAGGGCCATCAGGCGTGCCCCGCCTGGCTGGTCAATAGGCTGAGATTGACGCCCAACCTTGCCGCCGCGGCTTCAAGGCGCAGTTCGCTGGCGGTATTGAACAGAATGTCAGCATCGAACGGGCAGGTCAGCCAGGCGTTGTTGGCCAGTTCGTCTTCCAGTTGTCCTGCGTCCCAGCCGGCATAACCCAGGGTAATCAGGCTCTGCTGTGGCCCGACGCCATCGGCGATGGCGAACAGCACGTCCTGGGAGGTGGACAGGGACAGCCCGTCGAGATCCACAGTGGCCTGGAATTTGGGCCCCGTAGGGTGCAGCACGAATCCCCGGTCAGTCTGCACCGGCCCGCCGATGTAGATCGGCACGCCCTGGCTGTTGGCCGGCGGCTCGATGTCTGGGCGCAACTGCTCAAGGATGTCGGCCAGGCTCAGGTGCTGTGGGCGATTGACCACCAGCCCCATGGCACCATTGGCCGTGTGCTCGACGATATAGGTCAAGGTCTGCGCAAAGTTCGGGTCGGCCATATGGGGCATGGCGATCAGGAATTGGTGCTTGAGGTAGGTCGGACTGACATTTTTCATGTTCGCTAGTGTGGCGTTGGAGGGGCGAACTGACAAGCTGAGGATGTGCAGGAAATCAGCATGGCAGTCAATTGCTGGACAACCGATCCCCCTTGGCAAAGCGCCAGGTGCGGATGATTTCCAGTCGATCAATGTCCGCGAGGTCCCCGGTAAAGGGGGCAAACGGTGCTGCCAGACGGACAATCCGCTGCGCCGCCTGGTCCAGCATCGGCTGGCCGGACGACTCCAGCACCAGCACTTCATATAAAGAGCCGTCGCGATTGATCGACACCAGCAGGCGTAAATTGCCGTAAATCTGCTGGCGCCTGGCTTCGTCCGGATAGTTCAGGTTGCCGATGCGCTCGACCTTCTTGCGCCATTCGTCCTTATACCAGGCGCCTTTGTCGCGCATGGTCGAGGCGGCGTTCAGGCGATAAATACGTGGGCGCTTGGCGTACAACTGCTGCTCGGCGGCCAACTCTGCTTCCAGGCTGGAGATTTCGCTGGAGAGTTGGGAGCTGTCGAAGGTTGGCGCTGGTTTGCTGGGAGCCGGCTCGGTCTTCACCGTTTCGCGCTGGGTTACGGCTTTTTGCGGTTTAGGTGCGACGGTGGCAACGGCGGCCTTCGGCGCGGCCTGCTTGACCTCAGGCTTGGGGGCCGGCGGTGGAGTGACCTTATTGACCTTGTTGTCCTGGAACGGCGCGACTTTGGTGGTCTTGGGCACCGCCTTCTTGTCCAGGGTACCGCTGCCTTGCTGATTGTCCTGGGCGAGGAAGTCAGCCTTTTCCGGCTTCTTTTCGCTTTTGAAGGTGGCGAGGGTGATTTCCAGGGTTTTGCTGATCTGCTTGGGTTCGGCGAAGGTGAAGCCCAGACCGAGGATCAGAGCCAAATGAATCAACGCCGCCAGAAAAAGGGTAAATCCGAGCCGATCAGCCGGGCGCACGCCGCTGTGGGAGAGTTCGGGGGGCAGTTCGGACGGGAGCGTCATAACAGGAAAACCAACATCGCGCATTTCACAGGTGGGGCATGATAACGCAATGTCGGTTTGTGTCTGGTTGTTCTATGTCACTTGGTTTTTAGCTTTTGGTCGATAGCCGCCATCAGCATTTCACCGATATTAGTGCCAAAGGCATTGTCGATTTCACGAATGCAGGTCGGGCTGGTGACGTTGATTTCCGTGAGGTTCTCGCCAATCACGTCAAGGCCAACAAACAGCAGGCCTTTTTCGCGCAGGGTCGGGCCGACTTGGGCGGCAATCCAGCGATCCTTGTCCGTCAACGGACGGGCTTCACCGCGACCGCCGGCGGCCAGGTTGCCACGGGTCTCACCCGCTGCCGGAATCCGCGCCAGGCAATAGTCCACCGGCTCGCCGTCGATCATCAGGATGCGCTTGTCGCCGTCCTTGATCGCTGGGATATAGGCCTGGGCCATGATTTGCTGGCTGCCCAGCGCCGTCAGGGTTTCCAGGATCACTGAAAGGTTCGGGTCGCCGGCACGATGCCGGAAGATCGAGGTGCCGCCCATACCGTCCAGGGGTTTAAGGATCACATCGCCGTGCTTGGCGGCAAACTCACGCAGTACATCGGCGCGGCGGCTGACTACGGTGGGCGGCGTGCACTGCGGGAACAGCGTGGCGAACAGCTTTTCGTTGCAGTCGCGCAGGCTCTGGGGCTTGTTGACGATCAGCACACCGGCACGTTCTGCCTGCTCCAGCAGGTAGGTGGAGTAGACGAACTCCATGTCGAAGGGCGGGTCCTTGCGCATCAGGATCACGTCCAGGTCGCTCAGGGGGCTGTCAATTTCGGCGCCCAGTTCGAACCACTTCTCAGGGTTGGCAAACACCTGCAGCGGGCGCATCCGTGCCCGAGCTTCCCCTTCGGCCTGATAAAGATCACGCTGTTCCATATAGAACAGGGTCCAGCCGCGGGCCTGGGCGGCCAGCAGCATGGCCAGCGAGCTATCCTTTTTATAGGAGATGCTGGCGATAGGGTCCATGACAATGCCGACGCGAACGCTCATGGGGGATTTCCTCTAGCAAATAAGGGCGCATAAAAGTGGCGTCAGAGTGGCGCTGCGGGTGTTGTGGGTCAAGGAAAAACCACCTTGCCGGTCGGCTGATAGATTGCCTCACCAGTCTGTGCTAAAAAGGCTGCCATGGCGTGCTGGCCCTTGAACCGCAAGGGTTTTGGCGTTCGTCCCTTGCAATATCAGGCAGTACACACCGAAACCGATTCGCTGTGGCGAGGGTAGAGCAGATATGGAACAGCATTCCAGCGCCTTGAAAGTGATGGTGATCGACGATTCGAAGACGATTCGCCGCACCGCTGAAACACTGTTGAAGAACGTAGGGTGCGAAGTCATCACGGCCATCGACGGTTTCGATGCCTTGGCCAAGATCGTTGATCATCACCCGCACATTATCTTTGTCGACATCATGATGCCGCGCCTGGATGGCTATCAGACCTGCGCTCTGGTCAAGAATCACCCGTCGTTCAAGGCGATACCGGTGATCATGCTGTCTTCCAAGGACGGTCTGTTCGACAAGGCCAAGGGACGCATCGTCGGCTCTGATCAGTTTTTGACCAAGCCTTTCAGCAAGGAAGAACTGCTGAGCGCGATCAAGGCGTATGTGCCGGGTTTCGCTGCAGTAGAACAAGCACATTGACGCAGGCCCATATGGGCTTGCATCGACCAATGTAGTGGGGAAAACCATGGCACGTATTCTGATCGTCGACGATTCGCCGACTGAAATGTACAAACTGACCGGCATGCTGGAAAAGCACGGTCACGAGGTCCTCAAGGCCGTAAACGGTGGTGATGGCGTAGCGCTTGCCCGCCAGGAAAAGCCAGACGCGGTGCTGATGGATATCGTCATGCCGGGTCTCAACGGCTTCCAGGCGACGCGCCAGTTGACCAAGGACCCGGAAACCGGCCATATCCCGGTGATCATCATTACCACCAAGGATCAGGAAACCGACAAGGTTTGGGGCACGCGCCAAGGCGCCAAGGATTACCTGACCAAACCGGTGGATGAAGAGACCCTGATCGCCACCCTGAACAAGGTGTTGATCGGCTGACGGCACGCTCCCATGACCGAGTCGCAAACCGCCTTTGAACTGCTGCTGGACATCGACCGCCGCTGCCGCCTGTTGGCCGCCGACCTGCCGTCCCAGGAAACCCGGCTGCACAGCTGGAGCGGGATCGGTTTTAGGCTGGGTGATCACTGGTACGTTGCGCCCATGGGCGAAGTCGCCGAAGTGCTGCACGAGCCGCGCTGCACCTTGATGCCGGGGGTCAAGCCTTGGGTCAAGGGCGTGGCGAACCTGCGCGGGCGCCTGTTGCCGGTCATTGACCTGTGCGGGTTCTTCGGTCACGGGTTGTCTGCGCGGCGCAAACAGAGGCGAGTATTGGTGATCGAGCACGAAGATATCTTTGTTGGCCTGCTGGTAGATGAAGTGGTCGGCCTGCAGCATTTTGCCCAGGACCTGCTGGAACGCGCCGAGCTGTCGATGGATGAAGCGGCCAGCGCGCCGTTTATCCAAGGCCAGTTCAGCAGCGACCAGCTGTGGCAGGTCTTCAGCCCCTTCGCCCTGGCCCAGGCACCAGGCTTCATGGATGTCTCCGCATGACCACCGTCACTCCCGCCAAACCCCAGGAAGCCTCCCGTAGCCGTTCGCAGATCATTGTGCTGTTTATCGCCCTGATCATTTTCATCATGTTGCTGTTCGCCAACTTTGCCTACCTCAATACCCAGTCCACCTACGACAAGCAGTACATCGGCCATGCCGGCGAGTTGCGGGTGCTGTCCCAGCGTATCGGTAAGAACGCCACCGAAGCCGCGGCCGGCAAGGGTGCCGCGTTCAAGCTGCTGAGCGAGGCGCGCAACGATTTTGCCCAGCGCTGGGGTTACCTCAAAAAGGGCGACCCGGCCACGGGCTTGCCTGCTGCACCCAGTGCCGTACGCGGCGAGATGCGTGCGGTGCAGCATGACTGGGAAGCGCTGCTGAAGAACACCGACGCGATCCTGGCCAGCGAACAGACGGTGCTGTCGTTGCATCAGGTGGCCGCGACCCTGGCTGAAACCGTGCCGCAATTGCAGCTGGAGTCGGAAAAGGTCGTGGAGATTCTCCTGCAACGCGGCGCGCCAGCCAGCCAGGTGGCCGTGGCCCAGCGGCAATCGTTGCTGGCCGAGCGAATCCTGGGAGCGGTCAACACCGTGCTCGCCGGCGATGAAACCGCCGTCAAGGCCGCCGATGCCTTTGGCCGCGATGCCAACCGTTTTGGCCTGGTACTCAACGGCATGCTCCAGGGCAACGCCGGCCTGAAGATCACCGAAGTGCAAGACCCCGACGCCCGTGCTCGTCTGGCAGAAATTGCGGAGCTGTTCGAATTCGTCTCAGGCTCCGTGGATGAAATCCTCGAAACCTCGCCGCAACTGTTCCAGGTACGCGCCTCGGCGAGCAATATTTTCAGCCTGTCGCAAACCCTGCTCGATGAAGCCTCGCACCTGGCTACCGGTTTTGAAAACCTGGCGGCCGGTCGCACCTTCGACACCATAGGCGGCTACGTGCTGGGTTTGCTGGCGCTGGCCTCGATCATCCTGATCGGCTTGGTGATGGTGCGCGAGACCAATCGCCAACTGCGCGAAACCGCTGAAAAGAACGAGCGCAACCAGAACGCGATCATGCGCTTGCTGGACGAAATCGAAGACCTGGCCGACGGCGACCTCACCGTCACTGCCTCGGTGACCGAAGACTTTACCGGCACCATCGCTGACTCCATCAACTATTCCGTAGACCAACTGCGCGACCTGGTGGCGACTATCAACCTCACCGCCGGCCAAGTCGCCGGCGCGGTGCAGGACACCCAGGCCACCGCCATGCATCTGGCCCAAGCCTCGGAGCACCAGGCCCAGCAGATCGCCGAAGCTTCCACGGCGATCAATCAGATGGCCCAATCCATTGATCAAGTATCGGCCAACGCCGCCGAATCCTCGGCTGTGGCAGAGCGCTCGGTGGAAATCGCCAACAAGGGCAACGAGGTGGTGCACAACACCATCCATGGTATGGACAACATCCGCGAACAGATCCAGGACACCGCCAAGCGCATTAAGCGCCTGGGGGAATCGTCCCAGGAAATTGGCGACATCGTCAGCCTGATCGACGACATCGCCGAGCAGACCAATATCCTCGCCCTCAACGCCGCGATCCAGGCCAGCATGGCCGGTGATGCCGGGCGCGGTTTCGCGGTGGTGGCCGACGAAGTTCAGCGTCTGGCGGAGCGTTCTTCGGCCGCTACCCGGCAGATCGAAACCCTGGTGCGGGCGATTCAGACCGACACCAACGAAGCGGTTATTTCCATGGAGCAAACCACCACCGAAGTGGTGCGCGGCGCCCGGTTGGCCCAGGACGCCGGGGTAGCGCTGGAAGAGATCGAAGGCGTGTCGAAAACCCTCGCCGCGCTGATCCAGAGCATCTCCAATGCGGCGCAACAGCAGACCTCGTCGGCGGGGCAGATATCCCTGACCATGAACGTGATCCAGCAGATCACCAGCCAGACCTCGTCGGGCTCTACGGCCACGGCCGAAAGCATCGGCAACCTGGCGAAAATGGCCAGTCAGTTGCGGCGCTCGGTGTCGGGGTTCACCTTGCCGCCGGCTCGGCAGGTGGATGTGGATTGATGTTAGCGACACTGCAATTCATGAATTCTGACGGGAGTCGTTATGGTTGACCGGCACGACTACGTAGCCCTCGAATGGGTCAAGGGCGAAATTGCCGAAACCCTGAAGCAGGCCCGTTCGGCGCTGGACGCCTTTGTCGACGATTCGAGCCGCGAGGCGATTTCGGGCTGCCTTGAGTGCATTCACCAGGTCCATGGCAGTTTGCTGATGGTCGAATTCTACGGCGCGGCCCTGCTCGCCGAAGAAATGGAGCACCTGGCGCTGGCGCTGCAAGCTGAGCGCGTCAGCCAGCGCGACGAAGGTATTCGCCTGCTGCAACAGGCCCTGGGGCAATTACCGCTGTATCTGGATCGAGTGCACAGCGCCCGTCGCGACCTGCCGCTGGTGGTGTTGCCGCTGCTCAATGATCTGCGCAGCGTGCGCGGCGAAAGCCTGTTGTCGGAAACCAGCCTGTTCAGCCCGCAACTGCTGGTGATTGCGCCGCTGCCCGATGATGCGCTGGCCCAGCGCACGCCAGAGGACTTTCCCGAGCTGCTGCGCCAGTGGCGGCAAATGCTGCAACAGGCCTTGGCGGGTTTGCTGCGCGAAGACCACGGCCCCAGCAACCTGGAAGACATGGCGCGGGTCTTCGCCCGGCTCGAAGCCCTGTGCCACGGCGCGCCGTTGCTGCCCTTGTGGCAAGTGACCTCGGCGCTGGCTGAAGGCATGCTCACCGGCGTCATCGCCAACAGTCCGGCCCTGCGCAGCCTGCTCAAGGCCTGCGACAAGGAACTCAAGCGTCTGCTGGCCCAGGGCATCGCCGGGATCAACACGGCGGCGCCCGATGAATTGCTCAAGAGCTTGCTGTTCTACATCGCCAAAGTCACCCGTCCGACGCCGCGCATGCAAAGCCTGAAAGAACGCTACGGCCTGGACGAAGCACTGCCCGACAGTGCCGTGGTGGACGCCGAGCGCGCGCGCCTGGCGGGACCCGATCGCGATGCCATGGGCTCGGTGCTCGGCGCCCTGTGCGAAGAGCTGGTACGGGTCAAGGAACGTCTGGATTTGTTCGTGCGCAGCGACCGCCAACACACCTCCAATCTCGACAGCCTGCTGTCGCCCCTGCGGCAGATTGCCGACACCCTTGCGGTGCTGGGCTTCGGTCAGCCGCGCAAAGTGATCATCGACCAACTGGCTGTGGTGCAAGGCCTGGCCCAGGGGCAGCGTGAGCCTAACGATGCGGTGTTAATGGATGTCGCCGGTGCCTTGCTCTACGTCGAAGCAACATTGGCCGGCATGGTGGGCACCGTCGAACCGGAAAGGCGCGAAGAAAGCCGCCTGCCGACCACCGACCTGACCCAGATCCACCAGCTTGTCATCAAGGAGTCATGCCAGTGCCTGAAGCAGGCCAAGGAGCTGATTGTTGACTGTCTCGAAGCCGGTTGGGACAAGCAGCGCCTGGTGGAGTCCCTGCCAGAGCTGCTGACCCAGGTGCGCGGCGCCCTGGCGATGATCCCGCTGCCCCGCGCGGCGAGCTTGATGCGCGGCTGTAATGATTACGCCCAAGAGCAATTGATGGTCAACGAAAGCGCGCCTTCAGAGGCGCATCTCGATCATTTTGCCGATGTGCTCACCAGCCTGGAGTACTACCTGGAGCGAATGCTCCAGGACCATGACGCCCCCGGCGAGCGGGTGCTTGAAGTTGCCGCCCAGGGTCTGATGGCGCTTGGCTATGCGCCGGCTGAGACTCAACTGCCGTGGCGCCAGGAACTGCCCGCGCCCAACGATCCGCCGCAGGCGCAGTCCTTGGCCGAGGTACTGGCCAACCCAACTTCGCGCCTTAACCCGCCGGCGCTGCAGCGTCCCGGCAGCTTGCTGCCACCGCCTGCCGGGGAAGAACCGGTGGATGATGAGTTGCGCGAGGTCTTTCTCGAAGAAACCGGGGAAGTGCTTGAGGTGCTACATCGTTATGTGCCAAATGGTACGGCGAGCCTGGAAGACAAGGCCGTCTTGAGCGAAATGCGCCGCGCCTTCCACACCTTGAAAGGCAGTGGTCGCATGGTCCGTGCGCTGGTGTTGGCGGAGTTGGCCTGGGCGGTGGAAAACCTGCTCAATCGCGTGCTCGAACGCAGTGTCGCGCCGGGACCGCAGGTGCAGGCGGTCCTCAATGACGTGGTGGCACTGCTGCCGGAGTTGATCGCCGATTTCGCCGTCGATGCCCAGCGCCAAAGGGACGATGTCGACCACCTGGCGGCCCGTGCCCATGCGCTGGCCAGTGGTGTCGAGCTGCCGGTCGCGGTGCAAGAAGATGCGACGGCCTTCGATCCGCAGTTGCTGGAAATCTTCCGCAATGAAGCCCAGAGCCACCTGGACAGCCTCAACCATTTTCTGCACCAGGCCACCGAACATGTGCCGCTGCAAGTCAGTGACGAACTGCAACGGGCGTTGCATACGCTCAAGGGCAGCGCCCATATGGCTGGCGTGTTGCCCATCGCCGAACTGGCGCGGCCACTGGATCACCTGACTCGCGAGTACAAGGCCCACCGCCTGGCGCTGGACCTGGATGAAATCGAATTGCTGCTGGAAGCCGAAACCTTGTTCCAGCGTGGCTTACGCCAGTTGGAGGGTGATCCGCTGACACCGATCAACGGCGCCGCTTCCTTGATCGAACGCACGCAAAATCGCCTCGACAGCCAACTGGAAGCGCTGCTCAACGCCCCCAGCACCGGCCTACGGGGCAAGCGCGATCCACACCTGATCGCCAACTTCCTGGCCCAGGGCATGGACATCCTGCTGGACGCGGAAAACCTTCTGCGTCGCTGGCAGCAACATCCCGGCGAGCGTCAGGAACTCAGTGCGCTGCTGGACGAATTGACGACGTTGGGGGAGGGCGCGCACCTGGCCGACCTGCACCCGATGGACCAGTTGTGCGAAGCTTTGCTCGACCTGTATGGCGCGGTTGAAGAGAGCAGTCTGGCGGTCAGCGAGCGATTTTTCCATGAGGCTGAACAGGCCCACGAAGCGCTGCTCAATATGCTTGACCAACTGGCCGCCGGCCAGGAAGTCAGCCCTGCGTCGGCACGGGTGCGAGCCCTGCGCGAGCTGCTGGATGAAGGCCTCGATCCATCCGCCACCGGGCTGATCAAGAGCGACGGCAGCCGCGCCCTGAGTATTTCTGAACTCGGCGCCGCGACGGCGCAGTTGGGGCAAGACTCGGCGGTGGACGACGAAATCGTCGAGATATTCCTTGAGGAAGCGGTGGATATCCTCGACAGCGCCGGGCAGTCCCTCAAGCGTTGGCTGCTGGACCCCGATAGCATGGCGCCGCTTTCGTCCTTGCAACGAGATATGTACACCCTCAAGGGCGGCGCGCGCATGGCCGACATCGGCCCCGTGGGTGACCTGGCTCTGGAGCTGGAAAACCTTTACGAAGGGCTGGTGGATCGTCGTTACAGCTACTCTGGCGATCTGGCTCAGGTGCTGATGGCCAGCCACGAGCGACTGGCGGTGCTGTTGGAGCAATTGCAACACCAGCAACCGCTGAGTGATTCCAGCGCCCTGATCAGCAATTTGCATGAGCTTCGTCAGAACACCGGGCTTGTGCCGCCGCCTGTGGCGCCCGAGGTCGAGTCGGCTGGCAGTGATCCCGAGTTGCTGGAGATCTTCCTCGAAGAAGCCGCCGACATCCTCGACAGCTCCGGCGCCGCATTGCTGCGCTGGCAGGCTGATCCACACAATCGTCAGGAAGTGGAAACCCTGCTGCGCGATCTGCACACCCTCAAGGGCGGCGCGCGCATGGTCGAGATCGGGCCCATTGGCGACCTGGCCCACGAGCTGGAGTTTCTCTACGAAGGCTTGTCGGCAGGGTTGCTGGCGCCGTCCGCGGAACTGTTCGCGCTGCTGCAAGGTTGTCACGACCGCCTGGCGCAGATGGTTGAAGCGGTGACGGCGGGCATGCCGGTGGGCTCGGTGGATCAACTGATCGAGCGGATCAGAAGCCTGGTGCATCCAGCCGAAGATCAGGTGGTGCCTGTGACGCTGCCAGCAATCAAGGCCGAGGCCGTACCGGTCAATGAGCCGGCCGCCGACATGGTGAAAATCTCCGCCGAGTTGCTGGACGACCTGGTCAACCTGGCCGGCGAAACCTCGATCTTTCGCGGGCGTATCGAGCAGCAAGTCAACGATGCACGCAGTGCCCTTCACGAGGTGGAAACCACCATCGAGCGCATGCGCGACCAGCTGCGAAGGCTGGATACCGAAACCCAGGGGCGGATTCTCAGCCGCCAGCAGGCCGAAGCCGAGCGCTTGGGTTATGAAGAATTCGATCCGCTGGAAATGGACCGTCATTCCCAGTTGCAACAATTATCCCGCGCCTTGTTCGAATCGGCTTCCGACCTGCTGGACCTCAAGGAAACCCTCGACCAGCGCAATCAGGATGCACAGAACCTGTTGCAGCAACAGGCGCGGATCAATACCGAATTGCAGGAAGGCCTGATGCGCACGCGCATGGTGCCATTCGAGCGCATGCTGCCAAGGCTCAAACGTATCGTGCGGCAAGTGGCCGGCGAGCTGGGCAAAGACGTTGAGTTTATCGTCGGCAATGCCGAAGGTGAGATGGACCGCAACGTGCTGGAGCGCATGGTCGCACCCCTGGAGCACATGCTGCGCAACGCCGTCGACCATGGCCTGGAGTCCCGTGATGCGAGGCTGTTGGCGGGCAAACCGGAAAAAGGCCGGGTTACCCTGGACCTGACCCATGAAGGCGGCGACATCGTCTTCGACATGCGCGACGACGGCGCCGGGGTGCCCCTGGAGGCAGTGCGGCGCAAGGCGATCAAGCGCGGTTTGCTCGACCCTGCGCTGGAGATCAGCGACCGCGATGTCTTGCAGTTCATCCTGCAACCGGGGTTCTCCACTGCGGAAAAAATCACCCAGATTTCCGGGCGTGGCGTCGGCATGGACGTGGTGCACGAAGAAGTGCGTCAGCTCGGCGGCTCCATGGTCATCGATTCCACGCCGGGGCAGGGCGTGCATTTTCGCATTCGCTTGCCGTTCACCGTGTCCGTCAACCGGGCGTTGATGGTGCAGTGCGCGGACGATCAATATGCAATCCCGCTCAACACCATCGAAGGCCTGGTGCGGGTGTTGCCCAATGAGCTGGAAGGTCATTACCAGCTCGAGCCGCCTGTCTATGAATACGCCGGGCAGCGTTACGAGTTGTACTACCTGGGCGAGTTGCTGCACACCGTCGCCCGGCCGAAACTGCTGGGCCAGAGCCTGCCGCTGCCGGTGCTGCTGGTGCAATGCAACGAGCGGCGCATCGCCGTGCAGGTGGACGCCATGGCCGGCACCCGGGAGATTGTGGTCAAGGGCCTGGGCCCACAATTCGCCGGGGTCAAGGGCTTGTCCGGTGCGACCATTCTCGGCGATGGCCGGGTGGTGCTGATCATCGACCTGCTGGCGCACATTCGCGCGTTGCAACCGGCGCAGCCATCCCTGAGGACGGACAGTCAATTGGCGGTCAACGAACCCCAGCAAAAACGCCCTCTGCTGGTGCTGGTGGTGGACGACTCGGTCACCGTGCGCAAAGTCACCAGCCGCCTGCTGGAGCGTAACGGCATGAATGTACTCACCGCCAAGGACGGCATCGACGCCATTGCCCTGCTGGAAGAGCACACTCCGGACCTGATGCTGCTGGACATCGAAATGCCGCGCATGGATGGCTTCGAAGTGGCCCTCCAGGTACGTAACGACCCACGGCTAAAAGACCTGCCGATCATCATGATCACCTCCCGCACCGGGCAGAAACACCGCGATCGCGCCATGGCCATCGGCGTCAACGACTACCTCGGCAAGCCTTACCAAGAGTCGGTGTTGCTGGAAAGCATCGCCTACTGGAGCCCCAATCATGCTTGACCACCGCGCCAGCCAACTCACCGGGTTGCTGCTGCCTTTAGCCGACCGCCATTTGCTGCTGCCCAATGTTGCGGTTGCCGAGCTGATCGATTTCCAGCGTGGTGAGCCGGCCAGCGATGCGCCGCCGTGGTATTTGCGCCAGGTTACGTGGCGGGATCGGCAGTTGCCGTTGATCAGCTTTGAGGCGGCTTGCGGTAGCGCCAGTGTCGTGGGGGAGCGAGCGCGGATCGTGGTGCTCAATACCTTGGGCGGGCGGCCGACGTTGAAGTTTATTGCGCTGGTGATTCAGGGGATTCCGCGTTCTTACAAACTCGACAGCCAGTTGAGCTATGTCGATGTACCGCTGTGTTCGCTGGAGCTAGCGGCGGTGCAGGTGGGGGAGCATGTGGCAAAGGTGCCGGATTTGATGGGGTTGGAAGCGTTGTTGGTGGAGTCCGGATTAGCCTGAGCTGCACATTTTTCATGGGCAATTAATTACCCCTGTGGCGAGGGAGCTTGCTCCCGTTGGACCGCGAAGCGGCCCCAAAACCTTCCCCTCGAGTCACATTTGATTTTCTTTGAATTCGAGCCCTGCGTTTACTGTAGACCGTTACTCCAGCCGTAACAATCCACCACCCAGCTTGATTGATACCCCCCTGATTCACTTCTAAGGTACAGCCCACGACACAATCCTCGTGGAGTGACCATGACAACAACAATAACCCCCGGCTCGCGCTGGACGCGGCGGCGCGATGAGAAGCAGCGGCGGCTGGCGCTGGTAAAGTCTTTTGCCGACGGCGCCGTCCTCCCCAGCGACCGAATCATCGAGGCGCTGCAAGCCCTGATCCTCCCCGGCGACCGGGTAGTCCTGGAAGGCAACAACCAGAAGCAGGCCGATTTTCTCTCTCGCTCGCTGGCCAAGACCGACCCGGCCAAGCTCCACGATTTACACATGATCATGCCCAGTGTCGGCCGCTCCGAGCACCTGGATCTGTTTGAAAAGGGCATCGCCCGCAAGCTGGACTTCTCCTTTGCCGGCACCCAATCCCTGCGCATCAGCCAGTTGCTGGAAGACGGCCTGCTGGAAATCGGTGCGATTCACACCTACATCGAGCTCTATGCACGGCTGGTGGTGGATCTGATTCCCAACGTGGTCCTTTGCGCCGGCTTTATGGCCGACCGCGCCGGCAATATCTACACCGGGCCCAGTACCGAAGACACCCCGGCGCTGATCGAACCGGCGGCCTTCAGCGATGGCATTGTCATCGTCCAGGTCAACCAGTTGGTGGATGACGTCAGCGACTTGCCCCGTGTCGACATTCCGGCAAGTTGGGTCGACTTCGTGGTGGTGGCCGACAAACCTTTCTACATCGAACCGCTGTTCACCCGCGACCCACGGCACATCAAGCCGGTGCATGTGTTGATGGCGATGATGGCGATCCGTGGCATTTATGAGAAACACAACGTCCAGTCCCTGAACCACGGTATTGGTTTCAACACCGCCGCCATCGAGTTGATCTTGCCGACCTACGGTGAATCCCTGGGCCTGAAGGGCAAGATCTGCCGCAACTGGACCCTCAACCCGCACCCAACCCTGATCCCCGCTATCGAAAGCGGCTGGGTGCAAAGCGTGCATTGCTTCGGCACCGAACTGGGCATGGAAAACTACATCGCCGCCCGCCCGGATGTGTTTTTCACCGGCCGAGATGGCTCGATGCGTTCCAACCGGATGTTCTGCCAATTGGCCGGCCAATACGCTGTGGACCTGTTTATCGGTGCCACATTGCAAGTGGATGGCGACGGCCATTCATCTACCGTGACCCGTGGTCGCCTCGCCGGTTTTGGTGGGGCGCCGAACATGGGCCATGACCCGCGCGGTCGCCGCCACGGCACCCCAGCCTGGCTCGACATGCGCCACGATGATGCCCCAGAAGCCTTGCTCGAACGCGGCAAGAAGTTGGTGGTGCAAATGGTCGAGACCTTCCAGGAAGGCGGCAAACCGACCTTCGTCGAAACGCTGGACGCGGTGGAAGTGGCGCGCAAAAGCGGCATGCCCCTGGCGCCGATCATGATCTACGGCGACGACGTCACCCACCTGCTCACCGAAGAAGGCATCGCCTACCTGTACAAAGCCCGCTCCCTGGAAGAGCGCCAGGCGATGATCGCCGCGGTCGCGGGGGTGACTGCCATCGGTATGCGCCACAACCTCAAGGACACTGTGCGCATGCGCCGCGAAGGCCTGATTGCGCTGCCCGAAGACCTTGGTATCCGCCGCACCGACGCCACCCGCGAGTTGCTCGCGGCGAAAAGCGTGGCCGATTTGGTGGAGTGGTCCGGTGGTTTGTACAACCCGCCCGCCAAGTTCAGGAGCTGGTAAATGAACGCACTCAAATTGCATAAGCTGACATTGGCTGAACACTTGGCCGACCTGGCCGTAGATGCTTTGATCGATGAGGCCGACCTGTCGCCCAAACCGGCCCTGGTGGACCGCCGTGGCAATGGCGCCCACAGTGATTTGCACCTGGGCCTGATGCACGTCTCGGCGTTGTCCCTGTGGCCGGCGTTCAAGGCAATGGCTGAAGCGGCCATCGAGTTCGGCGAGGTCGGTTTACCCCTGCGCGAAGCCCTTGGGCGTATTGGTCGCGAAGGTGAACAGTCGATGCTCACCACCACGGGCGGGGTGAACACGCATCGCGGGGCGATCTGGGCGTTGGGGTTGTTGGTGGCCGCTGCCGCGCTGGAACCTGAATCCAGCCAAGCCAGCGAGCTGACCTTGCGCGCCGCCCGCCTGGCTTTGCTCAACGACCGCCATGCGCCCCAGCCGCTGAGCCACGGCGCCCTGGTCGCCCAACGCTACGGCGCTCGCGGTGCCCGTGAAGAAGCGCAACTGGGCTTCCCATCGCTCCTGCAACGCGGCCTGCCGCAACTGCAAAAAAGCCGCCTGCAACAGCACGGCGAACAGAACGCCCGCCTCGACGCGTTGCTGGCGATCATGACCGACCTGGCCGACACCTGCGTGCTCTACCGCGCCGGCACCGAAGGTTTAAACGCCATGCAGCAAGGCGCCCAAGCCGTGCTGGATGCCGGTGGTAGCGCGAGCCTTGCAGGGCGTCGCCGCCTGCATGAACTGGATCAACAACTGCTCGCCTTGAATGCCTCCCCAGGCGGCGCCGCCGACCTGTTGGCTGCCTGCCTGTTTATCGACCGCATCGAGTCTTGCGACGGAGCGTTTTGATGGAAACCTTGTCCTTTGAATTCCCCGCCGGGCAGCCCGCCAAAGGTCGTGCGCTGGTGGGTTGCGTCGGCTCCGGTGACCTGGAAGTGCTGCTGGAACCGGGCACGGCGGGTACCCTGACGATCCAGGTGCAAACCTCGGTCAATGGCGCCGAACAACGCTGGCAGCATCTGCTCGAGCGGATCTTCCAGGAACAGACGCCACCGGCCCTGAACATTGATATCCACGACTTCGGCGCCACCCCCGGCGTGGTGCGCTTGCGCCTGGAGCAAGGCTTCGAGGAGATCGGTCATGAATGACTTGCTCAATAAACACAGCTTCGTCGAACTCGGCGCCCGGCAGCGGGCCAAGGCCTTGCTCGACCAGGGCAGTTTTCGTGAACTGATCGACCCGTTCCAGCGGGTGATGTCGCCGTGGCTGGCTCGCCAGGGCGTTGTCCCGCAAGCCGACGACGGCGTGGTGATTGCCAAGGGCAGCATCGGTGGTTTGCCGGTGGTGATCGCCGCTATCGAAGGCAATTTCCAGGGCGGCAGCCTCGGTGAAGTTGGCGGGGCGAAAATCGCCGGGGCCCTGGAACTGGCCGCTGAAGACAACCGCAATGGCATTCCTACTCGCGCCGTGTTGCTGCTGGAAACCGGTGGCGTGCGTTTACAGGAAGCCAACCTAGGGCTGGCGGCGATTGCCGATATCCACGCCGCGATTGTCGACCTGCGCCAGTACCAGCCGGTGATCGGTGTGGTGGCGGGCAGCGTTGGCTGCTTTGGTGGCATGTCCATTGCCGCAGGCTTGTGCAGTTATCTGGTGGTCACCCGCGAAGCACGGCTGGGTCTGAACGGCCCGCAAGTGATCGAACAGGAAGCTGGCCTTGAGGAGTACGACTCCCGCGACCGGCCCTTTATCTGGGGCCTGACCGGTGGCGAACAGCGCTTTGCCAGCGGCCTGGCCGACCGCTATGTAGCGGACGATGTGGCGCAGATTCAACAGCAAGTCACTGAGTTGTTGCAGCAAGGTTTGCCCAGTATTCAACGCAGCCGTCAGGCCGATCACTACCTTGAACGCCTCGGGCGCCTGGACGCCGAACCGCAAATCGACCCGGCAACGGTTCGCGACCTGTATCAGGGAGAACGGTCATGAGAGGTTTGCAGTGGTTCAATGCATTGAGCACCGGCGCCATTCCTGTAAACGGTTTGCCGAATTCGCTGAAAGTCGCCGATGGCACGCTCGGTGATCAACAGGTGCGCTTCATCGCTGTCGTCACCGACCCGCAAAGCCGCTTCCCCCGTGCGCGCAATGGTGAAGTCGGTTTGCTGGAAGGCTGGGGCTTGGCCAAGGCCATCGATGAAGCTATCAACACGGGCGACAAGCGCCCGCTGATCGCCATCGTCGACGTGCCTAGCCAGGCCTACGGTCGTCGCGAAGAAGCCCTGGGCATCCATCAAGCCTTGGCCGCTGCCGCTGACAGTTACGCTCGCGCTCGGTTGGCCGGGCATCCGGTGATTGCGCTGCTGGTGGGCAAGGCCATGTCCGGCGCGTTTCTCGCTCATGGTTACCAGGCCAACCGCTTGATCGCCCTGCGCGATCCCGGTGTGATGGTTCACGCTATGGGCAAGGCTTCGGCGGCGCGGGTAACCCTGCGCAGCGTCGAGGAGTTGGAAGCCTTGGCCGCCAGCGTTCCGCCCATGGCCTATGACATCGACAGCTTTGCCAGCCTCGGTTTGCTGTGGGAGACCTTGTCGGTCAGCCAGATCGAGCAGCCGACGGCGGACGATCTGGCTCGGGTGAGCGACTGCCTGGTGCAGGCGATCAAGGACGTGCAGGCCGGCGGTCGTGACTTGAGCGGTCGCCTGGGCGCCAGCAATCGAGCCGCTTCCGCCCATGTTCGCCAGCTGTTGCGTGAGCAGTGGTGAACGGTGTGCTGCCCCATGACTTGCTCTGGGGGATGACGCCAGAGCACTTTGCTGGCGATGCGCCGTCGTGGGTGTTGGATGCGCTGAGCGCTGGGCACCCCGTGGTGGTGCGCCGTGCCATGACCGCTGTAGGTCAGGTGTCGGTGGGCGTGCGCGGGCCGTTGCGAGAACAGCGTTATGGCGCGGTCATGCCGGTGGCTGCTATTCAGCGCCGGACAAGTCCGGAGCAATTGCGCAGCGTGCATTCGCCACGTGACTTGCCGGCGTTACAGGCGCTCGATCAACTGCGGCCATTGCTGGAACAGTTCGGGCTGGATTGGGGCGTCAGCGGCAGTGCCGGTTTCGAGCTGGCCAGCGGCGTTGAAGCGCTGCATGCACGCAGTGATCTGGACCTGATTCTGCGCACGCCGCAACCTTTGGAACGCAATGCCGCCCGTGAACTATTGGCGTTACTGGATACCGCTGTGTGCCCGGTAGACCTGCAGCTGCAAGCCCCGCAAGGAGCGGTCGCCTTGCGTGAGTGGGCCGGTCCGTCGCGGCGCGTGTTGTTGAAAAGCGCCAGCGGTGCGCATCTGGTCCTTGATCCCTGGCAGGCAGTGGCATGAGCAGCCTTTTGGTGTTCCCGGGGCAGGGCGCCCAGCGTCCGGGTATGCTCGAGCATTTGCCCGCAGTGGTGTTGCAGGAGGCGAGCGACGCCTTGGGCGAAGAGGTGCGCAATCTCGATTCGGCCCAGGCGCTGTCTTCGACCCGTGCGGTCCAGCTATGCCTGTTGATCGCAGGCGTTGCCAGTGCGCGGATGCTTGAGCATGCACCGGACTACGTCGCTGGCCTGTCCATCGGTGCCTACCCGGCAGCGGTGATTGCGGGCTCCCTGGCGTTTAGCGACGCGATGAAACTGGTCAGCCTGCGCGGTGAGTTGATGCAACAGGCTTATCCACAGGGCTATGGAATGACCGCGATCATCGGCCTGCAATTGCCCGCCGTCGAAGCACTCCTCGTTCAAGTCCACAGCCCACAAACACCGGTCTACCTGGCCAATATCAACGCCGACAATCAAGCCGTGATCGCCGGCAGCGATGATGCAATGAAGGCGGTCGCGGCACTGGTACGAGGCACGGGTGTCGCCAGGCGCCTGGCCGTCAGCGTGCCGTCCCATTGCCCGCTGCTGGAAAAACCCGCCCACGCCCTGGCCGAGGCATTTACCCGCGTTACGTTGAAAGCCCCAACCAGCACTTATCTGAGCAGCACCCGCGCCCGGCCGATCCGCGATATCGAACACCTGCGCGACGACCTGGCCTTCAACATGTGCCGCATCGTCGACTGGCGCGGCACCGTGCAAAGCGCCTACGAACGCGGCGTACGTCTGCAGATTGAGTTGCCCCCGGGCGCGGTGCTCAGCGGCCTGGCGCGGCGAGTGTTTGAGCAAGGCACGGTGATCGCCTTCGAAGGTGCTCGCCTGGACACCTTGCAGGCCCTGTTGCGAGAGGAGGGCCGCCGCCACCGATAAAGCAGCACCCGAGGCTTTCGAAGCACAAAAACAACAATTTCGATGAAGCACTTTGAGGACAACCAGCATGATTATTTACGGTGTGGCGTTTTTGGCGCTGTGTACCCTGGCGGGCCTGTTTGTCGGCGAGCTGCTGGGGAAATGGATGGGCATCCCGGCCAACGTCGGCGGGGTGGGGATTGCCATGTTGCTGTTGATCGGCCTGGGCAGCTACCTGGGCAAGCGCGGCTTGTTTACCGGCAAGTCGGAGCAGGGCGTGAGCTTCTGGGCGGCGATTTATATTCCGATTGTGGTGGCCATGGCTGCCCAGCAAAACGTCTACGGCGCCATCAGTGGCGGCCCCATGGCCATTCTTGCCGGAACCGCTGCCGTGGTCGTGGCCTTTGCCCTGGTACCGGTGCTGGTGCGCATCGGAAACCGTGAGCCGAGTGCGGTTGTCCCCACCAAAGAAGCCGGGTGATTGCCATGTATGAATCCATGATGAAAGTGATCACCGGCTACGGCCTGATCAGCGGTTTTGCGGTGATTGGCCTGACGATGTGGGTCTCCTACTGGATCTCCGACACCTTCACCAAGGGCCGTCTGCATGGCTCGGCCATCGCCATTTTGCTGGGGTTGGTCCTGTCCTTCTGGGCGGCGATTTATATTCCGATTGTGGTGGCCATGGCTGCCCAGCAAAACGTCTACGGCGCCATCAGTGGCGGCCCCATGGCCATTCTTGCCGGAACCGCTGCCGTGGTCGTGGCCTTTGCCCTGGTACCGGTGCTGGTGCGCATCGGAAACCGTGAGCCGAGTGCGGTTGTCCCCACCAAAGAAGCCGGGTGATTGCCATGTATGAATCCATGATGAAAGTGATCACCGGCTACGGCCTGATCAGCGGTTTTGCGGTGATTGGCCTGACGATGTGGGTCTCCTACTGGATCTCCGACACCTTCACCAAGGGCCGTCTGCATGGCTCGGCCATCGCCATTTTGCTGGGGTTGGTCCTGTCCTATGTCGGCGGTGCCTTTACCGGGGGCTCAAAAGGCGTGGTGGATATCCCGTTGCTGTCGGGCATCGGCCTGCTGGGCGGGGCGATGCTGCGGGACTTTGCCATCGTCGCCACCGCGTTTGGCGTCAGTGTTGATGAACTCAAGCGGGCAGGGTACGTCGGTGTGTTGGCGCTGTTTGTCGGCGTTGGCTCATCGTTTATCGCCGGTGTGGGGGTGGCCATGGCGTTTGGGTACACCGATGCAGTAAGCCTGACCACCATCGGTGCTGGCGCCGTGACCTATATCGTTGGGCCAGTGACCGGTGCGGCGATTGGTGCCAGTTCCGAGGTTATGGCGTTGTCCATTGCCGCCGGGTTGATCAAGGCCATTCTGGTGATGGTGATGACGCCGTTCGTAGCTCCCCTGATTGGCCTTAACAGTCCGCGCAGCGCGGTGATCTTCGGCGGGCTGATGGGCACCTCCAGCGGTGTGGCCGGCGGGTTGGCGGCGACCGATCCGAAGCTGGTGCCTTACGGTTGCCTGACGGCGGCTTTTTATACGGCGCTGGGGTGTTTGCTGGGGCCGTCGTTGCTGTTTCTGATCATGCGCGGGTTGGTGGGCTAAAGCCCTGACTGCTGTGATATGAGCACGACTTGTTGTGGCGAGCCCGCTCGCCACAACGGCCCGTGGGGTGTCAGGCCTGCCGATTGGCATACATCCGACACTCTGCCAATAGCGCGAGCAAGTTCGGGTCACGTTCCTTGGCCTTCAAGAACATCACGCCGATGCGCTGCTGTAACCGATAGCGCGGCTGCAACGGAATCAGCTTCACCCGATTCTCATACACCGCCGCAATTCTCCCCGGCAGTAGCGCATACCCCACCCCTGAACTGACCATGCTCAGCAGCGTGAAGATGTCGTTGACCTGCATCGCCACCTTGGGCTCGAAGCCAGCCTGCTTGAACACCCGATTGCCATCCTGGTGAGTGGCGAAGCCTTGGGTCAGGGTGATGAAGGTGGCGTCGCGCACATCGGCCAGGTCGATTTCCTGTTCGCGGTCCAAGGGCGAATCGGCAGGCGTGGCGAGGAATATGTCATCGGAAAACAGCGCGATTTGCTCACAGTCCGAGTCGCAGGCGTTGTCATCCAGGGAGATCAGGATCGCGTCCACTTCCATGTTCTTGAGCTTGTACAGCAGGTCGAAATTGGAGCCCAGGATCAGGTCGATGTTCAGCTCGCTGCGGCGGATTTTCAGGCCCATGATCAACTGCGGCACGGTCTTTACCGTCAGGGAATACAGGGAACCCAGTTTGAAACGCTCGGCGGAGAACCCGGCGGCTTCACGGGTCAGGCGTACGCTGTCGACCACGTCCTGGATCAGCTTTTGTGCGCGCTCCTCCAGCACATAGGCGCTTTCCAGCGGTGTGAGGTTGCGGCCTTCGTGCTTGAACAGCGGGCAGCGCAGGGTGTTTTCCAGGGAGTGGATCGCCCGGTGCACGCTGACGTTGCTGGTCTGCAACTCGGCTGCCGCCCGGGCCAGGTTGCCGGTACGCATGAACGCCAGGAAGATTTCCAGTTTTTTGAGGGTGAATTCTTCGTCGATCAGCATGGCCGTGACTCTTGTTCGAATGCGCTCGATTGTGCCCCTAAAACCTGCGCGCTCCCAGGCATGTAGCGCATCTTGAGTCGCGGACATCAGAACGGCCTTGCACTATCTCTCGCCAGGCATGAGCCTTGTTGGCAACACAGGCTATTGGAGGTCAGTGACACATGTATCACGGGGAACGATTTAACGCCTGGAGCCATTTGCTTGGGGCGGTCGCGGCCTTTGTCGGCGCGGTGTGGCTGTTGGTGGTTGCAAGTCTTGATGGCAGCCCCTGGAAGATTGTCAGCGTGGCGATTTATGGTTTCACGCTGTTGGTGCTGTACAGCGCGTCAACGGTTTATCACAGCGTGCGTGGGCGCAAAAAAGAGATCATGCAGAAGGTCGATCACTTTTCGATCTACCTGCTGATCGCCGGCAGCTACACGCCGTTTTGCCTGGTGACCCTGCGCGGGCCGTGGGGCTGGACGCTGTTCGGGATTGTCTGGGGACTGGCGGTGATTGGTATCCTGCAAGAGATCAAACCACGCTCGGAGGCGCGGATTCTGTCGATCGTGATCTATGCGGTGATGGGTTGGATTGTGCTGGTGGCGGTCAAACCGCTGATTGCGGTGTTGGGCACGGCGGGGTTTATCTGGCTAGCGTCGGGCGGGGTGTTGTACACCGTGGGTATTATTTTCTTTGCCCTGGAGCACCGTCTGCGGCACTCCCATGGGATCTGGCATTTGTTTGTGATCGGTGGGAGTTTGCTGCATTTCGTGGCAATCATGCGCTATGTACTGTGACGCTCCTACAGGCGGTCGAGTTGTTCCTGGGCCCGGCTGCTGAAAATCTCCAGTAGGCTCGCCAGCATATGTGGCGGCGGTTCATCGGCGCGAGTCAGGGCATACAAGGTGATCGGCAGCGGCGGTGCCAGCGGACGGATGCAGGTGGTGGACGTTGACGCACCCAGGGCCGTAAACGGATCAATCACCGCCAGCCCTGCACCGGACTCGACCATGGCCCTGGCCAGGGAGTAAGTCTGCACTGCGATGCTCACGCGCGGTGGCGGGTCGACGGCTTCCAGGTAGCTGTCGAGTTTCGCCGACAACGGGTCGGCGCTGGACAGGCCAATCAACGGCGCATCGGCCAACGCCATCAGCGGCAAGGGTTTCCCATGTTCTGCCGCGGGCCAGTAACCTCGCGGTGCCAGGGCGACCAGCACGCCATGGGCCAACGCCTGGGCCTTCAATCCTGGGTGATCGGGGGACTTGAGCGTCAGCGCCACATCCATCTCGCGCATCAACAGGTTCTGCACCAGCTCGCGGCTGTGGGCGCTGGACAGTTCGCAGGCGATGTCCGGGTAGCGCTGAGTCCACTCGCGAATGGCCGGTGGCAGCAGCGATAACGCCAGGGCCGGTGTGGCGCCGATGCGCAGGCTTTGACCCGGTTCGCGGCGCAGGTTCTGCGCCAGGCGCCGCACGCCTTGCAGGCTTTCGGTGACCTTGTCGACTTCCCGCTCAAGGGCTAGCGCCTCGGGCGTGGGCAGCAGTTTGCCGCGGATGCGCAAAAACAGCGGGAAGCCCAGTTGCAACTCGGCGTGCTGCAACACCTTGCTCACCGCCGGTTGCGAGACGTGCAGCAACTGCGCGGCGGCGCTGACGGAGCCGGTCTGGCGGATCGCCTGGAAGATTTCGATATGACGCAAGCGCATGGAAAGTCCATAACCTTTGTTTATGGGTGCCCCATCTTTATTCATTGTCCGGCGTCTGTCACCTGGCCCTAACCTTCAGCTCTGACAATCAACGGCTAAGGACTGATATGGCTCAGCAGGTTTGCATCATCGGCGGAGGGGTCATCGGCCTGGCGAGCGCTTACGCCCTGGTGCGCGCCGGCATGGACGTGACGGTGGTCGAGGCGCGGGAAACCCTGGGCAGCGAAACCAGCTTTGCCAACGGCGGCCAACTGTCCTATCGCTATGTCGCACCGCTGGCCGATAAAGGGGTACCGCTGCAAGCCATCGGCTGGATGCTGCGTGGTGACTCGCCATTGAAGCTGCGCCCGCGCCTGGACCCAGCCCAATGGCGCTGGATGGCGTCCTTTCTCGGCGCCTGTCGTGCCTCGGTCAACAAGCGCAATGCCGGGCATTTGTTACGCCTGGCGTCTTTGAGTCAGGGCACCTTGCAGCAGTGGCGTGACGAAGACGGCCTGGACGGCTTCGACTGGCGGCGCAACGGCAAGCTGGTGACGTTTCGCAGCCACAATACGTTTGAGCATGCGCGGGGCAAAGTGACCGATTGCCTGCAACAACAAGTGTTGTCGGCGGTTGATTGTGCGCGGCTGGAGCCGACCCTGGGCGCTGGGGATTTTGTTGGCGGGATCTACACGCCCAACGAAGAAGTGGCGGACTGTCATGGCTTCTGCCAGCAACTGGCAGTGCGGCTTCAAGCTTCGGGGCGTTGCACGTTCATGCTGGGCCGTAAAGTCACCGGCATTCGTCACGCGGATGGCGCCGTGCAGGCGATCGAGATGGGCGTCGAGGTGCTGGCGGTCGAACACCTGGTGCTGGCGGCGGGTCATCGCAGCCCCGAGCTGGCTTTGCCTGGCGTGTCGTTGCCGCTGTATCCACTCAAGGGCTACAGCCTGAGCGTGCCGATTGGCGAGCAGCATCAAGCGCCGAATATCAGCATCACCGATTACGACCGCAAAATTGTCTACGCCCGTATCGGCGAGCAACTGCGGGTGGCGGCGATGGTGGATATCGTAGGCTTCGACACCCGTATTGAACCCAAGCGTCTGGCGCTGATCAAGCGCCAGGCCTGTGAAACGTTCCCGCTGGCCGGTGATTACACACAGGCCATCGAATGGGCCGGTATGCGTCCGGCCACGCCCAGCGGCGTGCCGCTGATTGGCGCCAGTGCCTATCGCAACCTGTGGCTTAACCTTGGCCATGGTGCCCTGGGGTTTACCCTGGCCTGTGGCAGCGGCCAATTGCTCGCCGAATTGATCGGCCAACACACGACTTCCATTGATATGCAGGGCCTCGCTCCCCGCGCCGCCTGAGGATGCACCGATGAGCATCACCCGAATCAACAGCAACAGTCGTCTGTCCGGCGCAGTGACCTTTCAGGGCCTGGTGTTTTTGTCCGGCCAGGTGCCCGGCGAGGGCCAGGATGTGACGACGCAAACCCAGGAAGTCCTGGCCAAGATAGATGCGCTGCTGCGCGACGCTGGCAGCGACAAGGATCATCTACTCAACGCAACCATTTACCTGAAGAATATCCAGGACGGTTTTGCGCCGATGAATGACGTCTGGTCAGCCTGGCTGTCGCCCGGCCAGGCGCCAACCCGCACCACCCTGCAAGCGGAGCTGGCACGTCCTGACGTGCTGGTAGAAATCAGCGTCATCGCTGCTCGCCGCCCTTAACGATCTGCATAACAAGAAAACCAACGGAGAATAACAATGCAAAAAATCACGTTGATCGGCTGCACCCTGGGGCTGTTGCTTGGGGCTCAGGCCCACGCCACTGAAGCACCCTTGCAAGGCACGTTGAGCAAGATCGCCAACGCCAAGAGCATCACCCTGGGTTATCGCGATGCCTCGGTGCCGTTTTCCTACGTCGGTGATCACACCGGTAAACCCATGGGCTACTCGGTGGATCTGGCGAGCAAGATTGTCGAGCGCATTCAACAGAAAACCGGCGTGCCGAAACTCAATGTTAAGTACAACCTGGTGACGTCCCAGACCCGTATCGCGCTGGTGCAGAACGGCACTGTGGACCTGGAGTGTGGCTCTACCGGCGTGACCGCCGAGCGGCAAAAGCAGGTGGCGTTTTCCTACGGTTTTATCTACGTGAAGGGTCAGTTGCTGACCTCCAGGGACAGCGGCATCAACAGCTTCGCTGACCTCAAAGGCAAGAACGTAGTGACCACCGCGGGAACCACCAACGAGCGCTTTATCAAGAGCTATAACGCCGACCACAAGCTGAACATATCGGTGATCAGCGCCAAGGACCACGGCGAAGCGTTCCAGATGCTGCAGTCGGGCCGGGCAGTGGCGTTCTACATGGACGACGCCTTGCTCTACGGTGAGCGCGCCAAGGCCAAGGACCCCCATAAGTGGGTAGTGGTGGGTGAGGAGCAGTCGCGGGAAATCTACAGCTGCATGGTGCGCAAGGACGATCCGCAGTTTCTCGCGGTGGTCAACGAGACGTTGGCGGGCCTGTACAGCTCGGGGGAGATCAACGGGATTTACCAGCGCTGGTTTGAACAGCCGATCCCGCCCAAGGGCTTGAACCTGGAGTTTCCGATGACCAGCGAGTTGAAGGCGATTATTGCCAAGCCGGTGAGTGATCCGGTGGAGTGATGGAGTGGTAGCCCGATCAAAATGTGGGAGTAGGCAAGCCAGCTCCCACATTTGATTGGGTTTTCATGGGATGAGTTGCGTTGGTTTAGAAATCCCCCCACAGCTGCTGGGCCACCGCCAGCGCCACGACTGGCGCTGTTTCGGTGCGCAGCACTCGCGGCCCCAGTCGCGCCGAGTGGAATCCGGCATTCTGCGCGCTGTTCACTTCCCCATCGGTCAAACCGCCCTCTGGCCCGATCAGAAACGCCAGGCTTGCAGGCTTGGCATGGCTGACCAACGGTTCGGCCACCGGGTGCAAGACCAGTTTCAAATCCGCCTCGGTCTGCTTCAGCCAATCCGCCAGCAACAGCGGTGGATGAATCACTGGCACCCGCGAACGACCGCACTGCTCGCACGCGCTGCTCGCCACTTGGCGCCAGTGCTGAAGGCGCTTGTCGGCCCGTTCGTCCTTGAGGCGTACTTCGCAGCGGTCGCTGAAAATAGGGGTGATTTCGTTGACCCCCAGCTCAGTGGCTTTCTGGATCGCCCAGTCCATCCGCTCGCCACGGGACAAGCCCTGGCCGAGGTGGATCTGTAACGGTGATTCGAGCTGCCCGGCGAAGGCTTCGGTCAGTTGCACCACCACGCGTTTTTTACCGACTTCCAGCAACGTGCCGCGAAACTCCTGGCCGGAGCCGTCGAACAACTGCACGGGATCGCTTTCGTTCATGCGCAACACGCGGCTGATGTAATGCGCCTGGGCTTCGGGCAACTCGTGGTCGCCAATGCTCAGGGGGGCGTCGATAAAAAAGCGGGACAGTCTCATTTCTGTTCTCTGGAAATAGTGTGCAGGGCAGACGTGGAGCGTGGGAACGATCAACAAGGGGGTGGGCAATCAGCCTGGATCACGAAACCCTGGGTGAAAGTCCTTGGGCACTGCCACGCTGACTTTACTGTTGGTGGCGATATCAATTCCTTCACTGGCCACTTCTGCGAGGAAGTCGATCTGCTCCGGGGTAATCACATAAGGCGGCAGGAAATACACCACGCTGCCTAACGGGCGCAGCAACGCGCCGCGCTCAAGAGCATGTTCGAAGACCTTGAGCCCACGGCGTTCCTGCCACGGGTAGGCAGTCTTGGTGGCCTTGTCCTGGACCATCTCGATGGCCAGGACCATGCCGGTCTGGCGCACTTCCGAGACGTGGGGATGATCCACCAGGTGCGCGGTGGCCGTGGTCATGCGCTGGGCCAGGGCCTTGTTGTTCTCGATGACGTTGTCTTCTTCGAAAATATCCAGGGTCGCCAGCGCCGCCGCACACGCCAGGGGATTGCCGGTGTAGCTGTGGGAATGCAGGAAGGCACGCAGGGTCGGGTAGTCGTCGTAGAAGGCGCTGTAGACATCCTCTGTAGTGACCACGGCCGCCAGCGGCAAATAGCCGCCGGTCAGGGCCTTGGACAGGCAGAGGAAGTCCGGGCGGATGCCAGCCTGTTCACAGGCGAACATAGTGCCGGTGCGTCCGAAGCCGACGGCAATTTCGTCGTGGATCAGGTGCACGCCGTAGCGGTCGCAAGCGTCGCGCAGCAACTGGAGGTACACCGGGTGGTACATGCGCATGCCACCGGCGCCCTGGATCAGCGGTTCGACGATCACGGCGGCGACGCTGTCATGGTTCTCGGCCAGGGTTTGTTCCATGGCCAGGAACATGTTGCGTGAGTGTTCTTCCCAGCTCATGCCTTCGGGGCGCAGGTAGCAGTCCGGGCTCGGCACCTTGATGGTGTCCAGCAGCAGGGCCTTGTAGGTTTCGGTGAACAGCGGCACATCGCCCACCGACATCGCCGCGATGGTTTCACCGTGGTAACTGTTGGTCAGGGTGACGAAGCGCTTCTTGGCAGGCTGGCCACGGTTGAGCCAGTAGTGAAAGCTCATCTTCAGCGCGACTTCTATGCACGACGAACCATTGTCGGCGTAGAAGCAACGGGTCAGGCCTTCGGGCGTCATCTTCACCAGGCGCTCGGACAGCTCGATCACCGGCTGGTGGCTGAAACCGGCGAGGATCACATGCTCCAACTGATCCACCTGATCCTTGATGCGCTGGTTGATGCGTGGGTTGGCGTGGCCGAACACGTTGACCCACCAGGAACTGACGGCGTCCAGGTAGCGCTTGCCTTCGAAGTCTTCCAGCCACACGCCTTCACCGCGCTTGATGGGAATCAGCGGCAGTTGCTGATGGTCTTTCATCTGGGTGCAGGGATGCCACAGCACCGCAAGATCGCGTTGCATCCACTGGTTATTCAATCCCATCTTCAGTCTCCTCGAAGCGGCTCGCGACGTGCGCGGGCGAAACAATCGCGCAAGCCTATGCAATGCCGGGCAGTGTCACAACCCATTGCGTGCTTTGAAAATCGAATTGGTGCCTGTAGCAGGACGGTCTGTCACGTTTCCTCTGAATAGTCCTTAATCCCCGGTTAATTTATTGCTCCTACGCTTAACATCATATTTCTCGATATTTCAAAGCGAAATTTTCCGCTTTAATTCGATAGGTAAAACGCTAGTCTTGGGCGCAGCTCTTACGGGATTTGGGTAATGCAACTACGAAATTCAGCGGCCCGCTACGGCTGGGTCAGCATTGTTATCCACTGGGGCGTGGCCTTGGTGGTGTTCGGTCTGTTCGCTCTTGGGCTGTGGATGGTCGGTCTTGACTACTACAGCATGTGGCGCAAAGACGCGCCGGACCTGCACAAGAGCATCGGCATCACCTTGTTCGCCATCATGCTGTTGCGGGTGATGTGGCTCTTTATCAGCCCACCGCCGCCGTCACTGGCCAGCTACAGCCGCTTGACCCGCTTGGGTGCCAAGTTTGGTCATGCCTTCCTTTATCTCGGGCTGTTTGCCGTGATGATTGCCGGTTACCTGATTTCCACCGCAGACGGTGTCGGGATCCCGGTGTTTGGCCTGTTTGAAATTCCTGCGCTGGTTTCCGGTCTACCGGACCAGGCAGACGTAGCCGGCTTGGTGCATTTTTACCTGGCCTGGGTACTGGTTGTGTTCGCTGGCCTGCATGGTGTGGCTGCACTGAAACACCACTTCATTGATCGTGATGCGACCCTGGTTCGTATGCTGGGGCGCAGAGCCTGATGTTCAACCTCGACTCACAAGGAATATAAAGCATGTTGAAAAAGACTCTCGCTGCTCTGGCAATCGGTTCTGCTTTGCTGTCTGCCGGTCAGGTGATGGCGGCTGACTACAAGATCGACAAGGAAGGCCAGCACGCCTTCGTTGATTGGAAAATCAGCCACCTGGGCTACAGCTTCATTCACGGTACGTTCAAGGACTTTGATGGTTCGTTCACCTGGGATGCTGCCAAGCCTGAAGCGAGCAAAATCGCAGTTGACCTGAAGACAGCCAGCCTGTGGAGCAACCACGCCGAGCGTGACAAGCACATCGCCAGCAAAGACTTCCTCGACGTAGCCAAGTACCCGCAAGCCAAGTTCGTCTCCACCAGTGTTAAATCCACTGGCGAGAAAACCGCTGATGTCACCGGCGACCTGACCTTTCACGGCGTGACCAAACCGGTCGTGTTCAAGGCCACCTTCAACGGTGAGGGCAAGGATCCTTGGGGCGGCGAACGTGCTGGCTTCAACGCCAAGTCCACCCTGAACCTGAACGACTTCGGCATCAAAGGCCCAGGCCCTACGTCGCAGACGCTGGATCTGGACATCTCGCTTGAAGGTGTCAAAGCGAAGTAATTTTCGCTGCGTCAACCCTAAGCGCCGACCTCAGGGTCGGCGTTTTGCTGTCTGTCAGTTGTAGGCCTATAGGCCGCCCTGATACTGCACGACCTGTTCTTTGAGCCACTTAAGCAGTGATGATATTTGCGCCGAACGTTTGCTGTCGGTGGGCCAGACCAGAAAGTAGCGTGATGAATGCACGGGTTCGATATCCGTCAGTTTGACCAACTCCCCGCGCTTTATCAGGGAATGGGCAATCGAACGTCGGGTCAGCGCAATGCCGTATCCCAGCCTGACGGCCTCAAGCAGTAACGTGGAGTCGGTGAACTCTAGTGTGGCGGGAGGGCGTTGACCCTCGATTCCAGCCGCGCTGAGCCAGACTGGCCAGCTTTCGCTGGCATGTAGCAGCGGCTGTTCCAGTACAGCCTGCGGGGTGATTGGCAGCGCGCCGCCGTTGAAGTTTGCAGCGGCGACCACCAGCAATGAGTCCGCCATCAGGGGTTCGCAATGCACGTCGGGCCATTGGCCGTGGCCGAAGCGGATTGCGCAATCTACCAGCCCCTGCTCAAAACTGACGAACTCCATGGTGGAGGCCAGCTTGAGGTGCAAGTCGGGGTGGGCGCACATGAAGCCTTTGAGCCTGGGCAGTAGCCAAAAAAGGCCATACGAGGGCAGGACCGACAGCGTCAGTTGTGGATGCTTGGTCTTCGCCAGAAACTTTTCGGTGACCCCGGCAATCTCTCCTAGCGCTTGGCGGATTTGATAGGCGTAGATCCGGCCTTCATCGGTCAACACCAATGAGCGCCCGGCGCGCGCGACCAGCGCCACGTCGAGGTATTCCTCCAGGGAGCGGATTTGATGGCTGACGGCGCTGTGGGTGACATGCAGCTCCAGCGCTGCCAGGTTCACCTTGCCCAATCGGGCGAGTGCTTCGAAAGCACGCAAGGCTGCGAGGGGAGGCAGTTTCAATAGGTGAATTCCGTTCACATAAAGGACGAATAATAGCCGCTATACCCGAGTCCGGTGCCTTGCTGATAATTGGCTGCATGTTACTTATTGAAGTGGCACACAGTTAAATCATCAGGGGACCCAGTATGGTTAGTCATGAAATTCAAAGCATGTTGAAAGAGTACTTTGATGTGTTGCAAACCCAAGACTTAAACACGTTCGATCAGGTTTTTCATCCGGGTTGTGTGTTGTATGCCGCTCAGGATGGGCAAGTGACCGTGCGCCCTTTCGCTGAGTATCGCGCCATGGTCCAGGGTCGTAAGTCGCCGCAGGAAGGTGGGTTTGCGCGATTGGACGAAGTGCTGATGATTGATGTGATGTCACCGGAAATGGCCATGGTCAAGGTTCGCCTGCGCCTGTTCGATAACATCATGGTGGACTACTTGAACCTGATGAAAGTGGACGGTCGCTGGACTATTTTTGCCAAGCTTTTTCATAAGGTTGGTACGGCTGTCGATTAATAAGAAAAATGCCAGATACAAAAACGCCCCGAACCAGTCGGGGCGTTTTTTTACAGCTGAAAACTCAGCGGTTGCGGGTCAGCAGCGCTGGTTTTTCACCACGAGGACGGCCTGGCAGTTGATCCAACTGCTCAGGTGTCAGGGAGCGATCGCTTTTTGACTCCTTGTGGATGATCTTCGGCGCAGGGCCGCCACGCGGGTTTTGCACAGCCGGTTCCGACGACTGTGGCTGCTCGTCACGAGCTGGCCGGCGGTTACGTGGCGCCTCTTCGCGACGGGCCTGACCGTCACGGGGAGCACCATTGCGTGGGCCATTGCGCTTGGCTGGCGGGGTGCCAGTGGTTGCGCCGTTGCTGCTGCGCGGAGCGCTTTGGCGACCCTGCGGCTGGCCGGTGCGTGGAGCACCAGTTCCTGCGCCTGCACCCTGTGCCGGAGCACCTGGACGACGACCACGGCCCTGGGCTGGTTTGGCCTGGGGCACGTAGTCAGCGCGGTTACCGAAATTATCCACGTCGTCGTCGAGGAACTCGTCCGGGGCGCGGTCAGCGGCAGCACGTGGTGGCTGGCTCGGCTGGCGCTGTTCGCGGGCCGGAGTGCCTTCACGAGGCTTCTGCTCGCGGGCCGGGCGTTCGCCACGGCTGCTGGCTGCAGGTTTCTCCTTGGCGCCCTTGTCCTTGCCCTTGTCCTTGCGACCACCGCCGCCGCCACCGCCGTTCGGGCCATCGCCCTTCGGACCGCGTGGGTTGTTGCGTGGGTTGCGTACGTCCGGACGCTCGCGCACTTCCGGCTTCTCGGCTTCCACTGCGCTGGCATCGAAGCCCATCAGGTTGCCGTCGGCAATTTTCTGCTTGGTCATGCGTTCGATGCTTTTGAGCAGCTTTTCTTCGTCCGGAGCGACCAGGGAAATGGCCTCGCCCGAACGACCGGCACGGCCGGTACGGCCGATACGGTGCACATAGTCTTCATCGACGTTTGGCAGCTCGAAGTTGACCACGTGGGGCAACTGATCGATGTCCAGGCCGCGCGCGGCGATGTCGGTGGCCACCAGGATGCGCACTTCACCGGCCTTGAAGTCGGCCAGGGCTTTGGTCCGTGCGTTCTGGCTCTTGTTGCCGTGGATGGCGACGGAGGTGAGACCGTGCTTGTCCAGGTACTCGGCCAAGCGGTTGGCGCCGTGCTTGGTGCGGGTGAACACCAGGACCTGTTCCCAGGCGCCGGCGGTGATCAAGTGGGCCAGCAGCGCACGCTTGTGGCTCGCGGCCAAGCGGAACACCCGTTGCTCGATACGCTCGACGGTGGTGTTCGGCGGCGTGACTTCGATGCGCTCGGGGTTGTGCAGCAGCTTGCCGGCCAAGGACGTGATGTCATTGGAGAAGGTCGCCGAGAACAGCAGGTTCTGGCGTTTAGCTGGCAGGCGGGCGAGGACTTTCTTCACGTCATGGACAAAGCCCATGTCGAGCATGCGGTCGGCTTCGTCCAGCACGAGGATTTCCACGTGGGACAGGTCGACGCTGCCTTGGCCGCACAGGTCGAGCAAGCGACCTGGGCAGGCAACCAGTACGTCTACACCACGGGCCATGGCCTGAACCTGTGGGTTCATGCCGACGCCGCCGAAGATGCAGGCGCTGACGAACTTCAAGTCGCGGGCATAGAGCTTGAAGCTCTCGTGCACCTGGGCTGCGAGTTCGCGGGTAGGGGTCAGGACCAATACGCGCGGTTGGCGCGGGCCGTGACGCTGGGATTTGTCCGGGTGACCATTGGGGAACAGCCGTTCCAGAATCGGAAGGGCGAAGCCGCCGGTTTTACCAGTACCTGTCTGTGCCGCAACCATTAGGTCGCGACCTTGCAACACGGCGGGAATGGCCCGCTGTTGCACCGGAGTAGGCTCGGTATAGCCCGCTGCCTCGATGGCACGGACTAAAGCCTCGGAGAGACCGAGGGAAGCAAAGGACATGAGTAATCCTGTTTTAGTTAGGGCTTGGCCCAGAGGGATAGTCTTGCCTGGCGCGAATGGCGTTTAGATGAACGCAATCCCGTCCGGTCCTGCTGGGGCTGGCAGGCACTTCGACGGCTCGCGCGGGCTGCAAAGCTGCGCAGTAGCTGCATCGGGGTGTCTTTTATAGACCCAAGCGTCCGGGCGTAAGCCTGGCGGAAAGGCCGCAGTATAACAGAGCAATCAGTATGCGCTGCTTTCCTGCTGCTCAACGGTTTTGTCCGGGGGTGGCGCTGGAAGCGGCAATGAGGTCGTTTCAGCGCTGGCGCCTGCGTATTTGGCGCTCAAGGCCGCGTAGGCAGGCTCTTGTTTGAAGCGCTTGAGCTCGGCGCCGAAGCGCTGGACCAGCAAGTCCATCCCCGCGCCACGGCGCACGGCGAGAAATTGCTGTTGGCTGCTGATCACGTTCGGCGCCTGGGTGATCTGGTCTTCAAGGCCCAACTCCTTGAGTGCATGCTGGCCGACTCGGCGATCGGTGATCAGCAAGTCGATCCGTCCACGGGCCAATTTGCCGAAATTGGCTTCATGGCTGGGGGCCGGTTCGCGGTTGAAGAGGGTGGATTCGCTGAATTCAGCGCCGTAAAGGTAGCCCGGCGAAGTGCCGATGGTCAGGCCGCGCAGGTCATCAAGGGTCTGGAACGGGTGAGGGCGCTCGTTGGCATAGAACATTACGAACTCCACCCGGGACAGCGGTTCACTGGGGTACAGCAGCACATTGTCCCGTTCGGTGCTGTGGAAAATGTCCAGCGCGCCGTCGGCCTGGCCCTGGTCGAGCATGGCCAGGCAGCGCTTCCAGGGCAGGAACTGCCATTGCACATCAATCCCCAGGCGCTGGAAGACAATCACCGTGGTCTCGTAGTCGAGGCCGCGCATGCTGCCGTTTTCCTCGTACACATAGGGCGCCCAGGGTTCGGTGACAATACGCAGTTTCTCGCCTCGGGCGGTCAGGCTCAGGCAAGTGAGAAGAACAGCTGTCAACAACTGGAAAATGGCTGGCATACCTGAGGTTACGACTGTCTCCGCTTAAATAGAAGCTCTGGAACAGGGATCTGCGGGCGCTGATACTGAATTTTTATTTTGGCGAAGACTTCATCAGGTGTTCGTAAATGGCTTCGCGGCGCTCGCCGAGGATCAGGCGTACAAAGGGGTTGGCGAACCAGTGCTCCAGAAGGCTGGCATCAATAGGGCGGCCTTGGCGTTCTTCCTGGTTCTGCCGCGCCTTCTCCCACCAAACCGGGCCACAGGCCTGGTCGAATTCGTTGGGGTGTTCGTAGCAGCCGTAGAGGATTTCCCGGATGAACTGCTGCTGATGCTTGGGTAGCACCAGGGTGATCAGCTTGTACATCAAGCGCTGCAGACGCGGTGGGCGCGGCAGGTGAGCGGAGACCTGGCGCGTATCGTCCAGGGCGCTGGCGATGCTGAATACCGCTTCCTGATGGTAAGTCTCGGAGCCAAATACTAGGTAAACCAGTTGTGGGCGCGGAGTCGGGGCGACTGTATTCATGGACTGCAGGTTTCCGTGGGCATTTAAAACGGCAAAGGCCCTCGTATTAAGAGGGCCTGGGCACTTTGAAACGAACCTTAGCGAGGTAGCTTGAGGTTGTTCCAGACGGCCAGGCTTGGTTCGGCCTGGTTCAGGGTATAGAAGTGCAACCCTGGCGCGCCACCTTGCAATAAACGTTCACACATTTCGCTGATGACCTGCTCGCCGAACGCCTGGATGCTTTTGACGTCATCGCCATAGGATTCCAGTTGTTTGCGAATGAAGCGGGGGATTTCCGCGCCGCAGGCGTCAGAGAACCGCGCCAGTTTGCTGTAGTTGGTGATTGGCATGATGCCCGGCACGATTGGAATGTTCACACCAAGCGCCCGTACACGCTCGACGAAGTAGAAATAGCTGTCGGCGTTGAAGAAGTACTGGGTGATCGCGCTGTCGGCACCGGCATTGGCCTTGCGCACGAAGTTGCGTAGATCGTCTTCGAAGTTGCGCGCCTGGGGGTGCATTTCCGGGTAAGCAGCCACTTCGATGTGGAAGTGGTCACCGGTCTCTTCGCGGATGAAGCTCACCAGGTCATTGGCGTAGCGCAGCTCGCCGCTGGCCATGCCCATGCCGGACGGCAAGTCGCCGCGCAGGGCGACGATGCGCTTGATGCCCGCACTTTTGTATTGTGTCAGCAGGCTCTGCAGGTCGGCCTTGCTGTCGCCAACGCAGGACAAATGCGGGGCGGCCGGTACTTTGACTTCGCTTTCCAGCTGCAGCACGGTGTTGATCGTGCGGTCACGGGTGGAGCCGCCGGCACCGTAGGTGCAGGAGAAGAAATCGGGGTTATAGCTGGCCAACTGACGGGCAGTGGCGAGCAGTTTTTCATGCCCAGCATCGGTCTTGGTGGGGAAGAACTCGAAGCTGTAGCGACGGTCTTGGGACATGGTAATACCCTTGGGAACTCGAAAACCGACTGTGCATCCATCTGTACTGTAGGAGCGAGCTTGCTCGCGAAGAACCGCAACGATAACGCGTGTAAACAGGACATACGCGGTGCCTTTGGGTTTTTCGCGAGCAAGCTCGCTCCTACAGGTAGAGCAGGTGGCGCCGGTTACTTAGTAGCGATATGCGTGCGGCTTGAACGGACCTTCAACGGTCACGCCGATATAGTCGGCCTGGGTCTTGGTCAGTTGAGTCACCACGCCGCCGAAGCCGCGGACCATTTCCAGGGCCACTTCTTCGTCGAGTTTCTTCGGCAGTACTTCCACGGTCAAGCGCTCGGCCTTCTGGGCAGGCGACAGGTCGGCGTACTTCTGGCCGAACAGGAGGATTTGCGCCAGTACCTGGTTGGCGAACGAACCGTCCATGATGCGGCTTGGGTGGCCGGTGGCGTTGCCCAGGTTCACCAGACGGCCTTCGGCCAGCAGGATCAGGTAGTCGTCGTTCTGTGGGTCGAAGCTAGCTGCGCCGGTGCGGTGAACCTTGTGCACCTGCGGCTTCACTTCTTCCCATGCCCAGTTCTTGCGCATGAAAGCGGTGTCGATCTCGTTGTCAAAGTGACCGATGTTGCAGACCACGGCACGCTTCTTCAGGGCCTTGAGCATGTTCGAGTCGCAAACATTGACGTTGCCGGTGGTGGTAACGATCAGGTCGATCTTGCCCAGCAGGGCTTTATCGATGCTTGCTTCGGTACCGGTGTTGATGCCGTCGATGAACGGCGAAACCAGCTCAAAACCGTCCATGCAGGCTTGCATGGCGCAGATCGGGTCAACTTCGGAAACCTTGACGATCATGCCTTCCTGGCGCAGGGACTGGGACGAACCCTTGCCCACGTCACCGTAGCCGATAACCAGCGCTTGCTTGCCGGACAGCAGGTGGTCAGTGCCGCGCTTGATCGCGTCGTTCAGGCTGTGACGGCAGCCGTACTTGTTGTCGTTCTTGCTCTTGGTCACCGAGTCGTTGACGTTGATGGCCGGGATTTTCAGTTCGCCCTTGGCCAGCATGTCCAGCAGGCGGTGTACGCCGGTGGTGGTTTCTTCGGTCACGCCGTGGACGCGGTCGAGGATGGCCGGGTATTTCTTGTGCAGCAACTCGGTCAGGTCGCCGCCGTCATCGAGGATCATGTTGGCATCCCATGGCGCGCCATCCTTAAGGATGGTTTGCTCCAGGCACCACTCGTACTCTACTTCGGTCTCGCCTTTCCAGGCGAAAACCGGAATGCCGGCAGCGGCGATAGCGGCAGCGGCCTGATCCTGAGTCGAGAAAATGTTGCAGGACGACCAGCGTACTTCGGCGCCCAGGGCAACCAGGGTTTCGATCAGCACGGCAGTCTGGATGGTCATGTGGATGCAGCCGAGAATCTTCGCGCCCTTGAGCGGTTGCTCAGCGGCGTACTTGCGGCGCAGACCCATCAGGGCTGGCATTTCGGATTCGGCGATAAAGGTTTCGCGACGGCCCCAGGCGGCGAGGGACATGTCGGCGACTTTGTAGTCGTTAAAATCTGCAGGCGTGATTACAGCGCTCATGAAGAGCCTCCATTCGTAGTGTGCGAATGGGCGCCGTTGTGCGTTTAGTATCAGGCCAGGACAACCAGGCCAGACAACGCCCCATCCGAGCCTGACAGGTCGAGCCTGCTGCAGCGCCCCTCGGACAGGTGGCGGGAGAACGGTATCAACTGAAGATGACCGTTTTGAAGCGGTGGGGATTATAACGGGCTGCGGCTGACTTCCCAAGCCTTTCTGTCGGCAGCATGAAGATCGCTCATGGGGTTGATAGGCAATGGTTCATAGAGCTTGCTGCGCTGCTCTGCCATGATGTTGCCCATCATTTGGCAAGACGCTTTGGAGTGACCATGAACTTTCACACCCGCAAATGGGTAAAACCCGAAGACCTCAACCCCAACGGCACCCTGTTCGGTGGCAGCCTGCTGCGCTGGATCGACGAAGAAGCTGCCATCTACGCGATTGTCCAGTTGGGCAACCAGCGGGTGGTGACCAAGTACATCTCCGAAATCAACTTTGTCAGCGCCTCGCGCCAGGGCGACATCATCGAACTGGGCATCACGGCCACCGCGTTTGGTCGCACCTCCATCACCCTGACCTGCGAAGTGCGCAACAAGATTACGCGCAAGAGCATCCTGACGGTGGAAAAGATGGTCTTCGTCAACCTGGGTGAAGACGGTTTGCCGGCCCCCCACGGTCGTACCGAAATCAAGTACGTGAAGGATCAGTTTCAGGATGACGGCATCAGCGAATAACTCAGCGCCGGTTTGATTTTTAATCAAATCATTCCGGATGGATATGTCCCAGGCTCTCTCGTCACTCAGGACTGCATCCTGTAGAGAGTCCGCGTATGAAACTGCTCGAATCTGTGCCACGCCACGCTACTGTGGCGCCGATCATCACAAGTCCCCTGGCCTCTGCGGCGCAATCCGAAGGTGTGGCTGCGCCCGTGGAAGAGGGCGCGGGCGAACGCAAGATGATCCTATGGCGAGCCCCCGATGGCCGGATCAAGGTGGAGTTATCGCCGCCCCCGGCCTGGCGCCTGCCGGTCAAGTTATCCAGCCACTGAACAGCCCTGAATCCAGCGTGTCGTAGTTACAGGCACCCCTTGAATTGAGGAGCACTATGGCCACGCAAAAAGACGGCAAGACCCCCAACCTGTCGCAGGAAGAACAACAGGACGTGGACAAGAACCAACCGCCTCGTGCGGCGGTTTTGCATGAAATCATCCGTACCCAGGGCGATCAGGAGCTGGAGCGTACCGTTGCCGCACTTTGGTGGTCCGCATTGGCTGCGGGCCTGACCATGGGCCTCTCGCTGATGGCCATGGGCTTGCTCAACTCGCGCCTGCCGGGCGGTGAAGGGTTCAAGGTCATTGCCAGCTTCGGCTACTGCGCGGGGTTTCTGGCGGTCATTCTGGCGCGCCAGCAATTGTTTACCGAAAACACCCTGACCGCCGTGCTGCCGGTGATGAGCAAGCCGACCCTGGCCAACGCCGGGCGGCTGCTGCGTTTATGGACGGTGGTGCTGGTGGGCAACTTGTGCGGCACCTTGCTGGTGGCGTACGTGATGTTGCATCTGCCGATCTTCGATGCCAAGACTGACCTGGCTTTCCTCGATATCGGGCGCAAGGTCATGGAGAACGACAGCAGCCAGATGTTTGCCAAGGGCATCGTCTCTGGCTGGATGATCGCCACCATGGTGTGGATGATTCCGTCGATGGAAAGCGCCAAGATCTGGATCATCATTCTGATCACTTACCTGATGTCCCTGGGGGACTTCACCCACATCGTCGTTGGCTCGGCGGAAGTGTCTTACCTGGTGTTTGCTGGTGAGTTGCCGTGGAAGGATTTCTGGCTGGTGTTTGCCGGGCCGACCCTGGCCGGCAACATCATCGGCGGCAGCTTTATCTTTGCCTTGATCAGCCATGCGCAGATTCGCAGTGAAAGCAGTTTACCCAAGTAATAGACAGATGCCGCATGAGCAACTCATGCTGCAATTTATCAGCGCGCTCTGGTGCCTTGGGCCATGCAGTCGGGCTCGATTGCCGAGGCCGTTGCGCTGCGGGAAGTCAGTGTGATTCTGGTGGTGTTGTTCGGCATGTTCGTGATGAAACTCTAAATAAAACGCTAACAAAGGAATGAGTTATGACAGTCGCTTTCTGGTGTGTGTTGATCGCTATCGCTCTGCCTTACCTGTGTATTGGTGTGGCCAAGTTCAGCGGTGGCAAGTTCGGGCCCCGGCAGAACCACGATCCTCGGGCCTTCCTGGAAACCCTGGAGGGTTTTGCCAAGCGCGCCCACAGCGCGCAGCTCAACAGCTTTGAAGTGACCCCGGCGTTTGCTGCTGCGGTGATCATTGCCCACCTGGCCGGCAACGCGGAACTGGTGACCATCAATGTGCTGGCGGTGCTGTTTATTACCAGCCGGTTGCTCTACATCATTTGCTACCTGGCGGATTGGGCAATGCTGCGTTCGCTGGTGTGGTTTGTGGGGGTAGGGTTGATTGCGAGCTTCTTTTTTGTATCGATATAAGGCTTGCCCGTGGGTCGGCTCTATGTGGCGAGCGGGCAAGCCCGCTCGCCACATAGATCGCTAGGTCCCAGTCGGTGCATCCGGCACGTTTGGCAGCACCGCGCCTTTGGGCCACAGCATCCAGATCTGCCCCTGCTGTTTCATATTGCCCGCCAACTCACCCGCCGCATCGCCGGTACCCCAGAACAGGTCGGCCCGCACTTCACCGGTAATCGCGCCGCCAGTGTCCTGGGCAGCCACCGGGCGTACGATCGGCGCGCCATCGGGACGTGTCGTCGACAGCCACAACAGGCTGCCCAACGGAATTACCTTGCGATCCACTGCCACGCTGTAGCCGGCGGTCAACGGCACATTAAGAGAACCGCGCGGGCCTTCGTTACTGTCGGGGCGAGTGCTGAAAAAAACATAGCTGGGGTTGCTCGCCAGTAGTTCCGAAATCCGCTCGGGATGGGCCTTGGCCCAAGTGCTGATAGCGCCCATGGTCACGTCTTCTTTCTTCAGTTCGCCTTGTTCCACCAGCCAGCGGCCGATGGGGCGATACGGGAAGCCGTTTTGATCAGCATAACCCACGCGCAGTTGACGTCCGTCGGCCAGTTGGATGCGGCCCGAACCCTGGATTTGCAGGAATTGCAGGTCCATCGGGTTGGTTAGCCAGGCGATGGGCTCGGCAGTAGAGCCTTGTTGATTGATGGCGCTGGCGTCGTCATAAGGCTTGAGCACGCGACCTTCCAGGCGACCGCGCAGGCGTTTGCCCTTGAGTTCCGGGTAGATGCTTTCCAGGTTGACGATGATCAGGTCGTCCGGCACACCGAACACCGGCACATGAGCCGTTTTGGTTTCGGTGAGGCTGCCTGGATAAACCGGTTCGTAGTAGCCGGTGATCAAGCCGTGGGGTGTGTTGTCCGCCGAGCGCAAGCCATAGACGTCGAGGTGTTCTTTAAGAAATCCGCGAATGGCGACGGCAGTTGCCGGAACGCTGACGGCCGAGGCGCAGGTCGCGGCCCATATCGGATCGCTCTTGAGGCGTTGGCAAGCGCTGCGCCAGGATTCGAATCCTGCCTGCAAATCGCTATCCGAAACCGTCGGCAAGGCTTCCCAGGTGGCACTGACATAGGTGGCAATTGCGTGGGGTTTTTCTGGCTCCTGCTTGCCGGCGTTGCAGCCGGCGAGCAGCGCAATCATCGGTAAAGTCCACGCGAGGCGGCGGCTCCAGGGTTTCAACGTAACATTCATGCAAGCAATTCCTGAGGCGATTGCCCGAGCCTGTTGGCGCTCAAGCAATCCGTATTATTAATAGGGCTATTGGTCTTTGCGGGCGGGGCGAGGATACTGGCCGCCGTTTCCCGTGACCCTGAGCCACCATGATTCTTAAAAAACTGACCGTTGTATTACTGGCCTGCCTGACACTGTCTGCGTGTGGCGGCGTTGATCCGAATTCGCCGCTGGGCCAACGCAAGGCCATTTTCAAGCAGATGCTCAAGACCGGCGAAGACCTGGGTGGCATGCTGCGTGGGCGCATACCGTTTGACGGCGCGAAATTCGCCGAGGGTGCGGTCAAGCTCGATAGTCTGTCCCATGAGCCTTGGAAGCATTTCCCAACCGTGCGCGAAGAAGACCACACCAGCGCCAAGGATGATGTCTGGCAAAAGCAGGCCCGTTTTCAGGAGATGGCCAGAAACCTTGAAGCGGCCACCGGTGATTTGGTGATCGCCAGCCAGGTGCAGCCTTACAAGGCCAGCAACCTGGGGCCTGCGGTGCAGAAAGTCGAAGATGCCTGCAGCGCCTGCCATAAACAGTTTCGTGATCATTGATCCTGCCTGGGCAAGGGGGCGGTAAGCGCCTTACTTGTCCAATTCGTCCAAGGCTTCCTGCAACTCTTTGCGTGATTCGGCGAGTTTGTCTTTGCGCTTGTTGATCCTCTCGGAATCACCTTTCTTCATGGCCTTGTCGAGGTCGGCCTGGCGGCGGCTGACTTCGTGCTTGGCGTCGAGCACCTTGTTTTCCCGCTCCTTTTTCAGGGAGGCGTCGGTGCAATGGGCGGTGACTTCGCTCAGGGCTTTTTCCAGGCCTGCTTGCTGCTCGCTGTTGCCGTGGGCCTTGGCCTGTTCGATCTGGGCGCTGATGGCCTGACGCTTGGCGGCGCAGCCGGTGAGTTCCTGTGCTTCTTCGGCCGCCAGCAACGGGGTGGTCATGAAGCTTGCGACGGTCAAAAGGGCGAGCGGTGCAAGAAATTTCATAAGGGCTCCAGGGTAAACAAGGTTGCAATCAGGTGGGCAGGATGAGTTCTGCTGGCACCGGTTAATACTGCAGGGTCCGGGCTAAAAACCGTCTATCCCGGCAGCGCGTAATGTTTCACTCATAGCCAGGACGTGCGGATCGCGAAAAAAAGCGCTCAATTGCGCCGCGCGTCCCGGGCCGATTCCAGCTTCAGCCTGCCAGGCTTGACTGTTTCTGGTGGCCAGGGTTTGCCAGCCACCTTCCAGGTTATTGCGGGCAGTGGGCGGAACACCCAAAGCCATCAGCCATTGTGCGAATGGTCGCTGCCGGGCACTGCGCAAACTGTCGAGCAGGCGCGCACTGCTGCGATCACCGAATCCGTCAATGTTAGCAAGCTCTGCCTCATCCAGCTTCAACCAATCGAGCAGACCGCTGATTAGACCTGCCTGGATTAGCGTATTCCAGGTTTCACGGCCGATATGTGGCAGGGCCAGGCCTTGGTTGCCACTCAGCCAGGTCAGGCGGGCAAGCAGTTGTTCCTCACAACCAGGGACCAATTGCCAGCAGCTCAAATGATGGAAGGCGCTGGCCGCTGGCACCTCGATGTGGGTTCGTGGCTGGCTGCGCAGGATGACCTGGTCGAGCCTGGGAATGACTTGGCCGGCGAGGCTGATGGCGACTTGGTCTCCGGGGCGGATATCCAGTTCTTGCCAGCGCTTCAGCGAGCCGACGCTGACGCGCCTGATCTGCCGATCATCGAGCAACACCGGGTCCAGTTCCAGAATAGGCGTGATACGCCCGGTGCGTCCGATCTTGAAATGCACCTTGCGTACCTGGGCCAGCGCTTTGATCACCGGATATTTCCAGGCCGCCGCCCAGTAGGGTGTGCTGGCCTGCCAACGGTTGGCTGGTGCGCGCTGGCTTTGGTGCAGTACCACGCCATCGCTGGCGAACGGCAGTGGGTTGTTGTACCAGAAGGTACGCCAGTGACGAGCGTCGTCGAGGTCACTGATGGGTTGGCTATAACGCTTGCTGTCGGTAAAGCCCCATCGCTCCAGAGTGTCCAGTTGCTCATTCAAGTTGGCCGGCCCCTGTGGCCACGCCCAGACAAACAGGCCGATACCGGCGGCATCGGTATCGCTCAGCTGTTGGCGGTTCATCAGCCCGGCGACTTTACTGCGGGCATTAATACCGCCCCGTTCTGATTGGAGGTGTTCGCTCAGGCGCCAATAGAGTTCACCCTGCAGCAGCAGATCAATGGGTTCGGGCAGTTGCTGCACGATGCCAGGGATCTTTCGTGCCGAGACCGACCAGTCTTGCCCGAGAACCCCGTCACCGCGGCTGATGACCTGAATCAGGCGACCTTTTTGATAGATCAGCGTTACGGCGACTCCGTCGACCTTGGGTTGAATCCACAGGTCGTGCCGGGTAGTGATCCAGTCTTCGACGGCCCGGTCACTGATCAGTTTTTCCAGCCCGGTGTGTGGTGTCGGATGGGCCAGAGTGCCCCTGGAACTGGCCAGCGGGTTGTCGGGGAGCGGTGCGTTCTGTGCAAGGCAGGTACGCCATTGGTCAAGGCGCAGACGTGCCTGGTCGTAGAGTTCATCGCTGATCAAGGATTGGCCAAGCCGGTGGTAACTGTCGTCCCAAAGGCTGATTTGTTGTTGCAGTGCGGCCATTTCATCCCTGGCCTTGCCGGAGTGCCAGTCAGGACAGTCTTGGCTCCAGGCCGTTATGGGGAAAAGGATCAACAGCAGGCAGACCAGCAGGCGCGGCATCATCATGAGCATCCTTGCTCCGAAGGGGCGCCCAGCCTAAGGCATCGGAGCACCCACAAAAAAGCCCCGCAGGCGCGAGGCTTTTTACCGGGTGTTTCTGCTTACTTGAACAAACCACCCAAGGCTTTCACGGTGTCGTTGCCGTCGGCCTTGGCCTGTTGCTTCTGTTGGGTGGAGTCCAGCTTGTCCTGGGACTCGCTGACTTTTTTGCAACCTTTGTTTACCTGGTCCAGTGCGGCCTGCATGGCCTTCACTTTCAATTCTTCGCCACTGGCCTTGGCCGCGTCGACCTTGGCTTGCAGGTCTTTGCCTTGTTTTTCGCAGTCGCCGGAAGTGCCACCCAGTTGAGACGTCAGAGCGCCGCCCAGTGCGCCGAGGTCGACGGCTTGAACTGGCAGGGCGAACAGGCTGAGCAGAAGGGCGGCAGGAGCGAGCGTGGAAATACGCATGAAAAACCTCAATGTTCGATTGCCTGCGCACAAAAGGATCCCGAGCTGGCGCAGTGCAATATCCAAGTAGGTGAAGGGCTCGGGAGGGCGCGGATTCTAGTGGGCCATTATTTGGCCTGCAAGGCCCCTGTTGAACAAATGTGAACGTCATCGCGCCAATCAGCGCGCAACAAAAAGCCCCGCCGAGTAAACCCGGCGGGGCTTTGGGTACAACGGGCAGCGATTACAGGCCGGCAGCGGTAAGCAGGTCGTTGGCGCGGTCGGTTTTTTCCCAGGTGAACGTGGTGAAGGTGTCGTCGCCGACGGTCTTCTGTTCAGGGGTGCGACCGAAGTGGCCGTAGGCCGCAGTTTCCTGGTACATCGGGTGCAGCAGGTCGAGCATGGTGGTGATCGCGTACGGACGCAGGTCGAACACTTCGCGCACCAGCTTGATGATCTTGTCATCGCTGATCTTGCCGGTGCCGAAGGTGTTCAGCGAGATCGACGTCGGCTGGGCGACACCAATGGCGTAGGACACCTGAATCTCGCAACGCTCGGCCAGGCCGGCGGCAACGATGTTCTTGGCCACGTAACGACCGGCGTAGGCGGCGGAGCGGTCAACCTTCGATGGGTCCTTGCCGGAGAATGCACCGCCACCGTGACGGGCCATGCCGCCGTAGGTGTCGACGATAATCTTGCGACCAGTCAGGCCGCAATCGCCCACCGGGCCACCGATAATGAAGTTGCCGGTGGGGTTGATGTGGAACTGGGTGTCCTTGTGCAGCAGTTCGGCAGGCAGCACATGCTTGACGATCAGCTCCATCACGCCTTCGCGCAGGTCTTTGTAGGAGACTTCCGGATTGTGCTGGGTCGACAGCACCACGGCGTCGATGCCCACCACTTTGCCGCCTTCGTAGCGGCAGGTCACCTGGGACTTGGCATCCGGACGCAGCCACGGCAGTTGGCCGGACTTGCGGGCTTCGGCCTGGCGCTTCACCAACTGGTGGGAGAAGGTGATCGGCGCAGGCATCAGCACATCGGTCTCGTTGCTGGCGTAGCCGAACATCAGGCCCTGGTCGCCGGCGCCCTGGTCTTCCGGCTTGCTGCGGTCAACGCCCTGGGCGATGTCCACCGACTGCTTGCCGATGATGTTCATCACGCCGCAGGTCGCCCCGTCGAAGCCCACGTCGGAGCTGTTGTAGCCGATATCAAGGATCACCTTGCGAACGATGTCCTCCAGATCGACCCAGGCCGAGGTGGTGACTTCGCCAGCGATGATCGCCACGCCGGTTTTCACCAGAGTCTCGCACGCCACACGGGCGAACTTGTCTTCAGTAATGATGGCGTCCAGCACCGCATCAGAAATCTGGTCGGCGATTTTGTCCGGATGCCCTTCAGACACGGACTCGGAGGTGAAAAGGGAGTATTCGCTCATCTCGATGTTTTCCTGATATTTACCGATGGTGAGTGTCGCCAGATGGCCGCTGAAAATGGCGGACCTGAATCTGGAAACCATTACGTAAGCCTACATAGAGACTTTCCCCGGGAACGAGTCCCGCAGCGGTGGCCCAACGGGCCAGATCGTCCTGTTCAAAGCCCAGCCAGAGATCACCGCAGGCCTCCCTGGCCCAACTCTGGTTGTGGCTGCATAAATCTGTCACTAGCAGGCTGCCGCCGGGTTGCAGCAAACAGGCCATTTGCTTGAGGGCTTCAGCCGGGGCGGCGAAATGGTGCAAGACCATGTTCAACACCACGCAGTCGGCCCTCAGGCTTACATTATTCAACGCATCGGCCAGCTGCAGACTGACGTTGCTCAAGTTATCGCGTTCACACACCTGGCGCGCCAGTTCGAGCATCGCCGGGCTGTTGTCCAGCGCCGTGACCTGGTGGAAGCGGCGCGCCAGTTCCGGCAGAAAGCCGCCGTCGCCAGGGCCGACTTCGAGCGCCGTGGCCTCATCACTGAAGCTCAGCTTGTCGAGAAGTGCCAGCACGCTTTCGCGGTATTGCGCCAACCCCGCGATCAAGTCCTGCTGCGCACGAAACTTCTCCGCCACCCGCGAGAAAAAATCCTGGCTGGCCGCAGCGCGTTGCCCGTGGACCTGGCCGATTCGCGACTGTACGTCAGCCGGCAGCGCCAGGTTGTCCACTTCTTCCAGGAGCGCGGCATGCAGCTTGCCACCCAAGTGGTCGGTGTGCGGCAGCGCGCGCCGGTAAAAAATCGCATTGCCTTCGCGGCGCGTGGCCACCAGGTCGGCCTGGGCCAGCACCTTCAGATGGTGGCTCATGCCGGACTGACCGATGGCGAAGATCTGTGCCAGTTCCAGCACGCCGAATGAGTCGTTGGCCAGCGCGCGCAACACATTCAGGCGTAAGGGATCACCGCCGGCCTTGCACAAGGCCGCCAGCTCATCGCAGTCGTCATGACGAAGGGAGGGCGCGCGTAAGTTCATAGGGCCAGCAGTCTAGTGACGGGGATAAATCCTCGCAAGGCCAATATCAAAAAGTTTTGATATTGGTCGATAAGTGGTGGCTATAAGCAGGCTCTGTAACCTTTAGACGAAGGGGTGAAAGGTTTCTCCAGGCCAATGCAGGCCAATCCACAGGAAAAACACCCTCAAGTGACTATCTGTCATTGCCCCGAAGGCCGTGGCTGAGGGAAAATGCCGGTCCTTTTTTCCGTTTCTTTTATTCACTCTCGATTCAATATCCGCAGGAGAACAGCGATGCCCAGCCGTCGTGAGCGTGCCAACGCCATTCGTGCCCTCAGCATGGATGCCGTGCAAAAAGCCAACAGCGGCCATCCCGGTGCCCCGATGGGCATGGCGGATATCGCCGAGGTACTTTGGCGTGACTACCTGAAACACAACCCGAGCAACCCGTCGTTCGCCGACCGTGACCGCTTCATCCTGTCCAACGGCCACGGCTCGATGTTGATCTACTCGTTGCTGCACCTGACCGGTTACGACCTGTCCATCGACGACCTGAAAAACTTCCGTCAGATCCACAGCCGCACCCCGGGCCATCCGGAGTACGGCTACACCGCTGGCGTTGAAACCACCACCGGGCCCCTGGGCCAAGGCCTGGCTAACGCGGTCGGTTTCGCCCTCGCCGAAAAAGTCCTGGCGGCGCAGTTCAACCGTCCAGGCCACAACGTTGTCGATCACCACACCTATGTGTTCCTGGGTGATGGCTGCATGATGGAAGGCATCTCCCACGAAGTCAGCTCCCTGGCCGGTACCCTGGGCCTGGGCAAACTGATCGCCTTCTACGATGACAACGGCATCTCCATCGACGGCGAAGTCGAAGGCTGGTTCACCGACGACACGCCAAAGCGTTTCGAAGCCTATAACTGGCAGGTGATCCGCAATGTTGACGGCCACGATCCGGAAGAGATCAAGACCGCCATCGACACCGCCCGCAAGAGCGACCAGCCGACGCTGATCTGCTGCAAGACCACCATCGGTTTCGGCTCACCGAACAAACAAGGCAAGGAAGACTGCCACGGCGCCCCACTGGGTGACGCGGAAATCGCGCTGACCCGCGCTGCGCTGAAGTGGAACCACGGCCCGTTCGAAATCCCGGCTGATATCTATGCCGAGTGGGACGCCAAGGAAACCGGCCGTGCTGCCGAAGCTGAGTGGGACCAGCGTTTTGCTGCCTACTCTGCTCAATTCCCTGAGTTGGCCAGCGAACTGGTGCGTCGTCTGGCCGGTGACCTGCCAGCTGATTTCGCTGAAAAAGCGTCGGCCTACATCGCCGAAGTCGCCGCCAAGGGCGAAACCATTGCCAGCCGCAAAGCCAGCCAAAACGCCCTGAATGCCTTTGGCCCGCTGCTGCCTGAGTTCCTCGGCGGTTCGGCTGACCTGGCCGGTTCCAACCTGACCCTGTGGAAAGGTTGCAAAGGTGTCTCGGCCGAAGACGCCAGCGGCAACTACATGTACTACGGCGTTCGCGAGTTCGGCATGAGCGCCATCATGAACGGCGTTGCCCTGCACGGCGGCCTGGTGCCTTACGGCGCGACCTTCCTGATGTTCATGGAATACGCCCGCAACGCGGTACGTATGGCTTCGCTGATGAAGAAACGTGTGATCTTCGTCTACACCCACGACTCCATCGGTCTGGGCGAAGACGGCCCGACGCACCAGCCGGTCGAGCAAATGACCAGCCTGCGCACCACGCCGAACCTGGACACCTGGCGTCCATCGGATGCGGTCGAATCGGCCGTGGCCTGGAAGCACGCCATCGAACGCAAGGACGGCCCTTCGGCGCTGATCTTCTCCCGTCAGAACCTGCAGCATCAGAACCGCGATGCGGCGCAGATCGAAGGCATCAGCCGTGGTGGCTACGTGCTCAAGGACTGCATCGGCGAGCCGGAGCTGATCCTGATCTCCACCGGTTCCGAAGTGGGCCTGACGGTTCAAGCCTACGACAAACTGACCGAGCAGGGCCGCAACGTGCGTGTGGTTTCGATGCCATGCACCAGCGTCTTTGAAGCCCAGGATGCCGACTACAAGCAATCGGTACTGCCGTTGCAGGTCAGCGCCCGTATCGCCATCGAAGCGGCTCACGCTGACTACTGGTACAAGTACGTGGGCCTGGAAGGCCGCGTCATTGGCATGACTACCTACGGTGAGTCGGCGCCAGCGCCAGCGTTGTTCGAAGAGTTCGGCTTCACCCTGGAAAACATCCTGGGTCAGGCTGAAGAGCTGCTGGAAGACTAAAAGCGCGAACGCGGTGGCCGATGGTCACCGCATCCCTTGTAGGAGCGAGCTTGCTCGCGATGGTCGTTAACGATAACGCTGGCTGTCTGGATAAACGCGTTGTCCTCAAGTTCATCGCGAGCAAGCTCGCTCCTACAATGGTTTTGTGTCGCTCATAAGAATCGAGAACCCCATGCCCCAACCGCGCCCCTACAAAGTTGCACTCAACGGCTACGGCCGGATTGGTCGTTGCGTCTTGCGTGCTCTGTTCGAGCGAGGGCCGGCTGCCGGGTTTGAAATTGTTGCGATCAACGATCTGGCCGACATGGCCAGCATCGAATACCTGACACGCTTTGACTCCACCCACGGCCGGTTTCCCGGCGAAGTGCGGGTCGACGGCGATTGTCTGCATATTAATGGTAACTGCGTGAAGGTCCTGCGCAGTGCCACCCCCGAGGGCATCGACTGGGCGTCGCTGGGCGTTGACCTGGTGCTGGAATGTTCCGGTGCCTACCACACTCGCGCCGATGGCCAGCGTTTCCTCGACGCCGGAGCACCGCGTGTGCTGTTTTCCCAGCCGATGGCCAGCGAGTCAGATGTCGACGCCACTATCGTCTACGGCGTCAACCAGGATTGCCTGACCGGCGCCGAGCTGCTGGTGTCCAACGCCTCCTGCACCACTAACTGCGGCGTGCCGTTGTTGCGCCTGCTGGATCAGGCCATCGGACTGGAATACGTGTCGATCACCACTATTCACTCGGCGATGAATGATCAGCCGGTGATCGATGCCTATCATCACGAAGACCTGCGCCGCACGCGTTCGGCGTTCCAGTCAGTGATTCCGGTGTCCACCGGTCTGGCAAGAGGTATCGAACGCCTGCTGCCGGAACTTGCCGGGCGAATCCAGGCCAAAGCAGTTCGGGTGCCGACAGTGAACGTGTCCTGCCTGGACATCACCATGCAAACCGTCAGCGACACCGACGCCGAGGAGGTCAACAGGATTCTGCGCGAGGCCTCTACCAGTGGCCCGCTCAAAGGGCTTTTGGCCTACACCGAGTTGCCCCACGCCAGTTGTGATTTCAACCATGATCCGCATTCGGCCATCGTTGATGCCAGCCAGACCCGCGTTTCCGGCCCAAGGCTGGTTAACATCCTGGCCTGGTTCGACAACGAATGGGGTTTTGCCAACCGAATGCTGGACGTTGCAGAGCATTACCTGCAAACAGCTTCTCCATTACCTAAACCTGCTCTCTAATTCAGTAACACAGGAACTGCGACCCATGACCGTGTTGAAGATGACCGACCTCGATCTGCAAGGTAAGCGCGTACTGATCCGCGAAGACCTCAACGTCCCAGTCAAGGACGGTGTTGTCACCAGCGATGCGCGAATCCTGGCTTCGCTGCCGACCATCAAGCTGGCCCTGGAAAAAGGCGCGGCCGTAATGGTCTGCTCCCACCTGGGTCGTCCGACCGAAGGTGAGTTCTCTGCCGAAAACAGCCTGAAGCCTGTCGCCGAGTACCTGAGCAAGGCCCTGGGCCGCGACGTGCCGCTGGTGGCTGATTACCTGGGTGGCGTCGACGTCAAGGCCGGCGACATTGTGCTGTTCGAAAACGTGCGCTTTAACAAGGGCGAGAAAAAGAACAGCGACGAACTGGCCCAGCAATACGCCGCCCTGTGCGACGTGTTCGTGATGGACGCATTTGGTACCGCTCACCGTGCCGAGGGTTCTACCCACGGCGTGGCCAAGTTCGCCAAAGTCGCTGCGGCTGGCCCGTTGCTGGCTGCTGAACTGGAAGCCTTGGGCAAAGCCCTCGGTGCGCCGGCTCAACCGATGGCCGCCATCGTTGCTGGCTCCAAGGTCTCGACCAAGCTCGACGTGCTCAACAGCCTGAGCCAGATCTGCAACCAGTTGATCGTCGGCGGCGGCATCGCCAACACCTTTCTCGCTGCTGCCGGTCACCCGGTCGGCAAATCGCTGTACGAGCCGGACCTGCTGGACACCGCCCGCGCCATCGCCGCCAAGGTCAGCGTACCGCTGCCAGTGGATGTGGTGGTGGCCAAGGAGTTCTCTGAAAGCGCCGAAGCCACCGTCAAACTGATCGCTGACGTCGCTGCTGACGACATGATCCTGGATATTGGCCCACAAACGGCTGCCAACTTCGCCGAGTTGCTGAAGTCGTCCCGCACTATTCTGTGGAACGGCCCGGTAGGCGTGTTCGAGTTCGATCAATTCGGTAACGGCACCAAGGTGCTGGCCCAGGCCATCGCTGAAAGCTCGGCGTTTTCCATTGCGGGCGGTGGCGATACCTTGGCGGCCATCGATAAATATGGCGTTACTGACCAGATCTCCTACATTTCTACCGGTGGTGGTGCTTTCCTTGAGTTCGTCGAAGGCAAGGTATTACCAGCCGTCGAAGTGCTGGAAAGCCGAGCCAAGGGCTGAGGCCTGAAGGCCTGAGAAAAGGAGTATTCCCATGGTCAAGTCGATAGCGCTGGTAATCGCCGCAGGCTTGTTGGCCGGCTGTAGCAGCGCGCCGCCTGCGGCGCCCGAAACCGGGAAAGCCGTACCGGACAAAGGCTGCTACCAGGCCGACTGGCAAGCTGAAACCCTGCCGGTGATCAGCAAACGTATCGGGCCGGATGGGCTGGAGAAGTACGACTCCCCGCCCAAAGGTAAGGAACAGGGCTGCCCTTGACGGGTCTGATTCACTAACCGACAGCAGTGGCGGCCTCCGGTCGCCGTTCGAGGATTGGCAATGAAAGGCGTTTTCGCCCTGGCAGCACTGGCCTTATTGGCTGGTTGCGCCAACCTGAACATGTTCAACAAGGCAGAACCGCAACAGGAAAAATGGACCACCTGGACCTGCGACAGCCAGGCACAAGTGGTCTGGCGGTTTACCGATCAGGCCCACAGCCAGGTGGATATACGCCTTGGCGGTTCGGACCAAGTCTATCGCCTCAAGCAGGATGTGGCGGCTTCGGGCGTGCTGTACAGCAATGACCAGTTGGCGTTTCACACAAAAGGTGAGGAAGGCCTGGTTTACTGGGTTGCCACCGACGACTTGATCGGCCGCGGCTGCAAAGCGCCGTAAGCCTTAGTGCAATAACGATTCAGCAAATCGGCCTTCAAACCCCCGATCTGCAATAACTTGAATAGCAGCCGCCGCTACGGCAGGCTTGCACGATTAACGACCCTCGACCGGGAGAGAGACTCACAATGGCACTTATCAGCATGCGCCAGATGTTGGACCACGCAGCCGAATTCGGCTATGGCGTTCCAGCCTTCAACGTCAACAACCTTGAGCAGATGCGCGCCATTATGGAAGCCGCTGACAAGACTGACTCCCCAGTGATCGTCCAGGCTTCGGCCGGCGCCCGCAAATATGCCGGTGCCCCGTTCCTGCGTCACCTGATCCTCGCCGCCATCGAAGAATTCCCGCACATCCCGGTGTGCATGCACCAGGACCACGGCACCAGCCCTGACGTGTGCCAGCGCTCCATTCAACTGGGCTTCAGCTCGGTGATGATGGACGGCTCCCTGGGCGAAGATGGCAAGACTCCGACTGACTACGACTACAACGTCCGTGTCACCCAACAAACCGTGGCCCTGGCTCACGCCTGCGGCGTATCGGTTGAAGGTGAGCTGGGCTGCCTGGGTTCGTTGGAAACCGGCATGGCCGGCGAAGAAGACGGCATCGGCGCTGAAGGCGTGTTGGATCACAGCCAAATGCTGACCGACCCGGAAGAAGCCGCCGACTTCGTCAAGCGCACCCAAGTCGACGCCCTGGCTATCGCCATCGGCACCAGCCACGGCGCCTACAAGTTCACCAAGCCACCTACCGGTGACGTGCTGGCCATCGACCGCATCAAGGAAATCCACAAACGCATCCCCAACACCCACCTGGTGATGCACGGTTCTTCCTCGGTACCGCAAGAGTGGCTGGCGATCATCAACCAGTACGGCGGCGACATCAAAGAAACCTACGGCGTACCGGTTGAAGAAATCGTCGAAGGCATCAAGCACGGCGTGCGTAAGGTCAACATCGACACCGACCTGCGTTTGGCGTCCACTGGTGCGATGCGTCGCCTGATGGCAACCAACCCGAGCGAGTTTGATCCGCGTAAATTCTTCGGCGCTACCGTGACCGCAATGCGTGATGTGTGTATCGCGCGTTATGAAGCGTTTGGTACTGCGGGCAATGCTTCGAAGATCAAGCCGGTCTCCCTGGAAGCGATGTACCAGCGGTATTTGAAAGGTGAGTTGAACGCTAAGGTTAACTAAGCTTCAAGCGTTTATAAAAAACCCGCAGTGATGCGGGTTTTTTTTGCCGAGTTATTCATTGAAAGGGCGATCCATTTAACTGCTAAATAGATCCGTCCCCTTAAATATATGTCGATAGGCAGCGTCGGGTTAAACTCGCGCCTCAATTTGGTTCGGCCATTGCCCGGAGGCCCCATGCAGCATACCGATATCGAGGGCGGCACCTTGCAACGCGAGGAGCTGGAAGCCTTGATGGGCACCCACGGCGGGCCATTGCGCTTGATCGGTGTCGACTTGAGCGGTGCAGACTTGTCGCGTTTGGTGCTGGATCATTGGGTGTTTGAGCGCTGTATTCTGGTCCAGACGTGCTTTCTCGGGGCGCGGCTTGAGGGCACGCAGTGGAAAAGTTGCCGGGCGGCCCACGCGGTTTTCGAGGCGGCCAATCTGTTGGAAGCGGTGTTCACCGGGTGCGACCTGAACAACACTCGCTGGCAGCGCAGCAAGCTGTCCCAGGCCAGTTTCTCCAACTGCAAGCTGACCGGCGCCAACTTCACCCATTGCGCCTCCCTGGGTTTGACGTTCACTGAGACGCTGCTCAACAGTGCTTTTTTGTCCGGGCTGTCCTTTGCCCGAACCACCCTCAATACCCTGGATTTTTCCGACAGTGACCTGTCGGACGCAGATTTTCGCAAAGCCGAATTGATCGACTGCAGCCTGGCCCATACCCGTATCAACGGCGCTAATTTCGCCGGTGCCGACCTGCGGGGTGCGGATTTGAGTGGGTTCAGGCTCAGTGATGCCAAACTTTTCAAAGGCGCCGTGATTTCCAAAGCCCAGGCGTCGATGTTGTTATCCGAGTTGGGCTTGTCCGTCGCTTGAGGTAATGGGCGTCCCCTTTAAAGGTTATTTGTCGACCAGGACTTTCGGATTGGAGTTGCCCCAAACCGTATACAAGTCCGCCAACAACGCCCCGTTGATGTCCTCGACTTCCGCTTGGGCAATCTGCGCATTGCCCTGCTTGCCAAACAACACCACCTCATCGCCACTCTTTACGGTCGGCACATCGGTGACATCGACCATCAACGTATTCATCGACACCTTGCCCACCACCGGCACGCGATGGCCATTGATCAGCACGATGCCTTTGTTGGTGAACGCGCGGCGATAGCCATCGGAATAACCCACGGTAATGTTCGCCAGTTTCGAGTCCCGCGCCAGGGTGTAGGTGCGGTCATAGCCAACGGTATTGCCCTTCGGATAGCTGTTGACCGACGCCACATGGGATTTGAACTGCATCACCCGCTTGTATTCGGTAAACGCCGGTACGGTGTCACCAAACAGCAGGCCGCCTGGGCGAACCATGTCCAGGCGCGACTCTGGCACTTCCAGGGTGGCGAAGGAGTTGGCGGCGTGCAGGGTGATTTTACTGCGGTCCAGTTGTGCGACGTTGATCAGCCAGTTGGCCTGTTCGTTGAAGGCCTTGAGGCCGGTGCGTACGTCGGCGGCGTCTTCGACGGTGAAGTGGGTCATGATCGCCTTCACTTCAAGGTTCGGCACTTTGGTGATGGCGACGGCATCGCGGCGGCCCTGGGCGGTGGTCATTTCCACGCCGTTGCGGCTCATACCGCTGGAGTTCAGCCCCAGGTGGACCACCAGCGGGCGGCCGTGGTGTTCGGCGATCAGGCTGGCGCGCACCGCGAAATCCAGATTGCCCACCAACTCTTCGACGTTATAGGGCAGTGCCGCTTCCAGTTCGCTCAAGGCGGCTGTGCGTACGCGGATCAGTTGGCCCTTGAAGCCGCTTTCGCGCACCACGCGGGCTTCTTCGTTGCTGGCGACACCGACGCAGGGCACACCCAGCTTGATCACCGACGGCATCAGCAAACCAATGCCATGGCCGTAGGCATCAGCCTTGAGCACGGCGCAGATTTTCGACTTGTCGGCGAGAGTGGCTTGCAGGGTGCGGATGTTGTGTTCGAAGGCGGCTTTGTTGATTTCGACCCAGGCGTTGCTGTCCTGGATATTGACCTGCGCCACCCCGTCGGTCATCGACAGTGGCGGGGCGGCGAAGGTTGGATTTTGCAGCAGAACCATGCCCAGTGAGAGGGCGAGCAATGTGCGAGTGAATGGCATTGGCGAGTCTCCATGACTTTCTTGTAGGGGGTATTGCGCGTGTGCGGCGCCATACTCGGATTGTCCTACAAAAAAGTCGAGACCCTGGGTCGCGGTTCTGTCCTAAAGCGTCGTGAGAATGATCAGAGTGTTAGTCGTGATCGATATCCAACTTGGCAAAGGTCACTTTGCCGCCTTCCTTGCTGTCGCCGCTGTTGTCCTGCACGTAGACCCCGGCCTTGAAGTACAGCGGTTTTTTCCCCCAGGCGGCACCGATGCGTTCGTTCCATTGGCCGTTGGCGGCTTCCACGCTCAACAGGCCTGTACGGTTCAAGTGGATGACGTAGGTGAAGTTGCGCTCCAGTGGCACATTCTCGGCGACGATGATCACCCGGCCTTCGCTGTCATCCGGGCGCATGCGGACTTTGGCGACGATGTTGCCGGTCTGGGTTTTTTCCTTGTACTGGTATTCGACTTTTATCAGCGGTTTCTGGCTGTCATAGGCGTGGATCTGGCCGATGACGATCTTGCCGGAAGACGGCACCTGATTGACGGCCAGGGTGGCGCGCAGGTAATTGTCGGCGTCCGGATACATCCAGTTGCGCAGGCGACCGTCGGTGTAGGTTTCCCGCAGTTCACTGCGAGGGTAAATGGCGTTTTCGGTGCGCGTCCCGGTGACCGGGGACCAGAACTGCACACTGCTGCCTTCGGCCTGGAAGTATTGGTCCTTGAAACCGCTGAGCAGTTTGGGGGTGTCGATGGTGGTGGGCGGGGAGCCAACGGGAATGCTCAGGTTCCAGGTGGACAGATCAATCATTGAGTACGCCTTTAATAGAAGGAAGAAGGCCGTGGCCCGAGGGTTCGCGGATTCTTTATAAGCGCCTGGTAATAGATTGTTAATGTTTTTATGGCGGATTATTGACGTCATTAGAATGTCAAAAAGCCATGTTCCCCATAAACCGGGGGCTGTGGACTCTTACCGTTAGTCGGTTGTATGGCCGTTGGCGCAATGATGGCACTGTCGTCACTTCTGCTTTATTGGATCCAGAGCTAGAGTGATCCCTCAATATTTGTCCGGTTTTTCTCAAAAGTGACCGGAGTGGCTCCTCAAGGAAGAGATGTAACATGGCATGCGCTTCAATTAAGCCCGGCGACGGCACTTCAGTTCTCTTGGTGGTCGATGACTACCCTGAAAACCTGATTAGCATGCGCGCGCTTTTGCAGCGTGAGGATTGGCAGGTCGTGACTGCCGGGTCGGGTCTTGAAGCCCTTGGGTTGTTGCTGGAGCACGACGTCGACCTGGTACTGCTGGATGTACGGATGCCTGGCATGGACGGCTTTGAAGTCGCCCGACTGATGCGCGGCAGCCAACGCACCCGGATGACACCGATCATTTTCCTAAGCGCCAATGCGCAATCGCCGGCGGCGGTGCTGGAAGGCTATGCCAGCGGCGCGATCGATTACCTGTTCAAACCCTTCGACCCCCATATCCTCAAGCCCAAGGTCCAGGCCCTGCTGGAGCATCAGAGCGGCCGCCGGGCCCTGCAGCGCTTGAGTCATGACCTGGAGTCAGCTCGTGCCTTCAATGCCTCGGTGCTGGACAACGCCGCCGAGGGCATTCTGGTGGTAGGCGAAGACGGTGTGATCAGCTACGCGAACCCGGCGATTTCGCGTCTGCTCAATGCCTCGGTCGATGAATTGCAGGGCAAGGAGTTCCTCAGCTTCCTGCAAAAGCCCCACGTGCTCGGCTGGTCCGACTCCGAGCTGTACGCCGGCTATCGTCGAGGCGAGACCTGGCGCCTGCACGACGCCATCCTGCGCACCGCTCCTGGTCAGCAACTACCGGTGGCGATGTCTTGCGCGCCGTTGCCCGCCGAGCAGAAGGCCATGGTGGTCACGGTGCTGGACATGTCTGAGGTGCGCCATTTGCACCAGCAACTGGAGTTCCAGGCGGTTACTGACCCGCTAACCGGCCTGCTCAATCGGCGCGGGTTCCATCAGGCTGTGGAGAATATCCTGTTGCGCGGTGAGCGCAGCGAGCACTCCCTGGTCTTGCTGTATCTGGACCTGGACGGCTTCAAGCGGGTCAACGATTCCCTGGGGCACGACGCTGGTGACCGGGTGCTGCGCTGGGTCTCGGAGCAATTGAAGGCATGCTTGCGTTCATACGACATTCTCGGACGCATGGGCGGTGATGAGTTCACCGTGCTGCTGGAACTGGAATTCCCGGAGCAGGCAGCGAAGATCGCCGAGAAGCTGATTGAGCGGGTGTCGATCTGTCAGCAGGTCGAGGGGCTGGATGTGATGCTCGGCGTCAGTATTGGCATTGCCACGTTTCCTGACTGCGGCTCCGACCTGGACGGCCTGCTGCGCGCGGCGGACATCGCCATGTACGAAGCCAAGCGCGCAGGGCGTCAGCAATACCGCTATTACGATCAGGAAATGAACGGCCGGGCGCGCTCGCGCTTGATGCTCGAAGACAGTGTGCGCACCGCCATCGACAACAAGGAGTTCACCCTGGTGTACCAGCCGCAGGTATCTCTGGGCGATGGTCATTTGCGTGGGGTCGAGGCGCTGTTGCGCTGGCAGCACCCCAGTGTTGGCGACGTGCCGCCTGGATTGTTTCTGCCGTTGCTGGAAGAGGCGCGGCTGATCAGCCAGCTCAGCAACTGGATCTACCAGCAGGTGGCGATCCAGCGAAAGGCCTGGACCCAGGCGTTCAGCGATGATCTGGTGCTAAGCGTGAGCCTGAGCAGCAGCCAGTTCAATATGCCCAACCTCGCCGTTCAACTGCAGCAGGTGCTGGAGCAACATGGGTTGCAAGGGCGGCAGCTGGAGGTGGAAATCAGTGAAGAAAGCTTGATGCACAACGCCGAGGAGTCGGCCAAACAACTCAGGCTGTTGAGGATGGTCGGGGTACGTATCGCCCTGGATGATTTTGGTTTGGGCGCCTGTTCCCTGGCGCACTTGCGTGATCTTGAGTTCGATACCTTGAAACTCGATCCGCAATTGATTGCCCGCCTACCGGACTCGCCACGGGATGCCGCCATGGCCCGCAGTATTATCGAGCTGTGCCGGCATTTCGATTTGTTGGTGATTGCCGAGGGAGTCGAGACCCAGGAGCAGTGCCAATGGCTCAAAGCCAATGGCTGCGAGTTTATTCAGGGATCACTGGTGGCTAAACCGCTGATGGCCGAAGAGGTTGCCGACTGGCCGTAACCTTTCGCCTTGCGCGCGGTGCTCCGCTGAATTCGCTACACTGGCGACCTTTCAAATCCCCGTTGTTGACGCCATGACTGCGCTGAAATACCTCCAGGCCTACCCGGCTTCCCTGCAAGACCAAGTACGTCAGTTGATCGCCAAGGATCAGTTGAGCGACTACCTGAGCCAGCGTTACCCCGAGCGCCACGGCGTGCAGAGCGACAAGGCCTTGTACAACTATGCGCTGGCCTTGAAGCAGGACCATCTGCGTAACGCGCCGGCCATCGACAAAGTATTGTTCGACAACCGCCTGGACCTGACCCATCGCGCACTGGGCCTGCACACCACTATTTCCCGGGTGCAGGGCGGCAACCTCAAGTCCAAGAAAGAAATCCGCATCGCTTCGTTGTTCAAGGACGCAGCGCCCGAGTTCTTGCGAATGATCGTCGTACACGAACTGGCGCACTTCAAGGAGTCGGACCACAACAAGGCATTTTACAAACTCTGCGAACATATGCTGCCCGGCTACCATCAGGTGGAGTTTGACCTGCGGGTGTACCTGACTTGGCGCGATTTGCAGGTCAAGACCTAACTTCCAAAAGGCTACCGAGCATGGATGTCAGCAAGACCAAAAGCAGCTTCTATCGCCGCCTGTATGTGGCGTATCTGATCGACAGCAAGTTGGCCAGCAGCGTCCCGGCGCTGACCGAGGTGACGGGTATGCCCCGGCGCACGGCCCAGGATACGATTGCGGCGTTGGCGGATCTGGATATCGTCTGTGAGTTCGAACAGGAAGACGGCGCCCGCAATCATGCTGGACGCTATCGGATTCGCAGTTGGGGTGCGATTGATCGGCGGTGGATCGAGGCAAATCTGTCGCCGATCAAGCGAGTGCTGGGATACCCCTAGGCCCGGCGCATCCCGATATGGGGAATATCATCTTCAAGATATTCCTCCCCGACCACCACAAACCCGTACCGCCCGTAATACCCCTGCAAATGCGCCTGGGCCGACAGATAGATCGGCACTTCGGGCCAGTTCTTGTGCGCCTGCCTGAGCGCTTCATCCATCATCTGATGACCAAGACCGGTACCCCGTGCACTCGGTGCGACGATCACGCGGCCTATTACCAGGTCACCGCCGTGGAGGTCCGGGTCCAGCAGGCGCAGGTAGGCTACCAATTGATCGTCGTTCCAGGCCATCAGGTGATGGGTATCACCTTCCAGGTCCTGGCCGTCGAGGTCCTGATAAACGCACTGTTGCTCGACAACGAAGACCTCCGCCCGCAGGCGCAAAATGGCGTACAACTGTTCCTTGCCTAGATCATTGTGGTGTTTGCAGACCCAATCGACAGTCATTGTTATATCTCGAATAAGTACCGGTCTGGGATAGTAATCCCGTGGCTGGCAACTGTCTTTATGGGTTGTGCAAACCCCTGAAAAGCCAGCTATATTTCGAGCGGGGTCAAATTGCCATCATTGAGTGCTCCCGCCGCTGACTTCTTTGTGTAATCTGCTGTACAGCGCGAGTGATGAGCTACAGTCAGGGCCTGGGCGTGATGCGGATCACGGCTTGCCAGACGTCATCCCCCGTAAGCATTTGCCCGCTGCGCAAGGACCTCAAGCATGCCGCGATTGTCTCGTGCCGTTGCTTTGCTCGGATTGCTGTTGCTGGCTCAGACGGCCACCGCAGAACGCTTGCGCCTGGTGGCAGATGCCTGGCCGCCGTTTACCGACGCCACGCTGGTCAATGGCGGATTGGCCACCGACATCGTCAGCACCGCGCTGGCCCGTGCGGGCTATCCCAGTGATTTTGAACAGGTGCCCTGGGCTAGGGCGTTGATGGGCGTAGGTGACGGGCGTTATGACGTGCTGGTCAACGCCTGGTACGACGAAGCGCGTACGCAGCTGGGGCAGTTTTCTGGCGAGTATTTGCTTAACAGGGTGCGATTTATCAAGCGCCGAGACGACCCCATCGAGTTCCAGAATCTGCAGCAACTGCACGACTATCCCGTCGCCGTGGTGCGCGGCTATGCCTATTCGGCGGACTTCGACCGCGACCTGCAATTTCAGAAGGTCCCTGTGCACAACTTCGCCATGGCCGTGCGCATGCTGGCGGCACAACGGGTTCGGCTGACGGTTGAAGATGAATTTGTCGCCCGCTACTACCTGGCCCGTGAGTCAGCCAGGGTGCGCAATGCGGTGGAGTTTCTGCCCAAACCGTTGAGTGAAAACAGCCTGCATATCCTGGTCAGCCTGAAAAACCCGCAGCACAAGCAAATTGTTGCCGGGTTTGATCGGGAGATTGCCAGGATGAAGGCCGATGGCAGTTATGCAAAGTTGTTGAAGCAGCACGGGATGTAGCGGTTCACGCGGCGCTGGTGTCCTTGATCAGATGCGTTGCCAACGTCCGCAACGGCCCCAGCTGTCGACAAATCAACGCCAACTGCGTCTGCACCAAGCGCTGCCCTTCGTCGATCTCATCGGGCATCTGCTCCAGCTCAACCGCCAGCGCTTCCTCGGTATCGCTTTGAATCGCGATCGGCTGTTTGTTGGCCAGCCCCGTGGCGATCTCGTCGATGCTCGCCGCCAGGGTTTTGCCGGCACCTTCGATCAAGTGCTCGCGCACCTCGGCCGGTAACTGGGTTTCGCGGTGTGCACCCAGCCCCGACAGGTAGCTGAGCAAGGTGTGGGACAGCACCAGGAAGCGAAAGCCCACGTCGGCTTCCTTACGGAAATGTCCCGGCTCCATCAGCATATTGGCCAGGGTGGTGGACAGTGCCGCATCGGCGTTGTGGGCATTGCGGCGGGCCAGGCGGTAAGCGAGGTCGTCGCTTTTGCCTGCGCCATATTGCTGCATGATTTGCCGCAGGTAGATGCTGTTGCAGGTCAGGGTGTTGGCCAGCACTTTGTTCAGGCGTCGACCCTGCCAGTCCGGCAGGAACAGGAACACGGCTAACCCGGCAATCAGGCTGCCGAGCAAGGTATCGAACAGTCGCGGCAGGAACAGCCCGTAGCCATCGCCCACCTGGTTGAAGCAGAACAGCACCATCAGGGTGATCGCCGCCGTCGCCAGGGTGTAGCGCGTGGTGCGGTTGATAAAGAACACCAGGCCGGCAGCGATGGCGAACATCGATTGCACCAGTGGGCTTGGGAACAGATCGAACAGCGCCCAGGCCACGGTCAGGCCGATGGCGGTGCCGATGATTCGCTGGCCGAGCTTGCGCCGGGTGGCGCCGTAGTTCGGCTGGCATACGAACAGGGTGGTGAGGATGATCCAGTAGCCTTGGGAAGGGTGGATCAGATGCACCATGAAGTAGCCGATGCTCAGCGCCAGGGACAGGCGCAGGGCATGGCGGAACAACAAGGATGTCGGCGTCAGTTGGGTACGCAGGCGCGTCCACATTTCCTTGAGGTTGCGTGGCGAGCGGTCCAGCAGGTTGCTATCTGTGGCATCCGCCAGGCTGTCGGGGTTGCTGGCGTCGCTGAGCAAGCGGTCGAGGGTCGCCAGGTTGGCTGACAGCGCCCGCAGCGAGCGCAGCAGGCCGCGCCAGGCCGGGTTACTCTGGATGCGCAGGTGTTCCAGGGAGGCGTGCAAGTCGCCCAGGGCTTCGGCGAAGCTTGCGTCATAGACGAAGGGCTGGCGCAATTGGATCGATTCGGCGAGAGCCTGGCAGGCCTTGCCTTGCTGGCGCAGCAGGCGCTGGCAGCGGAACAGCACGTCGCTGTGGAAGAAGGCTTCGGCCAAGGCGTTGTAGGGGTAGTGCGATGAGCTTGCGCGTTCGTGGATGTCCTGTGCCAGGAAGTACAGCTTGAGGTAGCGGCTGACCTTGGCCCCCGGTCGGCCATTACCGACCCGGTGCAGGATGATCTCCTTGGCCGCGTTCAGCGCCGCCACCACCCGGCCATTTTGCTGGGCCAGTTCCAGACGCCGCGCTTCTACATCCAGTTGGCGGATCGGTTCGAACAGGGTCGACTTGAGCTTGAGGTAGTGCCCCAGTTCGCGGAACAACCGCGCCAGGCTCTGTTGCACCGGCTGGTTGGAAAACAGCGCCTGCCACAGCACCGAGAGCGCCCCGTACCAGGCGGCACCAGCCACCAGCAGCAAGGGTTCGTGCCAGAAATCGGTGACCGCTCCGCCGCGCTGGTCAACAGCGATCATGGTGTAGACCGACAGAATCAAGGTCGCCGAGGCGATAGCGCCGTAACGCTCCCCCAGCGCGCCGAGCATGGTCAGGGCGAAACTGGCCAGGGCCAGGGCCAGGGCGAAAATCCACGGGTAGGGGAAGAGCAATTCCACCGACAGCGCCGCAATACTGAAACACACCAGCGTCACCGCCAGCGCATTGAGGCGGCCTTGCCAACTGTCATCGGTCTCGGCCAGGGCGCTGGCGATAATCCCCAGGAACAGCGGGATCAGCAGCGTCATCTCATCCTGGTACCAGCACAGCGCCATGCTGCCGGTGAGGGCGATGAATACCCGTACGCTGTAGCTGAACTTGTCCAGCGCCCAAAGGCGCCGCATGGAATGGTTGAACGAGGTCGATGACATGAAGTCTGGGGTCTTCCGGGACGATGCCGCTAAATTGAGCCAGTAATGACGCCACGGCAAGGGTGGCAATCACATCTGAGGGCAAAATATGTTCGGCCTTGAAATACACACCCTCGTTTCACTCGACAGCTCCTACGGTTTTAGAGGATGTCAGGCGTATTGCGCAGCAGCGTAGCCGGATGCCCACGCCCACTGGAAATTGAACCCGCCCAGGTGCCCGCTTACATCCAGCACTTCACCGATGAAGTACAACCCAGGGCTTTTCAGGGACTCCATCGTCTTGGACGACACTTCCCGCGTGTCCACGCCACCCAAGGTTACTTCCGCCGTGCGATAGCCTTCGGTGCCCGCCGGGACCAATTGCCAGCTTGCCAGCTTCGCCGCGATATCCGCCAGTTCGGCGTGGGTGTACTGCTTCATCGGCTTGGAAATAAACCACTGCTCGGCCAACAGGTTGGCCATCTTCTTGGTGAAGATCTCACCCAGCAGGGTTTTCAGCTCGCTGTTTGGGCGTTCGGTCTGCTGCTGTTGCAGCCAGGCGTGGGCGTCATGATCAGGCAGCAGGTTGATTTCCACGGCGTCGCCGGATTCCCAGTACGAGGAAATCTGCAAAATCGCTGGCCCACTCAGGCCGCGATGGGTAAACAGAATGTTCTCGCGAAAACTCTGGTCGTTGCAGCTCACCAGGCAATCCACCGAAGTGCCGGACAACTCGCCGCACAATTCCTTGAGCTGATCGGTGATGGTGAATGGCACCAGCCCGGCGCGGGTTGGAAGCAGTTCATGGCCGAACTGTTTGGCCACCTGATAACCGAAGCCGGTGGCGCCCAAGGTCGGGATCGACAGCCCGCCCGTGGCAATCACCAGGGATTCGCAGCGCAACTCGCCCAGGGTGGTTTGCAACTGATACCCGGCGTCGAGTTTTTCGATCTGCTGGATCGAGGTGTCCAAGTGCAGGCTCACGCCCACTTGCTCGCACTCATCGAGCAGCATGCCGAGGATGTCGCTGGATTTGTTATCGCAGAACAATTGGCCGAGCTTCTTCTCGTGGTATGGCACGCCGTGCTTGGCCACCATGCCAATGAAGTCCCACTGGGTGTAGCGGGCCAGGGCAGACTTGCAGAAGTGCGCGTTGTGGGAGAGGAAGTTGACAGGTTCTGTGTACAGGTTGGTGAAGTTGCAGCGGCCACCACCGGACATCAGGATTTTTTTGCCGGCCTTGTTCGCATGATCGACCAACATCACTTTGCGCCCACGCCCGGCGGCGGTCAGTGCACACATCAAACCCGCGGCGCCGGCGCCAATGATCACGACTTCGGTAGAGCGCAAAATACAGTCCTCATGCAAATTCTGGTTCACTGCAAATCCTGATATGCAATGCAATGAAATGTGGGAGCTGGCCTGCCTGCGATGGCATCAACTCAGTCTGTTAGACCGAGTCGTCTGCATCGCGGGCAAGCCCGGCTCCCACATTGATCTGGTTCCTACAGTGGTTACGCGGCGCTCTTAGAGAATGCGAACGCGCAACGAGCGGCCTTTAATCTTGCCGTCATTCAAACGCTGCAACGCCTGCTTGGCGACCCCGCGCTCCACGGCCACAAACGCCTGGAAATCAAAGATCGCGATCTTGCCCACCTGGGCGCCTGGAATCCCGGCTTCACCGGTCAGAGCGCCGAGGATGTCGCCCGGACGAACCTTGTCCTTGCGACCGGCACCAATGCACAGGGTGCTCATGACCGGCACGAGCGGCGCGCCACCCTGGGACTTGAGGTTGCTCAGTTGGTCCCAGTTCAGTGGAGCTTTTTGCAGTTGTTCGATGGCCTGGGCGCGGTGGGCTTCAGACGGTGCTACCAGGCTGATAGCAATGCCAGTCTCACCGGCGCGACCTGTACGGCCTACGCGGTGAATGTGAATTTCCGAGTCGCGGGCCAGCTCAACGTTGATCACCATGTCCAGCGCGTCAATGTCCAAGCCACGGGCGGCGACGTCAGTGGCCACCAATACCGAAGTACTGCGGTTGGCGAACATCGCCAGCACTTGGTCACGGTCACGCTGCTCCAGGTCGCCATGCAGGCCGACGGCAGAAATGCCCTTGGACGTCAGGTGGTCGACGGTTTCCTGCACTTGCTGCTTGGTAAAGCAGAAGGCCACGCAAGAGGCCGGACGGAAGTGCGCCAGGACCTTGGTCACTGCTTCCATGCGCTCTTCCGGGGAAATTTCGTAGAAGCGCTGCTCAATCTGCGAATCGGAGTGGAAAGCTTCGGCTTTCACTTGCTGCGGCGCGCGCATGAATTTGGACGCCAGCTGCTTGATGCTCACCGGGTAGGTTGCGGAGAACAGCAGGGTTTGGCGGCGGGCCGGGGTCTTGCTGATGATGTCTTCGATGGCATCGTAGAAGCCCATGTCGAGCATGCGGTCGGCTTCATCGAGGATCAGCGTGTTCAACCCGTCGAGTACCAGCGAACCCTTGCGCAGGTGCTGCTGGATACGGCCCGGGGTGCCGACGATGATGTGCGCGCCGTGTTCCAGCGAAGCAATCTGTGGTCCCAGGGACACGCCACCGCACAGGGTCAACACCTTGATGTTGTCTTCGGCGCGGGCCAGGCGGCGGATTTCCTTGGCAACCTGGTCGGCCAGCTCGCGAGTTGGGCACATCACCAGGGCCTGGCAGCCAAAATAGCGCGGGTTGATCGGGTTCAAAAGGCCAATGCCGAAAGCCGCGGTCTTGCCGCTGCCGGTCTTGGCTTGGGCGATCAGGTCCAGCCCCTTGAGGATCACCGGCAAGCTTTGCGCCTGGATCGGCGTCATCTCGACATAACCCAGAGAGTCGAGGTTAGCCAGCATGGCGGCGGACAGCGGCAAAGTATTAAAAGCGGTGGCGATGGTGGTCACGGGACTGGCCTGCAAAACAAAATGTCGCGCAGTGTACCAGCCTCGAAGGATTTTCCCTGCACGTTCCAGACGAGAAGTCCTGGGTGGCGCAGGTTTTTCCCACTATTTCAGTGCTCGATATCGTGTTCGCGGCTGACCACTCGTCGGCCATCCTTGGGTGAAAGCTGCAAAAAGATCGCCGCCGCCAGCATCGCCATGATGCCCACGGTGAGAAAGGTCAGTTGGAACGCACCGAGCACGGTATTGACCCCGTCGTTGCCCACTTCGGCAGTAAAGCCACCGAGTAGCGCACCGGCGCAGGCCACCCCCAGGCTCAGGGACAGTTGCGCCACCACCGACAGCAAACTGTTGCCGCTGCTGGCCTGGGCGTCGTCCAGATCAATCAGCGTCACGGTATTCATCGCGGTAAATTGCAGCGAGTTGATCGCTCCTAGTACCGCCAGCATGGCCAGCAGCAGCGGGTACGGCGTCTGTTCGCTGACCAGGCCCATGCTCGCCAGCATCATCCCCAGCAGCAGGGTGTTGCCGGTGAGCACGATGCGATAGCCCAGGCGTTCGATCAGCGGTCGCGCAATGGACTTGGCGACCATCGCCGCCGCCGCCAAAGGCAACATGCTCATCCCGGCCTGGGACGGCGAGTAACCCAGGGCAATCTGCAACAGCAGCGGCACTAGGAACGGCAGGGCACCGCTGCCCAGGCGGGCGAACAGGTTGCCGAGAATGCCCACGGCAAAGGTCCGGGTCTTGAACAACACCGGCGAAAACAACGGGTTATCGATATGCCCGGCCCGCAGCCAGTAGGCAGCCAGGCACGCCAGGCCGCCGAATAGCAGCAACATCACCCGCAGGTGCGGCAGGTGCAACTCCCCCAGGCCTTCCATGGCGATGGTGATCAGCACCATCGCCGCGCCAAACAGCAGAAAGCCCACGCCATCAAAACGCGTGCGTTCGCTGCCGCGCAGGTCGGGGATAAATTTCCATACGGCGTAGCAGCCGATCATGCCCACCGGCAAGTTGATCAGGAAGATCCAGTGCCAGGTCAGGTATTGCACCATCCAGCCGCCCATGGTCGGGCCGAGCAAGGGCCCAAGCAGGCCGGGAATGGTGATGAAACCCATGATTCGCACCAGCTCCGAGCGGGGGTAGGCGCGCAGCACTACCAGTCGCCCGACCGGCAGCATCAGTGCGCCGCCCAGGCCCTGGATCACGCGGGCGCCTATCAGCATGGTCAATGTGCTGGACAGGGCGCAGAGCAACGAGCCGATGCTGAACAGCATGATCGCGCCGAAGAAGATTTTTTTGGTGCCGAAGCGGTCGGCGATCCAGCCCGAGGCAGGGATCAGCAGGGCCACGGTGAGCATGTAGGCGATCACCACCCCTTGCATGCGCAGTGGGTTTTCCGCCAGGTCCTGAGCCATGGCGGGTAATGCGGTGTTGAGAATCGTCCCATCCAGCGACTGCATGAAGAAGGCAATCGCTACCACCCAGGGTAGCCAGCGGGCGGTCTTGGCGTCGAGAGGGGCGCGATTCGGCATGAGTTCCCTTTTGTTAGCAGGCTATGTTTTGGCGATTATGCGCCATCGGCTGCCTCTTTTCCCACTGGCGGTTCGTCGATATCTGACAGCGCCACGTCCTTGCCCACCAGGAAATCAATCAGCGCCCGATGCACCGCCAGAGCAGCGTCGTGGGACTCCAGGTCGAGCAAATGGCCGGTGTATTCGGCAGTGACGAAGCTGCTACGACCGACATATTGCTTGAACAGTTGGGCGTCTTCGGCCGGCGTGTATTCGTCCAGCGTGCCATTGAGAAAGTGCACCGGGGTTTCGATCTGGCGCAGTTGCGGCAGGTAATTGCCGTCGCCCATTTGCAGCACCTGGTGGATATGAAAGCGCGCCTGGCGGTATTCGGTGGTGGCCATGTTCGACAGGTGACGGTGGTTGTTGCGCTTGAGCCGTGACGACAGGAACTTGCCGACGGTCTCGTTGAGCAGATGGCCGACGGCGGACTTGTCATCGGCCTCGATCAGCACTCGGACGCGCTCCACGTATTCGAGCATCGCCTGATTGAGGCTGGGCGCCAGGGCCATAACCACCGAGCTTTCGATGGAGGGCGGGTTGTGGGCCAGGGTCAACAGCGTGGAGATACCGCCCCAAGAGGCCGAGACAAGGTGATTGACCTCAAAGCGCTCCACCAGGGCCCGGAGGATTTGCACTTCGTCGTCCTTGGTCACCAGGTCGAGTTCGGTGTTGTGAGGGCGCGAATAACCCGAGAACGGCAAATCGAACATCAGCACATTGAAATGCTCGGCCAGGCATTTGCTGGTGCGGGCAAACGAGCGGGTGGTGGACAGCGCGCCATTGACCAACAGCACGGTTTTCTTCTCTGGGTTGTGACCAAGCTGCTCTACGTGAACGTTGTAGTGCTTGAACAGCTTTTCAATGACAAAACTTCCATGGTTCATGTCAACGCTCCAGCTTGCCCTTTCCCGGGCAAGGTCATGCATCACTTGGGGGCAAGTGGGTTGGGGGTTGCGCAGGAGTTGTTTGAGTTTTTTACCGCGCGGACGTGGCTAGATGCCACTGGCCTTTATAGCGAGGTTTTTCAAAGACGACAACAGGTCGGATGGCCAGTGTCTGAAGCGAAATTTTGCGCATGGCGCAATGCGGTCTTGAGGGAGTAACGCGATTCAATGTGGGCGCTGGCTCGCCTGCGATGGCCTCACCGCGGTGTAATTGATACACCCAGTCGCCTGCATCGCGGGCAAGCCCGGCTCCCACATTGGATAGTTGTCGCATTGGGAATGCGTGTCTACAGGGTCAGAGTCAACCGCTTGACCAGTGCCCCCGGTAACAAGTTGGACGAGGTATTGCGCTGGCTATACGTACTGGCTGACAGCAGCAATTCCCGATCAGCGGTTAGCGCTTCCAGCTGCGAACCCAGCAGGTTGTAGACACTGTCATCAAAACGCATGGTGCTGACCGGCGCCTTGATCTCGCCGTCTTCCACCCAGAACGTGGCGAAGCGAGTCATACCGGTCAGGCGCGCCGCCGGCTGGTCGGAGTAGTTCAGGTACCACAGGTTGCTGATGTACAGGCCGGTGCCCAACTGCTTGAGGATATCGGCCTGGGCCAGGCTACCTGCGGCCATCTGCAACGCGCTGGGGGATTCGTCGTCGCTGGCGCCGTTGGCGCTCAAGCCGTACTCGGCGGCGCTACGGGAGTGGACCAGCCGGCCTTCGGCCTTGCCCGCGCTGATCAGCTTCACGTCGCTGCGGGGATAGCCGTCACGAGAGAACGCCGAACTCAGTGAGCCGCTGACCTGTTCATCGATGCCCACCAAGGGGCTCAACGCTTGATCGCCGCTATACAGGCGCTGCAACGGGCTGCTTTTGCTGGCGATGGCCTGGGCGGAAAAACCGCCCCAGGTGAGCATGCCGATGATTTCTTCCAGCGCCGCCGGAGCGATATAGGCGCGGTATTGTCCCGGCGCCAAGGTGTGCAGCGGGCGGCCAAGAAACTCCAGTTGCTCGCGCGCCTGCTGGAAACGACGGGCGAAGTCGGCACTGTCCCAGTCGTTTCCGGCGTAGCTGGCTTTCACGGCTTCGCCGTTGGCGTGGAACAGGCTGAAATCGAAGTTGAAGCTATTGGCCTGATGCCAGCCGAAGGCGCCCGAGGAGCTGGCAAAACCGCGGCTAATGGGACCAGCGGCGTAGAAACCGACCATATCCACACCGTGTGCAGCCTGGTTGATTTCTTCCAATACCTGAGCCAGCCCTGGCAGCGGTAGAGCCTGCTGGTCCTTGTTTTGCCAGGCGTTGTGGTTGAGCAATAGATAGGGATCTTGCGGCAGCAGCGCCAAGGTCTCGCGCAGTTGTTGCAGGCCATCGGCCAGGCGCTGGCGATCCAGCTCCGGTTCGCCAGCCAAGGTAATACCCAGGTCAGCATGGCGACCGTCATTGATCAGTTTCAGGTTCAGGCTGGCCTGTTGCACCTGGCCGGCCTGACGCACCTTGGCGTGGTTGAAACGCACGAACTCGGACGATTCCGCCGCGTAACCCAGATGAAACTGTTCCTCTTCGGTGATGGCCTGCTTGAGCCAATCCACCAGGGCCTTGAAGGTCTCCATCAGGCGTCTCCCCCAAACACATCAACATTGCTGAATACACACGCCGGCGATGCATGGCCGACGCGGATTACCTGGTTGGGCTCGCCCTTGCCGCAGTTCGGCGTACCCAGGACCTTGAAGGTACTGGCGTCGCCGACGGCGCTGAGCTTGCGCCAGAACTGCGCGGAAATGGCCCGGTAGTTGGGGTTCTTTACCACACCCTTGAGTTCGCCGTTTTCAATCAGTTGGCCCCATTCGCAGCCGAACTGGAACTTGTTGCGAGCGTCATCAATGGACCACGAACGGTTGGTGGACATGAGAATGCCGTGCTCGATGCCTTCGATCAGTTGCGCCTGGGTCTGGTCGCCAGCCTCGATATTGAGGTTAGCCATGCGGTCGATAGGCGGGCGGTTCCAGCTGCACGCGCGGCTGTTGGCCACGCCGCCCATACCCGAGCGGTATTGCGACAGCGCGCCGCCCAATGGCTTGAGCAACAGGCCTTCGCGGATCAGGAATTGCTTGCTGGCGGCGGTTCCGTCGTCGTCATGGCCGTAGCTGGCGAGCTGTTCGGGAATGTCCGGATCGAAGGTCACATTGAGCAGCCTGGAGCCGTATTGCAGGCTGCCAAAGTCGCTGGCCTTGACGAAGCTGGTGCCAGCGTAATTGCGCTCATCGCCGAGGATGCGGTCCAGTTCCAGCGGGTGGCCGATGGATTCGTGGATCTGCAACATCATCTGGTCAGGCATCAGCAACAGGTCGCGTGGACCTTGCGGCGTGTTAGGTGCCAACAGCAGTTGCAGGGCCTGGTCGGCGATCTGCGCAGCGGCGCCGATCAGGCCGAAGCGGCTGATCACATCGAAGCCGCCTTGCTGGCCGAAGTTGGTGCCACCCAGGGTGCGGGTCTGGCTATCGCTGCCATCGTAGGCGGTGACGCTCAGGCCCGGAAAAATAAACCGCTGGGCCTGGCGCAGTTCGGCACCAACGCTGTTGAGGTAGATCTGTTCGACGTGGGTCAGTCCCAGGTTGACTTCCCAGTTCACCAGACGCTCGTCCTTGGGCACCGCAAAGGATTCGGCGCCGAGCAGTTGGTAGCAATCGCTCAGGGAAGGGAACGCCTGGTTGAGGTCGGGCGACAGGTAGTCGGCAACGTCGCTGGACACCGGCTGGTCGCGCAGGTCGAGCAGGGCGTGGGGCTTGATCAACCGGGCCTGCTGTTCGGCGCGCTCAAGGGCGGCTTGCAGGCCTGGCAGGGAAATATCGTTGGTCGCGGCGTAGGCTTCGACACCGTTGAGGCGCACGGTGAGCATCGCGCCTTCGTCGCGGTTCAGGTGTGGGGGCTCGGCGACGTTCTTGCGCACTGACAGGTATTGGCCGGATTCGCGCACGTAGCGCAGGGAGAAAAAATCGGCGGTAGTGCGCAGGGCGGCGAAGTGCTTTTTGAGGATGGGGTGCTTGTCGAACATGGGGCCTTCCTTGTGGGCAGCGCAGGCCCTGAGGCCCTCATCGCGGGCAAGCCCGCGATGCTTTTGGCTTTAGACCGGGCAACCCTTGGCGCGCAGGATGGCGTCAAAACGATCAGAGTCCAGGGTGCCGGCTTCGATAGCCGCCAGTGTAGCTTTCTCGCGGGCCAGCAGGTCATGGCAGCGCACCAGCAGTTCCGGCAGTTCAGTGCGCGAAGCTGCGACCACGCCGTCGCCGTCGCCGATCATCAGGTCGCCAGGGGCCACCAGCATGCCGGCGCAAGAGATCGGCACGTTGATTTCGCCGCCGCCGTCGGTGCTCGGACCACGGTGTACGCCGCCGATGGCGTAAGCCGGCAGTTCGCCGGTTTGCCATTCGTCGAGGTCGCGCAGGGCGCCGTTGATCACCACGCCGACGATGCCGGCCTTCAGGGCCATGGCGCGCATGATGCCGCCGAACACGGCGCGGGTCAGGTCGGCGCTGCCGTCGATCACCAGCACATCGCCCGGACGGGCCATCTGCATGGCTTTGAGAATCATCAGGTTGTCACCCGGACGCACGCGCACAGTCAGTGCACTGCCGAGCATCGGCGCATTACCGTGGAAGGACTTGAGTCCCAGGCCACCGACGTTACGACCCAGGCAGTCGCTGACGGCAGCGGCCGGGATCTTGCTGAATTCCTTCAGCCATTTTGGGTCCAGTGGTTCAACGTTTGGATTGATCAGGAAGCCGGTAGGCCATTTGCTCGAAGAAACGACATCAAACATGAGAAAGCCTCGTGGCCAGGCAAGTGCCGGCGTATCGGTAGGGCAGGAAGGTGAAACGTTTGCGCGGCAATAGATTAGGCCTGCGCGGGGGGTGGGATCAAGGGCGGTGCGGTGTGGGGCGGGTTTACAGCCTGTGCGGCCAGGGCTGTAATCCATTGTGGCGAGGGAGCTTGCCCCTCGCCACAGGGGCGTATCAGTTATTACGCAGTACGGCTTACTTCACGCAGCGGCTTGCCACGCGCTGGCTTGTCGCCCGCCACGTAGTAATCCGCCGTGCTGCGCGCAAGCGGTTGGCGGCCACGGATCTTGTCGGCGATTTTCTCGGCGATCATGATCGTTGGCGCATTCAGGTTGCCGGTGGTGATCAGCGGCATGATCGAGGCATCGACCACACGCAGGCCCTGCATGCCATGTACGCGACCTTCGCCATCGACCACAGCCATCTCGTCGGTGCCCATCTTGCATGAGCAGGACGGGTGGAACGCGGTTTCGGCGTGCTCACGGACAAACTTGTCCAGTTGCTCGTCGGTCTGCACTTCAATGCCGGGGCTGATTTCGCGGCCACGGAAGGCGTCCAGTGCTGGCTGCTGCATGATTTCTCGGGTCAGGCGGATGCCGTCACGGAATTCCTGCCAGTCCTGTTCGCTGGACATGTAGTTGAAGAGGATGCTCGGGTATTCCCGTGGGTTCTTCGACTTCAGCTGGATGCGGCCACGGCTCGGCGAACGCATGGAACCCACGTGGGCCTGGAAACCGTGCTCTTTCACACCGTTGCTGCCGTTGTAGTTAATAGCGACCGGCAGGAAGTGGTACTGGATGTTCGGCCATTCGAATTCTTCGCGCGAACGGATGAAACCGCCGGCTTCGAACTGGTTGCTGGCGCCAATACCGGTGCCGTTGAACAGCCACTCGGCACCGATGGCCGGCTGGTTGTACCAGAGCAGCGACGGGTACAGCGAGACTGGCTGGGTGCATGAGTATTGCAGGTACATTTCCAGGTGATCCTGCAGGTTTTCACCGACACCTGGCAGGTCGTGGACCACCGGGATGTCGAGGCTTTCCAGCAGTTTCGCCGGGCCAACGCCGGAGCGTTGCAGAATCTGCGGCGAAGCAATAGCGCCGCTGCACACCAGCACTTCCTTGCGGGCACGGGCTTCAACGCGCTCTTCAGCGGCGCCGATCAGGTAACGCACGCCCACGGCACGCTTGCCTTCAAACAGCACTTTGTCGGTCAGAGCATGGGTGACGATGGTCAGCGTCGAACGCTTCTTGGCCGTATCCAGGTAACCGCGGGCGGTACTGGCGCGACGGCCGTTCGGCGTCACGGTACGGTCCATCGGGCCGAAGCCTTCCTGCTGGTAACCGTTCAAGTCGTCGGTACGCGGGTAACCGGCCTGCACGCCGGCTTCAACCATGGCGGCGAACAGTGGGTTGTTGCCGGCTTTTGGCGTGGTCACGCTGACCGGGCCTTCGCCACCGTGGTAGTCGTTAGGGCCGATGTCGCGGGTTTCCGCTTTACGGAAATACGGCAGGCAGTCCAGGTAAGACCAGTCTTCCAGCCCTGGGGTTTTCGCCCAGCCGTTGTAGTCCATGGCGTTGCCACGGATGTAGCACATGCCGTTGATCAAGGAAGAGCCACCCAGGCCCTTGCCACGACCGCATTCCATCTTGCGGCCGTCCATGTATGGCTCTGGATCGGTTTCGTAGGCCCAGTTGTAGCGGCGGCCCTGCAGTGGGAAGGCCAGGGCGGCTGGCATTTGGGTGCGGAAATCCAGGCGGTAGTCCGGGCCGCCGGCTTCCAGCAGCAGGACGGTGACGCCTTCGTCTTCGGTAAGACGGGTCGCTAAGGTGTTGCCCGCAGAACCTGCGCCAACAATGATGTAATCGTATTCTTGAGTCATGGGGTCTCCTTGAGAGCTACAAGCTCTAAGCTTCAAGCTGCAAGAAAGAGCAGCGAGCGGTGTATCTGGGAGGTGCGGCAAACCAAACTGCTTTTACTTGCAGCTTGAAGCTTGCCGCTTGAGGCTCCTCAGAACACTGATGCGTAGTCGCCCAGCTCAACCTGTACCGATTTGATGCGTGTGAAGTTGTTCAGCGAGGTGATGCCGTTCTCACGGCCAACACCCGACTGCTTGTAGCCACCGACCGGCATCTTGGCGTCGGACTCGCCCCAGGCGTTGATCCAGCAGATACCGGCTTCCAGCTGATGAATCACGCGGTGCGCGCGGTTCAGGTCCTTGGTTACCAGGCCAGCGGCCAGGCCGAAGTCGGTGTCGTTGGCGCGGCGGATCACTTCTTCTTCGGTGTCGTAGGTGAGGATGCTCATCACCGGGCCGAAGATTTCTTCACGGACGATGGTCATTTCGTCGGTGCAGTCAGTGAACACGGTCGGCGCAACGTAGGCACCCTTGGCGAATTCGCCGTCGGTCAGACGGTCGCCGCCGCACAGCAGGCGCGCGCCTTCTTCCTTACCTTTGGCAATGTAGCCGAGCACGCTTTCCATGTGGGCGAAGCTGACCAGCGGGCCGAAGTTGGTGTTTTCGTCTTGCGGGCTGCCAATGCGGATGCGGGCTACGCGCTCGGCAATCTTGGCTTCGAACGCGCCTTTGAGGGCGGTCGGAACGAATACGCGAGTACCGTTGGTGCAAACCTGGCCCGAGCTGTAGAAGTTGGCCATCATCGCAATGTCGGCGGCGCGATCGAGGTCGGCGTCGTCGAAAATGATCAGCGGGGATTTGCCGCCCAGTTCCATGGTCACTTCTTTGAGCGAAGAGCTGGAAGCGCTGGCCATGACCTTCTTGCCGGTGTCGGTGCCGCCAGTGAAGGAGATTTTCTCGATGCGCGGGTGTTCGGTCAGCCAAGTGCCGACTTCACGGCCGCTGCCGGTCAGGACGTTGAACACGCCGTCTGGAACGCCGGCCGCGGTGTAGATCTCGGCCAGTTTCAGGGTGGTCAGCGAAGTGACTTCGCTTGGTTTGAAGATCATCGCGTTGCCGGCGGCCAGGGCTGGCGCGGACTTCCACAGGGCGATCTGGATCGGGTAGTTCCACGCGCCGATACCGGCCACGACGCCCAGGGGCTCGCGACGGGTGTAGACGAACGAAGTGGTACGCAGCGGGATTTGCTCGCCTTCGATGGCGGGCACCAGGCCTGCGTAGTATTCCAGCACGTCGGCGCCGGTGACGATGTCGACGTATTGGGTCTCGGAGTACGGCTTGCCGGTGTCCAGGGTTTCCAGCGCGGCCAACTCATCGTTGCGCTCGCGCAGGATTTCAACGGCGCGACGCAGGATGCGCGAACGCTCCATGGCGGTCATCGCGGCCCAGATTTTCTGGCCCTTTTCGGCGCTGACCACGGCACGTTCAACGTCTTCCTTGGTGGCGCGTTGTACGTTGGCGAGAACTTCACCGTTAGCCGGGTTGATGGCTTCGAAGGTGGCATCGCTGCCAGCGTCGGAGTAGCCGCCGTCAATGTAGAGTTTTTGCAGTTCGAAACGGGCCATAAAGTCCTCGCAAGTGCATAAGTGGTTGGCGTTAACCACTAAAGGGTGGGGCCATTAAGGTTCTGGCAACACCGATCAGCAGCAGTTCAGGGGTTGAGCGATTATGTGTGCTCTAACTCACCTGCTTGGCCAATTGGAAATCCATATATTCGTAAGCGATCCGTTGCGCCTGCTCAGTGTCGAAAGCGTCTCCCGACAGTGCGCCGCGCAACCACAAACCGTCGATCAGGGCCGCTAGCCCGCGGGCTGCGCTGCGTGCCTCGGGCAGTGGCATCGCACGGCGGAACTGGCAGCACAGGTTGGAATACAGGCGGTGATCGTTGATCCGCTGCAACCTGTGCAAAGACGGGTGGTGCATGCTGGAGGCCCAGAAGGCCAGCCAGGTTTTCATTGCTGGGCCGTTGACCTGGCTGGCGTCGAAGTTGCCTTCGATGATCACCTGCAGGTGCGCCCGTGGGCTGTCATCCTTCAACGCGTGCCGACGAACGTGGACATTCTCGATCAAGACGTTCATCAGGTACCGCATCGTGGCGGCGATCAGGCCATTCTTGTCCTGAAAGTAGTGACTGATGATGCCATTCGAGACACCGGCCAGGCGGGCGATCAGCGCAATGCTGGCATCTCCCATTCCGACCTGATCGATGGCCGTCAACGTGGCCTCGATCAACTGCTGGCGGCGTATGGGTTGCATACCGACCTTGGGCATCGTGCACCTCTCCTTAGGCCTGCCGACGAGCGATAAACGTCCGTCGGCTTGTGGGCCAGTCTATTTTGTTTTGATTGAACGTTCAATCAACAAAGAATAAGATCTGCGACAAATCGTCACGCCCTGTAGGTTTTTTACCGACAAGGCGCGACACCAGACATCTGAAAAAAAACCTCTGAAACGACCACGTGGCATAGCGCGAGCTGGCGAAGACGGAACGTTTGAATGGGCAAGACGCTTAAGGTCATGACGCGACGCTTTTTTTACTGAAAAGAGCTCGTCCAAGGCTTTCGCCGCCAGCCAACAATGTTGCTTTTGTGGGGTTCAGGGTTTTTCGGGGTGTCTTTATATCACCCGCCAGTCGACTGCCAAAAAATCGATGGATCGGGTAAAGCGCTGCCTTGTGTTTCTCTCTCGCACTGCCTGGAGCATCTGTGCCATGAGTTCTGCCTCTCTTATAAAGACCCCGCCAGAAAAGGTACGGGTCAACGGTTGGGTGTTCTACACCTCTACCGCGCTGATTCTGTTGTTGACGGCCATTTTGATCATCGCCCCGCAAGAGGCCGGCCGGGTGCTTGGTGTAGCCCAGGCCTGGCTGTCCAAAAGCTTTGGCTGGTACTACATGGTGGTCATCGCCGCCTACCTGGTATTTGTGGTGGGCCTGGCGTTTTCGTCCTACGGCAAGTTGAAACTGGGCAGCAAGGACGACACCCCAGACTTCAGCTATGGCGCCTGGGCCGGCATGCTGTTCTCTTCGGGGATCGGCATCTCGCTGTTGTACTTCGGTGCTTCGGAGCCGTTGGACCACTACTTCAATCCGCCTGAAGGCGCCGCTGCCACTGGCACGGCCGCACGGCAGGCGTTGCAGTTGACCTTCCTGCACTGGGGCCTGCACGGCTGGGCGATCTATGCCTTGGTCGGTCTGGCCGTGGCGTACTTTGCCTATCGTCATAACCAGCCGCTGGCCTTGCGTTCGGCGCTGTACCCGCTGGTGGGCGAGCGTTGGGTCAAAGGCGCTGCCGGTCACGCGGTGGACGGCTTTGGCATGTTCGTGACCTTGCTGGGCCTGGTGACCAACCTCGGCATTGGCTCGCTGCAAGTATCGTCGGGGCTGGAAAACTTGTTCGGTATGGAGCACAACAACACCAACCTGCTGATCGTGATCATCGTGATGAGCACCGTGGCAACCATCGCCGCCGTGTCGGGTGTGGAAAACGGTATTCGCCGCCTGTCCAACCTCAATATTGTGCTGTTCAGCGGCCTGCTGATTTTCGTGCTGTTGTTCGGGCCGACCCTGCATTTGCTTAATGGCCTGGTGCAGAACACCGGCGATTACCTGAACGGCATCGTGCTGAAAACCTTCGACTTGTATGTATACGAAGGCGATGGCGAGAAGTCCGAGCGCTGGATGGGCCTGTGGACCCTGTTCTACTGGGCCTGGTGGATTTCCTGGGCACCATTCGTGGGCATGTTTATCGCGCGTATTTCCCGTGGTCGTACCGTGCGTGAACTGGTGGCCGGCGTGTTGCTGATCCCGCTGGGCTTCACCCTGGCGTGGTTGTCGATCTTCGGCAACTCGGCGCTGGACCTGGTGCTTAACCATGGCGCGGTGGAGTTGGGCAAAACTGCCCTGGAACAACCGTCCATGGCAATCTACCAACTGCTTGAGCATTACCCCGCGTCGAAAATTGTCATTGGTGTGTCGATTTTTGTGGGCTTCGTGCTGTTCCTGACCCCGGCGGATTCCGGCGCGGTGATGATGGCGAACCTGTCTTGCAAGGGCGGCAACGTTGACGAAGATGCGCCGCACTGGCTGCGGATTTTCTGGTCGTCGGTGATCACCCTGGTGACTATCGGTTTGCTGTTCGCCGGTAACTTTGAAGCCATGCAAACCATGGTGGTGCTGGCCGGCCTGCCGTTCTCTGTGGTGCTGATTCTGTTTATGTTCGGTCTGCACAAGGCCATGCGCCAGGACGTGGCGATCGAGCTGGAGCAAGCGCAACTGGCTGAGCGTGGTCGTCATGGTTTCAGCGAGCGCTTGACTGCCCTCGACCTGCACCCAACCCAAGCCGTGGTGCAGCGCTTTATGGATAAAAAGGTGACGCCAGCGCTGGAAGAAGCGGCGGCGGCCTTGCGTGCTCAAGGGCTGGATGTGCAGACTGTGCTCGGTAAGTCCAAGTGCTGCATGGGCGTGCGGATCGAGATGGAAGAGGGCAACCCATTTGTCTACGAGGTCAGCCTGGATGGCTACCTGGCGGCGCCGAGTGAGTCGCTTCAGGGCGAGGAAGAGCGCACGCGCTACTACCGCGCCGAGGTGTATTTGCACAACGGCAGCCAGGAATACGACCTGATGGGCTTCACCCCGGAACAAATTACCCGGGATGTGCTCGATCAGTTTGAAAGCCATCGCCAGCTCCTTGGCCGTGTCTATAGCTGAGGGTTGAGACAGTGACCGTTCCCCCGCATGGGAACGATCAAACTGCCTAAAACAAAAAGGGATCGCTCACCGCGATCCCTTTTTTTCAGCCCAGGTTCTTGCCTAACAGCGCGTGGTACAGCTCGCTGTCACCCAAAATACCCACCACCTTGTCGTTGTCCTGCAGCACCAGCTTGTTTCCTGTCTGATAGCGAATCTGCAACGCATCGCGCATACCAATATTGGAATCCACCAGCGTCGGTACCCGACCCAGCCCCTCCACCGCTTGCCCAGGCGCCCAGTTCTGCAGGTTCAGCACTGAACCATTCTGGCGTGCGCCCTTGATGGTGTTGCCTTCGGCCAGGTCCAGCCACGAGTCGCCGCTAGGATCGAGACATACCGAGCTGTTGACCCGTTTGCAGTTGTCCAGCGTGCGCATCAGGCTGCGGCCGCACAGCACGTTCAGCGGGTTGGTATGGGCGACGAAGGTGCGCACATAGTCATCCGCCGGGTTCAGCACGATCTCTTCCGGCACGCTGTACTGGATGATCCGCCCGTCTTTCATGATCGCGATGCGGCTGCCCAGTTTCAGCGCCTCATCCAGGTCATGGCTAACGAATACGATGGTCTTGCTCAGCTTGCGTTGCAGCTCCAGCAGTTCATCCTGCAAACCCTGGCGGATCAGCGGGTCGAGGGCGGAGAAGGGTTCGTCCATCAGCAGGATATCGGCGTCCATCGCCAGGGCCCGGGCCAGGCCCACACGCTGCTGCATGCCGCCGGACAGCTCATCGGGTTTCTTGTTGCGCCACTGAGACAGGCCCACCAGCTCCAACTTCTCGTCCACCAACTTGCGGCGTTCTTTCTCCGGCCGGCCCTGCATCTCCAGGCCGAAGCTGATGTTTTCGCGCACCGTCAGCCACGGCATCAGGGCGAATTTCTGGAAGACCATGGCGATGCGCTTGGTGCGCATCATTTTCAGCTCGGCTGGCGTACAAGACGCAATGTCGATCTGTTTGCCTTCATGCTCAACAAACAGTTGCCCGCGGCTGACGGTGTTCAAGCCGTTGATGCAACGCAGCAGGCTCGACTTACCGGAGCCGGACAGGCCCATCAGCACGCAGATCTCGCCTTTCTCGATGTCGAGGCTGGCCTTTTCGACGCCGACAATTTGCCCGGTTTTTTTCAGGATCTGGTCGCGGGTCATGCCTTGGTCAAGCAGTTTCAGGGCTTCACGGGGGTCCTTGGAGAACACCACGTCGACCTGATCAAAGCGAATGATGCTCATGCGTCACCCCCTACTTTGGCGTCGGGTTGTTTGCAGATACGGTCGAGCATGATCGCCAGCAGCACGATCGCCAGGCCGGCTTCGAAGCCCAGGGCAATGTCGGCGGTGTTCAGTGCGTTGACCACCGGTTTGCCGAGGCCGTCGGCGCCCACCAGGGCGGCGATTACCACCATCGACAACGACAGCATGATGCATTGGGTAATGCCAGCGGCGATGCTCGGCATGGCGTGGGGCAGTTCAATACGCGAGAGCAATTGACGGCGTGAGCAGCCAAAGGCCTTGCCTGCGTCCAGCAACTCTTGCGGGACATCACGGATACCCAGGTAGGTCAGACGGATGGGCGCGGCAATCGCGAACACCACCGTGGAAATCAGGCCGGGCACCACACCCAGCCCGAAGAGGGTCAGGGTAGGGATGAGGTAGACGAAGGTCGGTACGGTCTGCATCAGATCGAGTACCGGCCGCATCAGGGTGTAGAACATCGGTTTGTGTGCGGCGACGATGCCCAGCGGCACACCGATGACCACGCAGACCAGGGTGGCGAACAACACTTGCGCCAGGGTCTCCATGGTTTCCTGCCAGTACCCCAGGTTGAGGATCAGCAGAAAGGAAAGGATGACGAAAACCGTCAGTCCCCATTTGCGTTGAATAAAGTGAGCAAGCAGCGCAATCAGACCGATCAATGCCAGCGGATTGAACCAGGTCAGCGCAAACGTCACGCCGTGGATCATCGTTTCCAGTGTCGATGCGATTGCGTCGAAGTAGTCGGCGCCGTTTTGCGTCAACCATTCAACGAAGGCAGCGATGTACTGGCCAAGGGGGATTTTCTGTTCAGTCAGCATGGTAGTGAGTGTCCACATGCGAAGAGGGAAAACATCCCGGGCCAGCCTACCGGCCCGGGGTCAGCGGTTACTCGGCGAGCTTGGCTTTTACGGCCTCCAAACCTGGTTTGCCATCGATGGTGGTAACACCGGCGAGCCAGGTGTCGAGCACTTGCGGGTTTTTCTTCAGCCACGCCTTGGCGGCGGCTTCGGGTTTCATTTTGTCGTCCAGGACATTGCCCATCAGGGTGCTTTCCATGTCCAGGGTGAACGCCAGGTTTTTCAGCAACTGACCGACGTTGCTGCATTCCTGGACGTAGCCTTTGCGGGTGTTGGTGTAGATGGTCGCCTTGCCGTAGTCGGGGCCGAAGGAATCGTCACCGCCGGTGAGGTACTTCATCTTGAAACGGGTGTTCATCGGGTGCGGCTCCCAGCCCAGGAACACCACATCGGTGCCACGGCGCTGAGCGCGATCTACCTGGGACAACATCCCGGCTTCGCTGGACTCGACCACCTTGAAACCGGCGGTCTTCAAGCCGAAGGCGTCTTTGTCGATCAGGCTCTGGATGGTGCGGTTACCGTCGTTACCCGGCTCAATGCCGTAGATCTTGCCGTCCAGTTCTTTCTTGAATTTGACGATGTCGGCGAAGTCTTTCAGGCCCTTGTTGTACAGCGCCTCGGGCACCGCCAGGGTGTACTTGGCGTTTTCCAGGTTAGCGCGCACGGTTTCCACGGTGCCGGCATCACGGTACTGCTTGATGTCGTTTTCCATGGTCGGCATCCAGTTGCCGAGGAAAATGTCCATGTTCTTGCCGTCGGCCAGGGACTTGTAGGTCACTGGAACGGAAATCATCGTGGTGCGGGTTTTGTAGCCGAGGGCTTCGAGGACCACGCTGGTGGTGGCGGTGGTGACGGTGATGTCAGTCCAGCCGACATCCGAGAAATTGACGGTACTGCATTGCGCCGGTTCTGCGGCTTGTGCCGCAAGGGGCAGACTCAGCATGGCGGCCAACAACAACGACGGGGAACCTTTCATGGGTTTGGACTCCTGGTGTTTTTCTGGCGGCGTTTGCCGCGCTTTATAAGTGTTGCGGTTGGGGCGTGCGACACAGCTCTGCCACGGTACCTTGCAAACGAGTCGTGACTTGATCATGTACCAGTGAAAATCTGACGCCTACAGGGGGCGTCGTATCCAGTACAGGGATGGTCGTATCCAGTGTCGGTGACGTCGCTTACAGAATTTTTCCAAGGCAATACTGCACTTTTTGTCGATCTGCACCGTAAAAAAACGGTCAAAACGAGTGATCGCACGGGGGCGGCGCTGGTAAGCATGGGTACGTCGGTGTGAGACGCCGAACGGGGCAACAAAAGCTTGATGATGCGCCCATCTCGGCGGAAAGCAGCTTGAGCGTAGCAGCTCCGTCACCAGGTGTTTTCTATGCCTGGCCTGTGCTCATCGAGGAGTTTCACGGTAATGGCTATTAGCGTTTTCGACCTGTTCAAGATCGGCATCGGCCCTTCCAGTTCTCACACCGTCGGCCCCATGCGCGCCGCGGCGTTATTCGTTCAAGGATTGTGTGAACGTGGTCTGTTGGAACAGGTACGGCGCGTTGAAGTTCAGCTCTACGGCTCTTTATCGGCCACGGGCATCGGTCACGGCAGCGACAATGCCGTGATCATGGGGCTGATGGGCGAGTGGCCGGATGCGATTGATCCGTCGCTGATTGGCCTGCGCATCGAGGCCCTGCGCGAGACCAACACCTTGCTGCTGGACGGGCGTTTGTCGGTGCCGTTCCTGTGGTCGCGGGACATGCGCCTGATCGATGAAAACCTGCCGTTCCACCCCAATGCCATGACCCTGGTGGTGTTCGCTGATGACACTGAACTGCACCGCGACACCTACTATTCAGTGGGCGGCGGTTTTGTGGTGGATCAAGCGCAGGCCGCCAGTGGCGTGGCAGACATGGATCGCACTGAGCTGCCCTATGATTTTTCCAGCGCCGTGCAATTGCTGAGTTTGTGCAAGACCCACAACCTGCGGGTCGCCGAATTGATGTTGGCCAACGAAAAGGTCTGGCGTTCGGAGGAGGACATTCGCAGTGGCCTGATGAAACTCTGGCGTGCAATGCAAGATTGCGTCGAACAAGGCCTCAAACACGAAGGCATCCTCCCCGGCGGCCTGAACGTGCGGCGGCGTGCGGCCAGGTTGCACCGCAGTTTGCAGGAGCTGGGCAAGCCCAACGTGATCGGCTCGACCTTGAGCGCCATGGAGTGGGTCAACCTGTTCGCCCTGGCCGTGAACGAGGAAAACGCCGCCGGCGGGCGCATGGTCACGGCACCTACCAACGGTGCGGCGGGGATCATTCCGGCGGTGTTGCACTACTTTATGAAATTCAGCGAGGTGGTCACCGAAGCCAACGTGGTGGACTACTTCCTCAGCGCGGCGGCGGTGGGGATTTTGTGTAAAAAGAATGCCTCGATCTCCGGCGCCGAAGTCGGTTGCCAGGGCGAAGTCGGCTCAGCCTGCGCCATGGCGGCGGCCGGGCTGGCGGAGATTCTCGGCGCTACGCCGGAACAGCTGTGCAATGCGGCGGAGATTGGCCTGGAGCACAATCTGGGCCTGACCTGCGACCCGGTGGGCGGCCTGGTGCAAGTGCCGTGTATCGAGCGTAATGCCATTGCGGCGGTGAAAGCGATCAATGCGGCGCAGATGGCCTTGCGTGGCGATGGTCAGCACTTTATCTCCCTGGACCGGGTGATCCGCACCATGCGTGATACCGGCGCGGATATGCATGACAAGTACAAGGAGACTTCACGGGGTGGGTTGGCGGTGAGTGCCGTTGAATGTTGACTGTAGGAGCGAGCTTGCTCGCGAAGGTCGTGAGCGATAACGCGCCCATCCTGAATGAACGCGACGCTCTCAGGTTTTTCGCGAGCAAGAACTAGGCGTCCCCCTCGCTCCTACATTGAGCACACCCTCTCGTCACGCCACCTTTTAGCGCGTCGCAAATAGATAAGTAGCTCCCAAACGAATCCGCCGCTGACCACCCGTCACCTGTGCTTGTGGTGACAGACTTTTCCTACGTCGTTTCATCCGCTTCCCACAAGTGCTACCGATCTGCTCACACCCCTTGAGCCTGCTTCCTATCGCGTTTTTTTCGGGTCATATCCCCCACTCCGTGCGCGGGCTTATATAGACACGTCAGCAGGTCGTTTTCAGGAGTTATTGAATGGCCATTCAACTTTAGGCATGGCATTTGCTCTATCAATTCAAAGCCTCTCTCCCAGGAAATATTCCCGAGGAAGATGAGTGCAATAACAAGAGCCTCGCCTGAGGCCATCACCCGCTTTGTGTGAGGAGATACCGCGATGACGTCGTTCAACTCCGGGGCTCAACCCCAGAACCGTGCGCCTCAATCCATCGGCTTTTTGCTGCTGGACAATTTCACGCTGATTTCCCTGGCCTCCGCAGTAGAACCGCTGCGCATGGCCAATCAATTGTCCGGCCGCGAGCTGTACCGCTGGACGACCTTGAGTGTCGATGGAAACCATGTGTGGGCCAGCGACGGTCTGCAAATCACCCCCGATGCCTCGATGCACAAAGCTCCGGCCCTGGACACCATCATTGTCTGCGGCGGCGTGGGTATCCAGCGCACCGTCACCCGTGAACATGTGTCGTGGCTGCAAAGCCAGGCGCGCCAGTCGCGCCGTCTCGGTGCGGTGTGCACCGGCAGCTGGGCTTTGGCTTGCGCAGGTCTGTTGGATGGCTTTGATTGCAGCGTGCACTGGGAATGCCTGGCGTCGATGCAGGAAGCTTTCCCACGCGTGGCCATGAGCACACGCCTGTTCACCCTGGACCGCAACCGCTTCACCAGCTCCGGCGGCACTGCGCCGCTGGACATGATGCTGCACCTGATCAGCCGCGACCACGGTCGTGAATTGTCGGCGGCGATCTCCGAGATGTTTGTTTACGAACGCATCCGCAATGAGCAGGATCACCAGCGTGTACCGCTCAAGCACATGCTCGGCACCAATCAGCCGAAACTGCAGGAAATCGTTGCGCTGATGGAGGCCAATCTGGAAGAACCCATCGACCTCGATGAACTGGCGGTGTATGTCGCCGTTTCCCGGCGTCAGCTGGAGCGGTTGTTCCAGAAATACCTGCACTGTTCGCCGTCGCGCTACTACCTCAAGTTGCGCCTGATCCGTGCACGGCAGTTGCTCAAGCAAACGCCGATGTCGATCATCGAAGTGGCATCGGTGTGCGGGTTTGTCTCCACGCCGCACTTCTCCAAGTGCTACCGAGAATACTTCGGCATTCCACCACGGGATGAGCGCGTCGGTTCCAACACCACCCAGCAAGTGGCAATGATGCCGATCCCGCAGGCGTTGGTGTTGTCACCGCTGTCCGGGCCGTTGTCGGCGTTGAGCCAGGCTCGCAATGAGTCGACTTTCGCGAGTGTAAGGCTCTAACGCTCTAACTGTAGGAGCGAGCTTGCTCGCGAAGGTCGTGAACGATGACGCTGGCATCCTGGATGAACGCGTCGTCCTCAGGTTTTTCGCGAGCAAGCTCGCTCCTATAGAGACAGTGATTTTCAGGCGCCGGAGTTCTGCCGAAACTGCACCAGCGCCGGTAACAGCTGCTTATCGATAGCCTGCCTTACCGCCGGCAAAATCGTCGCGCTGCTGGTGTACATCTGCTCGACCATGCCCTTGAGCGCCTTGGCTCGCGCTTCACTCAAGCCGCGCACGGCACATTCGCAGGCCTGCTCGGCGGTGGCGCCGCTGGACACTTCGAAACCCAACGACCGCAGTTGGCCAAGCAGGTCGTCCTGGTCAATCAAATCCGCGTGCATCATGACGTTTATCCTTGTTAGGGGAGCGGGGGATTGAGGTCGATTCTGGTAGGCGATCGGGATGTCGGCAAGGACTGAATGCACGAATGGTCGTGACACCTATGAACAGGTCGTTTTCGGCTAACTCGCCAGCCCAAGGAATGGGCACACTGGACTCAAGCAAGCAGCTTGAAGGTTTGGTCACCCTCGGGATGCGCAGCTCACACAAAGCACTCTGCCCCGATCCTGTCACGGCTTGATCGGGGCTTTTTTTGCTTATCGCTGCAGCACCAGGATTCGCGACAACAACTCATCCCGATCGATATAGCAGCCCTGGAAATGCCGCGCCCCCGAAGCCGGGTCAAAGGCATTGCGCGCATGTAACGTGCGGCGATTATCGAAGCACCACAACTCACCGGGATTCAATCGTTTGACCAGGCGAAACCGATCCTCGCGCGTCATTGCGATAAACCGTCGATAGGCGCGGTACAACAATGGCATCTGCTCCACCGACGTCTCAAACGGCCCGCGCAGAAAGTTGGCCATGCGGATCTCCGCGACCTCACCCAGGGCATCCAGCGCAATGATCGGCGCCAGGCGGCGATAGTCGCTATGGCGGTCCTTGTTGCGAAACTCCACCGGGATTTCACACAGCGCACGAAACGCTTCGGGATCTTCTTCTCGCAAGGCGCGAGCAATGGCAAAACCGTCGACAAAAATACTCTCGCCACCGTTGGCGTCATTGACTAGGCAATGCAGAAATTGCAGCCCCGGTTGCAGCTCGCGGGTGGGCAAGTCGCTGTGCAGCGGCAGGTTAAAAGCGGTGTAGGCATTGCTGTCGGCATCGGCCTTGGATTGCACGTTGAACAGCACGCCGAAATTACTCTCGCGGATGAATGAAATGCGCCTGGCGATAAGTGCCAGGGAACCCGGTTCGACAGGTACGTCGCGCACTTGGGTCAGGCCGCTGTCGCGCAGGGCCAGCAGCCATTGCAGCAGTGCCTTCGGGTCTTCCATCAAGGCTGCGTATTCAAAAACCGGTAGTTCAAAGCGGCTGTCCCACAGCTTGGATATTGGCTTGGCGGCCCGGCGTTCGGCGCGGGATACATCGTCATAGGCATGGGCCCGCAGCCAGCCGGGATCGAAGCGGCTGCTGTGGCCGCCGTGCCACTCCACACGCAGGAAACCCTGATCGATGTGTGCGCTTAGGGGCGTGAGGTCCTCGTCGACATCGACAATCTCCAGCACCTGTTCGCGGGTCACGCTGTACACGCAGGCCGGACACGGGCAGTTGTCTCGCAGCCACTGATGATGGAACGGGCTGCCCCGGCCATCGGCCCACTGCACCCGCACCTGATCGGCCAACACCTGCACATCGGCGAGGGCGCTGATCAGCGGGTAAGTGCGGAAGTCGGCAACAGCGGCGGCGGTGTTCATGGTGATCCCCTATTTTTCCGGTGGCAGGCCAATGACGCGGCCGAGGAGGGCGGGTTTTGCCAGATCGGTTTGTTCGCCAGTGATGGCCGCCAGCTTGTCCAATATCGCCTCAGTGAACGGTGCCGAACGCGGCCCAGCGAGATCGACGTGGAGCAGCATTTGTTCGTTGCCGGCCAGTTCCCGCTCTTCTCCCACCCGATGTAGGCTGTGATAGAGGTGCAGGCGCTTGCGGTCGTGGGCGATCAGTTGCGTACGAACTTCAACCTCGGCGCCCAGCTTCACTTCGTGTAGGTAGTTGAGGTGCAGTTCCAGGGTGAACAGCGAGTTGCCGCTGGCTTCGCGGTTGTCGCTGTCCAGGCCCAGGGTGTCCATCAGCGCGTCGGTGGCGTAGCTGAAAATCAGCAGGTAGAAGGCATCGCGCAGGTGCCCGTTGTAGTCGACCCAGTCGGGGAGGATTTTTGTGGTGTAGGTGGTTAGAGCGGGCATGGCATCGGTTCCAGGGGAGATGATCGGTTACTCACTGAAGGTCATGCCGTGCTTGGCTTTGGTGGTTTTCACCGCCTCCAACACCGCCAACAGGCAATCATCACGATAGCGCTCCAGGGCCGAAATGCTGTGCTTGCCTAACTGCTCGCTGGTGCCATCGACCACATCGTCAATCAGCTTGTCGGTCAATTCCGGGGCGGGCAGATACGTCCACGGCAACTGCAACGCTGGCCCAAACTGCGCCATGAAGTGGCGCATCCCGGCATCGCCACCCGCCAGCGTGTAGGTCAGGAAAGTCCCCATGAACGACCAGCGCAAACCCGCGCCAAAGCGAATTGCATCGTCGATTTCGCCGGTAGTCGCCACACCATCGTTGACCAGGTGCAACGCCTCGCGCCACAGCGCTTCCAGCAGGCGGTCGGCGATAAAGCCTGGAACTTCCTTGCGTACATGCAGTGGGCGCATGCCGAGGGATTCATACACCTTGATCGCGGCCTGCACCGCTTCTGGCGCGGTATTTTTGCCGCCTACCACTTCCACCAGCGGCAGCAGGTACACCGGGTTGAACGGGTGGCCGACCACACAACGCTCAGGATGGGTCGAACCTTCGTAAAACTCGCTGGGCAACAGCCCTGAAGTGCTGGAGCCGATCAACGCATTGGGCTTGGCCGCCGCGCTGATCTGGGCGTGTAATTGCAGCTTCAGTTCCAGGCGTTCCGGGGCGCTTTCCTGGATGAAGTCAGCGTCTTTGACGCACTCTTCAATGGTTGCGACAAAACGCAGGCGGTCCTGGGACGCACCGGGTGCCAGGCCTTGTTTTTCCAGGGCACCCCAGGCGTTGGCGACGCGTTTGCGCAAGGCTGCTTCGGCGCCGGGTGCCGGGTCCCAGGCCACTACATCGAGGCCGTGGGCCAAGGCGCGGGATACCCAGCCGCTGCCGATGACACCGCTGCCCAGTGCTGCGAAGGTTTTGATTTCGGTGATAAAGCGCATGGCAACTTCCTAAAGAGAGGGTAATTCCTGTAGGCGCGAGGGGGACGCCTACAGGATGAGGCTGTGATCGTGATTAGCCGCGCTTGGTCAAACCCATCTTGATCCGGCCTTCTGCCGGGGTCATGACCCGCGCGCCCAGTCGGCTGAGGATCTCGCTGGCGCGTTCCACCAACTGCCCATTGGTGGCCAGCACGCCTTTGTCCAGCCACAGATTGTCTTCCAGGCCGACCCGCACGTTGCCACCCAGCAGCACCGCTTGCGCCGCCATCGGCATCTGCATGCGGCCGATACCAAACCCGGCCCACACCGCGTCAGCCGGCAGGTTATCGACCATGGCTTTCATGGTGGTGGTATCCGCCGGTGCTCCCCACGGAATGCCCAGGCACAGCTGGAACAGCGGGTTATCGAGCAAGCCTTCCTTGATCATCTGTTTGGCAAACCACAGGTGTCCGGTGTCGAAGATTTCCAGCTCGGCCTTCACGCCCAGCTCTTGAATGCGTTTTGCGCCAGCCCGCAACTGCGCGGGGGTGGAGACGTAAATGGTGTCGCCGTCGCCGAAGTTCAGGGTGCCGCAGTCCAGGGTGCAGATTTCCGGCAGCAGCGCTTCAACGTGGGCCAGACGTGTCAGCGGCCCGACCAGATCAGTGTTGGGGCCGAACTCCATGGGGTTCTCGCCGCCACCGATTTCCAGGTCGCCGCCCATGCCGGCGGTGAGGTTGACGATAATGTCGACGTCCGCCTCGCGAATGCGCTCCATCACTTCGCGGTACAGCGCCACGTCACGGCTGAACTTGCCGGTTTGCGGATCACGCACGTGGCAGTGCACGACGGTGGCGCCGGCCTTGGCGGCTTCCACGGCCGCAGCAGCGATTTGTTTGGGTGTGACCGGCACGTGTGGACTTCTGGCGGTCGTGTCGCCAGCACCGGTGAGAGCGCAGGTGATGATGACGTCGTGGTTCATGAGACGGATTCCTTGCAGGCGTGATTTATAGGCGTGGTTTCAAGGTGTAGTGATGCCGTTCGCAGCCAAAGGCGGCTGCGAAACGGTGATTCAAAAAAGGTTATTTGCTGGTCAATTGCAGGTTGGCGGCAGCCGGTTTGCCGTCGAAGGTGGTCACCCCTTCCAGCCAGCGCTGCTGGTCTTGCGGGTGATCCTTGAGCCACTGTTTGGCCGATTCGAAAGCGTCCTTGTGATCGAGCAACGGCTGCATCATCCGGCTCTCGTCTTCGGCGGTGTACGTCAGGTTGCTCAGCAGACGGCTAACGTTGGGGCATTGTTGGGCGTAGGTGGGCGAGGTGACGGTCCACACTGTGGCCATGCCCTCGTTCGGGCCCAGGGCGTCGTCGCTGCCGGTGAGGTAAGTCATCTTGACGTTGACGTTCATCGGGTGCGGCGCCCAGCCGAAAAACACCACGGCTTCATTGCGACGCACGGCGCGATCCACTGCGGCAAGCATGCCGGCCTCGCTGGACTCCACCAGCTGGAATTTGCCCAGGCCAAATTGGTTCTTGGCGATCATCGCCTTGATCTGGGTGTTGGCACCTGAACCGGGTTCTATGCCATAGAGCTTGCCGCCCAATTCTTTTTCGAACCTGGCGATATCGGCGAAGGTTTTCAGGCCCTTGTCGGCCAGGTAGGTCGGCACCGCCAGGGTGGCGCGGGCGTCCTTGAGGCTCGGCGCATCAAGGACCTTGACCTGCTTGGCGTCGACAAACGGGGTGATGGTCTGGGTCATCAGCGGGTTCCAGTAGCCGAGGAACATATCCAGGCGCTGATCGCGGATTCCGGCGAAGATGATTTGCTGGGACGCGCTGGTCTGTTTGGTCTTGTAGCCGAGGCCGTCGAGCAATACTTGGGTCATGGCGCTGGTGGCGATTACGTCGGTCCAGTTCACCACGCCCATGCGCACGTTCTGGCAAGAAGCCGCATCGGCTGCCATGACGTTGGTGCTCAAGATGGCGCTGGCGCTGAGTGTAAGCACACAGCGGCTGATCAATCGGTTCATGGTGCATCCCTCGGCAGGTCGTTATTGTGGGTTCCGGCGTCTTTGTGCGCCGTGCAGCTAAGTTGTGCAGTTTTAAGCTACGCAGCTTGAGGGCAAACAAAACGCACGGCGGCGACCCGCTCTTGCACTGCAGCGACCTGTCCGCTTGAATGACCCATTGAACTGGGGTATCACAGTGCCCACGCGGCCCGTCCTACGAGAGCGCTCCATGTCCCAGGATTTCTACTTTTTGCTGATGCCGGGTTTCTCCGCCATCGGCTTTATTTCTGCCATCGAACCGTTGCGCGTGGCCAATCGCTTTCGTGGTGAGCTGTACCGTTGGCATGTGCTGAGCGCGGATGGCGGCGCGGTGCTGGCGAGCAACGGCATGTCGGTCAATGCTGACGCGGCGCTGGAACCGCTGAAGAAGGGTTCAACCCTGCTGGTGGTGGCCGGTTTCGAACCGCTGAAGTTCGCCACGCCCGCCCTGGAATATTGGCTGCGCCGTCTCGACCACGATGGCGTGAGCCTTGGCGCCATCGACACCGGCAGTTTTGTCCTGGCCGAAGCAGGTCTGCTCGACGGCCACCGCCTGACCCTGCACTGGGAAGCCATCGACGCCTTCAAGGAGTCCTATCCACAGCTGACGGTGACTCAGGAACTGTTCGAAATCGACCGCCGACGCATCACCTCGGCGGGCGGTACCGCCTCTATCGACCTGATGCTCGACCTGATCAGCCAGGCCCACGGTCCGGAGCTGGCGATCCAGGTGTCCGAGCAGTTCGTACTGGGCCGCATCCGCCCACGCAAAGACCACCAGCGCATGCAGATCGCCACGCGCTACGGCATCAACAACAAGAAACTGGTGCAGGTGATTGGTGAGATGGAACAGCACACCGAGCCGCCGCTGAGTACGTTGGCGCTGGCGGAGGCGATCAAGGTCACGCGGCGGCAGTTGGAGCGGCTGTTTCGGTTGCACCTCAACGACACGCCGAGCAACTTTTACCTGGGCCTGCGCCTGGAAAAGGCCCGGCAGTTGCTTCGCCAGACGGACATGAGCGTGCTGGAAGTGAGCATTGCCTGCGGCTTTGAGTCACCGTCGTATTTCACTCGAAGTTACCGGGCGCGATTTGCCAAGTGTCCGAGAGAGGATCGACGACGGGAGGTGGTTTGACCGCAATTTATAGTCAATTAGAGCGACGACCATAATTGACTATAAAACTGCTCAGTCTTACTTCTTCACCAGCGCCGAACACGCTGCCTTAAACGCTTCATGCTGATACTTGTTCAGCGTCGCTGGCAGGGCGAAATCGTGTTTCTTGTTTTGCGCGTTGATAGTCTGCGGCGACAGTAATGTCACCTCGCAGCCTTCCAGCAGCTGAAATATGCCTTCAATCTTGAAGGTGGTCGGGCCGCCGGCGAATTCGCCTTTCTTGCTGCGCTTCTTGATGGCGATGCGGGTGATACCGTTGTCGTGGATAAACGCGGCCACTTGGGTGGCAAAGGTTTTGACGTTGGCCGCTTCATCGTCGTCTTCGAGGGCGATTTTTTTGGTGGCCAGGGCGATGTGGTTCAGTGTTTGGCTGTCCAGGGAGGCGACGGCGATGATGGCTTCGCTGCCTTTGATTTCGATGCCGCAGATGTTCATGGAGTCGCCTTGGAAAGGGTGGAGAGGCCGCGAATGGTCGCGCACCTTGGGATCAGGGTCAAAGCTTTCGACGGGCGCCTGCCATCAGGCTCAGGCACGCAGCCGCCAGGGCCCGTGCCGTCATTAGCGCGCCCACCAACGGCGTCATTTCCAGGCTGCCCTTGGCAATCACCACACCACCCAGCGCGGCGCCCAAGGCTACGCCCAGGTGCATCGCCGAGGTGTAGCCGCCGCTGATCGCGGCAATGCCGAAGAATACGTAGAGATAGCTTAGCGAGACACCGTGTTGGTCAGAAAGTAGCACCAGACTGTTATTTCTGACAGTAGACCTCTTTGTAAATTGCCACTTAGATTGGCCTGAGGATCTATCTCGTAGTTCCGAACCCATTTTTTGCCAAGGGAGTTGTGCAATGGTCATCAGGAAAAACATCCGCTCGCTGACCACTCAGGAGCGATTGACCTTCATCAATAGCGTTCTGGCCCTCAAGGCTAACGGTGGGTATGACAAGTATGTTCACTGGCATCATGCAGTCATGGTGCCGACTGTCCATCCGGATGAACCTCAAGACCCTGATTACCGTAATGGGGCTCACCTGGGACCAGCGTTCTTGCCTTGGCACCGGGAAATGCTGATGCAGTTTGAAGCCGATTTGCGCGCCATCAATGCCAGCGTCACCTTGCCTTACTGGGACTGGACTGAGGATGCCGACGACCCCCTGAACTCACCGGTTTGGTCGCAGAACTTTATGGGGGGAGACGGTGACCCTGACGATCACTGGCGGGTCCAAACGGGCGCGTTTGCCCATCAATACGATAAATGGCACGTCCCTGCATATCCGGAGGACGGCCTCCCGGAGCCCGGTCTCAAGCGCCAGTTTGCCCAGCTTGTTACCTCGCTTCCGACGCCGGCCGACCTGGCCATGGCCATGCGTGAAGGTTTGTATGACGCACCACCTTACGACTCCGGTCCTTACACCCGAGGTTTCAGAAATCGCCTGGAAGGCTGGGTGACCCAGCGCGGTGACCCGCAAGTCACCACACCAGGTTCCCAACTGCATAACCGTATTCATTTGTGGATCGGTGGCAACATGCTGGCAATGACCTCACCGGAAGACCCGGTGTTTTTCCTGCACCATTGTTTTATCGACAAGGTCTGGGCGAACTGGCAGGCGCAGATGCTGCTGGATAAACCACAGTGGGCGCCGCATTACACACCGATGCGCGATGGCCCCGAGGGCCACAATTACGAGGATGTGCTGAAGCCGTGGGATCGACGTATTCGCGATGTCATGGACATCGCCGTCTTGGGTTATGAATATGCGCCGGCTCGCTCGACGACGCGCAGCCCGTTCAAATCGCCTTTCATGGCATAAGGTCATTGCAGGCAGTTGATCGTTCCCGTATTCCGGCGCGGGAACGTTCCTTATTCCTGCCCAATCGACTCCAAAAACTCCGACCGTTGGTCGCTCATCCGCGCCAGGCAGTCATTCTGCGCAATGGCATAAGCCTTGGTCCCAGGCACGGCCGGGAAGGTGTCCACCGCGCAATCGGCGTCCCGCAGCTTCTGCCATTTTTGCTGGGCGTCGGCAAGGCGGGCGGTGATGTCGGCCAGTTTTGCCTTGTCGCTGCCATAGAGAGGACGCATGCGCTCCTCCAGCAGGCTTTGGTAGTTGTCCTTGAGCAGTTGCTCGGCGGTGGTTTTGTTGTAGGTGGCGCATTCCAGGGTTTGCTGGTCGTTTTCTATGCCGTCGCAGGGCGTGCTGTCGGGGTCTTCTGCCGCCTGCACGCCGGTTGCGATGAGTGCCAAAGCCAGGAAAATCGATTTCATTGCGCCGTCTCATAATCAGGTGATGCGGGGAATTCTGGCTCAAGCGTAAGACAAAGAACAGTCGCCAGTCAGACATGTCATAGCACCCTTTGTCGTGGATTGACGCTTTCGGCAATTCCCCTGTCGTTTTTGCACCCGGCTCCGTCAGCCCCTGGGCATATGCTGGCCCCAAAGCGCCGGCAGACGATTCGGCGCATGAATCGCCAAAAAGGGGACAGCCTGATGAGCCCAGCCGAACTGCACGCCGACAGCATCGTTATCGACGGGCTGATCATTGCCAAGTGGAACCGCGACCTGTTCGAAGACATGCGCAAGGGCGGCCTGACCGCCGCCAACTGCACAGTATCGGTGTGGGAAGGCTTCCAGGCCACAATCAACAACATCGTCGCCAGCCAGACCCTGATCCGCGAGAACAGCGACCTGGTGATCCCGGTGAAAACCACCGCCGATATCCGCCGCGCCAAGGAACAGGGCAAGACCGGCATCATTTTCGGCTTCCAGAACGCCCATGCCTTTGAAGACCAACTCGGCTACGTCGAGATCTTCAAGCAGCTGGGCGTTGGCGTGGTGCAGATGTGCTACAACACCCAGAATCTGGTGGGCACCGGCTGCTACGAGCGCGACGGCGGCCTGTCGGGTTTTGGTCGCGAGATCGTCGCCGAGATGAACCGCGTCGGCATCATGTGCGACCTGTCCCACGTTGGTTCCAAGACTTCCGAAGAGGTCATCCTCGAATCGAAAAAACCGGTGTGCTACTCCCACTGCCTGCCGTCGGGCCTTAAAGAGCACCCGCGCAACAAGTCCGATGAAGAACTCAAGTTTATTGCCGACCACGGCGGCTTTGTTGGCGTGACCATGTTTGCGCCGTTCCTGGCCAAGGGCATTGATTCGACCATCGACGACTACGCCGAAGCCATCGAATACACCATGAACATCGTCGGCGAAGACGCCATCGGTATTGGCACCGACTTCACCCAGGGTCATGGCCAGGATTTCTTTGAAATGCTGACCCATGACAAGGGCTACGCCCGCCGTCTGACCAGCTTCGGCAAGATCATCAACCCGCTGGGCATCCGCACCGTGGGCGAGTTCCCCAACCTGACCGAGACATTGCTCAAGCGCGGCCATCCTGAGCGCGTGGTGCGCAAGATCATGGGCGAGAACTGGGTCAGCGTCCTCAAGGATGTCTGGGGCGAATAAGCCCACCTCTAAACAACGATCCCGTAGCACGACAACACAACGAATTTTCTGGAGTTAAGTTTCCATGGCCAAGATCGCCCCTCAATTGCCTATCGAAGTCGACAGCGAAACCGGTGTCTGGACCTCTGACGCCCTGCCGATGCTCTACGTGCCACGGCACTTTTTCGTCAACAACCACATGGGCATCGAAGAAGTTCTGGGCGCTGACGCTTACGCTGAAATTCTCTACAAGGCCGGCTACAAATCTGCCTGGCACTGGTGTGAAAAAGAAGCTGAATGCCACGGACTGGAAGGCGTCGCAGTGTTCGAGCACTACATGAAGCGCCTGTCGCAACGCGGCTGGGGCCTGTTCAAGATCCAGGACATCGACCTCGACAAAGGCACCGCCAGCGTCAAGCTCGAGCACTCGGCATTCGTCTACGTGTACGGCAAGGTCGGGCGCAAGGTCGACTACATGTTCACTGGCTGGTTTGCCGGCGCCATGGACCAGATCCTGCAAGCGCGCGGCAGCAAGGTTCGCACCGTGGCGGAACAGGTCTACGGCGGCTCCGAAGAGGGCCACGACGACGGCCTGTTCACCGTCAAGCCGTTGTAAGTCGAGGACCCTGCCATGGCTTTCGAAGCAATGTTTGCGCCGATCCAGATCGGCAAACTGACCATCCGCAACCGCGTGCTCAGTACCGCCCACGCCGAGGTGTATGCCACCGACGGCGGCATGACCACCGACCGCTATGTGAAGTATTACGAAGAGAAAGCCAAGGGCGGGATCGGCCTGGCGATCTGCGGCGGTTCTTCCAGTGTCGCCATCGACAGCCCGCAAGGCTGGTGGAAATCGGTGAACCTGGCCGATGACCGGATCATTCCGCACTTCCAGAACCTGGCCGATGCCATGCACAAGCATGGCGCCAAGATCATGATCCAGATTACCCACATGGGCCGTCGCTCGCGCTGGGATGGCGAGCATTGGCCGACGCTGCTGTCGCCGTCAGGCATCCGTGAACCGGTGCACCGCGCCACCTGCAAAACTATCGAGCCGGAAGAAATCTGGCGAGTGATCGGCAACTACGCCAGCGCTGCGGCACGGGCCAAGGCCGGTGGCCTGGACGGCGTGGAACTGTCGGCAGTGCACCAGCACATGATCGACCAGTTCTGGAGCCCACGGGTCAACAAGCGCACCGACGAATGGGGCGGCAGCTTTGAAAATCGCATGCGCTTCGGCCTTGAAGTATTGAAGGCTGTGCGCGCTGAAGTAGGGCCGGATTTCTGCGTCGGCATCCGTTTGTGCGGCGATGAATTCCACCCGGATGGCCTGTCCCACGAGGACATGAAACAGATCGCCAAGTACTACGACGACACCGGCATGCTCGACTTTATCGGTGTGGTCGGCTCGGGCTGCGACACCCACAACACCCTGGCCAACGTTATCCCCAACATGAGTTATCCACCGGAGCCATTCCTGCACTTGGCGGCCGGGATCAAGGAAGTGGTCAAGGCCCCAGTGCTGCACGCGCAAAACATCAAGGACCCGAACCAGGCGACCCGCATCCTGGAAGGCGGCTACGTGGACATGGTCGGCATGACCCGCGCCCACATCGCCGACCCGCATTTGATCGCCAAGATCAAGATGGGCCAGATCGACCAGATCAAACAGTGCGTCGGCGCCAACTACTGCATCGACCGCCAATATCAGGGCCTGGACGTGCTGTGCATCCAGAACGCCGCCACTTCCCGTGAATACATGGGCGTGCCGCATATCATCGAAAAATCCACCGGAGTGAAACGCAAAGTGGTGGTAGTCGGTGCCGGTCCTGCCGGGATGGAAGCCGCCCGCGTTGCTGCTGAACGTGGCCACGATGTAACCCTGATCGAGAAGAAAGAATTTATCGGCGGGCAAATCACCACTGCCTCGAAAGCGCCGCAACGGGACCAGATTGCCGGGATCACCCGCTGGTTCCAGCTGGAACTGGCGCGGCTGAACGTCGACCTGCGCCTGGGCGTGGCGGCGGATGCGGCGACCATCCTCGACCTGCATCCGGACGTGGTGGTGCTGGCGGTTGGCGGTCATCCGTTTCTGGAGCAGAACGAACATTGGGGCGCAGCCGAAGGCTTGGTAGTCAGCAGTTGGGATGTGCTCGACGGCAAGGTAGCGCCGGGCAAGAACGTGCTGGTGTACGACACCATTTGCGAGTTCACCGGCCTGTCGGTGGCGGACTTCTTGGCCGACAAGGGCAGCCAGGTGGAGATTGTCACTGACGATATCAAGCCGGGCGTGGCCGTCGGTGGTACGTCGTTCCCGACTTACTACCGCAGCATATACCCCAAGGAAGTGATCATGACCGGCGACATGATGCTGGAAAAGGTCTACCGCGAGGGCGACAAGCTGGTGGCGGTACTGGAGAACGAATACACCGGCGCCAAGGAAGAGCGGGTGGTCGATCAGGTGGTGGTCGAGAACGGCGTGCGCCCGGATGAAGAAATCTACTACGCACTCAAGCCAGGTTCGCGCAACAAGGGCCAGATGGACATCGAAGCCTTGTTCGCGATCAAGCCGCAACCGTGCCTGAGCGAGGCGGGTGAGGGGTACTTGCTGTTCCGCATTGGTGACTGTGTGGCCCAGCGTAATACCCACGCCGCCATCTACGATGCCCTGCGCCTGTGCAAGGATTTCTAGGCAACCTCCCTGTAGGAGCGAGCTTGCTCGCGAAGGTCGTGAACGATGACGCGGGAAGTCTGACTTAACGCGGCGTTCTCAGGTTTTTCGCGAGCAAGCTCGCTCCTACAAGACCCTTGCGGGAGCTTCACCATGTTGAACACCCTTCTTCCCATCCTGCTCTTTGCTGCCCTGGGCCTTGCCGTCCTTGGCGCCTTGCGCCGGGTGAACATGTGGCGACGCGGCCGTTCGTCCAAGGTCGACTTGATCGGCGGCCTGCTGGCCATGCCCAAGCGCTACATGGTCGACCTGCACCACGTGGTCGCCCGCGATAAGTACATCGCCAACACCCACGTCGCCACAGCCTTGGGCTTTGTGCTGTCGGCGCTGCTGGCGATCCTGGTGCATGGTTTCGGCCTGCATAACCGCATCCTCGGCTACGCCTTGTTGCTGGCCTCGGTGCTGATGTTCGTCGGCGCGAGCTTTGTCTACCTGCGCCGTCGCAACCCGCCATCGCGCCTGTCGAAAGGCCCGTGGATGCGCTTGCCGAAAAGCCTGATGGCGTTCTCGGTGAGCTTCTTCCTGGTGACCCTGCCAGTGGCCGGGATTCTGCCTGTCGATTTCGGCGGCTGGCTGCTGGCGGCGCTGCTCGGCCTGGGCGTGCTGTGGGGCGTGTCGGAAATGTTCTTCGGCATGACCTGGGGCGGGCCGATGAAACATGCCTTCGCCGGTGCCTTGCACCTGGCTTGGCACCGTCGCGCCGAACGCTTTGGCGGTGGCCGTTCCACTGGCTTGAAGCCTTTGGATCTGACCGACAAAACCGCGCCGCTGGGCGTGGAAAAACCCAAGGATTTCACCTGGAACCAGCTGCTGGGTTTCGATGCCTGCGTGCAGTGCGGCAAGTGCGAAGCCGCTTGCCCGGCGTTCGCCGCCGGCCAACCGTTGAACCCGAAAAAACTCATCCAGGACATGGTCGTCGGCCTGGCCGGCGGCACCGACGCGAAGTTCGCCGGCAGCCCGTACCCAGGCAAGCCAGTAGGCGAACACAGCGGCAACCCCCATCAACCGATCGTCAATGGCCTGGTGGACGCCGAGACCCTATGGTCCTGCACCACTTGCCGCGCCTGCGTGGAAGAGTGCCCGATGATGATCGAGCACGTGGACGCCATCGTCGACATGCGCCGCTACCTCACCCTGGAAAAGGGCGCGACGCCGAACAAGGGCGCCGAAGTTCTGGAAAACCTGATTGCCACCGACAACCCTGGCGGCTTTGCCCCTGGTGGGCGGATGAACTGGGCGGCGGATTTGAACCTGCCGCTGCTCAGCGACAAGAAAACCACCGACGTGCTGTTTTGGGTCGGCGACGGTGCTTTCGATATGCGCAACCAGCGCACCTTGCGCGCCTTCGTCAAAGTGCTGAAAGCGGCCAAGGTCGACTTCGCCGTGCTGGGCCTCGAAGAGCGCGACAGCGGCGATGTGGCCCGTCGTCTGGGCGATGAAGCGACTTTCCAGCTGTTGGCCGCGCGCAATATCCAGACCCTGGCTAAATACAGCTTCAAGCGCATCGTCACCTGCGACCCCCACAGTTTCCATGTGCTGAAAAACGAATACGGCGCCTTCGATGGCAACTACCTCGTCCAGCACCACAGCACCTATATGGCCGAGTTGATCGATGCTGGCGCCCTCAATCTGGGCCAGCACAAAGGCAACAGCGTGACCTATCACGACCCGTGCTATTTGGGCCGTTACAACGGCGAATACGAGGCGCCGCGCCAAGTGCTGCGGGCGCTGGGGATCGAGGTCAAGGAAATGCAACGCTCTGGCTTCCGCTCCCGTTGCTGCGGTGGCGGTGGCGGTGCGCCGATTACTGATATTCCCGGCAAACAGCGGATTCCCGATATGCGCATGGAAGACATCCGCGAAACCGGCGCCGAGCTGGTGGCCGTGGGTTGTCCACAGTGCACTGCGATGCTTGAAGGTGTCGTCGAACCTCGCCCATTGATCAAAGACATCGCCGAGCTGGTGGCCGACGCCTTGCTGGAAGACGCTGCGCCTGCCAAATCACCGATCAAGCGCGAACCCGTGGAGGTGCATTGATGAGCGACATTATTCGCCGCGACCCACGGGCCGAATGGATCGCCCGCAACCGTCTGCACCCGCTGCATGCGGCGATGCAGCCGGTACAACACAGTTGGATGGGGCCCAACGGCGTCATCCGCAAGAACGTGCATGGCGTCGGGTTTATCGGCCCCAACGGCATCAAACGCATCGACCGCAGTGGTGCCCAGCAAGGCGGCGCGGCCAAGCGTTCGGCGGCGGCGCAAGTGCAATTGCCGCTGCATCAGGTGGCTGCACCTGCGTTCTACATCAACGTGGTGCCGGATATGGTCGGCGGCCGCTTGAGCAGTCACGACCGTGACTTGCTGGGCCTGGCCCGGCAGTTGGCCGGCAACGACGGTGCGGTGTTGGCGGTGGTGTTTGGCGAACATAAGGAAAACGCCTTTGCCACAGCGGGTGTCGACCGACTGCTGGTGCTGGAAGGTCATGAGTTCGACGGTTATTCACCGGAGCAAAGGGTCCAGGGCCTGCGGGCTGTGGATAACCAGTTCAACCCGCGCCATTGGTTGCTGCCTGACAGCCGAACCGGTGGCGGTGAACTGGGCCGACGGTTTGCCGCGAGCCTCAAGGAACGTCCGGCAACGCGGGTGTGGCAGATCAAGGGCCAGGAGTGTATCGGCCGCTCCGGAGCTGGTCAGGAAGACCTGGTGAGACCACTGCCACGAATGATTTTGGCCGCAGTGGAGTGCGCCGAACCCGTCAGCGAAACACGTCACGAAGTATTGCCCGTGGAGTTATCCACAAGCCTGGCGCGCAGCCTGCCGCGTATCGACGATCTTGGCGCGGTGGCGGTGGACCCGGCAGCGATTCCCATGGCTGAGGCAGAATTTATTTTCTCCGGTGGCAACGGGGTCAAGGATTGGGCGCTGTTCCACCAGGCCGCAGCTGCCCTGGGCGCTACCGAAGGCGCGTCGCGGGTGGCGGTGGACGACGGCTTTATGGCCCGTGATCGCCAGGTTGGCGCCAGCGGCACTTGGGTCACTGCGCGGGTGTACGTGGCCGTGGGGATCTCCGGGGCGATCCAGCACCTGCAAGGCATCGGTGCCTGCGACAAGGTGGTGGCGATCAACCTTGACCCCGGTTGCGACATGATCAAGCGTGCCGACCTGTCGGTGATCGGCGAAAGCGCCGCGATTCTGCAAGCCTTGATCGCAGCGGTCGAGGCCTACCGCAATGGCGCCAAGCGCGATGCGGCTTAAGCAAAGGATATGGCCATGACGACCAACGTAATCAGCCTGGTGTCTATCGGCGCCCACCCGACTTCAGGCCGGCCACGCCGGGCTGAACAGGATGCCCGCGCCGTGGAACTGGGTTTGCAGCTGGCTGGAAATAACCTGCAAGTGCTGCATGCCGGTGATATTGCGGAACCCACTCTGCGCGCCTACCTGGGCATGGGATTGGAACAGCTGCATGTGCTGGAACAACCCGCTGGCGCTGACGCACTGCCAGTCCTCAGCGATTATCTGCGCGATGCCGGCGCCCAGGTGGTGCTGACCGGCAGCCAGGCGGAAACCGGTGAAGGTTCCGGGATGTTGCCGTTCCTGTTGGCCGAGCAACTGGGCTGGCCGCTGATTGTCGGCCTGGCCCAGGTGGAGTCCATCGACGGTGGCGTGGCCCATGTGCTGCAAGCGCTGCCCCGTGGCCAGCGGCGGCGCCTGAAGGTGCGTTTGCCGTTTCTGGCCACGGTGGATAACGCTGCGCCAAAACCACGGCAAAGTGCCTATGGCCCGGCCCAGCGTGGGTTGCTGGAAGCTCACGACGTTGAGGTGTTGGAGGATGAGTTATTCATCGCCGCCGTGCTGCAACCGGCGAAGCCTCGGCCCAAGCGCTTGAAGGTGATCAAGGCCAAGAGCGGCGCAGATCGCATGAAGGCGGCGACGGCGAAGGCCAGCGGTGGCGGTGGGCAGGTGCTCAAGGGTGTCAGCCCCGAAGACGGCGCCCAAGCCATCCTCAAGCTGCTGATCGAGGAAGGCGTCGTTCGCTAAGCCCTCCTCTGTAGGAGCGAGCTTGCTCGCGAAAAACGTCAACGATAATGCAGCGTGTCTGGTCTAACGCGGCGCTCTCAAGTTCTTCGCGAGCAAGCTCGCTCCTACAGGAGGTTTGTGGGTTTACCCACAATCCCTGTTGGCCCAACTGTGGATAACCTGTTCGCGGTTGTCCACACCCTATGTAAATCAAGCCCTGTAGCCCTATGTACGAAAAACAACCAACCTAACTGACGGTTTTTCCTTGGGTTTTTCTGTGGATAAGGAAAATGTCCGGCGCAGAGTTGCCCCCAAAGTCTGTTGGTGCTTCTGTGGATAAGATGTTTGCTATCCACTACAGCCCATATAGATAAAGGCTTTCAGTGAGCTGATCAAAATATGATCAATATCGTCATTTCAGCTTGAATCTCCTCTCAAAGCCTCGATTTTTCGAGGCAGTGGGCGGTTTTCCACAGATAGACCAAAGTTGCCCCCAAAGTCTGTTGGCGCTTCTGTGGATAAGGTGTTCGCGTTCCTCTGTAGTGCATATAAACCGTGGCTTTCAGGCTTTAGATCAAAAAATGATCAATATTGGATAAAATCCATAACTTTGAATAAGTCACGGATCTTCTTGAGTTTATTTCGAGAGAGCAGCGCAGTTGCCCACAATTACTGTGGGTGGCTTTGTGGATAAGTTGTTAGGGGATGGCTGGAGGGCAGGGCGGTAAAGAGCTTCAAGGCTATCGGTTGAATTTTGTACAGCGAGGGCTTCTGTAGGAGCAAGCTTGCTCGCGATGGACGCTAACGATGACGCGGGCATCCTGAGTGAACGCGGCGATCTCAAGTCCTTCGCGAGCAAGCTCGCTCCTTGGCGGTTTTATTCGTGCACAGCAACGCCTTTCAAGTACGGCGCCGGTGCCGCCCCCAGGTTGCTCAGCATCCGCTCGCTGTACCAATCCACAAAGTTCACCACACCAAACTCATAGGTCTTGGAATACGGCCCAGGCTGGTACGCCGTGGAGTTGATTCCACGTTGGTTCTCTTCCGCCAGGCGACGGTCCTGGTCGTTGGTAGCGTCCCACACCTGGCGCATGCGGTCGACGTCGTAGTCCACGCCTTCCACGGCATCCTTGTGGACGATCCACTTGGTGGTGACCATGGTTTCCTGGGCACTGATCGGCCACACGGTGAAGACGATGATGTGATCGCCCATGCAGTGGTTCCACGAGTGGGGCAGGTGCAGGATGCGCATCGAACCGAGGTCCGGGTTCTGGATGCGGCCCATCAGCTTCTTGCAGCCTTGCTTGCCGTCGAGGGTCATGGACACGGTGCCCTTGAGCAGCGGCATGCGCACGATACGGTTACGCAAGCCGAAGCTGGCGTGGGCGTAAGGGATCTTCTCGGCATCCCAGGCAGCGGCCGAGGCGGCAACGTGGTCCTTGAACGCTTGGTCGGCCCGTGGGTCGGTGACGTCGTCCCATTCCAGCAGGCTTTTCAACAGTTCCGGGTGCGAGGCGTTGCAGTGGTAGCACTCGCGGTTGTTTTCCAGCACCAGCTTCCAGTTGGCCTTTTCGAACAAGGTGGTGGTAATCGCCACCTTGGTGTTTTCCATGTCGTAGGGCTCCATGTAATGGCTCAGGGTCGACAGGAAGTCGTCGATGGCCGGTGGGTTCTGCGACAGGCTGATGAAAATATAACCGCCTGCGGTCTTCACGCTTACTGGCTTGAGGCCGTACTGCTTCATGTCGAAGTCAGCGCCCATCTCGGTGCCGGCGAACAGCAGGCGGCCGTCCAGCTCATAGGTCCACTGGTGGTAATGGCAGACCAGCTTGGCCACCTTGCCCTTGTCGCTGGTGCACAAGCGCGAACCGCGATGGCGGCAGACGTTGTGAAAGGCATGCACCACGCCGTCGGCGCCGCGAATGACGATGATCGGGTTCTTGCCCACTTGCAGGGTGATGTAGTTGCCCTTGGTGGGGATTTCGCAGGTCATGCCGGCGATCAACCACTCTTTCTGGAAGATCTCCTGCATATCGATATCGAACAGCCGCTCATCAGAGTAAAACGGCTGCGGCAGCGAAAAGGTGCGCTCGCGCTCTTGCAGCATGAGCGCGGTGGCCTTGCGTGCGGGTTCCAGCGGATCGCCCAAGCTTAAGGTTGCGGTGACGTCCATCGTGTGTGTCCTCATGGCCATTCTGTGTGGCCGGCGAAAGTGGCTACGGTTAGTGCTGCGCAAGGCGTAAAGAAAGCGTCTTTATGTGGAGCGAGTGTGGGGCCGGCGGCGCCCGCAACCTTATCCATTAGCGACATGGCCCACTCTGTTTCCGACGTGCAACCCCCGTGGTATGGGGGCTGGTCGCGATAAGTATGTGAATGTCGCAGATAGATAAATGGGTGGTTCGCGCGTTACGCAGAATCGCCACCATAAGGCCGACCATCGGCGGTGGAGTACAAGCATGTCCAACAGCTTCCTGAATCCGGTAACCACCCAGACCTGGGCCAATGGTCGGCACATCGTCCGCTGCGTCAAAGTCATCCAGGAAACCTGGGACGTGCGCACCTTCTGCTTTATGGCTGATCAGCCGATCCTGTTCTTTTTCAAGCCGGGGCAGTTTGTCACCCTGGAGCTGGAAATCGACGGCCAGCCGATCATGCGCTCCTACACCATTTCCAGCTCACCGTCGGTGCCTTATAGCTTTTCGGTAACCATCAAGCGTGTACCGGGCGGCAAGGTTTCCAACTGGCTGCACGATACCCTGCACGAAGGCCAGGAGCTGGCGGTGCACGGGCCGGTCGGGCTGTTCAACGCCATCGACTTCACCAACCCGAAAGTGCTGTATCTGAGCGGTGGCGTGGGTATCACCCCGGTGATGTCCATGGCGCGCTGGTATTACGACACCAATGCCAATGTCGACATGGTGTTTGTCCACAGTGCCCGCTCACCGAAAGACATCATTTACCACCGCGAGCTGGAGCACATGGCGTCGCGGATCGATAACTTCAGCCTGCACCTGATTTGCGAAAAACATGGATTGGGCGAGCCCTGGGCCGGCTATCGCGGTTACCTGAATCAGAAAATGCTCGAACTGATGGTGCCAGACTTCCTGGAGCGGGAAGTCTTCTGCTGTGGGCCCACGCCGTACATGAACGCAGTCAAGCGCTTGCTGGAAGTCAACGGCTTCGACATGAGCCGCTACCACGAGGAATCCTTCGGTGCGACGCCACCGGAAGCCCGGGCCGACGCGGTGGAGCAAGCCGAACAAGCGGCGGATGCACCGGAAATCGCCCTGGCGGATCTGCATCAGGTGGAGTTCATTTCTTCTGGCAAGAGCATACGCGTGGCACCGGGCGAGACCGTTCACGCCGCTGCGGCCAAGCTCGGCCTGCTGATCCCCAAAGCTTGCGGCATGGGGATTTGCGGGACCTGCAAGGTGATGAAGCTGGGCGGCGAAGTCGAGATGGAGCACAACGGCGGGATCACCGAGGAAGATGAAGCTGAAGGCTACATCCTGTCGTGCTGCAGCGTGCCAAAGGGCGACGTGCGTATCGAGTTCTAAGCGCTAAGTTGTGCACAAACTCTTGTGGCGAGCGGGCAAGCTCGCTCGCCACAGAGACCGGTTTTACCCTGTGTATCAGCGTTTCAGGCGCTCATCACTTCCCGAATATCCGCCGCCAACTCCCGCACGCGATCTTCTTCGGTATCCCACGCGCACATGAACCGCGCGCCGCCCTTGCCGATAAAGGTGTAGAAACGCCAGCCCTTGGCTGTCAGCGCGGCGATGGCCGGTTCCGAGAGTTGCAGGAACACGCCGTTGGCCTGTACCGGGAACATCAACTCAACGCCAGGAATGTCCGCCACCAGGCTGCTGAGCAGTTGCGCGCAGTGGTTGGCATGGCGGGCGTGTTTGAGCCAGGCGTCGTTTTCCAGCAGGCCGACCCATGGCGCGGAGAGGAAGCGCATCTTCGACGCCAGTTGCCCGGCCTGTTTGCAGCGATAGTCGAAGTCTTCGGCCAGTTTGTGGTTGAAGAACAGGATAGCCTCACCCACGGCCATGCCGTTCTTGGTACCGCCAAAGCACAGCACGTCGACGCCGGCTTTCCAGGTCAGGTCTGCAGGCGAGCAGCCGAGGAACGCGCAGGCGTTGGAGAAGCGCGCGCCGTCCATGTGCAGGTTCAGCCCCAGTTCCTTGCAGGTGACGCTGATGGCGCGGATTTCTTCCGGGGTGTAGACGCTGCCGACTTCGGTGGCTTGGGTGAGGGTCACAACGCGTGGTTTTGGATAGTGGATGTCCTGGCGCTTGAGGGCGATCTCGCGGATCGACTCAGGCGTCAGCTTGCCGTTTTCAGTGCGGGCGGTGAGCAGCTTGGAACCGTTGGAGAAAAACTCCGGCGCGCCGCATTCGTCGGTTTCGACGTGGGCGGTTTCCGAGCAAATCACGCTATGGTAGCTCTGGCACAGTGAAGACAGCGCCAGGGAGTTGGCCGCCGTGCCGTTGAAGGCGAAGAATACTTCGCAGTCGGTTTCGAATAGTTTGCGGAAGCCGTCGGCGGCGCGGTGGGTCCACTCATCATCGCCATAGGCGCGCTGATGGCCCTGGTTGGCCAGTTCCATCGCGGCCCAGGCTTCAGGGCAGATGCCGGAATAGTTGTCGCTGGCGAATTGTTGGCTCTTGTCGGTCATGGCCCGTTCCTATGGTCGATGTTGGTGCGCACTTTAACCAAGATTGTCGAGGGTGCGCACGCACTGTTAATGCAAAGTCTTTGGGGAATTATGCACGGTACTGAAACGATTCCTGTAAGCCGCGTCCGCAATGGCGCCCTCGATCTGCTCAAGTGGCTGGCGCTGCTAAGCATGGTGCTGGATCACCTGCGGTATGTCGGTTTGAACCTGGATGGGCTGTATGTGCCAGGGCGCTTGGCGTTCCCGTGGTTCTGCCTGGCGATTGCGGCGAATTTGCATCGGGTCGGGAATGCGCCGGTGACGGGGCAGTGGCGTTATCTGGGTTGGTTGTTGCTGTTCAGTGTGATCAGTGAGGTGCCGTATCGGATGTTCATCGTCGATGCGGACACTCTCAACGTGCTGCCAACTCTGGCGCTGGGGTTGCTGGTTGCCCGAGGATGGCAGCAGAAGGCGCTCATGGATCGAGGATTGGCGCTGATCGCTCTTGTTCTGGCGGCTGTTTTCTCGACGCAATTGATGTTCGGCTTCTTTGGCGTGTTGCTGCCGCTGGCGATGCTGCTGGTGTTTCGCAGGCCGTGGTATTTCAGCGTGCTGCCGGGGCTGGTGTGTCTAGCGGCCAATCAATGGCAGATTCTGCTCAATAGCGGCACTGCTGTTGCGCTGCTGGGGTTAGCGACATGCCTGATTGCGCCATTGGCCGGACTTGTCCTGTTGCGACATGCCGGACACGTCTCACCGCCCGCCATGCGGCGCTGGGCGTATGCCCTCTATCCGTTGCATTTCATCCTGTTATTACTCGTCCGTCAGATCATCGCCTGACCCCTGTAGGAGCGAGCTTGCTCGCGAAAAACGTCAACGATAACGCGGGCTGCCTGATTGAACGCGGCGCCCTCAGGTTTTTCGCGAGCAAGCTCGCTCCTACAGTTTGTCAGCCCCCCAATAGCATTTGCTCAACCCATGTCGTAAACGCACCTTTGCGTGGCGTCCGTAGGCATTTGGTCTGTCTGCACCAGCCCTACCATCGCATCAAAGGGCGCTGCCGCGTGCACGGGCCTCAACAAGACGAAATGCTGGGAGAGACGCGATGTTCAGCAAGCAAGACCAGATCCAGGGTTATGACGATGCACTGCTGGCGGCCATGAATGCCGAGGAGCAGCGTCAGGAAGATCATATCGAGCTGATCGCGTCAGAGAACTACACCAGCAAGCGTGTCATGCAAGCCCAGGGCAGCGGCCTGACCAATAAATACGCCGAAGGTTACCCGGGCAAGCGTTACTACGGCGGCTGCGAGCATGTGGACAAGGTCGAGGCCCTGGCCATCGAACGAGCCAAGCAGCTGTTCGGCGCCGATTACGCCAACGTCCAGCCGCACTCCGGCAGCCAGGCCAACGCCGCAGTGTTCCTCGCTCTGCTGCAAGCTGGCGACACCGTGCTGGGCATGAGCCTGGCCCATGGCGGCCACTTGACCCACGGCGCCAAGGTCAGCTTCTCCGGCAAGCTCTACAACGCCGTGCAGTACGGCATCGATACCGACACCGGGCTGATCAACTACGACGAAGTCGAACGCCTGGCGGTCGAGCACCAGCCGAAAATGATCATCGCCGGGTTCTCCGCTTATTCGAAGACCCTGGATTTTCCACGCTTTCGCCAGATCGCTGACAAGGTGGGCGCCTACCTGTTCGTCGACATGGCCCACGTTGCCGGCTTGGTCGCTGCTGGCCTGTACCCGAACCCGCTGCCTTACGCCGACGTGGTCACCACCACCACCCACAAGACCCTGCGCGGTCCTCGTGGCGGCCTGATCCTCGCCAAAGCCAACGAAGAGCTGGAAAAGAAATTCAACTCAGCCGTTTTCCCCGGCGGCCAGGGCGGCCCGCTCATGCACGTGATCGCCGGCAAGGCCGTGTGCTTCAAGGAAGCCCTGGAGCCCGGCTTCAAGACCTATCAACAGCAAGTGATCGACAACGCCCAGGCCATGGCCGGCGTGTTTATCAAACGCGGCTACGATGTAGTGTCCGGCGGTACCGATAACCACCTGTTCCTGGTCAGCCTGATCCGTCAGGGCCTTACTGGCAAAGAGGCGGACGCCGCCCTCGGTCGCGCCCACATCACCGTCAACAAGAACGCCGTGCCTAACGACCCGCAGTCGCCGTTCGTGACCTCGGGCCTGCGTATCGGCACCCCTGCGGTGACTACTCGCGGTTTCAAAGTGACCCAGTGCCTCACGCTTGCCGGCTGGATCTGCGACATCCTCGACAACCTCGGCGACGCCGATGTCGAGGCCAACGTCGCCAAGCATGTGTCCGCCCTGTGCGCTGATTTCCCGGTTTATCGCTGAGCGCGGTTTTGGAGTAATGACTATGCAACGCTACTCGGGCTTTGGCCTCTTCAAACACTCACTCAGCCATCACGAAAACTGGCAAAAAATGTGGCGCACACCGACCCCGAAAAAGGTCTACGACGTGGTCATCGTCGGCGGTGGCGGGCATGGTCTGGCGACTGCCTATTACTTGGCGAAAGAGCACGGTATCACCAACGTGGCCGTGGTCGAGAAAGGCTGGCTGGGCGGCGGTAACACCGCGCGCAACACCACCATCGTGCGTTCCAACTACCTGTGGGACGAGTCGGCGCACCTGTACGAACACGCGATGAAACTGTGGGAAGGCCTGTCCCAGGACCTGAACTACAACGTGATGTTCTCCCAGCGCGGTGTCTACAACCTGTGCCATACCTTGCAGGATATCCGTGATTCCGAGCGCCGCGTCAGCGCCAACCGCCTCAACGGCGTCGACGGCGAATTGCTTAATGCCAAACAGGTAGAGGACGAGATCCCGTACCTCGATTGCTCAAAAAACACCCGTTATCCGGTACTGGGCGCCACCGTCCAGCGTCGCGGCGGCGTGGCCCGTCACGATGCCGTGGCCTGGGGCTTTGCCCGTGCCGCTGATGCCCTCGGCGTGGACCTGATCCAGCAAACCGAAGTGATCGGTTTTCGCAAGGAAAACGGTGTGTGCATTGGCGTCGAAACCAACAAAGGCTTTATCGGTGCCAAGCGCGTTGGCGTAGTGACTGCCGGTAACTCCGGGCACATGGCCGGCCTCGCGGGCTTTCGCCTGCCGATCGAATCCCACCCGCTGCAAGCGCTGGTGTCGGAGCCGATCAAGCCCATCATCGACAGCGTGATCATGTCCAACGCCGTGCACGGCTACATCAGCCAGTCCGACAAGGGCGACCTGGTGATCGGCGCCGGTATCGACGGCTACAACGGCTACGGCCAGCGCGGTTCGTACCCGGTGATCGAACACACCATCCAGGCCATCGTCGAGATGTTCCCGGTGTTGTCCCGCGTGCGCATGAACCGTCAGTGGGGCGGCATCGTCGACACCACGCCGGACGCCTGCCCGATCATCTCCAAGACGCCAGTGCCGAACATGTTCTTCAACTGCGGTTGGGGCACCGGTGGTTTTAAAGCGACTCCAGGCTCGGGCAACGTATTTGCCGCCAGCCTCGCCAAGGGTGAAATGCACCCGTTGGCGGCTCCATTCTCCATCGACCGTTTCCACAACGGTGCGCTGATCGACGAACACGGCGCTGCGGCCGTCGCCCACTAACAGGAGAAATTCCTATGTTGCATATCTTCTGTCCTCACTGTGGCGAACTGCGCTCCGAAGAGGAATTCCACGCCTCCGGCCAAGCGCATATTCCGCGCCCGCTGGACCCCAATACCTGCACCGACGAGCAGTGGGGCGACTACATGTTCTTTCGCGATAACCCCCGTGGCCTGCACCACGAGCTGTGGATTCACGCCGCCGGTTGCCGCCAGTATTTCAACGCCACCCGCGACACCGTCACCTACGAAATTCTTGAAACCTACAAGATTGGCAGCAAGCCTCAATTCACCGCCAAGGCTTCTGGAGAGAAGGTATGAGTCAGATCAATCGCCTGTCCAACGGTGGCCGGATCGACCGCAACAAAGTCTTGAGCTTCACCTTCAACGGCCAGAGCTACAAAGGCTTTGAAGGCGATACCCTGGCCGCTGCCCTGCTGGCCAACGGCGTCGACGTCATTGGTCGCAGCTTCAAGTATTCGCGTCCGCGCGGCATCTTCGCTGCCGGTGCGGAAGAGCCCAACGCAGTGCTGCAGATTGGCGCTACCGAAGCCACGCAAATCCCTAACGTGCGTGCCACGCAACAGGCGCTTTACCAAGGCCTGGTCGCCACCAGCACCAACGGCTGGCCGAGCGTCAACAACGACGTGATGGGCATTCTCGGCAAGGTCGGCGGCAAGCTGATGCCGCCGGGTTTCTACTACAAAACCTTCATGTACCCGCAATCGTTCTGGATGACCTACGAGAAGTACATTCGTAAGGCGGCAGGTCTTGGTCGCTCGCCGACCGAGAACGATCCGGACACCTACGACTATATGAACCGTCACTGCGACGTGCTGATTGTCGGCGCTGGCCCTGCGGGTCTGTCTGCTGCCTTGGCCGCCGCCCGTAGTGGTGCCCGTGTGATCATTGCCGATGAACAGGAAGAGTTCGGCGGCACGCTGCTGGATTCGCGCGAAAGCCTCGACGGCAAGCCGGCGGCCGAATGGGTCGCCAGTGTGATCGCCGAACTGAAATCCTTGCCGGACGTGCTGCTGCTGCCTCGCGCCACGGTCAACGGCTACCACGACCATAATTTCCTGACCATTCACGAGCGCCTTACCGATCACCTCGGCGACCGCGCACCGATTGGCCAGGTGCGCCAGCGTATCCACCGCATCCGCGCCAAGCGCGTGGTACTGGCGACGGGTGCCTGTGAGCGCCCGCTGGTCTACGGCAACAACGATGTGCCGGGCAATATGCTGGCAGGTGCAGTCTCGACTTACGTGCGCCGTTACGGCGTGGCACCGGGCAAAAAACTGGTGCTGTCCACCAACAACGATCACGCCTACCGCGTCGCGCTGGACTGGCTTGATGCCGGCCTTGCAGTGGTGGCTGTGGCCGACGCTCGCCACAACCCACGCGGCGCGTTGGTTGAAGAAGCGCGCGCCAAAGGTATTCGCATCCTCACCGGCAGCGCCGTGATCGAGGCCCGTGGCAGCAAGCACGTTACCGGCGTCCGTGTGGCGGCGATTGACGTCAAGGCCCACAAAGTTACCAGCCCCGGCGAATGGCTGGATTGCGACCTGGTGGCCAGTTCCGGCGGCTACAGCCCAGTGGTTCACCTGGCCTCGCACCTGGGCGGCAAGCCGACCTGGCGTGAAGATATCCTCGGCTTTGTACCGGGCGAAGCACCGCAAAAACGTGTGTGCGTCGGCGGCATCAACGGTGTCTACGGCCTCGGTGATTCCCTGGCGGACGGTTTTGAAGGCGGCGTGCGCGCAGCCAGCGAAGCGGGTTTCCAGCCGGTGGAAGGCGTATTGCCCAAAGCCCTGACCCGTCTGGAAGAACCGACGTTGGCGCTGTTCCAGGTGCCTCATGAGAAAGCCACTGCACGGGCACCGAAGCAATTCGTCGACCTGCAAAACGACGTGACCGCCGCCGCCATCGAACTGGCGACCCGCGAAGGTTTCGAGTCGGTAGAGCACGTAAAACGCTACACCGCACTGGGTTTCGGCACCGACCAGGGCAAGCTGGGCAACGTCAACGGCCTGGCGATTGCTGCTCGCTCGCTGAACGTGACCATCCCGCAAATGGGCACCACGATGTTCCGCCCCAACTACACACCGGTGACTTTCGGTGCGGTAGCAGGCCGTCACTGTGGGCACATCTTTGAACCGGTGCGCTACACCGCGCTGCAAGCCTGGCACGTGAAAAACGGCGCCGAGTTTGAAGACGTCGGCCAGTGGAAGCGCCCGTGGTACTTCCCGCGCAACGGTGAGGACCTGCACGCCGCGGTGAAACGCGAATGCCTGGCGGTGCGCGATAGCGTCGGCCTGCTGGACGCGTCGACGCTGGGCAAGATCGACATTCAAGGCCCGGATGCCCGCGAGTTCCTCAACCGCATCTACAGCAACGCCTGGACCAAGCTCGACGTGGGCAAGGCCCGCTACGGCCTGATGTGCAAGGAAGACGGCATGGTCTTCGATGACGGCGTTACTGCCTGCCTCGCCGACAACCACTTCCTGATGACCACCACCACCGGCGGCGCTGCGCGCGTGCTGCAATGGCTGGAAATCTACCAACAGACCGAGTGGCCAGACCTCAAGGTGTACTTCACTTCGGTCACCGACCACTGGGCGACCATGACCCTGTCCGGGCCCAACAGCCGCAAGCTGCTGGCTGAAGTCACTGACATCGACCTGGACAAGGACGGCTTCCCGTTCATGACCTGGAAGGAAGGCCTGGTAGGCGGCGTGCCAGCGCGGGTGTTTCGTATCTCGTTTACCGGTGAGCTCTCCTACGAGATCAACGTGCAGGCCGACTACGCCATGGGCGTGCTGGAGCAGATCGTCGAAGCCGGCAAGCAGTACAACCTGACCCCGTACGGCACCGAGACCATGCACGTGCTGCGGGCCGAGAAGGGTTTCATCATCGTTGGGCAAGACACCGACGGCTCGATGACCCCGGACGACCTGAACATGGGCTGGTGTGTCGGCCGCACCAAACCGTTCTCGTGGATCGGCTGGCGCGGGATGAACCGTGAAGATTGCGTGCGTGAAGAGCGTAAGCAACTGGTGGGTTTGAAGCCGATTGATCCGAACGTGTGGTTGCCGGAAGGCGCGCAGCTGGTGTTCGACACCAAGCAGGCGATCCCGATGAAGATGGTTGGCCACGTCACCTCAAGTTATGCCCACAACTCCCTCGGCTATTCGTTTGCCATGGGTGTGGTCAAGGGCGGCTTGAAGCGTATCGGCGAGCGGGTGTTTGCACCGCTGGCGGATGGCAGCGTGATCGAGGCGCAGATTGTTTCTTCGGTGTTCTTTGATCCCAAGGGTGATCGTCAGAATATCTGACGCATGAATTCAAGACAGGTGCTCCATATGACCGCAGTCAACGTATACCAACAACGCCCCATCACCGGGGCCAAGGCCGAGTCGTCGCTGCACCATGCCGACCTTGTCAGCCAGGTGGGCAAGGGTCGCAAGAACGCCGGCGTGACCATCCGCGAAAAGAAACTCCTCGGCCACCTGACCATTCGTGGCGATGGCCATGACGCCGCTTTCGCTGCTGGCGTACACAAGGCCCTGGGCATCGAATTACCTGGTGCCCTGGCCGTGATCGTCAAGGGTGAAACCAGCCTGCAATGGCTCGGCCCGGATGAGTGGCTGCTGGTGGTGCCGAGCGGTGAAGAGTTCGACGCCGAGAAAAGCTTGCGTGACGCATTGGGGGGATTGCATATCCAGATCGTCAACGTCAGCGGCGGCCAGCAAATTCTGGAGCTTAGCGGCCCGAATGTGCGCGACGTGCTGATGAAATCCACCAGCTACGACGTGCATCCCGACAACTTTCCGGTGGGCAAGGCAATTGGCACGGTGTTCGCCAAGTCGCAATTGGTGATCCGCCATACCGCTGAAGACACGTGGGAGTTGGTGATTCGTCGCAGCTTCTCGGATTACTGGTGGCTGTGGTTGCAGGATGCGGCGGCGGAGTATGGGGTGAACGTCGAAGCCTGACCCGACCCTCCTGTAGGAGCGAGCTTGCTCGCGAAAAGCGCCAACGATAACGCGTGCTTCCAGAATACACGCGTCGCCCTTGAGTTCTTCGCGAGCAAGCTCGCTCCTACAGGAGGCAGCGTTGCCTACAGATGCCTTAGGAGTCACGAACAATGAGCCGCGTACCCGATACATGGATTTTGACCGCCGATTGCCCCAGCGTGCTCGGCACGGTGGACGCGGTGACCCGCTATCTGTTCGAGCAGGGCTGCTACGTCACCGAACACCACTCCTTCGATGACCGGCTCTCGGGCCGCTTCTTCATCCGCGTGGAGTTCCGCCAGCCCGACGGCTTCGATGAACAAGGCTTTCGCGATGGCCTGGTGGAGCGCGGTGAAGCCTTCGGCATGATCTTCGAACTCACCGCGCCAAACTACCGGCCCAAAGTGGTGATCATGGTCTCCAAGGCCGATCACTGCCTTAACGACTTGCTCTACCGCCAGCGTATCGGTCAGTTGTCCATGGATGTGGTCGCCGTGGTCTCCAACCACCCCGACCTCAAGCCCCTGGCCGACTGGCACCAGATCCCCTATTACCACTTCCCCCTGGACCCCAACGACAAGCCGTCGCAGGAGCGTCAGGTGTGGCAGGTGATCGAAGAGTCCGGCGCCGAGCTGGTGATCCTTGCCCGCTACATGCAAGTGCTGTCACCGGAGCTGTGCCGCAAGCTCGATGGCAAAGCCATCAACATCCATCACTCCCTGCTACCTGGTTTCAAGGGCGCCAAGCCTTATCACCAGGCCTACAACAAGGGCGTGAAACTGGTGGGCGCCACCGCGCACTACATCAACAACGACCTGGACGAAGGCCCGATCATCGCTCAGGGCGTCGAGGTGGTGGACCATAGTCACTACCCGGAAGACTTGATCGCCAAGGGCCGGGACATCGAAGGCCAGACGTTGGCCAGGGCGGTGGGGTATCACATTGAGCGGCGGGTGTTCTTGAACGCTAATCGCACCGTGGTGCTCTGACAAACAACACAAGAAACAGCATCTGTACCCGAGCATTTAACGCGCTGCCTGCCTGGGCAACGCGGTTCCATAACAACAACAGCGAGGTGAAAGCATGTCTGGTAATCGTGGTGTCGTGTATCTCGGCAACGGCAAGGTCGAAGTACAGAAAATCGACTATCCCAAAATGCAGGACCCCCGTGGCAGGAAGATTGAACATGCCGTCATCCTGCGCGTGGTCTCCACCAATATCTGCGGCTCTGACCAACACATGGTGCGCGGCCGCACCACGGCCCAGACCGGCCTGGTGCTGGGTCACGAGATCACGGGTGAAGTGATTGAAAAAGGTCGCGACGTCGAAAACCTGCAAATCGGCGATCTGGTTTCTGTACCGTTCAACGTCGCATGCGGCCGTTGCCGCTCCTGCAAGGAAATGCACACGGGTGTCTGCCTCAGCGTTAACCCGGCCCGCCCAGGCGGCGCCTATGGTTATGTCGACATGGGCGACTGGACTGGCGGCCAGGCCGAATACGCCCTGGTGCCATACGCTGACTTTAACCTGCTGAAGCTGCCGGATCGCGACCGGGCCATGGAGAAAATCCGCGACCTGACTTGCCTCTCCGACATTCTCCCCACTGGCTATCACGGTGCAGTCACCGCCGGTGTCGGCCCAGGCAGCACCGTCTACGTGGCGGGTGCCGGCCCTGTCGGCCTGGCCGCAGCCGCTTCCGCCCGCCTGTTGGGCGCGGCAGTGGTGATCATCGGCGACGTCAACCCGATCCGCCTGGCCCACGCCAAGGCCCAGGGTTTCGAAATCGCTGACCTGTCCCAGGACACCCCGCTGCACGAACAGATCGCCGCACTGCTGGGCGAACCGGAAGTCGATTGTGCGGTGGACGCGGTGGGCTTTGAAGCTCGCGGCCACGGCCATGACGGCGTCAAGCACGAAGCCCCGGCCACCGTGCTCAACTCGTTGATGGGCGTGGTGCGTGTTGCCGGCAAAATCGGCATCCCCGGCTTGTATGTCACCGAAGATCCAGGTGCGGTGGATGCCGCCGCGAAAATGGGCAGCCTGAGCATTCGCTTCGGTCTGGGCTGGGCCAAGTCCCACAGCTTCCACACCGGGCAGACGCCTGTGATGAAGTACAACCGCCAGTTGATGCAGGCGATCATGTGGGATCGCATCAAGATTGCCGACATTGTGGGCGTGGAAGTCATCAGCCTGGATGACGCGCCACGTGGCTATGGCGAGTTCGATGCGGGCGTGCCGAAGAAGTTTGTGATTGATCCGCACAAGTTGTTTAGCGCGGCGTAAACGCAAGGCAAAGAAAAGGGCGACCCGCGGGTCGCCCTTTTTGCATCAAAGTAACTGTATGAGCGTTCCCACTCGGTGAACGACCAGTGGAAAGTGGCTCAGCGAATGGCCAACGCCCCCTGATACACCCTAGGTCCGGTAGGCTGCTTGCTCACTGACCCACCCTTGGTTTCCGAACTCACCATCAACTCCACAGGCCCGCTGATGGTTTCCTGCTGGCGCGGGTTGAGGCCAATGATGCCCTTGCCATCTTCCGGCAACAGACCAAGGGAGACGGGTGTGCCGCCAGCGGGAAGTGCCCACAGCTCCAGGCTGCGGTCCGGTTCCGGTGCCGTCGAGGCAATCGGGTGAACTTCCAGGTAGTCCTTGTGGGCCATGATTTGCGCGGCAGGTTGCTGGGTGGTGCTGACCAGGGTGGCGGCGGACTTGACGCTGTCCTGGGTGTAGATCGCGCCACCAACGCCGGCAATCACCACGGCGCAGACGCCGATGAATAGACGTGAGCGAGTCCAGAAAGAGGGGTTGTGGTCAATCACGGTGGAGGAGGTCTGAGTCATTAGGCTGTTCCTGACAGTGGTTGAGTACTACGGGCGACGGCCAGTGGTGGCTCTTTGCTTTTGGGTGTTACGAATTTTTTCAGTACTGGATTGACCCTGATATGACTGAGGGGTTCCGGCCTTTGGTCCAATGAATACTGGCTCCAGTGATGTCAAATGGCCTTGCCTCGCCTGTTTCTCCGTCGAAACGCTTCAATTTCTGAACAAATCTGCAGGCGCCGGCCAACGCGGAACAATTCTTGAGCGTGCCCGGTCAAACGCCTGCTTTGGCCCCTCCGTGTGTAGGGGTGCAGTTCCTAATCCAGAGGTTGTCTCGATGAAGATTTCACACGGTGTTGCCCTGTCTTGCCTGTTGACCCTGGCTGCCAGCCCGGTGTTTGCAGCAGGCTTTAACCTTAACGACGCGGCCAACGCCATTTCCGGCATGCAGGGTGGCGATAAGGCTGCTGCCGCAGCGCCGACGTCACAAACCGCCGGTTTGCTGGGCGCCTTGACCTCGCAATTGAACGTGACACCGGAGCAGGCTGTCGGTGGTACCGGCGCCATGTTGGGTCTGGCCAAGAATCAGCTGAGCGGTACCGATTACTCACAACTGGGCAAGAGTGTGCCGGGCCTGGACAAGCTGTCGGGCAACAACGCACTGGGCAGCCTGGGCGCTCTGAGCGGCATGCTCGGCCAGAGCGGCGGCAGCAAGACCTCAGGTCTGGAAGGTGTGTTGGGTAATGTGAAAGACACCAATGACCTGAACACCGCGTTCAGCGCCCTGGGCATGGACAGTGGCATGGTTGGCCAGTTCGCCCCGGTGATCCTCAAGTACCTGGGTGACCAGGGCATCGGCGGTTCACTGTTGCAAAACCTGAGCGGTATCTGGGGCGCTGGCAGCTAACGACTGGCGCGGCGTAATGCTTGGATACGCGCATCTTTTTCCATCCAGAGCTGGTTGACCCAGTTCTGGACGGTCTGGCGAAACGCAAGGGTAGTGGCAGGGTATGCTGCGTAAAGCGAACCAATTCCCCGGCTACTGTCTAAACCCCCACTGCCTACTCTATCCAAGGAAATCTCCTACGTGAAAGCCATCCTTGCCCTGTTAGCCCTCGTAGCCCTGCCGGTCATGGCCGCCGAGCCCACCCTATACGGGCGCTACGAGTACATCAAACTCCCGGAAATCGGTGAAACCTTCAAGGCCAAGATGGACACCGGCGCGCTAACCGCTTCGCTGTCGGCCCGGGACATCGAGACCTTTACCCGCGACGGCGAGGATTGGGTACGTTTTCGCCTCAGCGGCAAGGACGCCAGCAACAAGGTTTACGAGCACAAGGTCGCGCGCATCAGCAAGATCAAGAGCCGTGCCGACGAGGATGAAGACAAGGATGACGCCAGCGTTGCCAAACGCCCGGTGGTCGACCTGGAAATGTGCCTGGGCAACGTCAAGCGCACCGTCGAGGTCAACCTGACCGACCGCAGCAGCTTCAACTACCCGCTGCTGATCGGCGCCAAGGCCCTGCGTGAGTTCGGTGCTGCCGTGAACCCGGCCCGACGTTATACCGCCGACAAACCCGACTGCTGATTGACGCCGGATGAGGCATCCGGCACCGTTCACCTTTGCTCCCCAGTGCTCGGACGCCATGCCTCATATCCTGATTGTCGAAGACGAAGCGGCGATAGCCGACACGCTGATTTTTGCCCTGCAAGGCGAAGGTTTCACCACTACCTGGCTGACCCTCGGCCAGGCGGCGCTGGACCATCAGCGCCAGACCCCGGCCGATTTGATCATCCTGGACATTGGCCTGCCGGATATCACCGGCTTTGAAACCTGCAAGCAATTGCGCCGCTTCAGCGAAGTGCCGGTGATGTTCCTCAGTGCCCGCGACGGCGAGATCGACCGGGTGGTGGGCCTGGAGATCGGCGCTGACGACTACGTGGTCAAACCCTTCAGCCCACGGGAAGTCGCGGCGCGGGTGAAGGCAATCCTCAAGCGCGTGACGCCTGTCGCGGCACCGGCGAACGGCGGTAGGTTCCAGGTGGATCAGGAGCGGGTGCAAATCAGCTACCGTGGCCAGGCCTTGAACCTTACCCGCCACGAATTTCGCTTGCTCAACTGCCTGCTGGAGCAACCCGAGCGGGTGTTCAGCCGCGAGCAATTGCTGGATGCCGTGGGCGTGCCGGCGGACGCCGGTTATGAGCGCAATATCGACAGCCATATCAAAAGCCTGCGCAGCAAATTGCGTAGTGTTGCCGCCGAGGCCGAGCCGATCCAGACCCATCGCGGCCTGGGCTACAGCTACAGCCCGAGCCACAGCTGATGCGCCTGGGACTGCGGATTTTCCTGGTTTATGCGTTGTTTATCGGCCTGACTGGCTACTTTGTGCTTAGCACCGTGATGAAGGAAATCCGCCCAGGCGTGCGCCAGTCCACCGAAGAAACCTTGGTGGACACCGCCAACCTGCTGGCGGAAATCCTGCGAGACGACGTCAAGCAGGGAACTCTCGGGCAGAGTCACTGGCCGACGGTGCTCAAGGCTTACGGCGACCGTCAGCCCGGTGCGACCATCTGGGGCCTGGCGAAAAATCAGGTCAATCACCGCATCTACGTCACCGACGCCAAGGGCGTCGTGTTGCTCGACTCCAGTGGCGAAGCGGTGGGCCAGGACTACTCGAAATGGAACGACGTCTACCTGACCCTGCGTGGCGAATACGGTGCCCGCTCGACCCGCAGCGATGCCGAAGACCCGGCTTCGTCGGTGATGCACGTGGGCGCGCCGATCCGCGATAACGGGCAGATCATCGGTGTGGTCACCGTGGCCAAGCCCAACAGTTCGCTGCAACCCTATGTCGACCGCACCGAGCGCCGTTTGCTGTGGTACGGCGCCGGGCTGGTGGCGCTGGGTTTGTTGCTCGGGGCGTTGTTGTCCTGGTGGCTGAGTGCGGCGCTGCGGCGGTTGACGGCCTACGCCCAGGCGGTCAGCGAAGGGCATCGCGCCGAGTTGCCGCATTACCGGGGTGGCGAGCTGGAACAACTGTCCACCGCCGTGGAACACATGCGCACCCAACTGGAGGGCAAGGCTTACGTCGAGTGCTACGTGCATACCCTGACCCATGAATTGAAAAGCCCGCTGGCGGCGATTCGCGGCGCGGCGGAGCTGTTGCAGGGGGAAATGTCCCAGGCCCAGCAGCAGCGGTTTGTCGGCAATATCGACAGCGAAAGTGCGCGCTTGCAGCAGTTGATCGAACGCTTGCTGAACCTGGCCCAGGTCGAGCAACGCCAGGGCTTGGAAGAGCAAAGCGCCTTGCCGCTGGCAGTGCTGGTGGACGAAGTGCTCAAGGCGCAATGTGCGCGGATCGAAAGTGCCGGCTTGCAGGTGGAGCAGGGCATTGCGGCGGACCTCAGACTATTCGGCGAACCCTTCCTGCTACGTCAGGCCTTGGGCAACCTGCTGGAAAACGCCCTGGATTTCACCCCGCCCGGCGGCACCTTGCGCTTCACCGCTCAACGTCGGGACAAGCAGATTGAGCTGAGCCTGTTCAACCAGGCTGAAGCGATCCCCGACTATGCTCTGCCGCGCTTGAGTGAGCGCTTTTATTCGCTGCCACGACCCGCCAGCGGGCGCAAAAGCACCGGCCTGGGTCTGAACTTTGTCGAAGAAGTGATGCAGTTGCACGGTGGGCGCTTGCAGATCGGCAATGTCGCCGGCGGAGTGTTAGTGGTGCTGTGGCTGCCGGCTGACTTATAGCTGGAACAGCCACTGAGCCTTGGCCGGGTCCAGGTGCGCCACGTTGATCCGTAGCCAGTTGCTCTTGTGGCCATCGGCGCTGAACAATTGGCCGGGGGCCAGCAGGATGCCGTGTTTGTAGGCGCGCTCCAGAAACTCGTCAATTTGGTTCAGCCTGGGGTGACGTACCCAGAGGAACAAGCCGCCATCAGGCAGATGAAAAATCTCCCAACCCCAGCGCTGGAAACTGGCCTGGGCAATCGCCTGGTGAGTCTGCAATTTGCGCTGCACCAGGTTCAGGTGCCGCTCATAAATCCCGTCCGACAGGATTGCGCTGAGAAAACGCTCGCAGAAGCTCGGCACGGCAACGCTGGTCAGCAGTTTCAAATCCGCCAGCGCGGCGATCAGGTGAGTCGGCGCTACGAGATAGCCCACCCGCAAGCTGGCGGACAGGGTTTTGGAAAAGCTGCTGATGTAGATCACCTTGCGCAAGCCGTCGAGGGTCGCCAGGCGCGTACCGTGTTCACCGGTCAGGTCTCCGTAGACATCGTCTTCCACCAACAGCAGGTCGTACTGATAGGACAGCTGCAAAATCTGGAAGGCGTTCTGTGGACTCAATGACGAACCGGTAGGGTTGTGAAATTGTGAGTTGATGAAGAACGCCTTGACCGGGCGACTGGCCAGAACCTTTTCCAGCGTCTCGATATCCGGGCCGTCTGGCAGGCGCGGGATACCGACCACGGTTGCACCGCGCAGGGCCAGCAACTGCACCAGGTTGCTGTTGCACGGGTCGTCCACCAGCACACAGTCGCCCGGTTCAATAAGCTTGCGGATCACCAAATCCAGGGCCTGGGTAGCGCCGAGAGTGGTGAGCACCTGATCAGGATTGACCGTCAGCGCCAACTTGTTGTGCAGGTGCTGGGCCAGGTTCTGGCGCAGCGGCAGGTGGCCGAGCGGGTCGCCGTATTCGATCAGCGAGCTGTGGGCGAAGTTGGCAGTGCGCCGCACGATCCGCGCCAGGGCCTGGGTGTCGCGCCAGGTTGGTGGTAGCCAGCCGCAACCCAGTTTCATGCTGTAGGCATCACCGTGGAAAATCCGCCAGAAGGCGTTCAGGTTGCCCCGGTCAGCGGCTTCCAGAGGCTCCAGCCGGATCGCAGCCAGCGGCTTGCCGGCCGCCTGGGCCTCGACGAAAAAACCACGGCCCTGGCTGGCGCTGATAAAGCCGTTGATTTCCAGGCGCTCGTAGGCGCTGACCACCGTGTGGTAGCTCAGGTCGTGTGTAGCGCAGAGTTTGCGAATCGACGGCAGGCGCTGCCCGGGCTTGATCTCGCCGCGTCCGATTGCGTCCTTGATGGCGCCCACCAGTTGCTCGATAACGGCAACATTGGGTGAGCGGTCTAGTATGAGTTCCATCCCTGTAACCTGTACCGCGAAGTGTTAGGACGAATTTTCTAACAGTTATCACAGCAGAGCCACTACTGTTTTTGGGTGATCGGGATTTCTGGCGTAAGCCTGGGCGGCAACGTTCAGCTTAATTCAGGAGGAATAGAGATGACTGAGGCCCTGTCACCGTCGGTATCGACACCCCAGCACACCCACCAGTTGGCCGTGACCAACCTGGACAATTGGGGCGACTGGAAATGGCAGCAACGCAATGCGGTGACCAAGCTCGACGAGTTGCTTAGTTACTTCCCGGGCCTGGAGCAGGATGGCTGGTTGCAACGCATCGGCGAACACCTGGAAAACCGCAAGCTCACCGTAACGCCCTACACCCTGGGGCTGATCAAAGTCGATGAGCACATGCGCCCCCTGGCCGATGATCCGTTCTGGCGCCAACTGATTCCGGACTGGAACAGCAGCCCCGCCACCCAGGCGCTGGGCTATGACGGCGAGTCGGAAAACTGGGAGTTGCCCGATGAAATGGTCACCCCGATCTGCCAGCACAAATACGACAACCGCGTCATCCTGCGCCTGGCCAACGTCTGCCACGCCTACTGCCAGTTTTGCTACGAAGCGCTGCGCACCCTGGAAAAACAAACCGTCAAAAGCTCGATGCGCAAGCAGGACTGGCTCGACACCCTCGACTACATCCGCCAGAACCCACAGCTCGACGAAGTGATCCTCAGCGGCGGCGAGCCGTTGATGCATTCCGACAAGCACCTGGACGGCTACCTCAGTGACCTACGGGCCATTCGCCCGAACCTGATCATTCGCCTGCACACCCGCGCGCTGACCTTCAATCCGTACCGCATCACCCCGCAACTGGTGGAGATCCTCGGTCGCCACGACGTCACCGCCATCGGCCTGCACATCGTCCATCCCCGTGAAGTGACCGAGGATTTCCTGGTGGCGGTCAAACGCCTGCGCTCGGTATGCCCGATCCTGTTTGCCAACATCCCGCTGCTCAGTGGCATCAATGACGATTACGAGACCATGGCGGAGTTGTGCCTCAAGCTCTATCGCCACGGCATCCAGCCCCATTACCTGTATCACTTCATGCCGTTCTCCCCAGGCTCCCAGGCTTTTCGCACCGATATCAGCGCCGCCGTCGCCCTGGTCAGCCGCATGAAACGCCGGCTGTCCAACATCGCCGTGCCGGAATACGTGCTGCCCCACAAGACCGGCAAATACACGGTGCCCCTGGACTTGATCATCGGCCAGCCGACCCTTGAGCGGCGCAGTGATGGTGAGTATCTGCAGTACACCAATTGGCAGGGCCAATCCTGCACATTCCCGGAATGACCGCTATGTTCAATCGTTTTGCCAGCCACCTGGTGGACCTGGATAACCCCAACCCGTTTCCCGGTATGGTCGCCTTCCAGCAGCGCACCGGCATGCAGGTCGACCTGCGCCTGGGCGGCAACGAATGCCTCGATGCGCCGCTGACTGCCCTGCGCGAGCAATATGGCGATGACTTCTGTGAGCACGCGCGGCTGTACGGCGATCCGCAAGCCTTTGCCCTGCGCCAGGCGCTGGCGACGGCCCACGGTTTTAATCCGGCGCAATTGTGCCTGGACAGCGGCGCCGATGCCGTCCTTGCCCTGTGCCTGCGGGCCTTGTGCGTGCCGGGGGATCGCGTGGTGTGCAGCGCCGGTACGTATCCGACCTTCGCTTATTTCGCCAGGGCCGCCGGGTGCGAGGTGATCGAAACCCCGTACCACCGCACCGACACCAGCCTGGCAGTGAACATTCCCGGCTTGTTGCTCGAAGCGGTGCGCTCCAGGGCCAAGGTGGTTTACCTGGCCAACCCGGACAACCCCACCGGCAGTTGGTGGTCGTCCGAGGCCATCGAGGAGCTGGCGGCGTCATTGCCCGAGGACTGCACCTTGTTGCTGGACGAGGCCTACCTGGATTTTTGCCCCGACCTGCAGATGAACAGCGAGCGGACGGTGGAAGGCTGCATCCGCGTGCGCTCGCTGTCCAAGGCTTACGCCTTGGCCGGGTTGCGCCTGGGATTTGCCCTGGCCGATACGGCCATCATCGCCATGCTGAACAAGGTGCGCATTCACTACGCTGTCGGCGGCCTGGTGCAACACGCCGCCCTAGTCGTGTTGGCGGACCGGCCACACGCCGAGTCCATTCGGGTCAATAACGCCCTGTTGCGTGATGCCTTCAGCCAGCGTTTGCGCCGTGCGGGCTATCGTGTGCTGCCGTCCGGAACCAATTTCGTCAGCCTGTTGTTGCCGTCCAATGCTGCTGCGCAGCATTTGCAGGAGCACTTGCTGGATCATCGGATCGCCGTGTACCGGCCGCCGCACCCGGCGTTCGCCAATTTGATCCGGGTCACAATGTGCGAGGCCGCCCTCGAAGAGCGGGTGCTGGAATTGTTCGAGAGGGCCATGGAATGAAGCCTCAACTGCAATTTCGCGACGCCTTGCAGGATGCCTTGCCGATCGTCATCAGCGGCTTCGTCTTCGGCCTGGTGTTCGGCGTGTTGGCCAGCAAGGCCGGGCTGTCGCCCCTGGCCGCCACCTTCATGAGCCTGATGGTGTTCGCCGGGGCTTCGCAGTTTGTTGCGGTGGAGCAGTGGCAGTCCGGGCAGTTGTCGGTGGTGGCGATTGTGATGACGACGTTACTGGTCAACCTGCGACACTTGCTGATGAGCCTGTCGCTGCGACCGGCCTTTCGCAACGAGCCCAAACGCAAGTTGATCCCGGCGTTCGCCCTGTTGCTGATCGACGAAACCTGGGCGCTGGCTGAGCATCGATTCAAGCAGTCGGCGCCGTCCCTGCGTTACTTCGTGCAGGCGGGTTTGCTGATCTATTTCGGCTGGGTCGGCGGCACGCTGCTGGGCACGCAATTGGGCAGCCATATCCCACGGCCGACGGACTTTGGCCTGGACTTCACCTTTGTCGCGATGTTCCTGTCGTTGATGGTGTTGCTGTGGCGTCGCTCGCTGGACTTCTTCACTTGGCTACTCTCCGGCGTGATTGCTTTCTACGCCGCGCAATTGCCGGGTATCGGCCAGGCGTCGGTGGTGATTGCGGCGATTATCGCCAGTGCCCTGGTGGCCGCGCTCCCGCAGTCGGGGCAACTGGAGGCCGGCCATGAGTGAACTGGAACTGGCCGCGATAATCGGCATGGCCCTGGTCACCTACCTGACCCGTATCGGCGGCTTGCTGGTGACCGCCGAGCGCACGAGCCTGAACGGCTTTACCGAACGCTTCCTGAAGAACCTTCCGGCCGCGCTGCTGGCGGCGCTGATCAGCCCGAAACTGGCCACCGGCGATGTGTCGATCTGGCTGGCAGCGGCAATCACCGTGGCGGTGGTCTGGAAATTCAAAAACACCTTGCTCGGTGTCGCTGCGGGCACGCTTTCCTGCGCAGCGATTCGTTGGCTTATCTAAGGACAGACCATGAAAATTGGAATCATCGACTCGCTTCACAACAGCTACGTGACCAAGGCCGACATCGAACAAGAGGTGTTTGGCGGGCGGGCTACCGTCTCGCTGTTCCAGACCTCCAGCGCCGATGACCTGCCGCAAGCGGCGTTGCAGTGCGACGGGTTGATCAGTTGGCATCTGGTGCCTTTGCAAGCGCCGTTTATCAACCGGCTGGAGCAATGCCGGGGCATCGTGCGTGCGGCGGTGGGTTTTGACAATATCGACTTGGCGGCTGCGCGCCAGCGCAATATTGAAGTGGCTAACGTGCCGGACTACGGCACCGAAGAGGTCGCCGATCATGCGGTGGCCATGGCTCTGTCGCTGCTGCGTCGGTTGCCGCGCGGTCACACGGTGGTGTCCCGTGGCAGTTGGGACTGGCGTGAAGTGGGCGCCTTGCCGCGCCTGAGCCAGTTGCAGGTGGGGATCATCGGCTGCGGGCGGATCGGCATGGCGGCGGCGTTGCGCTTCAAGGCGTTCGGCTGTCAGGTGAGTTTTTTCGATCCCCATGTGTGCAGCGGCGTGGAGAAGTCCCTGGGTATCCAGCGGTGTGAAACCCTCGCCGAGCTGTTGCACAAGGTCGACCTGGTAAGCATCCACGCACCGCTCAACGAGCAAACCCATCACCTGATAGGCCCTCGTGAGTTGGCGGCCCTCAGTGGCAAATATCTGATCAATACCGCGCGCGGGCCGATCATCGACGGCCAGGCCTTGCGCGACGCGGTGGTCGACGGCCTGCTGGCCGGCGTCGGGCTGGACGTTTACGAGGATGAGCGCCAGGGCATCCCGGAGCAGTTCCTCGGCCGTGATGATGTGCTGCTGTCGCCCCACGTGGCGTTCTACTCCGAGGCGGCACTTCCGGAGTTGCGGGCCAAGGCCGCGCAGGTGCTGTTGAGCATTCTGGAGAAGGGTAGCCACCGTAACGTGGTCAACTGACAGACCCCGCTGGAGAGTCTCCACAGACTCTCCACATCACCTCCACAAAGCCTCTACATACCCGCCACAAACTCTCCCCATTCAAACAGGGAGAGACCCATGAACCGCAGCCTGCTATTCAAACTGGGCGCCATCGCGCTGCTGATCCTGCTGTTGCTGGTTCCGTTGCTGATGATCGACGGCATCATCAACGACCGCCAGCAGCTGCGCGACGGCGTGTTGATGGACATTGCCAGCAGCTCCAGTTACAGCCAGCGCCTGAGTGGCCCGGTGCTGGTGGTGCCTTATCGCAAGACCGTCCGCGAGTGGAAGCTCAATGAAAAGCTCAACAAGCGCTACGAGGAAACCCGTGAAGTGCGCGGTCGTCTGTATTTCCTGCCGGAGCATTTTGAGCTCGACGCCAAGGTGCAAACCGAACTGCGGGCACGGGGTATCTATCAGGCGCGGCTGTTCCATGCCGACAACCGCATCAGTGGCCGCTTTGTTTTGCCGGAGCAGTTGGGCATCAAGGAAAACTTTGCTGATTACCAGTTTGACCAGGGATTTCTGGCGGTGGGCATCAGCGATATTCGCGGTATCGAAAATGCCCTGAAACTGGAGCTGGGCACTCAGCGCCTGGAGTTTTCGCCGGGCACTCAGGTCGGTTGGCTGGGGGACGGGGTGCATGTGATGTTGCCCCAGCAAGACAGCAAGAAACCGGCGCCCCTGGATTTCGCTTTCGACCTACGCTTGCAAGGCACCGAGCAATTGCAAGTGGTGCCAGTGGGCAAGACCAGCCAGGTCAAGCTGGCGTCCAACTGGCCGCATCCGAGTTTTATCGGCAACTTCCTGCCAGCCCAGCGGGAGATCTCCGCCGAAGGTTTCACCGCCAATTGGCAGACCTCGTTTTTCTCCACCAACCTGGAAGAGGCGCTGCAAGGTTGCCTGTCGGAGCGCGGCTGTGAAGACTTCAACGGCCGCAGCTTTGGCGTGAGCTTTATCGACCCGGTGGACCAGTACCTCAAGAGCGATCGGGCGATCAAATATGCGCTGCTGTTTATCGCCCTGACCTTTGCCGGCTTCTTCCTCTTTGAAGTGCTCAAGAGCCTGGCGGTGCACACGATCCAGTACGCGCTGGTGGGCGTGGCCCTGGCGTTTTTCTACCTGCTGCTGTTGTCACTCTCCGAGCACATCGGCTTTGCCCTGGCGTACCTGATCTCGGCCAGCGCCTGTGTGTTGTTGATTGGTTTTTATGTCTGCCATGTGTTGCGCAGTGTAGCCCACGGCTTGGGCTTTTCGGCGGGGTTGGCGGCGTTGTATGGCTTGTTGTACGGGTTGTTGAGTGCCGAGGATTACGCGCTGTTGATGGGCTCGCTGCTGCTGTTCGGCCTGCTGGGCACGGTGATGGTGCTGACGCGCAAACTGGACTGGTATGGCGTGGGCAAACACAAAACGGTCGAGCCGCTGGAGTTTGACCTGGAGGCGGTGCATGAGTAGGTCATTGGGGTTGCGCGAAGATCAGCGGGTGGGTGCGCAGTTGGTGGCGAGGATTATTACGCTGTTTCCCCCGCCACCGACATTACCGGTCAAACCGGTGGCTGGGTCTCCAGCATCGACGGCCGCTGGCTGACTTCGGCATACCAGGCTGCCAGCCTTGGGTTATCCAACCGCCACTGCATATCCGGGTGGCGAAAATCCAGGTACCCCAAGGCACAGGCCACGCTGATGGCTGCTACGTCGAAATGGCTGGCTAGTTCGGCAATGGCGTCCCGTTCCAGTTCAGCGAGGGTGCGGCGGATCTTGTTGCGCTGCTCTTCCAGCCACTGGTCCCAGTGCTTGTCCGGCGGACGCAGGGCGGTTTCATAACGCATCAGCACGGCGGCATCCATGATCCCGTCGGCCATCGAGGCAAGGGTCAGACGCCGCCAGCGGGCCGAGCCTTCGCGGGGGATCAACGGGTTGCCGACGTGCTGGTGGTCGAAATAATCGAGGATTACCCGGCTGTCGTGCAACACATTGCCGTCGGCCAGGCGCAAGGCCGGGATCTTGCCCACCGGGTTGCCCTGGTTCAGTTCAGCAGCAGGATTGACCGGTGTGACCAGCACGGCCTGCAAGGCCACACGGTCCTGCTGGCCGGTCTCGTACAGCAGCACCCGGACCTTGCGAACGAAGGGTGAGGCGGGGTTGTGGAACAACGTCATGCTTGGGGCGGACATGGAAATTCCTCGGAATAGGGCAGGGCCTAGCCTATCTCAACGCTTGAACAACGCCCAAGCCCCAATCACCGCCGGTATCCCCAGCCCGATCCAACTCAAGGAATCCCAAGCGCCATCCCCCAGCAACGCCGCGAACAAACCCGCCGCGCAGAGCAAGCCAATCCCCAGCGGAACGCTGAACACCTTCCAGAAACTCGACTGCCGGGGCTTCATGGCTTGGCCGCCTTGCGCCGTACCCGCCATAAATACACGCCACTGCCCAGGACGATGATGGTCAGCACATCCAGCACCGCCCAGAGGATTTTCATCGGCATGCCGCCGTAGTCACCAAAATGCAGCGGTTGGGACATGCCCATGGCGTCCATGTACCACGGCCGTTCGGCGATGGCGGTTACTTGCAGCGTGCTGGCGTCAATCAGTACCGGTGTCAGCAAATGCGAAGTCAGGTGGGTGCTGCCTTTCATGAACACCGCGTAATGGTGCTCGCTGGAAAAGCGCGTGCCTGGGAAGGCGATAAAGTCAGGCGTCATACCTGGTGCGGCGTTTTCGGCGATCTTCAGAAGGTCCGTGGCGGGTGCGCGCAAGGTCAGTGGCGGGGCATTTTTGTAGGGCTCGATCATCGCGCTGAGGCTGTCATTGCGCCAGGCAGCGATGATCAGGTCGGCGCTGGCGCTGATCACACCGGTTACGCCCACCACCAGCGCCCAGGTCAGGGTGACGACGCCAATCAGGTTGTGCAGGTCGAGCCAGCGCAGGCGGGTGGATTTGTCCTGGCGCACCGTGGCGAACTTCAGCCGGCGCATGAACGGCAGGTACAACACTGTGCCAGAGATGATCGCCAGCACGAACAGGATGCCCATGAACGCCAACAGCAATTTGCCCGGCAGGCCGGCGAACATGTCGACGTGCAGGCGCAGCAGGAACAGCGTCAGCCCGCCATTGGCTGACGGCGTTTCCACGGCATCGCCGGTGCGGGCGTCGAGCATGAAGGTGTGGGAGGAATTGGGTTCGGTGCCGGCGGTGGCAGCCATGATGGTGATCACGCCGTTTTTGTCATCCTCGTCCCAGGCCAGGTATTGCATGGCTTCGCCGGGACGATGGGCCTGCGCCGCCGTCACCAGTTGTTCCAGGTTCAGTTGCGGCGTATCGGCGGGCATCTGCTGCAACTCGGGCTCGTTGCCCAGCAGGTGGTCGATCTCGTGGTGAAAGATCAACGGCAGGCCGGTCAGTGCCAGCATCAGCAGAAATACGGTGCAGACGAGGCTGGCCCATGTGTGGATGAAGGACCAGCGGCGGATGGTTTTGCTTTTCATTTCATAGCCTTTAGACAAACCAAAGCCGCCCCCTTGGGACGGCTTGGTTATTAACTCAGCCAATTACCACTGATAGGTGGCACTGGCGACCACACTGCGTTGATCGCCGTAGTAGCAATAGGAACCATCACAGGTGGAAATGTAGTCCTTGTCGAACAGATTGGTGGCGTTCAGTTTCAAGGATGCACCTTTGAGGCTGTTGTCCAGGCGGCCGAGGTCGTAATGCACGGCGGCATCGAACACCGTGTATGCATCGGCTTTGCCTAGCCAGGTATTGCCCTGGTCGCCATAAGTATTACCGGTGTAGCGGGCACCAGCGCCAATGCCGAAACCGTCGAGCACGCCGGTATGCCAGGTGTAGTCAGTCCATAGTGAGGCTTGCTGATTTGGCATCAGTTGCAGACGATTGCCTTTGTATTGGCCTTTTTGCACCTCGGACTTGGCCAGAGTGTAGGCGGCGATAACCTTGAGGTTCTCGGTCACGTCAGACACGGCTTCCAGTTCCAGGCCCTTGACCTTCACTTCGCCGGTCTGGTCGGTGATTGTGGTACCACCCGCCCCGAAGCTGGTGACCAGCACATTTTTTTGGGTCAGGTCGTAGACCGCAGCACTGAGCAGCGTGTTTGAACCGGGCGGCTGGTACTTGATCCCCAGCTCCCATTGCTTGCCTTCGGTGGGCTTATACGACTTGACAGGGTCTACGCTGGCGTTGCTCGCTGGCTGGAACGATTCGGCGTAGGAGATATAAGGTACAAAGCCCGAATCGAACACATAGCTCAGCGCGGCGTTGCCACTGAAGTTCTTGCTGCGGTCGGTGTTGGTCGCATCGTTCTTGTTGAAGTAAGTGGTGCTTTGGTGCACCCAGTCTTCACGACCACCCAGGGTCAGGCGCCACTTGTCCAGGGCCATCTGGTCCTGCACGTAGAGGCCGGTCTGCACGGTTTTCTGGTTGTAGTCGTAGTACGCATCGGAGCGCGCCGGGCGCACGATCGGCTGGCCGTAGGTCGGGTTGAAGATGTTGGTGGTCCCGCCGTCGCCATAAATCGACAGATACGAAGTGTCTGTGCGTTGATGATCCAGGCCCAGCAGCAGGGTGTGGGTGATGTCACCGGTGGCGAAGTCGGCCTGGAAGTTGTTGTCGACGGCAAACTGGTCGATATTCTCGTCAACATTGGTCGACGTGCGCTTGGTATTGCCCAAAGCGTCAGCCGGGGCGTAGTCGTAGGAACCTACGGTCAATTGCTGGAAGGACAGCTCTGATTTGGTATAGCGCAGGTTCTGCTTGAACTGCCAGGTATCGTTGAAGCGATGCTCGAAGGCGTAGCCCAGTGCGTAGTAGGTGCGGTCGTAGAACTCGTAGTCCGGGTCGCCCAGGTTCTTGTGATGTGACACCTCGCCAAGTGGCGACTTGATCTTGGTGCCCTGAATCGGCAGGAACTGGCTGGTGGTGCCGGTATCGTCGCGGGTGAACTGCGAGAGCAGGGTCAGCTTGGTGTCGGTATTGATGTTCCAGGTCAGGCTAGGGGCGATGTTGTAGCGCTTGTTGTCGATGTGATCGACCTGGGTGCCGGCATCGCGCACGACGCCGCTGACGCCGTAGAGAAACTGACCTTCATCATCGATCTTGCCGGTGCTGGCGAAGTTGATCTGGCGATAGTTGTCGCTGCCGTACTGTACTTGGATGGCATTGCTCGACTCAGCGCTGGGACGCCTGCTGACCATGTCCAGCAGGCCGCCCGGCGGGGTCTGGCCGTAGACCGACGAGGCCGGGCCACGCAGCAGCGCGATACGATCGAGGTTCCAGGTTTCTGATTTCGGGTTGGCGTAAACGCCTCTAGGCAGCGGCAGGCCGTCGAGGAATTGCGTAGGTTCGAAGCCACGTACACGCATCCAGTCGTAGCGGGTGTCACTGCCGTAGCTGGCGGAAACAATACCGGGCATGTAACGAACAGCGTCATCAAGGTTTTGTACGTTGCGGTCCTGCATTTGCTCGCGAGTGGCGATAGAAATCGAGCGCGGTGCTTCGACTAGTGCGGTATCAGTCTTGGTACCAGCCGCAGTGCGAGTAGCAACATAACCCTCCACCGGACCCCAGGCGCTTTCGTAGTTGGCCTGACCGGTAATGTTGGTTTGCGGCAGCGACACAACGCCTTCAGGAATCGCTACCAGACTGAATGTCCCGGCGCTGCTTTGCTCCAACTGCAAACCTGTCCCACGCAATGCCTCGCGCAACGCGCCCTGTGCATCGTACTGTCCCTTGACCGGCGTCGAGGTCTTTCCCGAAGCCAGCGACGGGTTGAGGGTCAGCGCCAGGCCGGCCTGGCTGGCGATCTGGTTCAGGGTGCTGGCCAACGGTGCGGCCGGCAGGTTGTAGGAGCGAACGCTGGACGCCTGTTCGGCAGCCATCAGCAAAGGGCTGGCCAGCGGGGTGCAGAAGGCAATGGCCACGGCTAACAGGCTGGGGCGCAACAAGGTGTCTAGCGAGCGGGACATGGGGCGGCTCCTGAATGAAAATATTTCTCAATTGCCTATGTGCCGAGCGAGATTCAAAAAGTGATAGGGCTGAATGAAAATAATTTCTATCTGGTTTTTTCCCGTAGCAGAAAGCTCGACAACTACGGGGTGTTCGCTGTTTTGGCCACTACCGTCACCCACCACGGCGTGCGCTGCTGGATCTGCACCGGCAAGGTTGGTAACAGGGCATTCAACGCCAGATCGGTATCGTGCAGGGGGAAGCTGCCGGTGATCCGCAGGTCTGCCACTTGCTTGTCCACGCCCAAATACCCGGTGCGATAGCGCCCCAGCTCTTCAACCACATCCCCCAGCCGCGCGTCTTCCACCACCAGCATGCCGCGGGTCCAGGCGTCGGTGCCGGGGGCTACGACCAGCCGCGGGCCAAGGCCATCGCTGCGCATCAGCACTTGCTGGCCTTGCTTGAAGATCTGTTCCTGATGCAATGCTTCTGGCTGGGCGGCGACGGCAGACTGCAAGACACTGAGTAGCGTGCCGTCGTCCTCGCGCTTGACGATAAACCGCGTGCCCAGGGCCCGCAGGCTGCCCTCGCGGGTTTCGACGATGAACGGGCGGGCGTCGTTGTGGCCGGTTTCGACGAGGATTTCGCCTTCCTGCAACACGATCAGTCGGCGCTTTTCATCGAAGCTCACATCAATGGCGCTATGGGTGTTGAGGTTGATCACGGTGCCATCCGCCAGCTTCAGCGTACGTTGCTCGCCGGTGGCGGTGCGCTGGTCGGCCAGCCAATAGTTGATCGGCATGTAGCGTTGCCCAGCGAACAGCGCAAGGCCCAGCACCAACATCACACTGGCCAGGCCGCTGCCGAGTTTGCGCACCTGGCGACGAATGCTTTCGCGCGACTGCAACAAGGCCGAGCGCGCCGGGCCCGAGGCCACGCTGAAACGCTGATCGAGCATGCCCAACTGGCGCCAGGCGCGGGCGTGTTCCTCATTGCTGGCCAGCCACTTGCGAAACTCTTCGTGCTCCACGGCACTGCCGTCCCCGGAGTCCAGGGACAGTTGCCAGGCGATGGCTGCGTCCAGCACCCGCGCCGATACTGGTTTGGAGCTGAACTGATTCACAGTGGCTTGCCATACAGGGCGATGTAGCACTGGCGGATGCCCTGGGCCAGGTATTGCCGCACGCGCGGCACGGAGACACCCAGGCGCTGGGCGATTTCGGCGTGGCCCATGCCATCGAGGCGGTTATAGAGGAAGGCAGCTCGGGCCTTGCTGGAGAGTTTGCCGAGCAAACGGTCGATGGCCTTGAGGTCTTCGAGGATCAGTTGCTGTTCTTCCGGGGAGGGATGCTCGCTTTCCGGGATCAGCATCAGTTCGGTGAGGTAGGCCTGCTCCAGGGCGGCGCGGCGGAAATAATCGAACAGCAGGCCTTTGGCGATGGCCACCAGGAATGCACGGGGTTCTCGGGGTTCGCGTAACTCTTCACGGCCCAGCAGGCGCATGAAAGTGTCCTGGCTCAGGTCTTCGGCACGGCTGGGGCAGGCCACATTGCGTCGCAGCCACGCCAACAGCCACCCGCGATGGTCGCGATATAACGCGCCAACAAGCTCACTGTGGGGACTTTGGGCTGACGACAAGGCAACACCGATCGAGAAGTTTAAACTAACGAGAATTATTCGCGATTGTGTCAGAGGTGAAGGGCGGGTGCAATTGGCGTTGGTCGGGTAGGGGCGTTATGACACCCTTTGTGGCAAGTCCGCTCGCCACAGGGTTTTGTGCTCAAGATTAAAAGGACGGGGCCTGCCTGCGGCGCTTCCATTGGCTCAGTCGCTGCTGCAACAGCAGCGGGCTATCGATTTGCTGCCGCCGTGCCCGGCTGAACAAAATCAACATCAGCTCCGCCGTGGCCAACGCATCGGCACTGGCGTGATGACGTTCGCCCACCTGCAGCTTGAAGTGCTCGATCCAGTCATCCAGCCCGGCTTCGCGGATGTTGGCCTGCGGGCACAAAAACGGGGCGATGTCGGCCACATCGAGAAACGTATGGGCCAGGCGATAGCCCAGGCTGTCCTTAAGCGCCCGCCCCAGCATGTGTTGATCGAACGGTGCATGAAACGCCAACAACGGGCTGTCGCCGACAAACGCCATGAAGTCCAGCAGTGCCTCGACCGGGTCGCTGCCGGCGGCGATGGCGCTGGGGCCCAGGCCGTGGATCAATACGCTGGGGCTGAGTTTGGTTTCGGCCCGTTGCAGGGTGCGTTCGAACAGTTGGGAAAAGTCGATGGCGCCGTCTTCGATCACCACGGCGCCGATGGACAGTACCTGATCGCGATTGAGGTTCAGGCCGCTGGTTTCCAGGTCCAGCACCACCCAGCGTTGCCCGCGCAATGAGCCTTCACCAAGCGCTTGCGGTGGCGGCAATTGTGCCAGACGGGCGTGTTGCCCGGCATCCAGTCCTGGCTTGGCCGCGCGCAGCCAACTGAACAGACTCACAGCTGATACCGTAGCGTCAGGCTGCTTTGCAGGCGCTGGGCCTGGCGCAGGGATTCGCGCAGGATGCGCCGGTCTAGGTGGTTGAGGCTGTCGGGGTCGACGCGATTGGAGTACGGCTGATTCTCGCGGGTTTGCAGTTGGTGCTGCTGCATGCGGGTTTGCTGGATAAAGTGGTAGGCCTCTTCGTAGGCAGCGCCGTCCAGCCGCTCGATGACTTCCTTGTCCACCAGTTGGCGCAAGCGCTCCAGGGTGTTGTTGGCTTTGATGCCATTGGCCAGGGCCAGCAGGCGTGCGCCGTCGACAAAAGGTGTGAGCCCCTGAACCTTGAGGTCGAGGGTGGCTTTGTCATTACCCTTGCGGGTCAGCACAAAATCGCGGAAACGCCCCACCGGCGGGCGTTGGCGCAACGCGTTCTCGGCCAGCATGCGCTGGAACAAGCGGTTGTCCGCCACCTGGTCAAGAATGCCCTGGCGCAGTTGATCGCAACCCGTCTCGTCGCCCCAGACCACCCGCAAGTCGAAATAGATGCTGGATTTAAGCAGGTTTTCCGGCGTTGCTTCGCGAATAAAGCCGGCAAAGCGCCGCGCCCACTCACCGCGCGACAGGCACAGTTCCGGGTTACCGGCCATGATATTGCCCTTGCATAACGTAAATCCGCACAGCGCCAGGCTCTGGTTGATCTGTTGCGCCAGTGGCAACAGGCGGCCGCGAATCTCGGCCGCTTCGGCAGCATCCTTGGCGTCAAACAGAATGCCGTTGTCCTGGTCGGTATACAGCGTTTGCTCGCGTCGGCCTTCGCTGCCGAAACACAGCCAACTGAAGGCCACGCCGGGGTCGCCCTTGTCCGCCAGGGTCAGTTCGATGACCCGGCATACGGTGTGATCGTTGAGCAGCGTAATGATGTGGGTGATTTGGGTCGACGACGCGCCGTGGGCCAGCATGCGTTCCACCAACTGGCCGATTTCGCCACGGATCGCCACCAGGTTTTCCACCCGTGGCGCGTTGCGAATGGTGCGGGCCAGGTGTACCAGGTCGACCCGTTGCAGGGAAAACAGGTCGCGCTCGGAGACCACGCCGCACAAGCGCTTATCCTTGACCAGGCACACGTGGGCGATATGCCTTTCAGTCATGGCAATGGCCGCATCGAACGCGCTGTGGTCCGGGGTCAGGAAGAACGGCGCCTGGGTCATATGACGCTCGATGCCCTGGGTGAAATCGCTGGTGCCGTCGGCCACCACCTGGCGCAGGTCCCGCAGGGTGAAAATCCCCAGGGGCGCCTTGTGCTCATCCACCACCACAATACTGCCGACCTGTTGCTCATGCATCAGCGTCACGGCCTCGCGCAGCGGCGTTAGTGGGCTGCACGTCACTGGATGACGCATGGCCAGTTCGCCCAGGCGCGTGTTTAACGAGTATTGAGTGCCGAGGGTTTCCACGGCCTTTTGCTGGACTTGTTGGTTGACCTGATCCAGCAGGCTGCTCACCCCGCGCAAGGCGAAGTCGCGAAACGGGCTGGACAGTGCGAACAGCTTGATGAAGGCCGGTTTGTTTAATTGCAGGCAGAAGGTGTCTTCGGCGGCCTTGTGCTCGGTGCGGGTTGCCCGTTCCCCTAGCAGCGCTGCCAGGGGGAAGCATTCGCCGGTGGCGATTTCGAAGGTGGTTTCGGTGCCGCTCTTGGCCGAATGCGGCCGTTCGCCGATCACGCGCCCCTGCTTGACGATATAGAAGTGCTCTACCGGCCCGCCCGAGGGTTTGAGAATGCTCTCGCCGGGGCCGTAGAAGCGCAATTGGCACTGTTCCACCAGAAACGCCAGGTGGGCGTTTTCCATTTGGTTGAACGGCGGGAAGCGTTGCAGAAATTGCAGGGTGCCGTGGATGTTCTGCAACACAGCAGTTTTCCCCGCTTGTGTGAAAGCATCAGCTTTACTCATAACCATGACCGCAGTTTTTTTGTCGTTATCGTCCGTCATGGTCGACTCCTGCGCTACGAGTGCCCATTGGACGTAAGTCTAGGTAGCCATGCCAACACATGTGACTTCCACAGCTAGGGAAAAACCTTATATGAATATCGTCCAAACCCCGTAGAACGCCCACTAGGCAAACTTTCCGACGAAGTGCACATTGAGTGCCCTTCTAGTGATGTCTGACTTCTGTGCTGGGAGATTGATCAGAACTGCCGAGAAACGTATGTCCGACCACGATATTTTGAGTGATGCCGAACGCGAGGCGCTGAGCGCCGTAATGCAGGAACCTGATTTGCCGCCACAACGGGTCTTGATTGTGGACGACGACAAGGACTCCCGTGAACTGTTGGCGGAGATCCTTGGCCTGGATGGCATTCGCTGTATGACGGCTGAGAGTGGCGAGGCCGCGTGGAATTTATTGAAAACCAGCAGCTCCATCGGTTTGCTGATCACCGATCTGCGGATGGCACCGAGTAACGGGTTGGAATTGATTCGCCAGGTGCGGGGGTCCACCCGGGCCGCGTTGCCGATCATCATCATGTCCGGGGATGCCGAGGCACCCGATGTGATTGATGCCATGCACTTGAGTGTGGTGGACTTTCTGCTCAAGCCGATTGATAGCGTGAAGCTGGCAAAGTTGGTGAAGCGGGAGTTGGGGATGGCGCCTTAGGTTCGAACTCAACATGCAGTACCACAAAAAAGCCCTGATCTCTCGACCAGGGCTTTGTTGTTTCTAGCGTTTACTCACAGACCGTTTTTAGCCTTGAACTCACGACGCCGACGGTGCAACACCGGCTCGGTATACCCATTTGGCTGCTTGGTCCCTTCAATCACCAGCTCAACCGCTGCTTGAAACGCAATGTTGCTGTCGAAATCCGGAGCCAGCGGACGGTACAGCGCGTCACCGGCGTTCTGCCGATCCACCACCGGCGCCATGCGCTTTAGGCTTTCCAGAACCTGGGCTTCATTGACGATGCCATGGCGCAACCAGTTGGCGATGTGCTGGCTGGAGATGCGCAGGGTGGCGCGGTCTTCCATCAGGCCGACGTCGTTGATGTCCGGCACTTTCGAACAACCCACGCCCTGGTCGATCCAGCGCACCACGTAACCGAGGATGCCCTGGGCGTTGTTGTCCAGTTCGTTGCGGATCTCGGAGGCGGACCAATCGGTGTTGCTGGCCAATGGAATGGTCAGGATGTCGTCTATCGACGCGCGCTCGCGCTTGGCCAGTTCGGCCTGGCGGGCGAACACGTCGACCTTGTGGTAATGCAGCGCGTGCAGCGCAGCAGCCGTCGGCGACGGAACCCAGGCAGTGTTGGCGCCAGCCAGCGGGTGAGCGATTTTCTGCTCCAGCATGGCGGCCATCAGGTCAGGCATGGCCCACATGCCTTTACCGATCTGCGCACGACCTTGCAGGCCGGTGCTCAAGCCAATATCGACGTTCCAGTTCTCGTAGGCGCCGATCCATTTTTCAGTCTTCATCGCCGCCTTGCGCACCATCGCGCCGGCTTCCATGGAGGTGTGGATTTCGTCGCCTGTGCGGTCGAGGAAGCCGGTGTTAATAAACACCACACGTTCGCTGGCCGCCTTGATACACTCCTTGAGGTTGACCGTGGTACGGCGCTCCTCGTCCATGATCCCGACTTTCAGGGTGTTGCGCGGCAGCTTCAGCACGTCTTCGATGCGGCCAAACAGCTCATTGGTGAACGCGGCTTCTTCAGGGCCGTGCATCTTCGGTTTAACGATGTAGACCGAACCGGTGCGGCTGTTTTTGCGGCTGTTGTTGCCATTGAGGCTGTGGACCGCAGCCAGGCTGGTGAGCAGGCCGTCGAGAATGCCTTCCGGCACTTCGTTGCCTTGGCTGTCGAGGATCGCGTCGATGGTCATCAAGTGGCCGACGTTACGCACGAACAACAGCGAACGGCCGTGCAGGCTCACTTCGTTGCCGTCGAAACCGGTGTAGCGGCGGTCGGCGTTCATGGTGCGGGTGAAGGTCTTGCCGCCCTTGGCCACTTCTTCTGCCAGGTCGCCCTTCATCAGGCCGAGCCAGTTGCGGTAGATCACTACTTTGTCATCGGCATCGACGGCGGCGACGGAGTCTTCGCAGTCCATGATGGTGGTCAGGGCGGCTTCCATCAGCACGTCCTTGACGCCGGCGGCATCGGTCTGGCCGACCGGGGTGCTGGCGTCGATCTGGATTTCGAAATGCAGGCCGTTGTTTTTCAGCAGGATTGCGGTCGGTGTGGCGGCATCGCCCTGGTAGCCGATCAATTGCGCATCGCTGCGCAGGCCGCTGTTGCTGCCGCCCTTGAGGCTGACGACGAGCTTGCCGTCGACGATCTTGTAGCCGGTGGAATCGACGTGGCTGCCGGCTGTCAACGGCGCGGCTTCGTCGAGGAAGGCACGGGCGAAGGCGATGACCTTGTCGCCACGAACCTTGTTATACCCCTGGCCTTTCTCGGCGCCGTCGGCTTCGCTGATGGCGTCGGTGCCATACAGCGCGTCGTACAGCGAACCCCAGCGCGCATTGGAGGCGTTGAGGGCGAAACGGGCGTTCATCACCGGCACAACCAGCTGGGGACCGGCCATGCGGGCAATTTCGTCATCGACGTGTTGGGTCGAAGCCTGGTAATCCGCCGCTTCTGGCAGCAGGTATCCAATATCTTGCAAAAAGGCTTTGTAGGCCACCGGGTCATGGGCCTGGCTGGCGTGTGTCTGGTGCCAGGCATCGATCCGCGCTTGGAAATCGTCGCGTTTGGCGAGTAGGGCTTTGTTCTTCGGGGCCAGGTCATGGATGACCTTGTCGGCGCCCGCCCAGAACTGGTCGGCGGTGAGGCCGGTACCGGGAATGGCTTCGTTATTCACGAAGTCGAACAGGACTTTGGCGACCTGCAGGCCACCGACTTGAACGTGTTCAGTCATTGCTTGCCTCACTCTGCTCAGCTATTCGCTTTTCAGCTTTTCAATTTACCAATGAAGCCTCTGGCCATTTAAACCACAAACCCTGGGCACCAGTACATGCCATAGATGGCGGCTGGGTGGTTCCAATCAACGGCGCAAACCTTGCTGACGGGGTGTTCGGGGTTATGACGGCGCTTGGGCAGACATCGACCTAACGTTATGTAGTGCGCGCTGCGGCATACTACATGATGAGTTGCGGTTGTGAAAATTAGACTAAATACGTCGTTTAGCGACCCACTTTGGTCGTACGGTCACAGCGGGGTACGGGATGTTCTCAAAAAACTATTGGATTGTTCCAGATAAATATAAAAATGGTACACGATTTGTCTTCATTGATATCCGTGTCCACCCTGTAGAAGTGGGCTCGCTCCTACCTAATCCAACACAAGAGGGCTGACACCATGGACCATCTCGTACTGACCGTTATTGCGCCGGACAAACCCGGCCAGGTTGAACGTGTCGCCCAGTGCATCGCCGAGCATGGTGGTAATTGGCTGGAAAGTCGCATGGCGCGCATGGCCGGGCAGTTTGCCGGGATACTGCGGGTCGGTGTGCCGGCTGAAGCCTACGATGAATTGGTGGGGGCGCTGCAGGGGTTGTCGGCCCACGGCATTCGGGTACTGATCGCTGAAAGCGGTATCGCGCAATCCTGCGAGTGGAAGCCGATTGCCATGGAGCTGGTGGGCAATGATCGACCGGGCATTGTGCGTGATATCACGGCGTTACTGAGCAAGCATGGTGTCAACCTGGAACGCCTGTTCACCGATGTACGCCCCGCCCCGATGAGCAGCGATCCGTTGTTTCACGCCGAAGCCTTGTTGGCGGTGCCCCTGACCCTGCCACTGGAGACATTGCAGGAGGCACTCGAAACCCTGGCCGACGATTTGATGGTGGAGTTGGCGTTGCGCAGCGAGGAGTAACTGCCCACAAGGTTATGCATGGAAATCTTGCATGGGCCTGTGGATAACCTGTAGAGACCCGGCGCCAGACCACGTCGGCCGGGGCTCTTCGGTAGCTGAGCAAAAAATGAGCAATTTCAAGGGCTTGTGCACAAACGCAGGGGACCAGGTTGTGGGTAACCTTGGGGTGAAACCCTGCAAGCCACGCGCACTGTGGCTTGCAGGGGTTTGTACGTTATTTGATCAGCGTTTGCGCAGGCTGAGCCAGGCATCGACGCTGTAGACCGCAAGGCCCGCCCAGATAAACAGAAACGCCACCAGGCTGCTGGAAGTCAGGTGCTCATCGAATAACAGCACCGCCTGCAACAGCACCAGCGTTGGCGCCAGGTACTGCAGGAAACCCAGTGTGGTGTAGGGCAAATGCCGCGCGGCAGCGTTGAAACACACCAGCGGGATCAGCGTCACTGGGCCGGCGGCTACCAGCCACCAGGCTTCGGACGTGCCCCAGAACTCCATTTGTGCGCTGTGGGCGCTTGGGTTGAGCAGCAACCAGGCCACGGCAATCGGCACTAGCATCCAGGTTTCTACCACCAGCCCCGGCAATGCCTTGACCGGCGCTTGTTTGCGGATCAAACCGTAGAAGCCAAAGGTCAACGCCAGCACCAGGGACACCCACGGCAGGCTGCCGACTTGCCACACCTGTTGCACGACGCCCAATGCGGCGAGCCCGACGGCGACCCATTGCAGGCGGCGCAGGCGTTCGCCCAGGAGCAACATACCCAGCAGCACATTCACCAGCGGGTTGATGTAGTAACCCAGGCTGGCTTCCAGCATGCGGCCGCTGTTTACCGACCAGACGTAGGTCAACCAGTTGCCCGCGATCAAGGACCCGCTCAAGGCCAGGATTGCCAGCCGCTTTGGGTTGTCCCGCAGTTCGCGCCACCAGCCAGGGTGTTTCCAGACCATCAACAGCAAGCCGCCGAACAGCGCCGACCACAGCACGCGGTGCACTATGATTTCTACGGCGGGAACGCTGGCGATTGCTTTGAAGTAGAGCGGGAACATTCCCCAGATGACGTAGGCACTCAGGCCCAATATGTACCCGCGACGGGGGTTGGCGGCTTGCATGCAGAATCCTTGCTTAGGCAGCTAACAAAGCTGTGATTGTAAGGAGATTTGTCGGTCAATGGGATTTGCTTTCTGTAGGCGCGGGCTTGCTCGCGAAGACCGTTAACGATAACGCGATCATCCTGAATGAACGCGTTGCCCTCGGGTTTCTAGCGAGCAAGAACTAGGCGTCCCCCTCGCTCCTACAGAGGAGCGGGCCCGTCTAGAACAGTTTCAACGGCTCTTCATTGAGTGCCGACAGTTGCTCGCGCAATGCCAGCACCTGGTCGCCCCAGTACCGCTCGCTGCCGAACCACGGGAAGCTGTGGGGGAACGCCGGGTCATCCCAGCGTCGTGCCAGCCAGGCGCTGTAGTGCATCAGGCGCAGGGCGCGCAGGGGTTCGATCAGCGCCAGTTCGCGGGGATCGAAGTCGTGGAACTCCTGGTAGCCGTCCATCAATTCCGACAACTGCCCCAGGCATTCTTGACGATCACCGGCGAGCATCATCCACAAGTCCTGCACTGCCGGGCCCATGCGGCAGTCATCGAGGTCGACGATGTGGAACATCTCGTCGCGGCACATCATGTTGCCGGGGTGGCAGTCGCCGTGCATGCGGATGTTCTTGTGGGGTGTGGCCTTGTAGACCTCTTCCACGCGCTTGAGCAGGTCGCGGGCCACGGACTCGTAGGCGGGCAGCAGGCTCTTGGGAATGAAATTGCCTTCCAGCAAGGTAGTCAGGGAATCGTGACCGAAGTTCTTCACCCCCAGGGCTTCGCGGTGTTCGAAAGGGCGGGTGGCGCCGACCGCGTGTAAACGACCGAGCAACTGCCCTAGGCGGTGTAACTGATCGAGATTGCCCGGCTCTGGCGCACGGCCGCCGCGACGGGGAAACAGAGTGAAGCGAAAACCCGCGTGTTCGAACAGGCTTTCGCCGTTGTGGATCATCGGCGCGACCACCGGCACTTCGCACTCGGCCAGTTCGAAAGTGAAGCGGTGTTCTTCGAGAATCGCTTCGTTGGTCCAGCGCTGAGGGCGATAAAACTTGGCGATCAGCGGCTCGGAATCTTCGATGCCGACCTGATAGACGCGGTTTTCATAACTGTTGAGCGCGAGGATGCGGGCGTCACTGAGAAAACCGATGCTCTCTACTGCGTCGAGCACCAAGTCAGGGGTAAGTGTTGCAAACGGGTGGGCCATGCGAACTCCTGCGCGCAGCAGGGCGCCGCGTCCGGCCCGGTATGGTATCGCACACCAGCCTGGATAGGTGGGTGAGTGGACTTGTTGTGGCGAGCGGGCTTGCCCGCTCGCCACAGAAAATTGTGTTGGCTCTTATGAACCGACGATCCCACCATCCTCCCGCCGAATCGCCATCACCGACGACCGAGGCTTGCCGTTGGGCAAATACTCTGGGAACGTCGAGCCACCGGTTTCCCCTGGATGCTGAATCCCCACAAACAGGGTTTTCTGATCTGGCGAAAAGCTGATCCCTGTCACCTCGCACGCCACCGGCCCAACCATGAACCGGCGAATCTCCCCCGTTGCCGGGTCGGCACACAACATCTGGTTATTGCCCATGCCGGCAAAGTCGCCACTGTTGCTGTAGTCGCCATCGGTGAGAATCCACAAGCGCCCAGCCTTGTCGAAGCCCAGGCCGTCGGGGCTGTTGAACATGTTCTGCGGGTTGATATTGGACGAGCCGCCCTTGGGCTTGCCGGCATGCACGCCGGGGTTGCCCGCCACCACAAACAAGTCCCAGGTGAAGTTCGGCGCGCCGTGGTCATCGGCATTGGCCTTCCAGCGCAGGATCTGGCCGTAGACGTTTTTCTCCCGTGGGTTGGGCCCGCCCACGGGTTGGCCGTCTTCGCCACGCTTGGCGTTGTTGGTCAGGGTGCAATAGACCTGGCCGTCGCTGGGGCTGACGACAATCCATTCAGGGCGATCCATGCGCGTGGCCTTCACGATGCTGGCGGCCAGGCGTGCGTGGATCAGCACTTCGGCCTGGCTGGCAAAACCTGAGCTGGCGTCGATGCCGTTTTTGCCGAAGGTCAGTTCGACCCATTGGCCCTGGCCCTTGGGGTGGTCTGCATTGCCATCGCCTGCATCGAAAATCGCCACGTACAAGGTGCCGTGGTCCAGCAGATCTTTATTGGCCTTGGGATTTTTGTGATTGATCTTGTCGCGGCTGATGAATTTGTAGATAAATTCGCCACGTTCGTCGTCGCCCATGTACACCACGGCATGGCCGTCGCGTGTTTCAGCGAGGGCGGCGTTCTCGTGCTTGAAGCGGCCCAGGGCGGTGCGCTTGACCGGCGTGGATTGTGGGTCGAACGGGTCGATTTCCACCACCCAGCCATGGCGGTTGAGTTCGTTGGGGTTTTTCGCCATATCAAGGCGCGGGTCGTGCTGATGCCAGTTGATGTCCTTGCTGGCGGCTACCACGCCGTAGCGTTTCTGCCCGGCGTCGAACGCTTGCTGCGGGTTGCTGCTACCGAAACAGTCGGTGAAATTTTCTTCGCAGGTCAGGTAAGTGCCCCACGGGGTCATGCCGTTGGCGCAGTTCTGGAACGTGCCGAGGACTTTTTTGCCGCTCTTGTCAGCCTCGGTTTGCAGCCAGGCGTGCCCGGCAGCCGGACCGCCGAAGCGCAGGGGCGAGTTGCCGTGGATGCGCCGGTTGTAGCGCGAGTCCTGGACGAACTGCCAAGTGTCGCCTTTGCGCTGCACCTCGATCACCGACACCCCTTCGCTGGCCAGGGCCTTGCGCACGTCTTCGGCCGATTGCGGCATGCCACCGTGGGCGAACAGGTAGCGGTAGTTGGTGTATTCGTTGTTGATGGCCATCAGCGCCCTGCGGTCGTCACCAGGGAAGGCGAACAGGCTCATGCCGTCATTGTTGTCGCCGAACTGCAGTTCCTGGGCTTTGGCGGTACCGTTGCCGGTTGGGTCGAAGGCGGGTGCATTCTTATGCAGCGGCTGGCCCCAACTGATCAGCACCGAAGAGGTGTAGCCGGGCGGCAGGGTGATGGTGTCGCTGGTGGCGGCGGCGATGCTGGCAAAACCCAGCAAGGGGCTTGAAGACGCGGCATTGACGGCCAGGGCGCTGCGGGTCAGCAGGTTGCCACCCAGGAACATCGCGGCACCGCACAGGGCGCCTGCACCGATAAAGCGGCGGCGACTAAGGCCGACCATCTGTTCAAGGTCAGTGGCTTGGTTTTCTTCTAATAGGTTCATAGCAGGCCCCGTTATGGTTTTTGCAAACACCATAGGGAACGTGTGTGACGAAACCGTTGCAGTTTTGCGACGGTCGTCAGTTACACCGCGATACCCAGCAGCACATTGCTGGGCGCGAACTGCACCTGGATGGTTTTTCCGTTGACGGCACCCAACGCCTTGAGCTGCTCGGGTTGCGCCAGCGCGCATAAAACCTGGCCATTGGGCAGGGCGATGCGCACTTCGCTGGGGCCATCGTCGGCGTCGAGAATGGCGTCGATATTACCGCTCATGCAATTGTGTTCAAGTGTTGTGGCTGCCTCAACCGCGACGACTTCGAGCCAACCAGCCTTGATCAACGCCACCACCTCGGTGCCGATTTCCAGCTCCAGGCGCAGGGTACTGTCGTGGGTAATCTGCGCATCGAGGGTGAGCCCGGCGGCCAGTTCCAGTCGGATCAGGTCGTTGCGGCCATGGCTATCGATGGCGATGACTTTACCGTGCAACTGATTGCGGGCACTGGTGCGCAGCATCAGGCGGCCCAGCAAGTCGAGGTCGCTGGCATCTTCAGCGGCATCCAGCACTTGGGCTTGCAGCGCTTGCAGGCGTTGGTAGAGACGCAGCACCCGCTCGCCTTCTGTGGATAACCGCGCGCCACCGCCGCCCTTGCCGCCGACGCTGCGTTCCACCAGCGGCTTTTGCGCCAGGTTGTTCAGCTCATCAATGGCGTCCCAGGCGGCTTTGTAACTCAGGCCGGCACTTTTCGCCGCGCGGGTGATGGAGCCCTGTTCGGCGATGTGCTGCAGCAGGGCAATGCGCTGGGGGCGACGGACGATGTGTTGGCTCAACAGGGTCGGTAAAGTCATGACGAACGGTTACACGCTTCGATGGAATACACAGGACGTTGCGGGCAGGGCGCGTCGGCGTCAAGTCATGTGCCAGGTTTTGGCGTACGCGCCAGGCAGTACACGTCGACCTGCCGCGCGCCAGCGTCGATTAACAGCCGGGCCAGGCTGTTGGCGGTGGCGCCGGTGGTCAGTACATCGTCCACCAGGGCCAGGTGGAGGCCTTTGACCGCAGCGCCGGGTGCCAGTGCAAATGCCTTGAGCAGATTGCTTTTGCGGTTTTTTGCGTCCAGGTTTTGCTGTGCCACGGTTTCATGTGGGCGTAGTAACACCCGCTCATCGCAGGGAATGTCCAAATCCTTGCTCAACCATCGCGCGAGCATTGTCGCCTGGTTATAGCCCCTTTCCCGTAGGCGTCTGCGGGCCATGGGAACCGGGAACAGGCAGTCAGGGCGTGTCAGCTCGGCGTTTTCATAGCGATCTTGCAGGCATTGTCCCAGTAGGTGTGCCAGCAAATGGCCCAGCGGCCATCGGGCCTGGTGCTTGAAGCGGCTGATCAGCGTGTCGACCGGGAAGCTGTAGGTAAAGGGCGTAGCTACGTGTTTAAACGCGGGTAGCTGCCTTTGGCATTGGCCGCAGGTCAGGCCCGCCATGGGCAGGGGCAGGGGCAGGGCGCACACTTCGCAATGATCCATCAGCCACGGCAGTTCGGTTTCGCAGAAGTTACAGATCGAATGGGCCGTATCAGTGGCCTCATCGCAAATTAAACAGATCTGGTTGTTTTTCGACCAGATGTAGACTTCGTGTTTGAGTCCAGGTTGACAGTGCATGATTCTTCCTTAAATATGCCGAACATCCGTGTCGTGCCTGTGGGTATTACTTTTCCCGCAGCGCTTGCCAAAGCATAAACAAGGAATCGCCCATGAGCGCCAGCATCACTGCCAACCTGCGTCACGATTGGTCTTTAGCCGAAGTCAAAGCGCTTTTCGTGCAGCCATTCAATGACCTGTTGTTCCAGGCGCAGACCGTGCACCGCGCGCATTTCGATGCCAATCGGGTCCAGGTTTCTACCCTGTTGTCGATCAAGACCGGCGCCTGCCCGGAAGATTGCAAATATTGTCCGCAGTCGGGCCACTACAACACTGGCCTGGAAAAAGAAAAACTGATGGAAGTGCAGAAGGTCCTCGAAGAGGCCGCCCGCGCCAAAGCCATCGGCTCGACCCGCTTCTGCATGGGCGCGGCCTGGAAACACCCGTCGGCCAAGGACATGCCCTACGTATTGCAGATGGTCAAAGGCGTCAAGGCCATGGGCCTGGAAACCTGCATGACCCTCGGCAGCCTCGACCAGGGCCAGACTGAAGCACTGGCCCAGGCCGGTCTGGATTATTACAACCATAACCTCGACACCTCGCCGGAGTTCTATGGCTCCATCATCACCACCCGCACCTACGGTGAGCGCCTGCAAACCCTGGCCTACGTGCGTGATTCAGGGATGAAGATCTGCTCCGGCGGCATCCTCGGCATGGGCGAGTCCCTCGATGATCGCGCCAACCTGTTGATTCAACTGGCCAACCTGCCGGAGCATCCGGAGTCGGTGCCGATCAACATGCTGGTCAAGGTCGCTGGCACGCCCTTGGAAAACGCCGAGGACATCGACCCGTTCGACTTTATCCGCATGCTGGCGGTGGCGCGCATTCTCATGCCGCAATCCCATGTGCGCCTGTCGGCTGGCCGGGAAGCGATGAACGAGCAAATGCAGGCCCTGGCGTTTTTTGCCGGCGCCAACTCGATTTTCTACGGCGACAAACTGCTAACCACCGCCAACCCGCAGGCGGACAAGGACATGCAGTTGTTCTCGCGCCTGGGAATCTTGCCGGAAGCCCGCGAGGAGCATGCCGATGAGGTACACCAGGCGGCCATCGAGCAGGCGCTGGTGGAACAGAAGAGCAGCGAGCAGTTTTATAACGCCGCGGTTTGATCCTGGCTTCACCCTGTAGCCGCTGCGGCAGCGGCTACATTCAATTTCTGATATCCCCGAGGCCTGCATGTCTTTCGATCTCGCCGCGCGTCTCGCTGCCCGTCGTGCCGAACACCTATATCGCCAACGGCCACTGCTGGAAAGCCCCCAAGGCCCGCAAGTGGTGGTGGACGGCCAGCCTTTGCTCGCCTTTTGCAACAACGACTACCTGGGCCTGGCCAATCACCCGCAAGTGATCGAAGCCTGGCGCGCCGGGGCGTCCCGCTGGGGAGTGGGCGGTGGCGCATCCCACCTGGTGATTGGCCACAGCACGCCGCACCATGAACTGGAAGAAGCCCTGGCCGACCTCACCGGTCGCCCTCGGGCGCTGCTGTTTACCACCGGCTACATGGCCAACCTCGGTGCGGTTACTGCATTGGTCGGGCAGGGCGATACGGTTCTGGAAGACCGCCTCAACCACGCCTCCTTACTGGATGCCGGCTTGCTCAGCGGGGCGCGCTTCAATCGTTATCTGCACAACGACGCTGTCAGCCTGGCCAAGCGCCTGGAGAAAGCCACCGGCAACATATTGGTGGTCACCGACGGCGTGTTCAGCATGGACGGCGACCTTGCCGACCTGCCGGCGCTGGCCCTCGAAGCCCGGGCCAAAGGCGCTTGGTTGATGGTCGATGACGCCCATGGTTTCGGCCCGCTGGGCGCCAATGGTGGCGGGATCGTCGAGCATTTCGGCCTGAGCCAGGAAGACGTGCCGGTGCTGGTCGGTACCCTGGGCAAGGCGTTCGGCACGGCTGGCGCGTTTGTCGCCGGCAGCGAGGAGTTGATCGAAAGCCTGATCCAGTTCGCCCGGCCGTACATCTACACCACCAGCCAGCCGCCAGCGCTGGCGTGCGCCACCCTGAAAAGCCTTGAGTTGCTGCGCACAGAACACTGGCGGCGCGAGCATCTGAATACGCTGATCCGCCAGTTTCGCCAGGGCGCCCAGCAAATCGGCCTGGAGCTGATGGACAGCTTCACGCCGATCCAGCCGATCATGATTGGCGACAGTGGCCGGGCGGTGCGCTTGTCACAGATGCTGCGCGAGCGAGGGCTGATGGTCACTGCGATTCGTCCGCCCACCGTGCCCGCCGGCAGTGCCCGTTTGCGGGTGACATTGTCGGCGGCCCACAGTGAAACGCAGGTGCAGCTATTGTTAAGCGCATTGGAAGAGTGTTTCCGCTTGTTAGGCCAGGAGCCCGACCATGCGTGATCGACTGATATTGCTGCCCGGCTGGGGCCTTGGCGTGTCGCCGTTGGAACCTTTGGCCGCCGCGTTGCGAGGGTTGGACGAGCGCCTGCGGGTCGATATCGAGCCCTTGCCGGAGCTGTGCTCCAGTGACCTCGACGAGTGGCTCGACGAACTCGATGCGACGCTGCCCGATAACGCCTGGCTCGGCGGTTGGTCCCTGGGTGGCATGCTTGCTTCGGAGCTGGCAGCCCGTCGCGGTGACCGCTGTTGCGGTTTGCTGACCTTGGCCAGCAACCCATGTTTCGTCGCCCATGACGGTTGGCCGAGCGCAATGCCCGCAGAAACCTTCGACGCCTTCCTCGCCGGTTGCCATGCCGACTCCCAAGTCACCCTCAAACGCTTCGGCCTGCTCTGTGCCAAGGGCGCGCAAGATCCACGGGGCCTGGCGCGCTTGTTGGTCAGCGGTGCGCCGAATACACCGTCCAAGGTGCTGATGACCGGCCTTGAGTTGTTGACGCAGTTGGACACTCGGGACGCCTTGCAGGCCTTTCGCGGTCCGCAACTGCATTTGTTTGCCGGACTGGATGGCCTGGTGCCCGCTGAGGCGGGCAGTGAACTGTTGAAGTTATTGCCGGATGTTGAAATCGGTCTGATTGAACAGGCCGGCCACGCCTTTCTTCTGGAGGACCCCCATGGCGTAGCCGGGGCGATCCAGGTTTTTTTGCATGAGTGCGGTGATGACTGATTTATCCCATCCTCTATTGCGCCCTTTTCCAGTGCCCGGGACCTTGCCCGACAAGCGTCAGGTTGCAGCATCCTTTTCCCGTGCGGCGGCCAGCTATGACAGCGTCGCCGAGTTGCAGCGTGCGGTCGGTGGCGAACTGCTGCGGCGTCTGCCCGAGGGGTTTTCTCCCCAGCGCTGGTTGGACCTGGGCTGCGGCACTGGTTATTTCAGTCGTGCGCTGGACGCTACATTTGCCGGCAGCCAAGGCCTGGCGCTGGATATCGCCGAAGGGATGCTCAATCACGCCCGGCCCTTGGGCGGTGCCGAGCATTTCATCGCCGGTGATGCCGAACGCCTGCCGTTGCAGGACAGCAGTTGCGGGCTGATTTTTTCCAGCCTTGCGGTGCAATGGTGCGCCGATTTCGCGGCGGTGCTCAGCGAAGCCCAGCGAGTGTTGCAGCCCGGTGGCGTGCTGGCGTTTGCCAGCCTGTGCGTCGGTACGTTGGATGAACTACGGGAAAGCTGGCGGGCGGCGGACGGCCTGGTTCACGTTAATCGCTTCCGGCCGTTCAGTACTTATCAACAGCTGTGCGACAACAGCGGGTTGCGGGTGGTGAGCCTGGAGCAACGTCCCCATGTGCTGCACTACCCGGATGTGCGCAGCCTGACCCATGAATTGAAAGCGTTGGGTGCGCACAATCTTAATCCGGGGCGGCCCGGTGGCCTTACCGGCCGAGCACGGATTGTTGCACTGGTTGAGGCATACGAGCAGTTTCGCCAGGCCCAAGGGCTGCCGGCGACCTATCAAGTGGTGTATGCCGTACTGGAGAAGCCTCTATGAGCACCGCCTATTTCATCACCGGTACCGATACCGACGTCGGCAAGACCACCATCGCCGCGGGCCTGTTGCATGCGGCGCGGCAAGCGGGCAAGAGCACCGCAGCTGGCAAGCCAGTGGCCTCGGGCTGTGAAGTGACGCCCAAGGGGTTGCGCAATGCTGATGCGCTAGCCTTGTTGGACGAGTGTTCGTTGCCATTGACCTATGCCGAGGTCAATCCGGTGGCATTCGAGCCGGCCATCGCGCCGCATCTGGCGGCCCGGGAAGCTGCAGTAGCGCTCACCGTGCAGTCCTTGTTAACGCCCATGCAGCAGATTCTTGCCAAACAGGCGGATTTCACTTTGATAGAGGGGGCGGGCGGTTGGCGGGTGCCGTTGGCGGATCAGGACAACCTGTCGGATCTGGCGAAGGCATTGCAGCTACCGGTGATCCTGGTGGTGGGTGTGCGTCTGGGCTGCATCAATCATGCGCTGCTGACCGCTGAAGCCATCGCCCGTGATGGCCTCCCGCTGGCGGGGTGGGTGGCCAATATCATCGACCCCAAGACCTCTCGTCTGGAAGAAAACCTCGCCACGCTGGCCGAGCGACTGCCCGCACCATGTCTGGGAAGGGTGCCGAAACTCAAGCACCCCAGCGCTGAAGCCGTTGCTGAGTACCTGCAATTGGACCTGCTTGACTAGTTTTTCCTATAGCCAAGGCATTATGCCATTAGTGTTTTTGACGGGCATTTCCTGAGGATGTCTGCTTCAATAACTGTTCATGATTCTGTAAAGGCAGGTTTACGCCATGGAAATCTCTGGAAGCAGCGCGTTTTACTCTGGGCTGAGCAGCATTCAGTCCGGGCAGAACCGTGTCGACCAGGCCGCGGGCAAAATTGCCAGTGCCGCCACTAGCCAGCCTTCGGACGCGCAAAACGACCGTTTGCGGGCGGCAGATCCCTCGAATTCGGCGAGCAATATGGTCGAGATGGCTGAGGGGAAATTCCAAGTGGAGCTGGGCGTGAAAATCGCCAAGGCTTCCGATGAAATGCTCGGTACGTTGATCGATACCTACGCCTGAATTTAGTGCATGCCGGCTTTCCTGTGTGAGCTGGCAAGCCAGCTCACACGTTTGCCTTGCGTCCCCTTTCTGACTTTCTAAAACTTTGAAACTTCATGCGGCATTTTGCTGCAGGCCTCGCCGTGCCTGCAGTTGACCCACGTCAGGACAAACGGTATTTGCGGGACGCTTGACAAGGATAGGTCGTAAACGTATGTTTCAAACAACTGTTTGACCGCTACAACAAATCCACGCGGTTGTTCATCCTAGATTCATCAGCAGAGGTTTATCGCTATGCCTGACTACAAGGCCCCCTTGCGTGATATTCGCTTCGTTCGTGACGAACTGCTCGGCTACGAAGCGCACTATCAGAGTCTGCCGGCTTGCCAGGACGCTACCCCGGACATGGTTGACGCCATTCTCGAAGAAGGCGCCAAGTTTTGTGAGCAAGTGCTGGCTCCGTTGAACCGCGTAGGTGACATCGAAGGATGCACCTGGAGCGAGTCAGGCGTTAAAACCCCTACTGGTTTCAAAGAAGCCTACAAGCAATTCGTCGAAGGCGGCTGGCCAAGCCTGGCCCATGACGTGGCACACGGCGGCCAAGGCCTGCCGGAGTCCCTGGGCCTGGCAGTGAGCGAGATGGTCGGCGAAGCCAACTGGTCGTGGGGCATGTACCCAGGCTTGTCACATGGCGCGATGAACACCATTTCCGAGCACGGCACTGCCGAGCAGCAAGACGCTTATCTGACCAAGCTGGTGTCGGGTGAATGGACCGGCACTATGTGCCTGACCGAGCCACATTGCGGTACCGACCTGGGCATGTTGCGCACCAAGGCCGAACCTCAGGCCGACGGCTCCTACAAAGTTTCCGGTACCAAAATCTTCATCTCGGCCGGTGAACACGACATGGCCGACAACATCGTCCATATCGTGCTGGCCCGCCTGCCGGACGCACCGGCTGGCACCAAAGGCATTTCGCTGTTTATCGTTCCAAAGTTCATGCCGAACGCCGATGGTTCGCTCGGTGAGCGCAACGCTGTGTCCTGTGGCTCCCTGGAGCACAAAATGGGCATCCACGGTAATGCCACCTGCGTGATGAACTTCGACGCGGCCACCGGTTTCCTGATTGGCCCGGCGAACAAAGGCCTGAACTGCATGTTCACCTTTATGAACACCGCTCGTCTGGGCACCGCGCTGCAAGGCCTGTCCCACGCCGAAATCGGTTTCCAGGGTGGTCTGAAATACGCCCGTGATCGCCTGCAAATGCGTTCCCTGACTGGCCCGAAAGCGCCGGACAAGGCCGCCGACCCGATCATCGTCCACCCCGATGTACGCCGCATGCTGTTGACCATGAAAGCGTTCGCCGAAGGCAACCGTGCGATGGTCTACTTCACCGCCAAACAGGTTGATGTGGTCAAGTACAGCATCGACGACGAAGTCAAGAAACAGGCTGACGCACTGCTGGCCTTCATGACCCCGATTGCCAAGGCGTTCATGACCGAAGTCGGTTTTGAATCCGCCAACCACGGCGTACAAATCTACGGTGGCCACGGCTTTATCGCCGAGTGGGGCATGGAGCAGAACGTTCGCGATAGCCGTATCTCGATGCTGTACGAAGGCACCACCGGTATCCAGGCTCTGGACTTGCTCGGCCGTAAAGTGTTGATGACTCAAGGCGAAGCGCTCAAGTGTTTCACCAAGATCGTCCACAAGTTCTGCCAGGCCAACGAAGGCAACGCAGCCGTCCAGGAATTCGTGACGCCGCTGGCGGCACTGAACAAGGAATGGGGCGAGTTGACCATGAAGGTCGGCATGGCGGCCATGAAGGACCGTGAAGAAGTCGGTGCCGCGTCGGTGGACTACCTGATGTACTCCGGTTACGCCTGCCTGGCTTACTTCTGGGCCGACATGGCGCGCCTGGCTGCCGAGAAACTGGCTGCCGGCACCAGCGAAGAAGGCTTCTACACCGCCAAGCTGCAGACTGCGCGCTTCTACTTCCAGCGTATCCTGCCGCGTACCCGCACTCACGTGGCCACCATGCTGTCGGGCGCCAACAACCTGATGGACATGAAAGAAGAGAACTTCGACCTGGGCTACTAAGCCTTATCGGGTTCACTGCGAAGCCGCCACTCTTTCGGGAGCGGCGGCTTTTTTTTGAGCGATAAAAAACCGGAGTTGCGCGCTCAGGGATTATGGCTTGCTGCCGTTACAGTGATGGCAATGTGATATAGGTCACATTGATTGTGCTTAACTGTGTTCAAGTGAAGGCGCTGTGCCATCTTTCATTGTGGGTCGGAGCTTTACCCTTGCCGCGCGCGTCTGCTGTACGTTTCAGTCATTTCCTACCGTCGCTGCTGTTATTGCTGGCGGGGTTGTCGGCTGCGTACGTCAAGGATCTCAACGTCTTCTTCACCTCTCTGTTCAACGTCCTGCCGACGCTGGTGTTGCTGCTCGGCGGTGCGTATTGCGCGGTGTACCGTCGTCAGCGCGAGCTGTTCCTGATGATCACGGTGTACATCGCCTATTTCCTGCTGGACACCCAGACTGATTTCTACCGCGATAATGGCTGGGTCCGCGATGACGCCGCTGTGGTGTTTCATTTGTGCTGCCTGCTGTTGCCACTTTTGTTTGGCATCTATGCACTGTGGCAGGAGAGGACCCACTTGTTTCGCGACTTTGTCGCGCGCTGTGCGGTGCTGCTGGCCATTGGCAGCGTTGCGCTGGGCCTTGAGCAAAGTTATCCGCAGCCTTTATTGAACTGGCTGGCGGAGATTCGCTGGCCGGCGTTGCATGGCACATGGCTGAGTTTGATCCAGCTGTCTTACCCAATGTTTTTTCTCACATTCATCCTGTTGGGGGTGCAGTACTGGCGTCAGCCACGGCCATTGCACGCCGCGCAATTGGTAGGGTTGCTGGGGCTGTTTTGGATGTTGCCCCAGACCTTCATCCTGCCGTTTACCCTGAACATCATGTGCAGCCAGGTGATGCTGATGATCGCCGCGGGTGTCTCCCACGAGGCCTATCAAATGGCCTTCCGCGATGAGCTGACTGGCCTGCCAGGCCGCCGCGCCCTAAACGAGCGCATGCAGCGGCTGGGGCGCAGCTATGTACTGGCGATGGGCGACGTCGATCACTTCAAGCGCTTTAACGACACCCACGGCCATGACGTGGGCGACCAGGTGCTGCGGCTGGTCGCCAGCAAGCTGTCCAAGGTCAGCGGCGGCGGCCGCGCTTATCGTTATGGCGGCGAAGAGTTTGCCGTGGTGTTCGCCGGCAAGACCCTGGATGAATGCCTGCCGCATCTGGAGGAGATCCGCCAGATTATCGCCAACTACAACATCAGATTACGTAATCCCGACAGGCCTCAAGACAACCATCAAGGCCGGCAGCGTCGGGCGGGCAGCTGTGCCACCAGCGTCTCGGTGACACTGAGTATCGGTGTAGCCGAGCGCCAGGCCGAGCAACGCACCCCGGAAGAGGTGCTCAAGTCCGCCGACCAGGCGCTGTACAACGCCAAGGGCGCCGGGCGCAACTGCGTGGTGGCGGCGGGGCAGAACCGCCGGGGCGCAGTGCGCATGGGCAGCGCTGCCGGTTGAGTGATGGTGGTGTATTCAGCGGCTCTACAGTGATTGTTCGAGGCAGCGGGCGGCAGTAGCGTGAAGCCATCTGCCGCCGGAGACATCACCATGCCTGACTATAAAGCTCCCCTGCGCGACATGCGCTTTCTGATCGATCACGTCTTTGACTTCCACGGCCACTACGCCGAACTGGGCGCCACTGACGCCAGTCCGGACATGGTCAGCGCAATCCTTGAAGAAGGCGCGAAGTTCTGCGAAAACGTCCTGGCACCATTGAATCGTTCGGGTGATGAAGAAGGCTGCCATTTCGACAATGGCGTGGTGACGACGCCCAAAGGCTTCAAAGAGGCATTCGCCCAATACGTGGAAGGTGGCTGGCACGGCGTCGCATCGGACCCGGCCTACGGTGGCCAAGGCTTGCCGTTGTCCCTGGGCCTGGTGCTCAGCGAGATGATCGGCTCAAGCAACACTTCGTGGGGCATGTACCCCGGCTTGACCCACGGCGCGATGTCGGCGATCCGCGCCCACGGCACCGAGGAACAGAAAGACACGTATCTGAGCAAACTCACTGCTGGCCAGTGGACCGGCACGATGTGCCTGACCGAAGCCCATTGCGGTACCGACCTGGGGATCATCAAGACTCGCGCCGTGCCCCAGGCCGAAGGCAGCTACGCGGTCACCGGCAGCAAGATATTCATTTCGGCCGGCGAGCACGACATGAGTGAAAACATCATCCACCTGGTGCTGGCTAAACTGCCAGATGCTCCCGCTGGCACCAAGGGTATTTCGCTGTTTATCGTGCCTAAATTCTTGCCCGATTCAGGTGAACGCAACGGCGTGAGCTGCGGCTCCATTGAACACAAGATGGGCATCAAGGCTTCGGCCACCTGCGTGCTGAACTTCGACGGCGCCCAGGGCTTTTTGATCGGTGAGGCGAACAAGGGCCTCAACTGCATGTTCACCATGATGAACCACGCGCGCCTAGGCACTGGCATGCAGGGCTTGTGTTTGGGCGAGGCAAGCTTCCAGGGCGCGATCAAGTACGCCAACGACCGCTTGCAGATGCGCTCGCTGACCGGCGCCAAGGCCCCGGAAAAAGCCGCCGACCCAATCATCGTCCACCCCGATGTACGGCGCATGCTGCTGACCATGAAAGCCTTCAACGAAGGCAACCGTGCGTTGACCTACTTCACCGCGCAGTTGCTCGACACCGCGCACTTGAGCCGCGATGCCACTCAGCGCCAGGAAGCCGAAGACTTGTTGGCTTTCCTTACGCCGATCTGCAAGGCGTTCATGACTGAAACCGGTCTGGAGGTCACCAATCACGGTATGCAGGTGTTTGGCGGCCACGGATTTATTCGCGAATGGGGCATGGAGCAACTGGTGCGTGATTGTCGGATTGCACCGATCTATGAAGGCACCAACGGCATCCAGGCCCTGGATTTGCTGGGGCGCAAGGTATTGGGCAGCCAGGGCAAACTGCTGCGGGGCTTTACCAAAATCGTCCACAAGTTCTGCGCCGCCAACGCCGAGCATCCACAGCTCAAGGCTCATGTGGCGCAGCTCAATGAGCTGAACCAGCAATGGGGTGAGTTGACCGTCAAGGTCGGCATGGCCGTCATGAAAAACCCCGATGAAGTCGGTGCGGCGGCCCTGGATTACTTGATGTACAGCGGTTACATCATCCTTGCCTACCTGTGGCTACGCATGGCTCTTGTGGCCCAGGCGCAACTGGACGATGGCAGCGGTGACAGCGAATACGCCCGAGGCAAATTGGCGACCTGCGAGTTCTATTTCAAGCGCCTGCTGCCGCGCACCACCGCTCATCGGGCGGCCGTGGAGGCGGGGAGTGAGTGTTTGATGAGTTTGCCGGCGGAGCTGTTTGCGTTATAGCGCTCGTGACCGAAAAATACTTAATAGTCATGAGTAGACCCTATGTGTCGCAAAAGTTGTTCGGGTACACTCGGGGTCTGTAAAAACGACCCTACCGAATCACTTTAAAGTTCTCACGAGGTTTGCCATGGCTGACTACAAAGCGCCGCTGCGCGATATGCGCTTCGTCCTCAACGAAGTTTTCGAGGTTGCCAAACTGTGGGCACAGCTGCCGGCCCTGGCAGACACCGTAGATGCAGAAACCGTTGAGGCGATTCTTGAGGAAGCCGGTAAAGTCACCGCCAAAACCATCGCGCCCCTGAGCCGTGGCGGCGACGAGGAAGGTTGCCACTGGGACAATGGCGTGGTCAGCACGCCCGCCGGTTTCCAGGAAGCCTACAAGGCCTATGCCGAAGGCGGATGGGTTGGCGTCGGTGGCGACCCGGCCTACGGCGGCATGGGCATGCCCAAGGTGGTCTCGGCCCAGGTCGAGGAAATGATCAACTCAGCGGGGCTGGCGTTCGGCTTGTATCCGATGCTGACTTCCGGTGCGTGCGTGTCGATCAACACTCACGCCAGTGACGAACTGAAAGCTACCTATCTGCCGAACATGTACTCCGGCGCGTGGGCGGGTTCCATGTGCCTGACCGAGTCCCACGCCGGGACGGACCTGGGGATTATTCGGACCAAGGCCGAGCCTCAGGCGGACGGGTCCTACAAAATCAGTGGCACCAAGATATTTATCACCGGTGGCGAACACGACCTTACCGAAAACATCATCCACCTGGTGCTGGCCAAACTACCGGACGCGCCAGCCGGTCCCAAGGGTATCTCACTGTTCCTTGTGCCCAAGTTCATGGTTAATGCCGATGGCAGTCTCGGCGCACGCAATCCGGTGACCTGCGGTTCCATCGAGCACAAGATGGGCATCCAGGCGTCCTCCACCTGTGTAATGAACTTCGACGAAGCCGTTGGTTACCTGGTGGGCGAGCCGAACCGCGGGTTGGCGGCAATGTTCACCATGATGAACTACGAGCGCCTGGGGGTCGGCATCCAAGGCCTGGCGTCCGGCGAGCGCTCCTACCAGAACGCCATCGAATACGCCCGCGACCGTGTGCAAAGCCGCTCGCCTACCGGCCCCAAGGCCCAGGATAAAATCGCCGACCCAATCATCGTCCACCCCGATGTGCGGCGGATGCTGCTGACCATGAAAGCCTCAAACGAAGGCGGCCGTGCATTCTCTACCTATGTGGCGATGCAACTGGACACAGCCAAGTTCAGCGAGAATGCGGCCACCCGCAAACGCGCGGACGATCTGGTGGCCTTGCTGACGCCGGTGTCCAAGGCCTTCCTGACCGACCTGGGCCTGGAAACCACCGTCCACGGCCAGCAGGTCTTCGGCGGCCACGGCTATATTCGCGAGTGGGGCCAGGAGCAACTGGTGCGCGATGTGCGCATCACCCAGATCTACGAAGGCGCCAACGGCATTCAGGCCCTGGACCTGGTGGGGCGCAAGATCGTCGGCAACGGCGGCGCGTTCTACACCTTGTTTGCTGACGAGATCCGCCATTTCACCGCGACCGCCAGTACCAACCTGGCCGAGTTCACCAAGCCGCTGAACGCAGCAGTGGATGATCTCGATGAGTTGACTAACTGGTTGCTGGACCGCGCCATGTCCAACCCGAATGAAATCGGCGCGGCGTCGGTGGAGTATCTGCATGCATTCGGTTACATGGCGTACGCCTACATGTGGGCGCTGATGGCCAAGGCTGCGTTGGGCAAGGAGGCACAGGAAGACTTCTACGCCAGCAAACTGGGTACGGCGCGTTTTTACTTCGCCCGCCTGTTGCCGCGAATCAAGTCTCTCAGTGCTTCGGTCAAGGCCGGCAGTGAATCGCTGTTTTTGCTGGACGAAGCGCAGTTCTGATCAAGGTGATGCTGTGTAAGCATTCTCTTACATGGCGTACTGCTATTCGTCCTCTATCGCTAGATTGGATCCACGGCTAATCTACTTCACATGGACGTCGCGCAGGAAGCGCAAAGCAACAACACGGACACGCAGGATTCTGCCAGGAAGGCGGAGTGAAATGGATGTCAGGGAAACAGTCTGCAAAGCCCCGCTTCGGCGGGGTTTTCTTTTGCCCGCGAAAAAGTTCAGGCCTGGCCATCCAGTGGTCGCGAAGGTCCGTGCGGGCCATTCATCACGTCCTCCAGCAATGTGCGCAACAGCTCAAGCGTCGCCTGTTGACGCTGCACATCTCGGCACACCAACCCTACCTTCAGCGTCACCCGTGGTTCACTCAATGGCTTCCACAGCAAAGCAGGGTTGCTGTGTTCGTCCTGGGAGCGGCCGGGCAGCACTGTCGCCAGTTTGGTGTGAGGTAAGCTGTCGAGAATACCCACCATCGTATTCAACTCCGCCTGCACCTGCGGCCGACGGCCCTGGTTAGCCAGTTGCGCCTGCCAGATCTGCCGCACCTGGAACTCCTCCCCCAGCAACAACATCGGCAATTCGGCTGCCTGCTTCAGGGAGACCTTCTTGAATTCCCGCAGCGGGTGGTCGGCCGGGATCACTACCTTCAGTTCATCTTCGTACAGCAGCACGCCATGCAAGCCGGGTTGGCGGGGCGGCAGGTAACTGATGCCAATATCCAGCGAACCGTTGAGCAGACGTCGCTCGATCTCAAGGCCGGTCAACTCGTAGATTTGCACCACCAGATGCGGCTGGGCCTTGCGCACTCGCTCCAGCATCCGTGGCACCAGGCTGGTGTGCACGGTTTGTAGCACGCCGATGGCCAGTGTGCGCAAGGCCTGACCCTTGAAGTGGCGCAGCGCCTCGACCGCTTGTTGCATGCCGTCGAGCAAGGGCAGGGCATGGTTGTACAAGGTGTGGGCGGCGAGGGTTGGCAGCAGGCGTTTGCTGCTGCGTTCGAACAGGCTCACATCGAGGTTCTGTTCAAGTTGGCGGATCTGTTGCGACAGCGCCGGCTGGGAGATCGACAGGCGCTCCGCCGCACGGCCTACATGGCCTTCTTCGTACACCGCGACGAAGTAACGCAGTTGCTTGAAATCCATAAGTAATGCTTATCGAAAAAGCTGGAAAATCGAAATGGCTGTCTGCCCCCAAGGCGCCTAGTCTACGCCTATTCACAGGGCTTACAGGGCCAGAGCGCGCGATGAATACCGTTTACGGCGAAGCTGTTTACATAGGCAAGGCAAAAAACATCGGGCGGAGTTTGTTGGGTGGTATCGACCAACGTCCAGTTGCCAGCAGGCTGCATTCATGAACCTGTTTAACCTGCGCCGCCCTGCACCCAGCCTTGATGACCTGATACTGGACCTGAAAACCCCGATGCTGCGCGATGACCTTTCCAGCGATTGCCTGATGCCCAGCGTTGCCCGCCCGCCTCAGGTGTTCGTTCGTGGCCAGGGTTCATGGCTGTGGGACAGCAACGATCGCGCCTATTTGGACTTCACCCAGGGCGGCGCGGCCAACAGCCTCGGCCACAGCCCCTCGGTGCTGGTCCACGCCCTGGCCGATCAAGCTCAGGCGCTGATCAACCCTGGCAGCGGGCTGCACAACCGTGGCCAGTTGAACATCGCAGATCGCCTGTGCCACAGCACCGGCAGCGACCAGGCCTATCTGCTCAACAGTGGCGCGGAAGCCTGCGAAGCGGCGATCAAGCTGGCGCGCAAATGGGGCCAGCTGCATCGTGGTGGAGCCTACCGCATCATCACTGCCAGCAACGGTTGCCACGGTCGCAGTTTTGCCGCGATGTCGGCGTCGGCTGACGCCCGTGAAAACCGTTTCGAACCGCAGTTGCCCGGCTTCAGCCACGTACCGTTCAACGATTTGCCAGCGTTGCATGCGGCGGTAGATGCGCAAACCGTGGCGATCATGCTGGAGCCGATCCAGGGCGAGGCCGGCGTTATCCCGGCGACCGAACATTACCTCAAGGGTGTTGAGCGGCTATGCCGGGAACTGGGGATACTGCTAATTCTTGACGAAGTGCAGACCGGTATCGGCCGCTGCGGCACCTTGCTCGCTGAACAACGCTACGGCGTGCGCGCCGACATCATCACCCTCGGCAAAGGCTTGGGCGGCGGTGTGCCTTTGGCTGCTTTACTGTCCCGGGGCAAGGCCTGCTGTTTCGACATCGGTGAACTGGAAGGCACCCACCACGGCAATGCCCTGATGGCTGCTGCCGGGGTCGCCGTTCTCGACACCGTGCTGGACAGTGGCTTTCTTGAACACGTGCGTGAAACCGGCCACTACCTTGGCGAAGGCCTCGCCCGCCTGGCCCATCGCTACGGCCAGGGAGAACTGCGCGGCCAAGGCCTGCTCTGGGGGATGAGCTTGTCGGATGATTCGGCAGACGCCGTGGTAAAGGCTGCGCTGTACGAAGGCTTGATCCTCAACGCCCCGCAATCTGACTGCCTGCGCTTCACCCCGGCGCTGACCGTCAGCCAGGGCAACATCGACGAAATGCTCCTGCGCCTGGCCCGCGCCTTCGCCCGCGTGCGCACCGCACAACTGCAATGCAGCCGGGGCATCGCCGTGTAATCCCGAATTTCTGAACCGTCTCGCGGTATACGCGGCGCCTCCGGCCTGATTTTTTTGGCTGGGGGCTTTTTTTTGTCTCGGCGATTTTCAAATTGAAACGTGTGCTTGAGCATTGGAGAAAACAATGGCTTTTTAGCGGGCGTCGGCAAGGACTGCCGATAGGGCGCAAAGTTTTTTGCGTGTTCTATTTTTAATATGTACCACTCGGTGGTATGTTTATGGAAAGGGATGTCCATGAGACTGAGGCTATTCAAGACTAGGCACTTTGCCGCATCGGCCGGTAGGGCCTGGATTTGCGATTCAGAGTTGAGAGAAGCCTTTAGCGAAATGCTCAATGGCCAAGCGGACAATCTGGGAGGAGGGGTTTGGAAAAAGCGTCTCAACCAGAACCACCATCGCTCCATTGTCTTGGCCAAGGGCAGGCACTACTGGGTTTATCAATTTCTGTTTGCCAAGCAGGATCAAAGCAACATCAGTCAAAAGGAACTGACTGGGTTCAGGGCGCTGGCAAAGGTTTATGAAGGTTTAAACGATGCACAGGTCCAGCAGTTACTGGATCTCAGGGAGTTTGTGGAGATACATCATGACCAAAAAGTTTGAAAGTGAAGCGCTTGAGTCGATTCACGAGTCAGCCAGCGCACTGTATTCAATAGGTGCCATCAGCAAGACCACGCTTCGTCAATTTGATGAGGCATGCCTTGCACCTGTCCCGGCGCAAATCCCGGCTGAGCAAATCAAGCAGATCCGCGAACGCAGCCACGTCAGCCAACCGGTGTTTGCCCGTTACTTGAACACCAGCGCCTCCACCGTCAAACAGTGGGAGTCGGGCGAGAAGCAGCCTAGTGGTATGGCGCTCAAGTTGCTGAGCATTGTACAAAAGCATGGACTGGAAATTTTGGCGTGAGATGAGCCTGAGTGAGATGGCTCAGTGCCGGCCCCCACTGAACCCTCACGAACGCCCAGGGTCGATTAGCTGTACGGTTCACACGAGCCGATTTTCCGGAGTTGAGCCCATGGATATTATTCGTATCATCATCGCCATTCTGTTGCCACCACTGGGTGTGTTCCTGCAAGTGGGTTTCGCTGGCGCGTTCTGGCTGAATATCCTGCTGACCTTGTGCGGCTACATCCCGGGCATCGTGCATGCGGTGTACATCATCGCCAAACGCTGAAGCCTCACTCAGCCTTTCGCAATCAGCCGTGAGTTTCGCTCATTGCGAAAGGCCAACTGTTCGATCGTCTGGGTGGCGTGTTCGGCTTCCTCGCGGGCCTGAAGGATCATGCCGTGGTGCTCGGACTTGCTGCACACTGGGTCGGCGTTGCTTGCATCCCCTGTCAGCATGAACGCCTGGCAGCGACAGCCACCGAAGTCCTTTTCCTTCTCGTCGCATGATCGGCACGGCTCGGGCATCCAGTCATAACCGCGAAAGCGGTTGAAACCGAACGAGTCGTACCAGATGTGCTGCATGCTGTGGTCGCGCACGTTGGGAAACTGCACCGGCATCTGCCGGGCGCCATGGCAAGGCAAGGCGGTTCCGTCCGGCGTCACCGTCAGAAAAATACTGCCCCAGCCGTTCATACAGGCCTTTGGCCGTTCCTCGTAATAATCCGGAGTAACGAAGATCAGCTTGCACGGATGCCCTTCGGCTTCCAGCTTGGCACGGTATTCGTTGGTGATGCGCTCGGCGCGCGTCAGTTGCTCCTGGGTCGGTAACAACCCGACGCGATTGAGTTGGGCCCAGCCATAAAACTGGCACGTGGCCAGTTCGACAAAGTCGGCCTCCAAAGCGATGCAAAGCTCGATGATGCGGTCGATCTTGTCGATGTTGTGGCGATGGGTGACGAAGTTCAGCACCATCGGGTAGCCATGGGCTTTCACTGCACGGGCCATTTCCAGTTTTTGCGCAAAGGCCTTTTTTGAGCCGGCCAGCAGGTTGTTCACCTGTTCATCGCTGGCCTGGAAGCTGATCTGGATATGGTCCAGTCCTGCTTTCTTGAAGTCGCTGATCTTCTGCTCGGTCAGGCCGATGCCGGAGGTGATGAGGTTGGTGTAGAACCCCAGTTTGCGCGCCTCGCTGATTAGTTCGGCAAGGTCCTGGCGCACCAGAGGCTCACCGCCGGAAAACCCCAGTTGTGCGGCGCCCATTTCTCGGGCTTCGCGAAACACCTTGATCCACTGTTCGGTGCTCAGTTCCTTGCCCTGCTCGGCGAAATCAAGCGGATTGGAGCAGTACGGGCATTGCAACGGGCAGCGATAAGTCAGCTCAGCCAGCAGCCAGAGTGGCAGGCCGATCTCAGGCTTGGGCGGCAGATCAGGCAAGTTCGATCCAGTGCTCTGCACGGGCGACCTCCATGAATTGTTCGATGTCTTTAGCGAGTTCAGGCACGCCGGGAAACTGAGCGTCCAGCGCCTTGATGATCGCGGCCACATCCCGCTCACCGTCGATCAAACCGCCGATCAGCGCTGCGCTGTCATTGAGCTTGATCATGCCTTCGGGATACAGCAGCACATGGCCCTTTTGCGCGGGTTCGTACTGGAAGCGGTAACCGGTGCGCCATGCCGGTTTTTTGCTGAGGTCGAAACTCATAGTGCGATTCCCTTATGCCAGACCCGTTGCTCGGTCACGCTGTGATAAGGCGCACGGTTCAGTTCATAGGCCATGCTCATGGCATCGAGCATGCTCCAAAGGATGTCCAGTTTGAACTGGAGAATTTCCAGCATGCGCTCCTGGCCGTCGCGGGTGGTGTAGTGCTGCAACGTGATGGCCAAACCGTGCTCTACATCACGCCGGGCCTGGCCCAAACGCGTGCGGAAATATTCGTAGCCAGCAGGATCGATCCACGGGTAATGCTGAGGCCAGCTGTCGAGGCGCGACTGGTGGATTTGCGGGGCGAACAGCTCGGTCAGAGAACTACTGGCGGCTTCCTGCCAACTGGCACGGCGGGCGAAGTTGACGTAGGCGTCGACGGCAAAGCGCACGCCGGGCAGCACCAGTTCCTGGGAGCGCAGTTGGTCCGGGTCCAGGCCAACAGCCTGGCCCAGGCGCAGCCAGGCTTCGATGCCGCCGTCTTCGCCGGGGGCGCCGTCGTGGTCCAGCAGGCGCTGAATCCATTCGCGGCGGATTTCCCGGTCCGGGCAATTGGCCAGGATCGCGGCGTCCTTGAGGGGAATGTTGACCTGATAATAGAAGCGATTGGCGACCCAGCCCTGGATCTGCTCGCGGGTGGCCCGGCCTTCGTACATCGCCACGTGGTAGGGGTGGTAGATGTGGTAGAAGGCGCCCTTGGCCCGCAGGGCCTGTTCAAATTCGGCTGTGGTTAGCGGTGTATTGGTCATTGGGTCGCTCCTACAATTCAATGCTCATGCCGTCGTAAGCCACTTCGACATTGCGCCTTACCAACTCGGCCCGCTCAGGCGAATCTTCATCAAGAATCGGGTTGGTATTGTTGATGTGGATAAGTACCTTGCGCTGCTTGGGCAACTGCTCCAGCACTTGCAGCATGCCGCCGGGGCCGTTCTGCGCCAGGTGGCCCATCTCGCGGCCGGTGCGCGTGCCGACGCCACGTCGCTGCATTTCGTCGTCATCCCACATCGTGCCGTCCACCAGCAGGCAGTCGCTGGCGGCCATGATCTCCAGCAGTGGTGCATCTACTTTGCCCAGGCCGGGCGCATAGAACAGCTTGCCGCCCGTGCGCAGGTCTTCGACGATCAAACCGATGTTGTCACCAGGGTGCGGGTCGAAACGATGGGGAGAATAGGGCGGCGCAGCGCTGCGCAGCGGCAGTGGGGTGAAACGCAGGTTGGGGCAGGCGGGGATCGTAAAGCTGGCGTCCAGTTCGATACGGTTCCAGTTAAGGCCACCGTTCCAGTGAGTCAGCATGGTGAACAGCGGGAAACCGGTGCTCAGGTCCTCATGGACCATATCGGTGCACCAGACCTGATGCGGGCAACCTTCCCGCAGGCTGAGCAGGCCGGTGGTATGGTCGATCTGGCTGTCCATCAGGATGATTGCGCTGATGCCGGTATCACGCAGGGCGCGGCCGGGCTGCATTGGGGCAAAGCCCTGCAGCTGGGCGCGGATGTCCGGCGAGGCGTTGCACAGCACCCAGTTCACGCCGTCATCGGAAATTGCGATGGACGATTGTGTGCGCGCTTGGGCCCGCAGGCTGCCATCACGAAAGCCCGCGCAGTTCACGCAGTTGCAATTCCACTGCGGGAAACCACCGCCAGCGGCGGAACCTAGAATCTGGACAAACATGACAGCTCCATCACACAAGACTCAAAAATAAAAACGCCCCGGCGAACCGAGGCGTTGCGCTGCGATACAAAGGTATTAACGGCTTGCGAAGTACATGGTGACTTCAAAGCCTATACGCAGATCAGTGTAAGCAGGTTTGGACCAAGTCATGTTCATACTCCTACGAATGGATGGGACGATTACTACTAAGTTATACATATAGTCCACCTCCAGGCGGAGATGTTCAGATGCTTAGGTGGCTATGTTACTCAATTTTTCATCGTCCTCGCCCCGGTTTGCCGGAGAAAGCTCATTGCAGGGTTGGTAATGATCATTGCGTTGGCTGCCAGGGCTCACAGGGGCAGGGCCTGCTGGACAGGCAGTGCCAGCCACCTGTGGCCTGATTCAGTTGTCGGGTAGCGTCCAACAGATCCTGTTTCGTACGCGTCTGGATGCAAGCGTGTAATTGCTCCAGGTAATCCGACGGGTGGCCTGCCAAGTGAGCTTGCCAGAGTAGTTCGCCCGCCTGGGTTGTGGGCAATGCTTGCGGGGAAAATTGGCTGGCGAGGACCTGCGGCACTTGATCATCACTTTCATCGATCCAAGTGGGCAGTTGCGTTAGAAACGTCTGGATATGGTCGAGTATTTCTTTCACGCAAACGCTGGGGGATTGCACGCCAAATAACAGACCGGTTTGCCCGTTGATTTGTCGGATGCCGCTGAATACCGCGTAGCCCAGTTGCAGTTCGACCCGCAGGCGCTGGTAGAACGGCGCCTGCGCCAAGTGCGCCAGCAGGCGCCAGTTGGCTTCATCGGCCAGGGATTGCGTGGGTGTCGGGCAGAACAGCAGCAAGGCGGCTTCGCTGGAGTCGGTAGCGACTGTCTGCCAGCAGTACTGGCCGGCGATCGACTCGGCTTGCTGGGCAATGCTTGCGGGCTGTCCTGGCAGGCGGCTGGCCACACTTTTGATCGCTGTCTGGCCGACCTCGCAAATGCCGGTCCCGAGGCCATCCCAGGTGGCCGTTGACCACAGGCTTTGCAGGTCTGTGAAGCTCACAGGAAGCGATGCTGCAGCTGCATGGGTAAACACCTTGAGTAACTGCCTGATCGCAATCAAGGGGGCCGGGGTGTGCAGTGCCATCTTCCAGGCACGTTCATCAGGCTGTGTCAGAGCCCGCGACAGCTGCTCCAGCACTGCCGGCATTGGTTCGTGAAGACCGATCAGCTTCAGTAGCCAGTCATTGCCCACTGCCTCGAAGGTCACTTCGACACCGGCCTGGCGGGCGTTTTCCCGTACCGTGAGCAGACTGCTTTCCAGGCGAGGGAAAAGGCTGGCCCGCAGCGGTGAATCCAGGCGCCAGCGCAGGTAAAGAGCGCCTTCGCTGCTGTCGTCCGCCAAGGCCTGGCTGAAAGCCAGTGCCGACAGATCCCGCCGACCCCGTGAGCGATCCTGGGCAAAGGTGCGCAAGCCACGATGGGCGCTGGTTTGGCCACGAATCAGTCCCGGCTGTTCAGCTTTGGCCACCGGGCGCAGGAACGGGTTGCTCGGCGGGAGCAGCCATGCGTGCCGGCTCGGCTCCAGCTGCAGTGAGTCCAGCAGCGACTTGAGTGCAACGGCGCCTTGTTCGGACAGGCCCGGTTCCAGGCCTTCGCTGTCTTGGCGGACCAGCGCCAGGGCACCGCTGATTTGCTGTTGCCGGGCGATCAGCAAAGCGTATTCTTCGTGCAACGGCGACCAGTCACTGCGGGCGAAAAAGCTCAGCCAATCCCGGAGTACTTCCTCAATTTGTCCCGTCTGTTGCGCCCCTTCGGCACTCAGGGTGAAGTCGATATCCAGTAGCGCCTGCCCGTTGAACTGATACAGCGGGGCGGCGTGCAGGGCGCTGATCAGTTGCCGCGCCTGGAGTTCGGCGAGCAGTCCACCCGGGGCCGAGGCGTTTAGCCAGGTGCAGAGGAAGTCCAACGCTTCGCGGGGCCCTTCGCAAGCAATGACCTGATGCAGATGGTCATTGGCCTGGTGTAGATAGGTGCGCTCATGGCCTGTCATCAATGCCGGTGGCGCACTTTGTGGTCGCGCCAATCCTGGTTTGAGTTGGGTGCTGAACCCCTGCGCCAGCGCTTGCAGTTCCGCCAGCGACTGCGGCCCGGCGAGGCTTAAGGTCATTTGCCCAGCCTGATAAAAGCTTTCGTAGAATTCATGCAGCGCCTGCTGAAAACCCTCACGCGGTACCGGCAAGCTATAGCGATTACCCGCATGGAAGGCCCGCAACGGATGATCCGTTGCAATGCCGCCCAGCAAGGTCAGTTGCTGCTGCGACGTGGCATCCCGAGACCAAGCGATGAACTCCGCATGCAGCACTTCACGCTCGCGCCGTTGGTCGTCCATGGCCAGGCGCGGATGAGCCAGCATATCGCCAAGGCGCTCCAGCGCATCGGCGAAGGCCTGCGCAGGCACTTCAAAGAAAAAGTCGGTAGTGCGCTCACGGGTACTTGCGTTGAGCTGGCCGCCGTGGCGTTGCACGTAGGTCATCAGCCCTTCGTTTGCGGGAAAACGCTGGGTACCGAGAAACAACAGGTGCTCAAGAAAGTGCGCAAGCCCCGGCCAGGCCAAAGGCACGTCATGACTGCCGGCAGCAACCCGCAGGGCTGCCGCACAGCGCTTTAAACGCGGCGCATGACGCAGGGAAACCCGCAAGCCATTGGCCAGGGTCAGTTGAAGGTGATGAGGGTGGGTCGGCGCAGGCATGAGCACTTCCGAAGCGTAGGAAGTGCTTATGCTAGCGCAAAGATGGCGGGTCAGCGCTTGTTCAGCGTGCTGTAAAGCTCGGGGCGCCGATCCAGCAGGTAGCGATTGGCCGCTTGTGAATCCCGCATCAACTGCCGGTCCAGGGTGCCGATGATCAAGGCTTCGTCGAGGCCGGCCTGGGCCACTCGCTGGCCGTCCGGTGCGGCGATGCTGCTTTGCCCGCAGTACTGAATGTCTTCCTCATGCCGGCAGTAATTGGCGTAAGCCACGTAACATTGGTTTTCAAAGGCGCGAGCGCGCACGGTGACGTCGGCGATGAAGTCGTAGGGCACCATGTTGGCGGTGGGCACCAGAATCAGCTCGGCACCGGCGAGGGCCAGGCGTCGTGCGTTTTCCGGGAACTCCAGGTCGTAGCAAATCAGAAAACCCAGCTTCCAGCCGTTCAACTCCACGATGGGAAAGTCATCGTCCCCGGCGCTGAACATCGAGTGGTCGAGGTCACCGAACAGGTGGGTCTTGCGGTAATTGCACAGGCGCTGGCCGTTGGCGTCAATCAACTGCACAGCGTTGTAGATCTGCCCGTCGTCAGCCCGTTCCGGGTAGCCGTAGAGAATCGCCAGGCCACAGATTTTCGCCAGGTTGGCGATGGCTTGTGCCGATTCGCCATCCTGGGATTCGGCCAGGGCACCTACCGCTTCGACACCGATGTTGTAGCCGCTGAGAAACATTTCCGGCAGCACCAGCAGGTCAGCGCCTGTGGCTTCCAGCGCCACTTGATGCAGGCGCTTGAGATTGCCGGCGACGTCCAGTGGCAGCGGCGGGCATTGATACAGGGCGACACGCATGGTGGTGCTCCTCACTCGGGCAGTGCGATTGGCCCGATTTCGTCGAACACGTCGCCCGGCCCCGGGTTCTGTGCGTGGGTGCTGCCGCCGAAGTGGGTCATGATGCCCCACACCGCGTTCAGCGAAGTCTGTACCGCGCCTTCGACCCAGGCGGGAGTCCAGGATACGTCATCCCCGGCGATGAAAATCCCTCGCTGTTCGGCAGGCATGTCCTTTTGCATGAAGTGCGCGTACATCCGCTGGTTATAGCGATAGTGGCCTGGCAGCGCACCTTTGAACGCGCCAAGGAAATGCGGGTCGGCTTCCCAGGAAACGGTGATTGGGTCGCCGATGATGCGCGCCGCGATATCGACTTTCGGGTAGATTTTTTTCAGTGCATCGAGGGCCAGCTTCACGCGTTTTTCGATGGGCTGCGGCAACATTTTCAGGGCGTCGCTCATCCATGAGTAGGACAGGCAAATCACCCCTGGCTTGTCGTCACCGTTGTCGAAAAGGTAGGTGCCGCGGGTCAGGCGGTCGGTCAAGGTCATGCTCATCAGGTCGCGACCGGTTTGCGGGTCCTTGTCCTTCCAGAACGGCCGGTCGACCATCACGAAGGTTTTCGACGACTGCATGTAGCGAGTGCGGTCCAGGGCCATCCACATCTTTTGCGAGAACAGGGTTTCATCGCATTCGATCTGGGTAGTCAGCAGCCAGCTTTGGCAGGTGGTCAACACCGCCGCGTACTCCCGGGTGTCGCCCCAGTTATCGGTGACGGCAAAGCGGCCGTTGGCTGCGTGGGCAATGCGTTTCACACCGGTGCGCGCTGCGCCGTTGTGCAGGGAACTGAGGCTGGTACCTTCCGGCCAGTGGGCGCAGCGCTCCGGCACATGGCGCCAGATGCCCATGGGCACTTGCGCGACGCCGCCTACCACCAGGTGCTGGTGATCGTCGCAGTTGGTCATCACCACGCGGAAGATTTCCAGCATCGAGTTGGGGAAGTCCGAATCCCAGCCGCCGGTGCCGAAGCCGACCTGGCCGAACACTTCGCGGTGATGGAACGACAACTTGGCGAACGCCTTGGAAGTGGCGACGAACTCGTAGAATGTGCGGTCGTCCCACAGCGGCACCAACGTGTTCCACAGCTCTTTGAGGCGCGGCACATCGCGGTCGCGGATGGCTTGCTGGATATCGCCGAACTGTGAGCCAGCTTCCAGGGCATCAGCCCAGGCCTCAGCCACTTCCTGGAACAGTGCAGGAAGGTCGGAGAGTTTTTGTGCGTAGTGGGTCTGGCCTTCCAGGTCGATCACGGTGCTGCCGGAGGCCGGCGTCAGCGGGTTGGGGAAGGGCTTGGTCTCAAGGCCCAGCTTGTCCACATAGTGATAGAACGCGGTGGAAGACACCGGGAAACGCATGCCGCCCAGTTCGGCGATGATGCCTTCGGCGCCTTCAAAGGCTTGGGAGCGCAGGCGCCCACCCATTTTCGAGGCTTCGTACACCACCGGCTTGAGGCCCAGCTTCATCAGCTCATAGGCGGCCACCAGCCCGGCAATGCCGGCGCCGACGATTGCCACTTCGGCGCCGTGGTTGGCGGCCGGGATGCTGCCAAGGCCAGCCGGGTGTTCGATCCAGTCATCGAAGGCGAACGGAAAGTCCGGCCCGAAGATAGTGATGGGTTTTTTACCATTTGCAGGGTGGCGATTGTTCTTCTGGGAATCGTTCATGGCTGACCTTGCTGGCGACTCGAACGGGGCACGACCCGTTGAGTATAGGAAAAGATGGCAGCCATTCTAGGGAGCGTAGCGCTCGTTAATAAGACGCAAAGTGTCGTCGTATTGGATTGTTTTTAGTCAGAGTGACGAGGTTGATGGTCAGGTTGGCTGCCCGCGATCCAGTTTATTGCTGAGAATGATCGATGTGGTGGTCTTTTCCACTCCGTCGACACTACCGATCTGGTCCAGGAGTTGATCAAGCTGTTCCGGCGAATCAGTGCGCAGCCAGGCCACGTAATCGAACTCGCCGCTGACGGCACACAGTTGCTGAACCTGCGCCATGGCGCTGATCCTGCGCAGCACTTCCTTGCCGGAGCGCGGTTGCACAGTAATGCCCACATAGGCCTGCAGGCCGCCGTCCACTACCCGTTGCCCCAGGCGCACGCCATAGCCGGTAATCACCTGGGTTTTTTCCAGGCGTGCCAGGCGCGAGGTGACCGTGGTGCGGGCGATGCCCAGTTGTCGAGCGAGCATGGCCACGCTTTCGCGGGCGTTGATCTGCAAGGCGGCGATCAACTGGCGATCGATTTCATCGAGGACGGGAGGGCGAGTGGCGGGCAAGGTGTTCTCCGACGCGGGAAGCAATGGGTGGGCATGTTACAGGCTCATGCACATTGAAGGCTCATGTCACGTCGGCGTCTGCCATCAGGCACCGGGCAAACAGCTGAGGTACCGGCAGATTGCGTTGGCTGTAGCGGCTCAGCAGGATGATTTCACGGTGAAATATCAGGTCGCCCAAGGGGATGACGCGTACCTGTGGCGTGCGGTCCAGCCATAGTCCCGCGTGGGGGATCAGCGAGATGCCCAAGCCGCACTCGACCATTTTGACGATGGCTTCCAGTTCATCCAGCTCCAGCGCTACTTGCACCTCCAGCTTTTGCTCGCGCAGAAAGCGGCTGACCAGCCGGCCGCCAAATGAAGCGCGGTCATACCTTACGTGTGGGTGAGTGTTGAGCAGTTGAAGCGGATCGTCGCCTTTCACGTCGTTGGGGACGATCAACACAAACGGCTCTTTGCGCAGCACCTGGACGTGTAACTCCTTGGGCAGGTCAAAGGGCGGACGAATGATGATCGCCGAGTCCAGCTCCCCAGCGTCCACCCGGCTGAGCAACTCCAGGGACACGCCAGGTACCAATTTGCACTCCACCGTCGGCGCAGCTTGGCGCAAGCGGACCAAGGCTTGCGGCAACAGGCCAGTCTGCGCAGTGGTGATGGCGCCGACTTTCAACTCGCCGCGATACTCGTTGGCATCCACCGGCACCGCCATGCGATTGAACGTCTCCAGAATTTCCCTGGCTAACGGCAAGGCCCGGATGCCCGCTGCATTGAGGCTGGCCTGGCGCCCGGTGCGGTCGAACAACTGCACGCCGAGCACCTGTTCCAACTGGCGGATCTGGGCACTGACGGCCGACTGCGTCAGCCCGATATGCATGCCGGCGGCCGCGAACGTGCCATGGCGGGTAACGGCGATAAAGGTTTTCAGTTCCCGCAGCATCGGCTTCTCGATTGATCAAAATAATTTGTGCTCGGCGCAAAAACTATCGTCTTTTCATCGCCAAAGGCAAGGCTAAACTCGGGCAGACCTAATGCCCATAGAGGTTTGACCTGATGACCCTTGCACCCTTTCACCTGGCAATCCCGGTATTCGACTTGTCCGCTGCGCGGCTGTTCTACGGCGAAGTCTTTGGCCTGGAGGAGGGCCGTTCCAGCGAGCACTGGGTCGACTTCAACTTCTTTGGCCATCAACTGGTCATCCATGAACACCCGAAAACCGCCAGCCAGGAAGCCGCTCACACCAATGCGGTGGATGGCCACGACGTGCCCGTCCCGCATTTTGGTGTGGTGCTGGGTTGGGACGATTGGCACGCCCTGGCGCAAAGGTTGCAGGCGCGGGGTACGCAGTTTGTGCTGGAGCCGCACATCCGCTTCAAGGGGCAGGTGGGCGAGCAGGCGACGCTGTTTCTGTTTGATCCCTGTGGCAATGCGCTGGAGTTCAAGGCATTCAGGGACATTGGGCAGTTGTTTGCCAAGTGAAGGAGCGACCATGAACCACCTCGACGCAACCGGTATTGCCGAGGCAGTGGGCTCTGGCGCTACGACGCCAGGCCTTGTCGCTGAGCATTTTATTGCACAGATAGGCAGCGGCGAGCCGGATATTCAGGCTTTTGTTTCCTTCGATCCTGAGGCTGTGCGCAAGCAGGCCAGTCAGCTAGAAGGCTGTGCTGGTCCGCTGGCGGGAGTGCCGGTGGGGATCAAGGACATCTTTGATACGGGCGATCACCCCACGGAGTTCTATTCGCCGATTTACCAAGGCAATCGTCCGTCGCGGGATGCTCATGTGGTGACGCTGCTGCGCCAGGCTGGCGCGATCATCATGGGCAAGACCCACACCACTGAATTTGCCTACATGCACACTGGGCCGACGCGTAATCCACTCGATCTGTCCCGAACGCCAGGGAGCTCCAGTGCTGGTTCTGCGGCGGGGATGGCGGCCGGGTTTTTCCCATTGGCGTTGGGCACCCAGACTGCTGGCTCGTTGCTCAAGCCAGCCGCTTACTGCGGGCTGTATGCCTTTAAACCTTCGATGGGACTGGTCTCGCTGGAAGGCGTTAAACCCCTGGCGCCGAGTTTCGATACGGTGGGTTGGTATGGACGCTCGGTGCGCGATCTTGAGCGGGTGGCGCGAGTGTTGATTCCAGGGTTTGTGGCTTTCGAAACCGAGAGCCGCCCTTTACGGCTTGGGTTCTGCCGCACATCCCGTTGGCCTGATGTGCAGCCGCCGGTGGCACGCGCCATTGAGCAGGCGGTGGTGCAATTGGCGGGCAAGGGGCACCACGTAAGTGAGGTCGTGCTCCCCACGGCGTTCGATGGAGTATTCGACGATCACCAACTGATCAACGATTGCGAGGGCGCTCGGTCATTGGCCAAGGAGTTTCAGGCCCATCCTGAATTGCTCAGTGATTCGACACTGGCCATGATCAACCGCGCCAAAGCTACGAGCTGGGAGCAGGAATCGGCAGCCAAGGCCCGCCTGGCACAACTGGCTCCGCAGCTCGCGCAGATCTGTCAGCCGTTTGATGCGATGTTGAGTGTTTCCTGCGGGACTCTGGCGCCGGTGGGGCTGGAGACCACGGGGCCTTCTGACTTCATCAAGTTCTGGGGCGCGTTTGGGTTGCCACAGGTGAATCTGCCGGTGGCGCGTGGGGAAGGGGAATTGCCGGTGGGGTTACAGGTGATTGGGGCGTTCAGAGGCGATGGGCAGTTGCTGATCACGGCGCAAGGCGTTGTTGATGCGTTGGTGAGCTGAGGGGCACGATGGGAATGCAGGTCTCTGTCTTATCCTTGTAATCATCGTATTTATCCCTTATAGCTAAAAAGCATTCATAACGAAAAGAGGCTAAATCAGCCCCCATGCATGAGAACACACGTATCTTTCGCTTTTCAGCCCCCCGTCCTGCGCCCCGCAGTGATGGGTATGGGCCTAACCAGAAATCCCCTCCGCTCACCGCTTTTCCCTCTGCGATTGCCCTGCTCTCGGGACGGTTTCAATACCAGCCAATTCTGCCACATGACGTCCTGGTAGCTCTTAAACGCAAGCGCTCGTTCCCTCCACCTGCAGCTTAACGCCTGAACTCTTTCTCCCGTTGCCTGCGGCTTTAGCCGTCTGGGGTTGGGTGTTTTATTTTTGCCGCGTTTAATCTGTTGAGGGAATCCTATGTCTATTCGTGTCGCTATTATCGGTGCCGGTCCTTCGGGCCTGGCGCAACTGCGCGCCTTTCAATCCGCACATGCCAAAGGCGCCCCCATGCCGGAAGTGGTTTGCTTCGAGAAGCAGGCCGACTGGGGCGGAATGTGGAACTACACCTGGCGCACCGGGCTAGATGAGCACGGCGAGCCGGTCCATGGGAGCATGTACCGTTACCTATGGTCCAACGGTCCGAAAGAATGCCTGGAGTTCGCCGATTACAGCTTCGATGAGCATTTCGGTCGACCGATTTCCTCTTACCCGCCCCGTGAGGTGCTTTGGGATTACATCCAGGGCCGGGTGAGCAAGGCCGGTGTGCGCGATTACATTCGCTTCAATACTGCGGTCAAGCACGTCAGTTTCGACAAGGCTACGCGGCAATTTACCGTTACCGCCCACGACTACAGCCTCCAGCAAAACGTGACACAGGTATTCGACTTTGTGGTCGTGGCCAGCGGACACTTCTCGACGCCGAACGTGCCTGCTTTCGAGGGCTTCGACCGTTTCTCGGGGCGAATCCTGCACGCCCACGATTTTCGCGAAGCAACGGAGCTCAAGGGCAAGGATCTGTTAATCGTGGGAAGCAGCTACTCTGCTGAAGACATCGGCTCGCAGTGCTACAAGTACGGCGCGCGCTCGATAACCAGCGCTTATCGCACGCAGCCGATGGGCTACAAGTGGCCAAAGAACTGGGAGGAACGTCCGCAACTGAGCAAGGTAGACGGCGACTTGGCGTATTTCGTCGACGGATCGAGCAAGCGGGTGGACGCGATTATTCTCTGCACAGGCTACAAGCACCACTTCCCCTTCCTGTCTGAGGAACTGACACTCCAGACGGCTAACCGTCTCTGGCCCACAGAGCTCTATCAAGGGGTGATATGGGAGGACAACCCGCAATTGATCTACCTCGGCATGCAGGACCTTTGGTACAGCTTCAACCTGTTCGATGCCCAGGCCTGGTTTGCCCGCGACTATATGCTCGGTCGTATTACCCTACCCGAACAGGCAGCCATGAAGGCCGACAGCGCTCGCTGGCGTGCCGAGGAAGAAAACCTGGAGTCCACTGCCTCCATGTACGAATTTCAGGGCAGCTACATCAAACATCTGATTGGGCAGACCGACTATCCAAGCTTCGATATCGACGCAGTGAATCGTATTTTCCTCAAGTGGAAGGCTGACAAAAAGCACGACATCATGGGTTATCGCGACAAATCCTATCGTTCGGTGATCACCGGTACGGCTGCGGTCCCGCACCACACGCGCTGGTTGCAGGCGCTCGATGACTCGATGGGAGAGTACCTGCGCGAAACCGCAGGCAAAGGTGACGTTAATACACTACATCAGCGCTAGGCAGTCATCAGCCAGGCTAAGAGCTTCCTGAGGTCGCCGTGCAAGCCCGCCGCCATCCGCGGCCGTTGCGCCAAGTGTTTTTCAGAGTGTTGTGTTGCACCTTATCCCAAGCGAGGGGCGTCCTGAATTTGTACCTTTGGACTACGGGGCTGGTCTAGCATTTTTACGACGGATACGAAAAAGCCGCGCAATGCGCGGCTTTCAATTTGGTGGGCCCAGTAGGACTCGAACCTACGACCAAGGGATTATGAGTCCCCTGCTCTAACCAACTGAGCTATAGGCCCTCAGTAGGTCGCGGATTATAGCGATGGTTTCTCTGCTGTGCTATCCGAAAAATCCGAAAGGTTCATGCGAAGGAAGGTGGCGGCGAATACGTCGGCGGGCAGGGGCAGGCTGACGATGTAGCCTTGCATCTGTTCGCAGCCTTCGGCGGCGAGGAAGGCTTGTTGGGCGGGGGTTTCTACGCCTTCGGCGATGATGGTGAATTGCATGCTGTGGCCCAGGGCGATGATGGCTCGGACTATGGCCACGTCGTGGGGGTCGTCGGGCAGGCCGCGGACGAAGGATTGATCGATCTTCAGGAAGTCCAGGGGCAGGCGTTTCAGGTAGCTGAGGGATGAATAGCCGGTGCCGAAGTCATCGATGGCCAGTTGCACGCCGAGGCGCTTGAGTTGATGCAATACCTCCAGGGCTTCTTCGGCCTGGCTCATGATGAAGTTTTCGGTGATTTCCAGTTGCAGGCAGCCCGGTTCCAGGCGGTTGTCCCGCAGCAGTTGTTCGATGCGTGCCAGTAGGTTGGGGTGACGCAGTTGGGCGCCAGCGAGGTTGACAGAAAGCGGGCCGAAGTCCTCGTAGGCCTCTTTCCATGCGTGCATTTGCTGGCAGGCCTGTTCCAGTACCCAGTCGCCAATTTGCAGGATCATGCCGTTCTCTTCGGCCAGGGCAATGAAGTGCTCGGGCGGTACGTCGCCGAAGGTGGGGTGACGCCAGCGAAGCAGCGCTTCGGCGCCGATCAGTTGTTGAGTACTCAGGCTTAGCTTCGGCTGGTAGCAAAGGAACAATTCGTCCCGTTCGATTGCCCGACGCAGTTCGTGTTCCAGCGCCACTCGCTCGTTGGCCTGGGCAGTGAGGTCTCGGGTGTAGCTCTCGACCCGGTTGCGGCCCTTGGCCTTGGAGCGGTACATGGCGGCGTCGGCGTTTTTTACCAGGGTGGCGACGTCAATGCCGTCCTGGGGATAGAGGCTGGTGCCGATACTGGCGCTGATAAAGAACTCGTGTTCACCGGCCTGGAATGGCGGGATGAAGCAGGCCAGCAGTTTATTGGCCAGGTGCTCGGCGTCGCTGGCTTGTTGCAGGCCTGGAAGCAGGATGATGAATTCGTCGCCGCCCAGGCGGGCGACGGTGTCGATGTCGCGCAACTGGTCCTTGAGGCGAATGGCGATGTCCTTGAGCAGCAGGTCGCCGATCGGGTGGCCGAGGCTGTCGTTGATGTGCTTGAAGCGGTCGAGGTCGAGAAACAGTACGGCGCCCTGGCTGCCGGTTTCCTGTTGATTGTTGAGGGCGGCCTGCAGGCGACTTTCAAACAGCGTGCGGTTAGGCAGACCGGTCAGTGGGTCGTGATGGGCCTGATAGTCGAGCCGCGCCTGGGCGTGTTTGAGGCTGGAGATGTCGGCGAACACCGCAACAAAGTGGGTGATCAACTGGTCGCGGTTACGCACGGCACTGATGGTTAGCCAACTAGGATAAAGCTCGCCGTTCTTGCGGCGATTGGAAATCTCGCCCTGCCAGTGGCCGTGGGCGGTCAACTGGTGCCACATGGCTGCGTAGAAAGCGCTGTCATGCAGGCCTGAGGCAAGCAGGCGAGGGGTATGGCCCAGCGCTTCGGTTTCGCTGTAGCCGGTGATTTCGCTGAACGCACGGTTGACGGCGCTGATGTTTTGCCGGATATCGGTGATCAGTACGCCTTCGGCAGTGCTCTCGAAAACTGTGGCGGCCTGTTGCAGTTTTTCCTGCATTAGCTGACGTTCGGTGATGTCTCGGGCGATGGTCAGCATGCAGTCTTCGTCGCCGATGGGCAGCGGACGACTGGATACTTCGCACAGGCGGACCTGGCCGTCATTGCGCCGGATGTGGCAAACGAAATCGAGGACTAGGCCATCCCGTTGCAACAGTTCGAGCATGTGCTTGCGTTCGTTCAGGTCCACCCAGATGCCCAGGTCCAGCGTTGATTGATCCAGTGACATCGCGCGGTTGAAGCCAGTGATGCGGCTGAACCCTTCGTTGACTTCAAGCAGCAGGCCGTCCTGTAGGCGAGTCAGTAACAATCCGTCGGGTGACGCGTGGAAGGCCTTGGCGAATTTCTCCTCGGAGGTCTGCAGTTGCTGCTGGGTTTCCTTCAGTTGGGTGATGTCGCGAACCACCACCACAATGGCTTCGGTAGTCTCTAGTTGAAAGGGTTCCGCAGAGATCAGTCCGGTAAATGCTTGGCCGTTGCTGCGCAAAAAGGGCATTTCCAGGTTGCGAATGCTGGTGGACTGCACCCGTTTCAGCAGGTTGGGGCCGACGCCTTGAATGCCCCAGATATTCAGCTCGGTGGCGGTTTTGCCGACCACTTCTGCGGCGCTGAGACCGATTTGATCCTCAAAGGCTTTGTTGACCTCCAGCAAGCAGCCATCCGACAGCCGGGCAATGACCAGGATGTCTGGGCACTGCTGGAACACCGAGGCAAATTTTTGCTCCGAAAGCCGCAAGGCTTCCTCGGTGTGCTTGGCCTCGCTGATGTCGATCATCAAGCCGCGCATCACTGGTTCATGACCATGCTCGATCAGGCTGACAATGTTCCGCACCCACAGGCAACGACCATCGGCAGTGATGACCCGGTAGTCAAGGCTATGGTCGCGATTGGCACGGGTTTCGCGGTAGCAGAAGGTTTCTGCACGGGTCAGGTCGGCGGGATGAATGATGGTGCGCCAGAAGCTGGGGGTCAGCCAGTTCGCTTGGGGATAGCCCAGCAGCTCCTCGGCATGGGGCGACACATAGCTGTAGGTGAAATCGTTGATGTCGGCTTCCCAAGCGATGGCGGAGAGGCTTTCTACCAGGCCACGGTAATGGTATTCGCTGCTGCGTAGCTCTTGCTCCAGGGCCACCCTGCGCGAAATTTCCGAACTGAGCCGGCGGTTGATCCGAATGACGATGGCCAGCACGGTGCTTAATAGTAGTACGGCGGGCAGTCCATACAGCAGCAGATCGGTCCAGAAGGCTCGATGATCGATGACGTTACCGACCCAGTGTTGCTGGATGGCGTCAATTTCGTTCGGGCGGAGGTCGGCCAGGACTTTGTCCAGAATGCTGATCAGCACCTTGTTATCCTGCGGTACACCCATCGCCAGTTGATAGCGATAGGGCGTCTCACCGCTCACATACAGGCCATCGAGCTTGAGCTGACGCAGGCTCCAGACGCTGGAAGCCAGGTCGCCTACCACTGCGTCGACTTCATCGGTGGCCAGGGCCTGCAGCGTTGAGCTGACGTTGGGCATGGCTACCAGGTTGAGGTCGGGATGGTGGGTGCGCAGCAATTCGTGGGGCGCGTAGTTTTCCACAACGGCGATCTTCAGACCGTACAGGTCTTTGAGGGAGCGAGGTTGGGCGCCGCCTTCATGGGCGAGGATTACGATGGGGAAGTCGAGGTAGGGCCGGGTAAATGACAAAAAGCTCTGGCGTTCCGGGGTCGACATGATGCCCGGTAGCAGATCGAGCTGATTGTTCTTGGCTTGTTCCAGTACAGCACTCCAGTTTGCTGGCTCGATCAGTTTGATCTTGATCGCCAGGCGATCCTGGATCAGCCGTACATAGTCGGCGGCCAAGCCCTGGTAGCGACCTTCTTCATCACGGTATTCAAACGGTGGCCACGATGCATCAACGCCCAGGCGTAACTCAGGGCGGTCCGCCAACCAGCCACGCTCTTGATCAGTGAGAGTCAACGCGCCAGCCGTTGCGGTCCAGGCCAGCAGCGACAGCAGTAGCACGGTCGGCAATCTGGGCATAACGATCTCGTTATGGCACGGGGAATGTTTCGAGTGTAGACGGGCATTTCGGGGGAGGGAGGCGGACAGATTTAATCTGTAGAAAGCAAAACCCCCGGCCAAGGCCGGGGGTTTTGTGATCACTCGTCGAGGAAGGAGCGCAAATGCTCGCTTCTCGTCGGGTGGCGCAGCTTGCGCAGCGCCTTGGCTTCGATCTGGCGAATCCGCTCACGGGTCACGTCGAACTGTTTACCGACTTCCTCAAGGGTGTGGTCGGTATTCATGTCGATGCCGAAACGCATGCGCAGTACCTTGGCTTCACGGGCAGTGAGGCCGGACAGTACGTCGCGAGTCGCTTCTTTAAGGCTCTCAACAGTGGCGACATCGATTGGCGACTGCATGGTCGAGTCTTCGATGAAGTCACCCAGGTGGGAGTCTTCGTCATCACCGATCGGGGTTTCCATGGAGATCGGCTCTTTAGCGATCTTCAATACCTTGCGGATTTTATCCTCAGGCATTTCCATGCGTTCGCCCAGCTCTTCCGGGGTCGGTTCGCGACCCATTTCCTGCAACATCTGCCGGGAAATACGGTTGAGCTTGTTGATAGTCTCGATCATGTGCACCGGAATACGGATGGTGCGGGCCTGGTCGGCGATCGAGCGAGTGATCGCCTGACGGATCCACCAGGTGGCATAAGTCGAGAACTTGTAGCCGCGACGGTATTCGAACTTGTCCACCGCTTTCATCAAACCGATGTTGCCTTCCTGGATCAGATCGAGGAATTGCAGGCCACGGTTGGTGTACTTCTTGGCGATGGAGATCACCAGACGCAAGTTCGCTTCAACCATCTCTTTCTTCGCGCGGCGGGCCTTGGCCTCACCGATCGACATGCGACGGTTGATGTCCTTGATCTCGGCAATCGTCAGACCGGTTTCGGTCTGCAGTGCGATCAGCTTATGCTGGCAACGAAGGATGTCGGCCTGGAAGCGACCAATAGCTTCAGCGTATTTGCTTTTGCCCTTGGCCAGCGCATCGGTCCAGCTTTCGTCAACTTCGTTGCCAGGGAACTGGCGCAGGAAGTCGGTACGCGGCATGCGCGCATCACGGACACAGAGCTGCATGATGGCGCGCTCTTGTGCACGTAGACGCTCAAGGGCGCCACGAACCCGTGCAACCAGGCCTTCGAACTGCTTCGGCACCAGTTTGATCGGCATGAAGAGTTCAGCCAGAGCCAGCAGTTCGGCGGTTGCCTGCTTGCTGCCACGGCCGTGCTTCTTCAGGGCCTTGCGAGCCAGTTCCATCTGGTCGGAGACAGCGCCAAAGCGCTGTGCCGCGACGACCGGATCCGGACCGCTTTCGACTTCTTCGTCGTCGTCGGTGCTGGCTTCAGCTTCTTCTTCGTCGGTATCGTCGTCCGCTTTCGCGGTTTTCGGATCGACAGGCGGCGGAACTTCAGCCGCAGGTGGCGCAATGCCGTCGTCCGGGTCGATATAACCGCTCAGGACGTCGGACAGGCGGCCACCTTCGGTGGTGACGCGAGTGTACTCGGAGAGAATGTGGTCAACCGTGCCTGGGAAGTGCGCGATTGCGCCCATCACTTCACGAATGCCCTCTTCGATACGCTTGGCGATTTCAATTTCGCCTTCGCGTGTCAGCAGCTCTACCGTACCCATTTCGCGCATATACATGCGCACAGGGTCAGTCGTACGACCGATGTCGGTCTCGACCGCTGCCAACGCGGCAGCTGCTTCTTCAGCGGCTGCCTCGTCGGTATCGGAGTCGGCCAACATAAGGGCGTCCGCATCCGGAGCACTCTCGTGTACGGGGATCCCCATGTCATTAATCATGCGGATGATGTCTTCCACCTGCTCTGGATCTGAAATATCCTCAGGCAGGTGGTCGTTGACCTCTGCGTAAGTCAGATACTTCTGCTCACGACCCAGGGTGATCAACTCTTTGATACGAGACTGCTGTTGCGATTTTCCGGACATAACACCCTATCCACTGAAGGTCTTGGCGGGCAAAAAACAAGCCGAGGATTATACCCGAGCTATGACCTCACGCGCCAGCTGAGGTCGGGTTTGATGCGGAAACATTGCGACTTAAAAGGTCGCGCAGTTGATTTTTCTCTTCGGCAGTCAATTCACTCTGACGTGCTTTGCGAAGAAGTTGTTCCAAATTTCGCTCGCGTTGACGAGCTGACAAGCTAGTAATGGTGTCGAAAAACTGTTGTTCAAGGTTGTCGCCATCAATCAGCCATTCCTTTTCCGCCAATGCCTTGAGCAAGCGGCCCTGTTCGGTGCCGTGCCAGCGTGCAATCAACTGGAATGAGTTTAGCTTAGGATTCTTTTGTACCGCTTCGAGCAGTGCCACCAACAGTTGCGTATTGGTGTGGTCCTCGGCTGCGAAATGCCCAGCGTCTTCGACCTTTTGCGCCAGTTGCGGATAGTGCAAAAGGGTACGCAGGGCTGCCATCGTGGGCGGTTCTACAGCAGCTGGGACGCGTGGTGCGCGAGGTTCGTCACGACTACCACCACGCTTGCCGTTTTTATCCCAGGGTTTCTTGTCCCATTTCTTGCCGCCTACCCCCGGTTTCTTTGGCGTCCACTCCTGCTGGGGTGCGTACGCCTCCTGAGGCTGGTGGTAGTCGGCGAAATCCGGCATGGCGTCGTAATCGATGCCGGGATCGTAGGCGGGCGGTGCGTCTTGAGGTGCGCTATGCACCAGCTGGCTGACCGCTTCGCCGCTCAATCCAGTGATTTCCAGCAGTCGCTGACGCATCAGTGTTCGCAGGTTTGCACCTGGAACCTTGTCGATCAGCGGCGCCGCAAGGGTGACCATATGGGCCTTGCCTTCGAGGGAGCGCGGATCGGACTCTTCGGTCAGTTGCTGGAAAAAATAATCGGCCAGCGGTTGTGCGTGTTGATTGATGCGTGCCCGGAAGGCGTCGGTGCCTTCGGAGCGGACCAGGGTGTCCGGGTCTTCGCCTTCGGGCAGAAACAGAAAGCGCGCACGGCGGCCGTCCTGCAGGCTCGGCAACGTTGCTTCAAGCGCGCGCCAGGCGGCGTTTCTGCCAGCCTGGTCGCCGTCGAAGCAAAACAGTACGTTGGGCACTACGCGAAACAGTCGCTTCAAATGCTCTTCGCTGGTGGCGGTGCCAAGAGTGGCTACCGCATTGCGCAGACCTTGCTGGGCCAGGGCGATAACGTCCATATAGCCTTCAACCACGATAATTTCATCGAGGTTGCGGTTGTTCTTGCGTGCTTCGAATAGGCCGTAGAGCTCTTGGCCCTTGTGAAATACCGGGGTTTCCGGTGAGTTCAGGTATTTGGGTTTGTCGTCCCCCAGTACCCGGCCGCCGAAGGCGATGATCCGGCCGCGACTGTCGCGGATCGGGAACATCACCCGATCACGGAAACGGTCATAGCGCTTGCCAGTCTCGGCATTTTCCACCAGCAGCCCGGCGTCGATCATGGCTTTCTGCTGCAGGGTGTCGCTGCTCAGGTGTTTGTACAGGTTGTCCCAGCCTGGCGGGGCGAAGCCGAGACCGAAGTCGCGGGCGATTTCCCCGGTCAGGCCGCGGCCCTTGAGGTAATCGACGGCCGCTTTGCGCTGCGGGTGGCTTTTCAGCGCCTGGCGGTAGAAATCGGCAGCGGCGGTGAGCAGTGGGTACAGCGGCGAATCAGTGGGTTGCCGTGGTTTATGTGGTCGGCCACTTTCTTCGCGGGGGATTTCCATGCCGGCGGCTTTCGCCAGTTCCTCGACGGCCTGGGGGAAGTCCAGGTTGTCGTGGTCCATGATGAAGCCGAGGGCATTGCCGCCAGCGCCGCAGCCGAAGCAGTAGTAGAACTGCTTGTCGGGACTGACGCTGAACGATGGGGTCTTTTCTTTATGGAATGGGCAGCAGGCGGTGTAGTTCTTGCCGGCCTTTTTCATTTGCAGGCGCGAGCTGACAACATCGACGATGTCGGTGCGGTTCAGAAGGTCGTCAATAAAGCTCTGGGGAATGAGCCCGGCCATGGCGTTCTCGTCATCACTGCATGTCAATGAGGCCCCGAAGGGTGGTCGAAGTGTTCGAGGCGCGCGCGTCGTGCGGCTCGATCATCAATCGTCTGCTTGGGCTGTCAGGAAGTGTATCTGCCGAACATTCACTGACGTTAGTTCCAATCAGTCTTCGACGTTATTGAAAGTATTGCCCTGGAGTCCGGTCTCGGCCAATGGCGGGCCTCGGAAGCTCATCGGTGGGCACAGTCGACCTGTTGATCGCCTGTTTATAGAATGAGTGTGCTCGTCAGTAGCCTTGTTAGGCTCGTCAGAAGAGACGCGCACCGCTGGCAAAAGAGCCAGTCCTGACGTGTGAAGCAGTGTCTCGGTCGCGTGTGCGGCGTCGACGGTGAAGCATCAAGCGATATCCGCAAATGCCAACAGCCCGGCTGAGGGCCGGGCTTGGCAGAAGCTTGCTACGAACGTCTGTGTATTAGTACAGACGAACGGCGCGGCGCTGCTCGCGCTGAACTTTCTTGGCGTGACGCTTAACAGCGGCTGCTGCTTTACGCTTACGCTCAGAAGTTGGCTTCTCATAAAATTCGCGGCTACGAACTTCAGCCAGAACACCGGCTTTTTCGCAGGAGCGCTTGAAACGACGCAGAGCTACGTCGAAGGGTTCGTTCTCTTTTACTTTGACGGCTGGCATCCAGAGCTACCTTCTTTCATTACCGGGAATCAACGTTCTCGTCGCAAAAAATTCGCGGCTGAGGTCGTCGGTTTTTAAGGGTTGCGGATGTTAACCCCTCATTGCCCGGAATGCAAAGCCTCTGATCGAAAACCGCTAGTCGGGAGGGGGAGTGGCGACTATTATGCGCGCCTTCGAATTCAGCCTCTACAAGGCGCAAACCCATGCTAGTACTGGGATTAGAAACCTCCTGCGACGAGACCGGTGTCGCACTTTACGACAGTGAACGCGGGCTCTTGGCCGATGCGCTGTTCAGTCAGATCGACCTGCATCGCGCCTATGGCGGCGTGGTGCCGGAGCTGGCCAGCCGTGACCACGTCAAGCGCATGCTGCCGTTGATCCGCCAGGTGTTGGACGAGGCCGGCTGCGTGCCAGCCGAGATCGATGCCATTGCCTACACCGCTGGCCCCGGATTGGTTGGAGCCCTGCTGGTTGGGGCTTCTTGCGCCCAGGCGCTGGCTTTTGCCTGGGGCATTCCAGCCCTTGGTGTGCACCATATGGAGGGCCATTTACTGGCGCCCATGCTGGAAAAAACGCCGCCGCAGTTCCCGTTCGTCGCTTTGTTGGTTTCGGGCGGCCATACGCAGCTGGTTCAGGTCGACGGAATCGGCCAATACACGCTGTTGGGCGAGTCCCTGGACGACGCCGCCGGCGAAGCGTTCGACAAGACCGCGAAGATGATGGGGCTCAATTATCCGGGTGGCCCGGAAATCGCCCACCTCGCCGAAAAAGGCGTCGCTGGCCGCTACACCTTCCCGCGTCCGATGTGCGATCGCCCCGGTCTCATGTTCAGCTTCAGTGGCTTGAAAACCTCCGCGTTGAACACCTGGCAGCAGAGCGTCAGCGCCGGGGACGACAGTGAGCAAGCCCGTTGCGACATCTCGCTGGCGTTCCAGCAGGCGGTGGTGGAAACTTTGACCATCAAGTGCAAGCGCGCCCTGAAACAATCGGGCATGAAGCGCCTGGTGATCGCAGGGGGCGTCAGCGCCAACAAGGCCTTGCGCACTTCACTGGAAAAAATGCTCGGCGACATGAAGGGTGATGTGTTCTACGCCCGCCCTGAGTTCTGCACCGACAACGGCGCGATGATCGCCTATGCCGGTTGTCAGCGCCTGCAAGCCGGACAGCATGAAAGCCTGGCGATCAGCGTGCAGGCGCGCTGGCCAATGGAGCAGTTGTCGCCGCTGTAGTGGGAGAACGTGAGCGGGGTTCATCGGGCGTATTTAAAAATGCCGTTCGCGCCCGGCAAACAGGTCGCGTAAATTGCCCCGGTGGCGCCAGACGATCAGCAGCGTCAGCACGCTCATTGGCATCAGCGCTGCCGGTTCCTGCCAGGCCAGCAACGGTAAGGTCAGAGGTGTGGCGATCAATGCCGCCAGGGAGCTGGTACGGGTCAGGTAGAACGTCAGCAACCAGGCGCCGATAGCCAGCAACGCTGCTGGTGGGTAGATCCCCAGCAGCATACCGGCCGCCGTGGCGACACCCTTGCCACCGCGAAAGCGAAAGTACAGTGGGAGCAGATGACCAAGGACGGCGCAGACGCCTACCCAGGCTTGTTGTTGCAGGGAAAGACCGGCGAGATCGGCGATCAGTACTGGCAGGAGGCCTTTGCAGACATCACCGAGCAGCGTCAGGACGGCGAGTTTCTTGCCGGCCAGGCGTAACATGTTGGTGGCACCGGCATTGCCCGAGCCACTCATTCGCGGATCGGGATTTCCCGTCAGGCGGCTGAGCAAAATGGCAAAGGACAGAGAGCCAAGCAGGTAGGCGAGAGTCGCCAGTAACCAAAACATGCTAACTATTCCGGGCGAGGACGCCCTGATTCTAACGGGGCATTGCGCCCTTGTCGTGCTGTGGAGAAGAGTGCTTGGACAGAGTGTTTATCGAGGGCCTGGAAGTCGACACCGTGATCGGGGCCTACGACTGGGAGCGAGGTATCAGGCAGTGCCTGCGCCTGGACCTCAGCTTCGCGTGGGACAATCGCCCGGCGGCGGCCGGCGATGACCTGACCCTGGCGCTCGACTATGCCAGTGTGTCCGCACGCATCCAGGCCTTTGCCGGGCAGGCACAGTTCCAGTTGGTGGAAACCTTCGCCGAGCGCCTGGCCGAAGTATTGATGAGTGAATTCCAGATTCCCTGGCTGCACCTGAAACTGACCAAGCCCGGCGCCGTTCCGGCAGCCAAGGGCGTGGGTGTGGAGATCGAGCGCGGATGCCGCTAACTCAGATTTACCTTGGTCTTGGCAGCAATATCGAGCGCGAGTCCCATCTGTGCGCAGGCCTTGATGCGCTGGCGAGTTTTCTGACCGGCGTGCGCTGTTCTGCGGTGTTCGAGAGTCAGCCAGTGGGCATCAAGAGCGGTCCGTTTTTCAATCTGGTGGTGTCGGCGTATACCGATTTGCCGTTGATGGAATTGGATCGCCGGCTGAAATTCATCGAGGCTGACAATGGCCGCTACGCCCCGGATCGCAAGGGCTTGCCCCTGGATATCGACGTGCTGCTGTATGGCGACCTGGTGGGTAACTTCGATGGTTTGATTTTGCCTCGGGCAGAAATCCTGAAAAATGCCTTTGTGCTCTGGCCGCTGTCGTTGATGGCGCCGGATCGGGTGCATCCTGAAGCCGGCAAGACGTTTGCCTCATTGTGGCGCGATGCACAAATCGACCAGGTATTGGCGCCAGTCGCGTTTGAGTGGCACACGCAGCAACTGACGCCGGACGCACTCTTGTAGGTAGGTCCTCGCTACAGGAGATGTTGTTCTTTGTAGACCTTCAATGCCTTGAGTCGTTCACGCTTGAGCGCCTCACCCAACTCTGGCCCTTTGAAGCCTTGCTCCAGCAATGGCGCAACGGCAACACCGCGTGCCGCCAGCGCAGCTCCGCGCAAATAATCAGCCTGTGGGTAACTTCTTTCCTCCAGCCCCTTGCGGCCTCGGGCATCCATTTCGCACGCCACGACAAACTCTTCAAAGCGTTGCGGGCGGCGATAAACGTCAAAGCTTTGCAGCAACTCCAGCAATGTCGAGGCCCGCAACTCCAGTGCTCGGTGACCATGGGTATGGTATTCACCCACCAGTAGCGCCAGTTCCTGGCAATCTCTGGGCACCTTGAAGCGCTCATTGACCGCCTTGATAAGCCGCAAGCCCCTTTGCTCGTGAGCAATATGCTTCGGTAACTTATCCACAGGCGTCAGGCCCTTGCCCAGATCGTGCAGCAGGCACGCCCAGCGCACGGTCAAGGGTTGCCCATGGCGCGCGGCCTGTTCCAGCACGCTCAAGGTGTGCGCGCCGGTATCAATCTCGGGATGGTGAGCTTCGGGTTGCGGCACGCCGAACAGGGCGTCGACTTCCGGCATCAGGGTTTTCAGCGCGCCGCAGTCTCGCAGTACCTGGATAAATACCTGTGGCTGATCTTCCATCAGCGCCCTGGAGATTTCCTTCCAGCTACGTTCCGGTGTCAATGCTTCCAATTCGCCGCTATCACTGAGTTGGCGCATCAGGTCCAGGGTTTCCGGGGCGACGGTAAATCCCAGGCTGGCATAGCGCGCGCAAAAGCGGGCGACACGCAGAACCCTGAGGGGATCTTCGGCGAACGCGGGGGAAACGTGGCGCAGAACGCGGGCTTTCAAATCGCGCTGGCCATGATAGGGGTCGGTCAGGTTTCCATCGTCATCTTCGGCCATGGCATTGATTGTCAGGTCGCGACGGATCAGGTCTTCTTCCAGGGTGACGTCGGGGCTGGCATGAAAGACAAATCCGCCATAGCCGCGGCCGCTTTTACGCTCGGTGCGGGCGAGGGCGTATTCCTCGCCTGTCCTGGGATGCAGGAATACCGGGAAGTCTGCACCTACCGGACGAAAGCCCTGGGCGAGCATTTCTTCGGTGGTCGCACCAACCACGACGCGATCGATATCGGTAACGGGAATGCCCAGCAAACGATCACGGACCGCACCGCCGACTTTGTAGATTCGCATGAAAAAGCCTCCATTAGCGGCACAGGATAACGCCTGTGCATCGCCAGTGGAGGCTTTGCTGTTTCAAAGGTGGACAACGGCCAGGTCCAGGCGGCCGTAATCGTTATCGCCGTGTTCGTGGCGGGGCGGCACATGGTGGGTTTTCATGATCTGGTCGCCTTGCAGGGTTTCCAGATGGATATCGAACCCCCACAGGCGATGCAGGTGCTTGAGGACTTCGTCTGTGGACTCACCAAGGGGTTTTCGGTCGTGTTGCTGGTGGCGCAAGGTCAGCGAGCGATCACCGCGTACGTCGATGCTGTAGATCTGCACGTTGGGCTCTCGGTTGCCCAGGTTGTACTGCGCGGCCAGGGTTTCGCGGATGGTGCGGTAGCCAGGCTCATCATGGATGGCCGGGACCAGCAGGTCGTCCTTGAGGTCATCGTCGAGAATGCTAAATAGCTTGAGGTCGCGAATTACCTGTGGCGACAGGTACTGCAGGATGAAGCTCTCGTCCTTGAAGCTGCTCATGGCGAACTTGAGGGTGGACAGCCAATCGCTGCCGGCAATGTCTGGGAACCAGCGCCGGTCCTCCTCGGTTGGGTGTTCGCAGATGCGGCGAATATCCCGGTACATGGCAAAGCCCAGGGCGTAAGGGTTGATGCCGTTGTAGTGCGGGCTGTCGAAGCCGGGCTGAAATACGACGCTGGTGTGGGAGGTCAGGAACTCCATCATGAAGCCGTCGGTGACCAGTCCTTCGTCGTACAGGTCGTTCATCAGCGTGTAGTGCCAGAACGTCGCCCAGCCTTCGTTCATCACTTGGGTCTGGCGCTGTGGATAAAAGTACTGGGCAATCTTGCGCACGATTCGCACGATTTCTCGCTGCCAGGGCTCCAGCAATGGAGCATGTTTTTCGATGAAGTACAGGATATTTTCCTGAGGTTCGACGGGGAAGCGCGCATTGTCCTTGTCGCTGTTCTTGTCGGCGCGCTTGGGAATGGTGCGCCACAGATCGTTGATCTGTTTTTGCAAATGCTCTTCGCGATCCTTCTGGCGCAGCCGTTCCTCCTCGGCGGAAATTGGATAAGGCCGTTTGTAGCGATCGACCCCGTAATTCATCAGGGCGTGGCAGGAGTCCAGCAGGTCTTCCACTGCATCGATACCGTGGCGTTCCTCACACTGCATGATGTACTGCTTGGCGAACACCAGGTAATCAATGATCGAGCTGGCATCGGTCCAGGTGCGGAACAGGTAGTTGCCCTTGAAGAAGCTGTTGTGGCCATAGCACGCGTGCGCGACCACCAGCGCCTGCATGCAGATGGTGTTTTCTTCCATCAGGTAGGCAATGCAGGGGTCGGAGTTGATGACGATCTCGTAGGCCAGGCCCATCTGGCCGCGTGTGTAGGACTTTTCGGTGCTAAGGAAGTGCTTGCCGTAGGACCAATGGTGATAGCCCAGTGGCATGCCCACCGAAGCATAGGCGTCCATCATTTGTTCGGCGGTGATCACTTCAATCTGGTTGGGGTAGGTGTCCAGGGCGTAACCGGACGCGATGCGGCTGATTTCCCGGTCGTAGGCCTGGATCAGTTCGAAGGTCCATTCGGACCCCGTGGAAATGGGTTGGCGCTTATGCTCTTTGGCGGTCATGTCACTAACCTGCGCTGGAAGAGTTCACGGAAGACCGGATAGATATCACCGGCCGAGATCAATTGTTGCTGGGCGAAGGTGTCAGAGAAGGCTTCGCTGATCCGCTCGTATTCGAACCACAGGGCCTGGTGTTCGCGGGGAGTAATCTCGACGTAAGTGTAGTACTGCACAAACGGCATGATCTGGTTGATCAGGATGTCGCGGCAGATCGGCGAGTCGTCGTTCCAGTTGTCACCGTCGGAGGCCTGGGCGGCGTAGATGTTCCATTCGTTGGATGGATAGCGTTCGGCCATGATCTCTTGCATCAGTTTCAAGGCGCTGGAAACGATGGTGCCGCCGGTTTCCCGTGAGTAGAAGAACTCTTCTTCGTCGACCTCACGAGCGCTGGTGTGATGGCGTATGAACACCACGTCAATCTTGTCGTAGTTACGCTTGAGGAACAGATACAGCAGGATGAAGAAGCGCTTGGCGATGTCCTTGGTCGCCTGGGTCATGGAGCCGGAGACGTCCATCAGGCAGAACATCACGGCTTTGGAGCTGGGATTGGGCTGCTTGACGAGCAGGTTGTACTTCAGGTCGAAGGTGTCGAGGAACGGCACGCGATGAATCCGTGCGCTGAGTTTGGCTATTTCCGCCTCGATTTCCTGGATATCGCCGAAGTTGTCTGGCTCTTCGCGCTTCAAGCGCTCCAGTTCGGTCTTGGCGTCCCGCAGTTTTGCCCGGCTGCTGCCAGACAGCGCGATACGCCGGGCATGGGCCGAGCGCAAGGTGCGGATGATGTTGATCCGTGACGGATTGCCTTCGTTGCTGATCCCGGCGCGCACGGTCTTGAAGGTGTCGGTACCGGTCAGGTTGCGCTTGACCAGGTTGGGCAGTTCCAGGTCCTCGAACATGAATTCGAGGAACTCTTCCTGGGTAATCTGGAACACGAATTCATCCATGCCCTCGCCGGAGTTGCCGGCCTTGCCTGGGCCTTTGCCTCCAGCACCGCCCTGTGGGCGCTGGATGTGTTCGCCGCTGGTGAACTCCTTGTTGCCTGGGTGGACGACGGTCTGTTTGCCGCCTCGGCCATGGTGCAGAACCGGTTCATCGATATCCCGTCCGGGAATGCTGATCTGTTCGCCATGCTCCATGTCGGTAATGGAACGGCGGCTGACAGCCTCTTCGACGGCCTTTTTGATGTGATCACGGTAACGCCGCAGGAAACGCTGGCGGTTTACCGTGCTCTTGTTCTTGCCATTGAGACGTCGGTCGATCACATAGCTCATGGGGAGCCCTCCGGGCAGCTTCAAGTTACAAGCTTCAAGCCGCAAGCTGGAAGCTTAAAGACAAGCGGTCGGTTGCCGCGTCTCCAGCCGCGCCAGTCGGCGCGGCTGGTGCCTGCAACTTGTCGCTTGTCGCTGCCTCACTGCGATTTTCTGACCCGCAGATACCACTCGGAGAGCAGTCGTACCTGTTTGTCGGTGTAGCCACGCTCGACCATTCGTGTAACGAAGTCGTTGTGTTTTTGCTGATCCTCCTTGCTGGCCTTGGCATTGAAGCTGATGACCGGCAGCAGATCCTCGGTGTTGGAGAACATTTTCTTCTCGATAACCACCCGCAGCTTCTCGTAGCTGAGCCAGGTGGGGTTCTTGCCGTTGTTGTTGGCGCGGGCGCGCAGAACGAAGTTGACGATTTCGTTGCGAAAATCTTTCGGATTGCTGATGCCAGCCGGTTTTTCGATCTTTTCCAGCTCCTCGTTGAGGGCCACGCGGTTGAGGATTTCGCCGGTTTCCGGGTCGCGGTATTCCTGATCCTGTATCCAGAAGTCGGCGTACAGCACGTAGCGGTCGAAGATGTTCTGGCCGTACTCGCTGTAGGACTCCAGGTATGCGGTCTGGATTTCCTTGCCAATAAACTCGATATAGCGCGGTGCCAGATACTCTTTCAGGAAGCGCAGGTAGCGCTCGCGGATTTCGGCCTGGAATTGCTCCTGTTCGATCTGTTGTTCCAGCACGTAGAGCAGATGCACTGGGTTGGCAGCAATTTCGTGCGGGTCGAAGTTGAAGACCTTGGAGAGGATTTTGAAGGCAAAACGTGTTGAAAGGCCGTTCATGCCCTCATCAACGCCCGCGGTATCGCGGTATTCCTGGATCGACTTGGCCTTGGGATCGGTGTCCTTGAGGTTTTCCCCGTCATACACCCGCATTTTTGAGTAAATGTTGGAGTTTTCCGGCTCCTTGAGACGCGACAGCACGGTGAACTGGGCAAGCATTTTCAAGGTGTCAGGGGCGCAATGGGCCTTGGCCAGGGAGCTGTTGAACAGCAACTTGTCATAAATCTTGATTTCATCGCTGACCCGCAGGCAGTACGGCACCTTGACGATATAGATCCGGTCGATGAAGGCTTCGTTGTTCTTGTTGTTGCGGAAGGTGTGCCATTCCGATTCGTTGGAGTGGGCCAGCAGGATCCCGGTAAACGGAATCGCCCCCAGGCCCTCGGTGCTGTTGTAGTTGCCTTCCTGGGTGGCGGTGAGCAGTGGATGTAGCACCTTGATCGGTGCCTTGAACATCTCCACGAACTCCATCAGGCCCTGGTTGGCCCGGCACAGCGCGCCCGAGTAGCTGTAGGCGTCGGCGTCGTTCTGTGGGAATTCTTCCAGTTTGCGGATATCGACCTTACCCACCAGCGCCGAGATGTCCTGGTTGTTCTCGTCTCCGGGTTCGGTCTTGGCCACGGCGATCTGGTTGAGGACCGAAGGGTAGAGCTTGACCACCTGGAACTGGCTGATATCGCCGCCGAATTCGGCCAGGCGCTTGGTGGCCCATGGCGACATGATGGTGTTGAGGTAGCGCCTCGGAATGCCGAAGTCTTCTTCGAGAATCGCGCCATCTTCTGTGGCGTTGAACAGCCCCAATGGCGACTCGAACACCGGGGAGCCCTTGATGGCGTAGAAGGGCACCTTCTCGATCAGTTGTTTGAGCTTCTCGGCCAGGGATGATTTACCGCCGCCGACCGGGCCGAGCAGGTAGAGGATCTGTTTCTTCTCTTCCAGGCCTTGGGCGGCATGGCGGAAATAGGAGACGATCTGGTCAATGCATTCTTCCATTCCGTGGAAGTCTTCAAAGGCCGGGTAGCGGCGGATCACCTTGTTGGAGAATATTCGCGATAATCGCGAATTGGCTGAGGTGTCCTGCAACTCCGGCTCACCGATCGCCAGCAGCAGGCGTTCGGCTGCAGACGCGTAGGCGCTACGGTCGCTTTTGCACAGATTGAGGTACTCCTGAAGCGAGAGCTCTTCCTGGCGTGTGGACTCGAAGCGTTGTTGGAAGTGGCTAAAAATACTCATGACGTCGTCACCTCGCTCGATACGTGGAGCCGACGCCGGATCAATCAGTCGATGCTGGCAGTCATTGGTTCTTGCCAATGGCCGTTTTCCCCCCAGAACACCCTGAAACGCTACCGATGACCCGCACGCCGGTGTACCGGCTCTCCCCTGTTTTGGATGGCCTGCGCTTAAGGATAGTTCGGAATACGGGAGGTCAAGGCGGGATACGTAATTAGTTTGGGTGCGCCGTTTGTCAGAAACGGCGCGAGCCCAAGCGTCACGGGGGATAGCGGGGTGTGAAAAAAATTATTGCGAGTCGCCAGAGGCAATTTCTGCCGGATAGGTCGTACGCCACAGTTCAAAGCCGCCGTCCAGGCTGTAGACATCGCTGAAGCCCTGGCTAACCAGATAGGCGGCTGCGCTCTGGCTGGAATTGCCGTGGTAGCACGACACGATCACTGGCGCGTCGAGGTCGGCGGCGCGGATGAAGTCGGCAATCGAATGATTGTCCAGATGCTTGGCACCACTGATATGGCTCGCGGCATAGGTGGGCTGGTCGCGGATGTCGACAACGACAGCGCCTTGCTCACGCAGGGCCTGGGCTTGTTCGGGAGGGATACGTTTGAATTCGCTCATGGCGGGCTCCTTGGGTCTGGATGAAAGTGCCGTCTAGCGCTTTGCGATGGCCTGTAATTGTTCGGGACTAGGGGGTTGGTTATGGCCCTGAGCGTCGCACTGGCAGCTCAGGCGCTCGCCGGTGTCGATGTCCATCAGGGTCATGGCGCCGCCCCAGACGCAGCCGGTGTCGAGGGCGAATACGCCAGGCTCGTTGCACTTGCCTTCAAGGGCTGCCCAGTGACCGAAGATGATCTTCGTTTCACGGGTCTTGCGTTCCTTGTGGGCGAACCAGGGTTTATAGCCGGGCGGCGCGGTGTCGGCGCCTTCCTTGCTCTTGAGATCAAGTTTGCCTTCGGCGGTGCAGAAACGCATGCGCGTGAAGTAGTTGGTGATGACCCGCAGGCGTGCGACCCCGGTGAGATCGTTGTCCCACTTCACCGGTTCATTGCCGTACATGCCATCCAGGTAGGGCGTGAACAGGTTGTCGTCACCCAGGGCTTCTTCGACTTCAGCGGCGCACTTGAGGGCTTTTTTCAGCGTCCATTGAGGAGGAATACCTGCATGGACCATCGCCATGTTGCGCTCTTCGTCGTAATGCATGAGCTTTTGCTGGCGCAGCCAGTCGAGCAATTCGACGCAATCTGGCGCTTCAAGAATTTCCCGCAGGGTGTCGCCCTTTTTCAGGCGCTCGATGTTATTGCCGGCGGCCAGCAGGTGCAGGTCATGGTTGCCCAGTACGCACACCAGCGAATCGCGCATGCCATAAAGGAAGCGCAGGGTCTCAAGGGATTGCGGGCCACGGTTGACCAGGTCGCCCACCAGCCATAGGCGATCCCGTGTCGGCTTGAAGTCCACGCGTTCAAGCAGGCACTTGAGCGGTTCCAGGCAGCCCTGCAGGTCGCCGATGGCATAGGTTGCCATCAGTGTAGGGCCCCGGGCACCGCCAGGCGGAAGGGGGCGATGATGGCGTCGAAGTGCTTGCCATCGTCGCAGAGCATCTGATAGCTACCTTGCATGTTGCCAACGCGGGATGTCATCACCGTGCCGCTGCTGTAGGTATGGCTCTTGCCCGGGGCGATAAGCGGTTGTTGGCCCACGACGCCGGCGCCACGCACTTCCTCGACCTGACCGTCACCGTCGGTGATGACCCAGTGACGTGACAGCAACTTGGCCGGGAGCTCACCGTTGTTCTGCACCGTTACGGTGTAGGCAAACGCGAAGCGGTTTTGGTCGGGTTGCGATTGTTCCGCCAGGAAGCGGGTGACGACGCTGACGTCGATCTGATAACGAGGATCGGACATGCAAGAGGCCTTAAAAGCAAAATCGGGGGGACAACGGATGCCGGTCAGTCTAGGCCAAGTGACAGGCACTAGGCCAGACATGGTGTCTGGCTGTGCACAGGTGGTGCGGGTGAGGCTCAGGTTCAGTCGGCGGCTGGCGCAGGCTGAATGGCGAGTTGGTCAGCCAGGCGCACGAATGCTGCCAGGTCCAGTTGCTCTGGGCGCAGGCTGCCGTCGACGCCGGCGGCTTCGATTTCGTCGTTGCTGAGCAAGGCCTTGAGGGTGTTACGCAGGGTCTTGCGGCGCTGGTTGAAGGCTTCGCGCACGACGCGTTCCAGCAGCTTGTGATCCTTGGCCGGGTGCGGCAGCACCGCGTGAGGCACCAGGCGCACGATGGCCGAGTCGACCTTCGGTGGCGGATTGAATGCGCCCGGCCCGACGTTAAATAGATGTTCAACCCGGCAATGGTACTGAACCATGATCGACAGGCGACCCCAATCACCACCGCCAGGGCCTGCTGCCAGACGCTCGACCACTTCCTTTTGCAGCATGAAGTGCATGTCGCGGATCAGGCCTGCGTTGTTCAGCAGGTGAAAAATCAGCGGTGTGGAGATGTTGTACGGCAGGTTGCCCACAACCCGCAGGCTGTTGGGCGCCGCATTCAGGCTGGTGAAGTCGAACTTCAGCGCATCGCCCTGGTGCAGGTGGAAGTTGGGTTGGCTGGCGAATAGCTGGTTGAGGATCGGAATCAGGTCCTTGTCCAGTTCAACCACGTCCAGTTGGCCGCCACTGTTGAGCAGGCCTTTGGTCAGCGCACCCTGGCCCGGGCCGATTTCCAGCAGACGGTCTTCGGGCTTGGCGTGGATGGAACGCAGGATGCGGTCGATCACGCCAGCGTCGTGCAAGAAGTTTTGCCCGAAGCGCTTGCGCGCCCGGTGTTGGTAATGCTCAGTCATATACGGGTCTCGGCCATCTGATAGGCGGTTTCCAGGGCCACATGCAGGCTGCCGGTATCGATCTTGCCGCTGCCGGCCAGGTCCAGGGCGGTGCCATGGTCGACGGAAGTACGGATGATCGGCAGGCCCAGTGTCACGTTGACTGCGGCGCCGAAGCCTTTGTATTTCAGCACGGGCAGCCCCTGGTCATGGTACATCGCCAGCACTGCGTCGCAGTGCTCCAGATATTTTGGGGTGAACAGAGTGTCGGCAGGCAGTGGGCCACGTAGGTCCATGCCTTCTTTGCGCAGGCGCTCTAATGTCGGTTCGATGATGTCGATTTCTTCATGGCCCAGGTGGCCGCCTTCACCGGCATGGGGGTTGAGGCCACATACCAGGATACGCGGTTGGGCGATGCCGAATTTTTGTTGCAGGTCAGCGTGCAGGATGCGCGTCACACGTTCCAGGCGTTCAGGGGTGATGGCGTCGGCAACCTCCCGCAGGGGCAGGTGAGTGGTCACCAAGGCTACTCGCAGGCCACGGGTCGCCAGCATCATCACTACTTGTGCGGTGTGGGTCAGTTCGGCGAGGAATTCGGTATGGCCGGAAAAGGCGATGCCGGAATCGTTGATCACGCCCTTGTGCACCGGGGCGGTGATCATCCCGGCGAAGTCTCCATCCACGCACCCTTGTCCAGCGCGGGTCAGCGTCTCCAGGACGAATGACGCATTGGCTTTGTCCAGTTGCCCTGCAACGACCTTGGCCTGCAGCGGAGTGTCCCACACATACAGGCTGTTGGCAGGCGCCGGAAGGTCTGGCCAGTTGCCGGGTGCCACCAATAGCAAGTCGACAGCCACCCCCAGTTGCGCGGCCCGCTCAAGGAGCAGGTCGCGGCTGGTAATGGCAATCAGAGGGTATGGCTGGGGCTGCGAGGCGAGCAGCAGGCAAAGGTCAGGACCAATGCCAGCCGGCTCGCCGGGTGTCAACGCGAAACGCTGGGGTTTCACTGTGCTGCCTGGTCGGTGCCTGTTTGATCGGCGCCAGGAAGCTTGTTTTCCACGTAGGCTTCGTCACGGATCTGACGCAACCAGGTTTGCAGCTCTTCGTCGTATTTGCGGTTTCGCAGTACGGTCAAGGCTTGTTGCTCGCGGGCCTGGGCGGTGCTGTCAGTGGCGCGACGGCCAAGGACTTCCAGGACGTGCCAGCCATATTGGGTCTTGAATGGCTTGGACAGTACGCCTTGCGGAGTCTCGGCCATCACTGCCTGGAACTCGGGCACCAGTGCCTTCGGGTCGATCCAGTTCAGGTCGCCGCCGTTGAGGGCAGAGCCTGGGTCTTCCGAGTAGCTTTTGGCCAGGGTGGCAAAGTCTTCGCCGCTGGTAATGCGCTCGTAGAGCTTCTGGGCCAGGGCCTTGGTCTCTGCTTCGCTGCGAATTTCGCTTGGTTTGATCAGGATGTGACGAACATGTACTTCGTCCCGTACCTGAGTCTCGCCGCCGCGCTTTTCCAGCAGCTTGAGGATGATGAAGCCGCCAGGAGTACGAGCGGGCTGGGTGATGCCGCCGATTTCCATGGTGCTCAGCTCGCGATCGAACGGAGGTGGCAGTTGAGCGGCTTTACGCCAGCCCATGTCACCGCCTTCGAGGGCGTTGTCGCTGCCGGACTGGGCAATAGCCATCTGAGCAAAGTCAGCGCCTTGCTTGAGCCGGTCATAGATAGCCTGGGTTTTTGCCGCCGCTGCGTTGAGCTGTTCAGCGTTGGCACTGTCCGGCGTCGGGATCAGGATATTAGCCAGGTGCAGTTCTTCAGAGAGCTGCATCTTGCCCAGGTCCGAGGCCAGGAAGTTTTTCACTTCCTGCTCGGAGACCTGGACCCGCTCGGCCACACGGCGCTGACGCACACGGCTGATGATCATTTCGCGGCGAATCTGGTCACGGGCGTCTTCATACGACAGACCGTCGCGAGCCAGTGCGGCGCGGAATTGATCAATGCTCATGTTGTTGCGTTGAGCGATGGTGCCGACGGCCTGGTTCAACTCTTCGTCGGTGATACGAATGCCGGAACGGTCGCCGATCTGCAATTGCAGGTTTTCGACGATCAGGCGTTCCAGCACCTGCTGGTCCAGGACGCTGGTAGGCGGCACGCCACCGCCACGCTTGGCGATGGTTTGCTGAACTTCCTTGACCCGTTGGTCCAGTTGGCTCTGCATGATCACGTCGCTATCGACGATGGCCACTACCTTGTCCAGCGGTTGAACTGCAGCGTGTGCCGCTGCAGTACCCAGGAACAGCGCGCCCAGCATCAGCGGGCGCAGACAATCAGAAAGCTTGATCTTCACGTTCACGATAACCTTGGATGCCTTTGTCGAGGAAGCTCTCTACCTTGGCGCCAGTGAGGCCGCCGAGTCCCTTCAGGACAATTTGGAGGAAGAGGCCGTGGTCGCCTTTTTCGTTGAGCGGGGCGATCTGGCTGTATTCGTCGTTGGAAACCCAATAACGGTTGATCACGCGCAGTTTCCAGCAGCAGTTGTCGTACTCGAAACCACCGAAGGCTTCCAGGGTACGGTTGCGTGCATAGTCATACTGCCAGCGGGTGATCAGGTTCCACTGGGGAATGATCGGCCACATCATCGAGAAGTCGTGTTGCTGGATTTTGTAGTAATCCTTCACGAAGTTCTCTTGACCTGCAGTTCCGTAGTCACCACCGAACTGCCATTTACCGGTCAACTGGTTGTAGACAACCTGGTCATTGCGATAGCGATAACCAACGTTGACGACCTTGTTCGGGTTGTCCTCCGGCTGGTAGTGGAACATCGCGCTGCCGGAGCGTGCGCTATGGCTTTCAGTGTCCCAGTTGTAGTCGGCAGTGGCACGCCAGTCGCGGTTGAAGCGGAACTCGTAGTCAAGAGCGATAGGCGAAACATTCGACTGTGCATCCGCGCGGTCGGCGGCCAGGATGCCCGGCAGTTGGACTTCGCGATCCTTGAAGTACAAGGCTTGGCCGACGGAAACACGTTGACGCTCAAAGCCGTTTTCTTCGATCCAGCGATTGGTGACGCCAAGCGACAGCTTGTTTTCGTCACCGATGCGGTCGCCACCGACGAATCGGTTGTCACGGAACAAAGAGGCGTAATTGAACGTGGTTTCGCCGGTGTCGAATATGGGGATATCGTTCTGGTCTTTCTCTGGAACGTAGAGATAGAACAGGCGCGGCTCCAAGGTTTGGTTGTAGTTTTTACCGAACCACTGTGTGCTGCGGTCGAAGTACAGGCCGCTATCGACGCTTGCGATAGGAACAGCACGGTCCTGGGAGCTTTTGAATGTGCTGCCGGTGTAACCCGCCCCTGCCGCATTTTGGGCTGCAATAAGCTGATTCTTGCCAGTGCCGTCTAGGTCGAGGTCGTACTTGGTGTAAACGTATTTAAGCTTCGGCGTGATGAAACCATACGTCCAGTTCATCGGATACTCGACACTCGGTGCCGCGTTCAGGCGAGTGCCGTTGGCGCGAGTCAGCCCTGTCACGTATGTGTCCAGGCGGCGTTCGCCTATAGTGCCATCGGCATTGAACGGCCCACCATCTTCGTTGGTGATATTCCCGGTCCTCAGGTCCCTATCAAACCGGACAGCTTCGGTTTCATAAGCAAAGTTCAACCCGCCCGGATGGTACGGCAGCGCACCATTGAAGGTGATCTGTGGCAAACGGTTATACGGAGTGATTTGGGATATCGTCGCCAGCTTGTAAGCCTGGAGATTCAACCGAGCGGTGTAGCTGTCGCCACGATAGCTGACGGCACCCTGCTGATTGATAAAGTCCTGGGACTCAACGCCAATCTGATCAGTCTTCAGATCCTGGAAGTAGAACGGATCGCTGATGTCGGTGTAATCGACTTCAGTCATTACCCGCGAATCCAGGCCACCCTTGTGCTGCCAATTAAGCATCCAACGGGTTTTTTCGTAATCGGATTGCTTGCTGCGCTCATCGTTGTCGTCGTTGAGGTACGCGCCGCCGAACTGCCCTTCGCTGGACTTGGTGAGGTAGCGGAATTCGCCTTCCATCAACATGCCGCGCTTGGTCATGTATTGCGGGTACAACGTGGCATCGTAGTTCGGTGCCAGGTTGAAGTAATACGGCGTGTTCAGGGTAAAGCCCGACTCATTGCCGGTGCTAAAGCTCGGCGGCAGGAAGCCGGACTGACGACGATCATCAATCGGGAAGTAGATGTACGGCGTGTACAGGATCGGAATGTTCTTGATCCGCAACGTCGCGTTCGTCGCCGTACCGAAACCGGTGGCCGGGTTCAACGTGATGTTGTTGCCCTTGAGCTGCCAGGCGTTGCTGTCTGGCTCGCAGGTGGTGTACGTACCGTCCTTGAGACGGATAATCGCGTTCTCGGCACGCTTGGCGTACAGCGCGCTACCGCGGATGCGTGATTTGTGCATCACGTATTCGGCGTTGTCGACTTGTGCGGCACCGGTGTCCAGTTGAACCTGGGCATGGTCGCCGACGATCAGGGCGCCATTGTCGCGCAAACGGACATTGCCGTTCAGCTCGCCACGGTTCTCGGCCTGATACAGGCTGGCCTCTTCGGCTTCGACCTGCATGCTGCCTTGGCGCATGACAACGTCACCGGCCAAGGTCGCGACTTGTTGTTCCTGCTCATAACGAGAGACCTTGGCACCGATGAAGGTCGGCGCGTCGCTCTTGTCCGTCTTGTCGTTCATGCCAGGACGAAGCGGCTCGACATAGGAACCGGCGCAATAAGGACCGGTTTCAGCCAGCTGAGCGGCGGTGAGCTTCTCGCGAGGGACCCAATCCAGGTGGCTGTAGTCGGCGCTGCGCGAACGCAGGCCACGGCCTTTGGATTCGGTGACCAGCTTGGTCTGCGGCACGGTTTCAGCGCCAGCAGTCTCGCCTTGCGGCGTGCCGTTGGCCGAGCTGACGGCACTGCCGTCATGCACCGGGCGCGGTGGTAATGGGGCGGCGCTGGTTTTCGGCGCGCAATCCCAGGCACCCGAAGCAGAGACTGAGCAGTCATACTGTTCCGCGGCGACCACGAATGAGGTGGCGAAGGGTTGCATGGCCAGCAGACTGCCGGTTACCAGCAACGGAAATTTTCTACGAAACGCGGGGGATTTCAATGCCATCTTATTAGTCCGGGCTTCCTGCGTGCCATCTGCCCGCGGTGTGGGCCGCACGCCTCTCGATGGTCTGAAAAAGATGCGTGATAATAAAGCATGACCCGCTTGACGGCTAGCGCCGTCGGAGACCCTTGTAATGCCCGAGCAAGATCTACGTTTGCAACACCTGAAAGTCTGGCTTGATGAGCAGCTACCTTCACTTTTTACCGCTCAAGGCTGGGGTGTCGTACCCCCGGCCACGTTGACTGCGGCCAGCAGCGACGCGAGTTTCAGACGCTATTTCCGTTGGGAAGGCGAGGGCCGCAGTTTTGTCGTCATGGACGCGCCCCCCCCCCAGGAAAACTGCAAACCTTTCGTCGATATCGCTCAAATGCTGGCGAAATCGGGGATAAACGTCCCACAAATTTATGCAGAAGATCTGCCTCGCGGCTTTCTTTTGCTCAATGACCTGGGCAGAAAAACGTATCTGGATGTCATGGACGGCGAAAATGCCGATCAATTGTTCGCTGATGCCATCGACGCGTTGCTGGCTTTCCAGCAGTTGCCAATGGACGCCGGGTTGCCCAGCTATGACGTTGCGCTGTTGCGCCGGGAGCTGGAACTGTTCCCCGAGTGGTATGTGCGCCGGCACCTGGGCATTGAGTTCGATGCTCATCAACTGGACCTGTGGCAGCGGGTCAGCACATTGCTGATCGACAGTGCCTTGGCTCAGCCCAAGGTGCTGGTGCATCGCGACTACATGCCGCGCAACCTGATGATCAGTGAGCCGAACCCCGGTGTGCTGGATTTCCAGGATGCGGTCTACGGCCCGGTGACCTATGACATCACCTGCTTGTTCAAGGACGCGTTCCTCAGTTGGCCACAGGCTCGCGTGCAGGAATGGCAGCGTGGCTATTGGCAGCGGGCTGGCCAATTGGGCATCCCTGTACAAGAAGACTTTGAAGAATTCTTGCGGGCCAGTGACCTGATGGGCGTGCAGCGTCACCTCAAGGTGATCGGTATCTTCGCGCGTATCTGCCATCGTGACGGCAAGCCGCGCTACCTGGCCGATGTGCCGCGCTTCTTTGCCTATATTGAAGCGGTGCTTGCGGATCGTGCGGAGTTGAACGACCTGGGCGAACTGCTGGCGAGCCTGCGCCTACCCGACGAGGCCGTTGTATGAAGGCCATGATCCTGGCTGCCGGCAAGGGTGAGCGGATGCGTCCGCTGACTTTGCATACCCCCAAGCCGCTGATCCAGGCGGGCGGCAAGCGCCTGATCGAGTATCACCTTGAGGCGCTGGCGAAAGCCGGCTTTACCGACATCGTCATCAACCACGCCTGGCTCGGTCAGCAGGTCGAGGGCTATCTGGGCGACGGTTCACAGTATGGCGTGCGAATCCAGTACTCCGCCGAAGGCGAGCCGCTGGAAACCGGTGGCGGGATTTTCCAGGCATTACCGCTTCTGGGTGACGAGGCGTTCCTGGTGGTCAATGGTGATATCTGGACTGACTACGACTTCGCCGGCCTGAATCAGCCGCTCAAGGGGCTGGCCCACTTGGTGATGGTCGATAACCCGGCGCATCACCCCAGTGGTGGCGACTTCTACCTCAAGGACGGTTCGCTTCATGATGCCGCGCCCGGTGCCGATAACCTGACCTTCAGTGGCATTTCAGTGCTGCACCCCGAGCTTTTCGCGGGTTGCAGCGCTGGCGCCTTCAAGCTGGCGCCGTTGTTGCGCGCGGCGATGGCTCAAGGTTTGGTGACGGGGGAACACATGGAAGGACGCTGGATCGATGTCGGGACGCTGGAGCGCCTGGCGCAAGTCGAAAACCTGCTGACAGCGGGGCAGTAAGATGCTGTGGCCAGGGACTCTGATTGGAGCCGGGGCGGGCTTTGCCATCGCCAGCATTCCGGGGGCCATGCTGGGCGCGCTGTTGGGTCAGGCGATGGACCGACGTTTGCAACTGCACAGTTGGGCGCAATTGCGCGAGCGACTGGGCGGGCGTCCGGCGCTGCGCAACGATGAATTGCTGTTTGTACTGCTCGGCCGCCTGGCCAAGAGCAATGGCCGGGTGGTGGACGGGCATATCCAGCAGGCCCGTCAGGAGATGCGTTCGCTGAGTATGACCGAGTCGGCCCAGCGCCGGGCCATTGCTGCGTTCAACCGGGGCAAGTCCGGCTCTGACCGCGTGCGCAGTTATCTGCGCCTGCTCAAGGCCCAGCCCCATGCGGCGGAAGGTGTGTTGCGCGCCTGTTGGCGGATGGTCTGGGCGGATGGCAAGGCCAGCACTGCCGAGCGCGAGCTGATCGGGTTATGGGGCAAGTGGTTGGGCTGGACGCCGCAGCAGACTCAGGCACTGGCGGCTGATTACGAACCTGAGCGCAAACCGTTGGCCAGCCGTGGCAACGCTTATCAGGAAGCGTTGCGGATTCTCGGGGTGACGGCGACCACTGAACCGTCGGTGATCAAACGGGCTTATCGGCGGCTACTCAGTCGTCATCACCCGGACAAGATTGCCGGGAGTGGTGCCAGCCTGGCGCAGGTGCGTGAGGCGACCGAAAGGACACGTGAACTGCATAACGCCTATGCGTTGATTCGTGAACAGCGGGATTTCAGGTAGCGGCTGGCGATCAACTCCCGGTGTTCTGCGGGCTTAACCAGCCACGAATCCGCCGATACAACTGCTCCTGCCCGGCCTGGTTGTTGCCGGGAAGGGCCTTCAACGACACCTGTTTGTAGTTGTCATTCTTCAAACGCTTGCTCGCCTGGGCTCGTTCCAGGGCATTTTTGCGTGCCTGGGCGTTGTCTTGATAGAAAAAGTCGGCGGTGGCCAGTTTCAGCGTTGGCGCCAGTTGTTGCAGGTCCGGAGCGCCTGCGAGCGGCGTCTGCGCCGCCACCATGATGAACTTCTGGACCTGAGGCGGTTGTTTTTCACTCAGATAGCGAGCCGCCCACCAGGCGCCCGTGCCGTGCCCCAATAGCACCACGCTGCGGGCATTTTGCGTCTGGGCGAAGGCAACGGCGGCATCGATGCGGGCAAAGATTCGCGTGGCGTCGGTCTTGTCCTGCTCATCTATGCCTGGGACGACGGCTGGGTCGGTGCCTTCGGCTTCGGCGCTGGCAGCCTGTTCGATCGGCTTGGGTGCTACGGTGCTGGCATCTTTGCTGCTGGTGTCCACGGCAGCCTTGGGGGCTTCGATTACCCGCGGTGGAGTGGTGGCCAGGCTCAGGTCTGGCAGTGACAAACTGAGACTGCCCCAGGCGGCGTCTGGCAATTTTTGCCGCAAAGGGCCGATTACTTGAGGCCAGTCAGCACTTTCCCCAGCGCCAGGGACAATAATGACCACGCCCTCAGGTTCGGCGCTGTTGGCAGGTTTCCACAGGGCGAGGAACGTATCGCTGCCGGCCTGCAATTGTTGCTGTTCCTGGGACGGGACTGTCCTCTCAAGCGCCTCGGCGTCTTCCTGGCTACGCTCGGGCAATGGCTGGCGCTCGGCCGGTTTTTCTGCAGCCGGTGGTTGGGTATCAGCGGCCTGGACACAAAAGGCGCTGGTAAACAGCAGCGACAGGCACAATGCTGGCAGTGCCGAACGGTGGAGAAGGGGCATCGTTGATTCCAGGCCAGAAGTGATTCCGGCAGCCTAATGGGTTGGTCAGTATTTGTCAGTGATGTGAGATGTGAATCATGATTTTTCGCTGTCTGCTGGTTATCGGCTGTCTGTGCTTTCCCTTGATGGCGGGCGCTGTGCCGGTGCCTGTCGTGCCGCAGGCGGTACTCCGTGTCGAGCAGCGTGAATGGCTGGCCCAGCACCCGGAGCTGCGGGTCGGGCTGGTCCTGCAGGCGCCCTATGCGCAATACGACCGGCGCTTGCAGCGTTTATCCGGGGTCAATGTCGAGCTGATGCAGTGGTTGGCCAAGGCGCTGAATATAGAGCTGACCTGGCGCAACTTCCCCAATCAGGAACAGTTGGACGCGGCGGTACGCGACGGCGAGGTCGATCTTGCCCCCGGCCTGCTGCAAACCCCGGCCGGTCTGCGTCTGTGGCAGTTTTCCGACCCCTATATGCGGGTTCCCCAGCGCGTCGTCGGCATCCGCGATGGCGGCGGCACCGTGGATCTGGAAAAGCTCGATGAGCAATCCCGGGTGGCGGTGCGCATGCCCAGTACTGTCGCCGATTACCTGCGCAGCAATTACCCCAGCCTAAACCTGCAAGGTGTGCCCCTGGAGCGCCAGGCCCTGCAATTGCTGCTGAGCCAGCAAGCCCGCTATGCGGTAATCGATGAGGCGCAGCTCAGTCACTTGTCTGTGGAACCTGAGTTCGCCGGGCTCGCGGTGGTAGGCGATATCGGCCTGCCGCAACTGCTGCGGGTGGCAACCCGACGTGATTGGCCCGAGCTTGCCGAGATCATGGAAAGCGCCTTGCGGGCGATTCCTGCTCGGGACCTGGACCAGTTGCATGCCCGCTGGTTGCAGCCCAAATACCCGCGCTTGACCGAATCCCCCGGTTTCTGGCAGAACCTGAGCCTGCTGCTGGGCATCCTGTTGCTGGCCTGCCTGGCGGTGGCATTGTGGCAGCGTCGTCAGCAGCGCGGTTTGGAGCAGGACCTGCTGGCGACTCGGGAAGAAAGCGCCGCTCGCGCCGCCGGTGCCGAAGCGTTGCGCCTGACGCAGTTTTCCATCGATCAGAGCACCGTCGGCATCCTCTGGGTCAATTGGGACAGCCATGTGCGCTACGCCAACGTGGCGGCAGAAACCATGCTCGGCTACGCCCCCGGTGCGCTGATCGAGCGCCCGCTGATTGATTTCGAGCCCAAGCTGACCATGGACCGCTGGCTGAACCTATGGAAACGCGCCCGGGCCAGTGAAGACGGGCCGCAAAGTTTTGCCACCGATTGCCTACGGGCTGACGGCAGTGTGTTGCCCACGGATGTCTCCTTGAGCTTCCTGCGGTTTGCCGGCGGCGAATACCTGGTGGTTTACCTCAATGATGTCACCGAGCGTCGTCGGGCCCTGGCCGCGTTGCAGGAAAGTGAAGCGCGCCTGCAAGGGATTGCCGCCAATGTGCCGGGATTGGTGTTTCGGCTGGAGCGGCTGCCGTTGAGCGCCGCTATCGAATTTGCCTATATCAGCGAAGGGAGTGAAAGCCTGGTGGGCTATGCCCCGGCGGTGCTCCGTCATCGCGATGTCGGCATACGCAGCCTGGTACACCCGGACGACCGCGCCAGTTACCACCGCACTCAGGACCAGGCCATCGACACCGAAAGCAATTGGTCGTGGCAAGGTCGTATCCTCACCCGCCAGGGTGAGCAGCGTTGGGCCGAAATCAAGGCCGTCACCCGGCGCCTGGAGGAGGGCGTTGTGGTGTGGGACGGAATTGTCTGGGATATCAGCGAGAGCAAGCGCATCGAGTTGGAACTGGACGCCTCCCGGGCACAATTGCGTGAATTGTCAGCTCACCTGGAAACCGTGCGCGAGGAAGAAAAGGCGCGCATCGCCCGCGAAGTGCATGACGAACTGGGGCAAATGCTTACGGTGCTCAAGCTGGAAACTTCGATGTGCGAACTGGCCTATGCACAGCTTGACCCAGGCTTGCATGAGCGCTTGAACAGCATGAAGCGCCTGATTGCCCAGCTCTTTCAACTGGTACGGGATGTCGCCACCGCGTTGCGCCCGCCGATTCTCGACGCCGGGATTGCCTCAGCTATTGAGTGGCAGGCCCGGCGTTTCGAAGCCCGCACGCAGATTCCTTGCCTGGTGCAAGTGCCGGACAACCTGCCGGCGCTCAGCGACGCCAAGGCCATTGGCCTGTTCCGGATCCTGCAGGAGGCGCTGACTAATGTGATGCGCCATGCCCAGGCGCATACTGTCGAACTGACCCTGGCGGTGGAAGGTGCCAGTCTGCGGCTGACCATCAGCGATGACGGCGCAGGTTTTGTGCCTGCGCCAGGGCGCCCGGTGTCGTTTGGCCTGGTCGGCATGCGTGAGCGAGTATTGATCATGGGCGGTCAGTTGACCCTCGACAGTCAGTTGGGGGAGGGCACGACCCTGAGTGTCACGGTACCGCTGGATTCATAACCACAAAAAGAGGAAAACCCCGTGATCCGCGTACTGGTAGCCGAAGACCACGCCATTGTTCGTGAAGGCATCAAGCAATTGATCGGCCTGGCCAAGGACCTGCTGGTGGTAGGCGAGGCGAGCAATGGTGAGCAACTGCTGGAAACCTTGCGCCACGTGCCGTGCGAGGTGGTGCTGTTGGACATCTCTATGCCCGGCGTCAACGGCCTTGAAGCCATCCCGCGGATACGCGCCCTGAACAATCCTCCCGCCATCCTGGTGCTGTCCATGCACGACGAAGCGCAAATGGCCGCTCGTGCGCTGAAGGTGGGTGCCGCCGGTTATGCCACCAAGGACAGTGACCCGGCGCTGCTGCTGACGGCGATCCGAAAAGTGGCGGCCGGCGGGCGTTACATTGACCCGGACCTGGCGGACCGCATGGTCTTCGAAGTCGGCCTCACCGACGCCCGGCCCTTGCATTCGCTGCTGTCGGAGCGGGAGTTCTCGGTGTTCGAGCGCCTGGCTCAGGGTGCCAACGTCAACGACATCGCCCAGCAACTGGCCTTGAGCAGCAAGACTATCAGTACCCACAAGGCGCGGTTGATGCAGAAACTCAACATCACCTCCCTGGCAGAACTGGTGAAGTACGCGATGGAGCACAAGCTTCTATAGAGTCATATCTATTTGCGACACCCCGAAAAACGTCGCCAAGCCCATTCTTAAGGCTTGCAGCTTGATGCTCATGACTGCACTGTCCAGTGCCCGCCATCCGTGTAGGGCGATCCCTACCCCGAACCTTCCAAGATGCTGATACCAATCTCTCCTGCACCCCGATTTTCGGGGGCTTGCGCCTGGACTACGCTTGTTTCACGGCAGTCCAAAACGAAAAGGTGTGGGTATGAGCGAGGTGGATTCAAATGATGTGCTGGTCAGCTTTCGTGGCGTACAGAAGAGCTACGATGGCGAGAACCTGATCGTCAAAGACCTCAACCTGGAGATTCGCAAGGGCGAATTCCTCACCCTGCTCGGGCCGTCCGGTTCGGGCAAGACCACCAGCCTGATGATGCTCGCCGGTTTCGAAACGCCGACCGCGGGCGAAATTCAGCTGGCCGGGCGCTCTATCAATAAAGTGCCGCCCCACAAGCGTGACATCGGCATGGTGTTCCAGAACTACGCCTTGTTCCCCCACATGACGGTCTCCGAAAACCTGGCGTTTCCGCTGTCGGTCCGGGGCTTGAGCAAGACCGATATCAGCGAGCGGGTAAAGCGCGTATTGAGCATGGTCAAGCTCGATGCCTTCGCCCAGCGCTACCCGGCGCAACTCTCCGGCGGCCAGCAGCAGCGGGTAGCCCTGGCCCGGGCGCTGGTATTTGAACCGCAGTTGGTGTTGATGGACGAACCCCTCGGTGCCCTCGACAAGCAACTGCGCGAACACATGCAGATGGAGATCAAACACCTGCACCAGCGCCTCGGCGTGACTGTGGTCTACGTGACCCACGATCAGGGCGAAGCGCTGACCATGTCCGACCGTGTGGCGGTGTTCCACCAGGGTGAAATCCAGCAGATCGCTGCTCCGCGCACCTTGTATGAAGAGCCGAAAAACACCTTCGTCGCCAACTTCATTGGTGAGAACAACCGTCTTAATGGCCGCTTGCACAGCCACAGCGGCGACCGATGCGTAGTCGAGCTGGCGCGGGGCGAGAAGGTCGAGGCGCTGGCGGTGAATGTCGGCCAGATCGGCGGCCCGGTGACCCTGTCGGTGCGCCCGGAACGGGTAAACCTCAATGGCTCCAGCGAAAGCTGCGTCAACCGCTTTTCCGGGCGTGTGGCAGAATTCATCTACTTGGGCGACCACGTGCGGGTGCGCCTGGAAGTCTTCGGCAAGAGCGATTTTTTTGTGAAACAACCGATCGCCGAGCTGGACACGGCGTTGACGGTCGGCGACGTGGTACCGATTGGCTGGCAAGTCGAGCACGTTCGCGCACTCGACCCACTTCTAGAGGCGAATTGATCGCCCCCTTGGCTTCACCCAACCCTGCACGTGGAGAGAACAACAATGTTGAAATCCCTTAAATTCAGTGCTCTGGCCCTTGGCTTGATAGGCGCGACACAGGCCATGGCAGGCACGGACCTGACGGTCGTGTCCTTCGGCGGCGCGAACAAGGCGGCGCAGGTCAAGGCCTTCTACGCTCCGTGGGAAAGCGCGGGCAACGGTAAGATCATTGCCGGTGAATACAACGGTGAAATGGCCAAGGTCAAAGCTATGGTCGACACCAAGAGCGTGTCCTGGGACCTGGTGGAAGTCGAGTCGCCGGAGCTGTCCCGTGGCTGTGACGAAGACATGTTCGAACCGCTGGATCCGGCGCTGTTTGGCAAGGCTGAAGATTTCGTCAAGGGTGCGATTCAGCCGTGCGGCGTAGGTTTCTTCGTGTGGTCGACGGTCATGGCGTACAACGCCGACAAGCTGAAAACCGCTCCTACCGGTTGGGTGGATTTCTGGGACACCAAGAAATTCCCCGGCAAGCGTGGCTTGCGCAAGGGTGCCAAGTACACCCTGGAGTTCGCTTTGATGGCGGACGGCGTAGCGCCTAAAGACGTTTACAAAGTGCTGGCCGGCAAAGACGGTCAGGACCGGGCATTCAAGAAGCTCGACGAACTCAAGCCGTCAATCCAGTGGTGGGAAGCCGGCGCACAACCGCCGCAGTACCTGGCCTCGGGCGATGTGGTCATGAGCTCGGCCTACAACGGTCGGATCGCCGCCGTGCAGAAAGAAAGCAATCTGAAAGTGGTGTGGAACGGCGGCATCTACGACTTCGACGCTTGGGCGATTCCAAAAGGCCTGGCCAAGGATCGTGCTGAAGCAGCGAAGAAATTCATCGCCTTCTCGGTCGCGCCACAGCAGCAGAAAACCTATTCGGAAAACATCGCCTACGGTCCGGCCAACACTCTGGCGGTACCGCTGCTGGCTAAAGATGTGCTCAAGGATATGCCGACCACCCCGGAAAACATCGCCAACCAGGTGCAGATCGACGTCAGCTTCTGGGCGGATAACGGTGAGCAACTGGAGCAGCGCTTCAATTCCTGGGCGGCCAAATAACCAAGCTACACCGCTTGCCCCTGTAGGAGCGAGCTTGCTCGCGATGGACGTTAACGATAACGCGTGCTGCCAGGTTAAACGCGCCGCCTTCACGTTCTTCGCGAGCAAGCTCGCTCCTACAGGGGGCAGTCCATCTTTAAGATCCGGAGTTTGCCATGGCCATCGCCGTTCCCTCGAACGAGGTCTCCACCCCCACCTTGAAGCAGCGCCTGGCGCGTGCCGAGCGGCTTAACCGCTGGAAGGCCCAAGCCTTGATTGCGCCGCTGGTGCTGTTTTTGTTGCTGGTGTTCCTGGTGCCGATCGTCGCGCTGCTCTACAAAAGCGTTGGCAACCCGGAAGTGGTGGGCGGCCTGCCGCGCACCGTGGTTGCGGTGACCGCGTGGGACGGGCGTGGCTTGCCCGGCGAGCCTGTGTATCAGGCCCTCACCGAGGACCTGGGCGAAGCCCGGAAAAACCAGACCCTGGGCGATTTGTCCAAACGTCTGAACATGGAATTGGCCGGCTACCGCAGTCTGCTGACCAAAACCGCGCGGGCGCTGCCGTTTACCCAAGTGCCTGCCTCTTATAAAGAAGCGCTGGAAAACCTCGACGAGCGTTGGGGCGACCCGGCGTACTGGCAGGCGATCCGCCGCAATACCAGCAGCTTAACGCCTTACTACCTGCTGGCGGCCGTCGATCACCGTATTGATGACCTCGGCGAAGTCGCCCCGGCCACGCCGGACCAGGCGATTTACCTCGACATCTTCGCCCGGACCTTCTGGATGGGCCTGGTGATTACCGTGTTTTGCCTATTGCTGGCCTATCCCCTGGCCTACCTGTTGGCCAACTTGCCTGCTCGGCAAAGCAACCTGCTGATGATCCTGGTGCTACTGCCGTTCTGGACGTCGGTGCTGGTGCGAGTGGCGGCGTGGATTGTGCTGTTGCAATCGGGTGGGCTGATCAATGGCGCGCTGATGAGCATGGGCATCATCGACAAGCCCCTGGAGTTGGTATTCAACCGGCTGGGGGTCTACATCTCCATGGTGCATATCCTGCTGCCGTTCATGATTTTGCCGATCTACAGCGTGATGAAGGGAATTTCGCCGACCTATATGCGCGCGGCGATTTCCCTGGGCTGTCATCCGTTTGCCAGCTTCTGGCGGGTGTACTTTCCGCAGACCTACGCGGGCGTCGGTGCGGGCTGCCTGTTGGTGTTCATTCTGGCAATTGGTTACTACATCACCCCGGCGTTGCTGGGCAGCCCGAACGACCAGATGGTCAGCTACTTTGTGGCCTTCTACACCAACACCAGCATTAACTGGGGCATGGCCACGGCATTGGGCGGATTGTTGCTGCTGGCCACCGTGGTGCTGTACTTGATCTACAACTGGCTGGTGGGCGCCAGCCGCCTGCGCCTGAGCTGAGGAGACCTTGAGATGCTGAGCCCTTACATGTCACCCGTTGAGCGGGTCTGGTTCTACAGCTTGCGGATTCTTTGCGGCCTGATCCTGTTGTTCCTGATTTTGCCGGTGCTGGTGATCATTCCGCTGTCGTTCAACTCCGGGAGTTTCCTGGTGTACCCGCTGCAAGGGTTCTCGCTGCACTGGTACGAGGACTTTTTCGCCTCGGCGGAATGGATGCGTGCGTTAAAGAACAGCATCATCGTCGCTCCGGCGGCGACCTTGCTGGCCATGGTCTTCGGCACCCTGGCGGCGATTGGCCTGACCCGTGGCAATTTCCCCGGCAAGGCGCTGGTGATGGCGTTGGTGATTTCACCGATGGTGGTGCCGGTGGTGATTATCGGTGTGGCCAGCTACCTGTTCTTTGCGCCGTTGGGCCTGGGCAACAGCTTCTTTTCGCTGATCGTGGTGCATGCGGTGTTGGGCGTGCCATTTGTGATCATTACCGTGTCGGCGACCTTGCAAGGCTTCAACCATAATCTGGTGCGTGCGGCAGCCAGTCTGGGAGCTTCGCCGGTGACGGCATTTCGGCGGGTGACCTTGCCGCTGATTGCTCCTGGGGTGATCTCGGGTGCGCTGTTTGCCTTCGCCACTTCGTTCGATGAAGTGGTGGTGACACTGTTCCTCGCAGGTCCCGAACAGGCGACTTTGCCCCGGCAGATGTTCAGTGGTATCCGTGAAAACCTCAGCCCGACCATCGCCGCTGCGGCGACCTTGCTGATTGCATTCTCGGTTGTGTTGTTGCTGACCCTGGAGTGGTTGCGCGGGCGCAGTGAAAAGCTGCGTACCGCACAAGTCTGAAGGCTAAGTCTGCCATTCAGCCCCTGAATGGCAGACAACCCTCAATCCCGAGCTATCCTTGTGCCAGCCCCCACTTCTAAGAGGCCGCGCACATGAGTACCTCCTCATTCAAGATCGCCCACAAACTGCTCACCGGACCAGGTGCCATCGAGCAGTTGGCCGCCGAGCTGACAAGGCTGGATGTCGACAACCCGCTGATCGTCACCGATGCGGCACTGGTCAAGTCCGGCACCGTGCAGTTGGCGTTGGCGCAGTTGGGTGATCGTCCCTACGAAATTTTCGACCGTGTGATGCCCGACCCGGAAATTGCCATCGTCGAAGACTGCATGCAGGCCTACCGCGAAGGCGGGCATGACGGCTTGATTGGCGTGGGCGGCGGCAGTGCCATCGACATCGCCAAGAGCGTCGCTGCCTATGCCGGCTATCACGGCGCCCTGGAGGACCTGTTCGGTGTCGACCAGGTGCCCCGCAAGGGCCCGCCGCTGATCGCGATTCCCACCACCGCCGGCACCGGTTCGGAGGTGACCAATGTGGCGATTCTGTCGGACAAGGTCGCCCAATTGAAAAAAGGTATCGTCAGCGATTTCCTGTTGCCGGACGTAGCGCTGATCAGCCCGCAGATGACCTTGACCTGCCCGCGCAGCATCACCGCCGCCAGTGGCGTCGATGCGCTGGTGCATGCCATCGAGTCCTACCTGTCGCTGAATGCCTCGCAGATCACCGATGCCCTAGCCATTGGCGCGATCAAATTGATCGTCAATGCCTTGCCCAAGGCCTACGCCAACCCGGCCAATCTCCAAGCCCGTGATGACATGGCCACCGCTAGCCTGATGGCCGGCATGGCCTTCGGTAATGCCGGTGTGGGCGCGGTGCATGCCCTGGCGTATCCGTTGGGCGGGCGCTTCAATATCTCCCATGGGGTCAGCAATGCCTTGTTGCTGCCCTATGTCATGCACTGGAACAAGCTGGCCTGCGTCGAACGCATGCGGGATATCGCCCAGGCCATGGGGGTGAATGTCACGGGGTTGAGTGTCAACGATGCCGCCGACCAGGCCGTCGAGGCCATGACACGGCTGTGCGCCGCCGTAGAGATCCCGTCAGGTTTACGCAGTTTCGGTGTTCCCGAAGAGGCTATCCCGGCCATGGCTGTGGAGGCTGCTGGCATCGAGCGACTGATGCGCAACAATCCGCGCAAGCTCAGCGCCGCGGATATAGAGAAAATCTACCGCGCTGCGTACTAGCCATTGAGTCAGGTCACGGTGCGCGCAACAAAGCATGCGGTATACAATGCGCGCCATCGTGATTTAGCTCAAAAAGGTGCGTCATGCAGCCCTTCGTTATTGCTCCATCGATTCTTTCCGCCGACTTCGCCCGCCTGGGCGAGGAAGTGGACAACGTGCTGGCCGCCGGTGCCGACTTCGTTCACTTCGATGTCATGGATAACCACTATGTGCCGAACCTGACCATTGGTCCGATGGTCTGCGCCGCCCTACGCAAGTACGGCGTAACCGCGCCTATTGATGCGCACTTGATGGTCAGCCCAGTGGACCGCATTATCGGTGACTTCATCGACGCCGGCGCGACCTACATCACCTTCCATCCGGAAGCTACGCTGCACGTCGACCGCTCCCTGCAACTGATCCGCGAAGGCGGCTGCAAGGCCGGCCTGGTGTTCAACCCGGCGACGCCGCTGGACGTGCTCAAGTACGTGATGGACAAGGTCGACATGATCCTGCTGATGAGCGTCAACCCAGGCTTTGGCGGGCAGAAGTTCATTCCCGGCACCCTCGACAAGCTGCGCGAAGCCCGCGCGCTGATCGATGCCTCAGGTCGTGATATCCGCCTGGAAATCGACGGTGGCGTCAACGTCAACAATATCCGCGAAATCGCTGTTGCCGGTGCCGATACCTTTGTCGCAGGCTCGGCGATTTTCAACGCGCCGGACTATCAGGAAGTGATCGCTAAAATGCGCGCAGAACTGGCGCTGGCGCGTCCATGAGCGGCTTTGAGCAGTTGTTCCCCGGCACGCTGCCGCGGTTGGTGATGTTCGATCTGGACGGGACGTTGGTCGACTCGGTCCCGGACCTGGCGGCTGCCGTGGATAACATGCTGCTCAAACTCGGACGTGCGCCGGCCGGTATCGACTCGGTGCGGGAGTGGGTCGGCAACGGCGTGCAGATGTTGGTACGCCGGGCCCTGGCCAACCATATCGACGCGCAAGGTGTGGATGACGTCGAGGCCGAGCATGCCCTGCAACTGTTCAACGCCGCTTATGAAGACGGCTACGAACTGACCGTGGTCTATCCCGGCGTGCGTGACACCCTCAAGTGGCTGCACAAGCAGGGCGTGGAAATGGCGTTGATTACCAACAAGCCGGAGCGCTTTGTCGCGCCGTTGTTGGACCAGATGAAGATCGGTCGCTATTTTCGCTGGATCATCGGTGGCGATACCCTGCCGCAGAAGAAACCCGACCCGGCGGCGCTGTTCTTCGTGATGAAAATGGCCAATATCCCGGCCTCCCAGTCGTTGTTTGTCGGCGATTCGCGCAGCGATGTGTTGGCGGCGAAAGCGGCAGGGGTCCAGTGCGTGGCCTTGAGTTACGGCTATAACCACGGCCGGCCGATCGCCGAAGAGTCACCAACGCTGGTGATTGACGACCTGCGACTGCTAATCCCGGGTTGCTTGGGAGCTGGCGCTGAGATAACGTTGGCCGACGCTGTTCCATCCCCTTCTGGAAATCCCATCGTGGTGGTCACTCGCAAACTCTGGATGAAAGTCATCAAGGCTCTGGCCCGCTGGCGTTGGCGCGCCTGACTGATCCTGGCCGCGCTGCGGCACGTTTGCACACCTGACCGTTAGACCCTCATGCCACGAGGCACCTCATGATCCGCGAAGAATTCCTGCGTTTGGCCGCTGCCGGCTACAACCGTATCCCCCTGGCCTGCGAAACCCTGGCCGACTTCGACACCCCGCTGTCGATCTACCTGAAACTGGCCGACGAGCCCAATTCCTATTTGCTGGAATCGGTGCAGGGCGGCGAGAAGTGGGGGCGTTATTCGATCATTGGCCTACCGTGCCGCACGGTACTGCGGGTTCACGACCATCACGTCAGCATCACCTGTGACGGCGTCGAGATCGAAAGCCATGATGTGGAAGACCCGCTGACCTTCGTCGAAGCCTTCAAGGCCCGCTATAACGTACCGATCATTGCCGGCCTGCCGCGCTTCAACGGCGGCCTAGTGGGCTACTTCGGCTACGACTGCGTGCGTTACGTGGAAAAACGCCTGGGCAAATGCCCGAATCCTGACCCGCTGGGCGTGCCGGACATTCTGTTGATGGTCTCCGACGCGGTAGTCGTTTTCGACAACCTTGCCGGCAAGATGCACGCGATTGTGCTGGCCGATCCCTCCCAGGATGGCGCGTTCGAGCAAGGCCAGGCCAGCCTGGAAGCCTTGCTGGAAAAACTGCGCCAGCCGATCACCCCGCGTCGCGGCCTGGACCTAAGCCGTCCGCCGGCCGCCGACCCGGTGTTCCGCTCCAGCTTTACTCAGGATGACTACGAGCGCGCAGTCGATACCATCAAGGAATACATCCTCGCCGGCGACTGCATGCAAGTGGTGCCGTCGCAGCGAATGTCCATCGACTTCAAGGCCGCACCCATTGATCTCTATCGGGCGCTGCGCTGCTTCAACCCGACGCCGTACATGTACTTCTTCAACTTTGGCGACTTCCATGTCGTGGGCAGTTCGCCGGAAGTGCTGGTGCGTGTCGAAGACAATCTGATCACCGTGCGCCCGATTGCCGGTACCCGTCCTCGCGGTGCGACCGAAGAGGCGGACCTGGCGCTGGAGCAAGACCTGCTGTCCGACGACAAGGAAATTGCCGAGCACTTGATGCTGATCGACCTGGGGCGTAACGACACTGGGCGAGTCTCGGAAATCGGTTCGGTGAAACTCACAGAGAAGATGGTCATCGAGCGTTATTCCAACGTGATGCACATTGTCTCCAACGTTACTGGCGAGCTGAAGGCCGGGCTGACGGCGATGGACGCCTTGCGGGCGATTCTGCCGGCTGGCACTTTGTCCGGCGCACCAAAGATTCGCGCGATGGAAATCATCGACGAGCTGGAGCCAGTCAAGCGCGGTGTCTATGGCGGCGCGGTGGGCTACTTCGCCTGGAACGGCAACATGGACACCGCCATTGCGATCCGCACTGCGGTGATCAAGGACGGGGAGCTGCATGTGCAGGCGGGTGGCGGCATTGTTGCCGACTCGGTACCAGCCCTTGAGTGGGAAGAAACCTTGAACAAGCGCCGGGCGATGTTCCGCGCAGTGGCGTTGGCTGAACAGACCCCGCAGGGCTAAGAATTCAAGAGGTTTCCCCCATGTTGCTGATGATCGATAACTACGACTCCTTTACTTACAACGTTGTGCAATACCTGGGTGAGCTCGGCGCCGAGGTCAAGGTGGTGCGCAACGATGAACTGACCGTGGCCGAAATCGCCGCGCTGAATCCTGAGCGCATCGTGGTTTCCCCTGGTCCGTGTACCCCGACCGAAGCGGGGATATCCCTGGAAGCCATCAAGTTTTTTGCCGGGAAATTGCCGATTCTCGGTGTGTGCCTGGGCCATCAGTCCATCGGCCAGGCATTCGGCGGCGACGTGGTTCGCGCCCGCCAGGTGATGCATGGCAAGACCAGCCCGGTGTTCCATAATGACCAGGGTGTATTTCACGGCTTGAAGCTGCCGGTGACGGTTACTCGCTACCACTCGTTGGTGGTCAAGCGCGAGACCCTGCCGGAATGCCTTGAGCTGACCGCCTGGACTCAGTTGGAAGACGGCTCGGTCGACGAGATCATGGGCCTGCGCCACAAGACATTGAATGTTGAAGGGGTGCAGTTTCACCCTGAATCGATTCTGACCGAGCAGGGCTATGAGCTGTTCGCCAACTTTCTCAAGCAACGCGGCGGCACGCGCTAAGGACTTTTCATGGATATCAAGACTGCCCTGAGCCGTATCGTCGGCCATCTGGACCTGAGCACTGCCGAGATGAGCGATGTCATGCGCGAAATCATGACCGGTCAATGCACCGATGCGCAGATCGGCGCCTTTATGATGGCCATGCGCATGAAGAGCGAGAGCATCGACGAAATCGTCGGCGCCGTCTCGGTCATGCGTGAGTTGGCGGACAAGGTCGAACTCAAGACCCTCGACGGCGTGGTCGACGTGGTCGGCACCGGTGGCGACGGTGCGAACATTTTCAACGTGTCGACGGCTGCCTCTTTTGTCGTGGCGGCTGCCGGTTGCACCGTGGCCAAGCACGGTAACCGCGCGGTATCAGGCAAAAGCGGCAGCGCCGATTTGCTGGAAGCTGCAGGGATCTACCTGAACCTGACGCCGGTGCAAGTGGCGCGCTGCATCGATAATGTCGGCATTGGCTTCATGTTCGCTCAGTCCCATCATGGGGCGATGAAGTACGCTGCCGGTCCGCGCAAGGACCTCGGCTTGCGCACCCTGTTCAACATGCTCGGCCCGCTTACGAATCCGGCTGGCGTGAAACATCAGGTGGTTGGTGTGTTCAGTCAGGCGCTGTGCCGGCCACTGGTCGAAGTCTTGCAACGCATGGGCAGCAAACATGTGCTGGTGGTGCACTCCAAGGATGGCCTGGACGAATTTAGCCTGGCGGCGCCGACCTTCGTGGCAGAGCTGAAGAATGATCAGGTCACCGAATATTGGGTCGAACCTGAAGACCTGGGCATGAAGAGCCAGAGCTTGCACGGCCTGGCGGTGGAAAGCCCGGCCGCCTCCCTTGAGTTGATTCGCGATGCCTTGGGCCGCCGAAAAACCGAAAATGGCCAGAAGGCTGCGGAAATGATCATCCTGAATGCCGGCGCGGCACTTTACGCGGCCGACCACGCCTATAGTCTTAAGGAAGGCGTCGCCTTGGCCCACGATGCTTTGCACACGGGCCTGGCTCGCGAGAAGCTCGAAGAACTGGGAGCATTCACGGCCGTGTTCAAGATGGAGAATGAAGGATGAGTGTTCCGACCGTTCTGGAAAATATCCTGGCTCGCAAGGCAGAAGAGGTGGCCGAGCGCCGTGCCCGTGTCAGCCTGGCCGAGCTGGAAGGCTTGGCGAAAAGCGCCGATGCACCACGCGGCTTCGCCGATGCCCTGATCAAGCAGGCCAAGGCCAGGCAGCCGGCCGTCATTGCTGAAATCAAAAAGGCTTCGCCGAGCAAAGGGGTGATTCGCGAGATCTTCATTCCTGAAGACATCGCCAAGAGTTACGAAAAGGGCGGCGCGACATGCCTCTCAGTGTTGACCGATATCGACTATTTTCAGGGCTGTGATCTTTACCTCCAGCAAGCGCGGGCAGCCTGCACGCTGCCGGTGATCCGCAAGGACTTCATGGTCGACCCGTATCAAATCATTGAAGCCCGCGCGCTGGGCGCCGATTGCGTGCTGTTGATCGTCTCCGCATTGGATGACGTGAAGATGGCAGAGCTGGCCGCCGTGGCCAAAAGCGTAGGCCTGGATGTACTGGTGGAAGTTCACGACGGTGACGAACTGGAGCGTGCGCTGAAAACCCTCGATACACCGCTGGTGGGGGTTAACAATCGCAACCTGCACACATTCGAAGTCAGTCTGGAAAACACCCTCGACCTGCTGCCGCGCATTCCTCGCGATCGCCTTGTGATCACCGAGAGTGGCATCGTCAACCGAGCAGATGTTGAATTGATGGAAATCAGCGGCGTGTATTCGTTCCTGGTGGGCGAAACCTTCATGCGTGCCGAAAATCCGGGAGCTGAACTGCAGCGTTTGTTCTTTCCTGAGCGTGGTGTGGCAATCAGCGGCTCGACGCTGGATTGATGATGATCAAGCCCATTGCAATGACGGTCGAGGCGGGCCTTGCGGCTGAACAGGATTTGCTGGCCGCCGTTTGCGCGGGCGAGCAGTCCTTTGGGCTGCTGTTTTGGCAGCCCAATGACCAAGCGTTGGTCATGCCTCGTCGGCTGAGTCGACTCCCCGCATTTGAAGTCGCCAGCCAAGTCTCGGCGGCCCACGGTTGGCCTGTCTTGCTGCGCGAGACAGGCGGTGAACCGGTGCCGCAATCGGCGGCCACCGTCAATATTGCACTGGTCTACGCTCCGCCTCGCAGCGAAGGTGACCAAGGCCGAATCGAAACCGGGTATCAACGGTTGTGCCAGCCTATCTGCGACCTGCTCATCGAGTTGGGTGGCGATGCATCGGTGGGTGAAATCGACGGGGCTTTTTGCGACGGGCGCTACAACGTCAATCTCGACGGCCGCAAAATGGTCGGCACCGCACAGCGCTGGCGGCAAAGCGGTGGTCGTCCGGTAGGCTTGGTGCATGGCGCGTTGCTGTTGGATAACGACCGCGATGCGTTGATCGCGGCGGTCAACCGCTTCAACGAAGCCTGTGGGTTAGAGCAGCGTGTGCGCGCCGAAAGCCATATTGCCTTGCACGAAGCTTTCCCCGCCCCTGATGCAATTAGCCGGCTCGACGCGTTGTACCGGAAAATGCTCGGTCAGTTCCTGCCGGTTTAGCGGGTACCGAACACCACCATGGTCTTGCCTTTGACATGAACCAGGTTGCGCTCTTCCAGATCCTTGAGCACCCGACCGACCATCTCCCGTGAACAACCGACGATACGTCCGATCTCCTGCCGAGTGACTTTGATTTGCATGCCGTCTGGGTGGGTCATCGCGTCAGGTTGTTTGCACAGTTCCAATAAGCAGCGCGCCACTCTACCCGTGACATCAAAGAATGCCAGGTCACCGACCTTACGGGTCGTATCACGCAAGCGCTGGGCGATCTGGCCACTCAGGGCGTACAGGATGTCCGGATCTTGCTGGGCCAATTCGCGAAATTTCGTATAGCTGATCTCTGCTACTTCGCACTCGATCTTGGCCCGCACCCAGGCGCTGCGCTCCTGTTCTTTTCCTGCTTGTTCAAACAGCCCCAGTTCACCAAAGAAATCACCGATATTAAGGTAGGCGATGATCATTTCACGGCCATCGTCATCCTCGATCAGGATGGTGACAGAGCCTTTGATGATGAAGAACAGAGTTTCCGAGCGCTCCCCTGCACAGATGATGTTGTGCTTGGCCGGATAGCGCCGACGCTGACAATGCATCAATAGTTTGTCGAGGTTCTTGATTTTGGGTGTGGGAGTAATAGCAACCATGGTTGTATCCCGAAAAGACTGCACGGTGTGGTCGGACTTGTATTTTTTATCGAGCGCTATCAATTGCTGTGCAAACATCCATTGGATGGCAATGCGCCATTGATTTGGCGCCAGCTTAACAGACACATTCTGACTCGATTAGGGAATTTAACTATCAAACCCTGCAGTTGATCGTTTTCATGGGAAACACTGCCGCTCCAAGGCCCTGTGCTAAGCTGGCGACCCTTTTTTAGCAGTGGAGTCTGGGCGATGAAGGCACGCATCCAATGGGCGGGCGAAGCGATGTTCCTCGGTGAGTCGGGCAGTGGCCATGTCGTGGTCATGGACGGCCCTCCCGAAGCTGGCGGTCGCAACCTGGGCGTACGGCCTATGGAAATGCTCTTGTTGGGTGTCGGCGGTTGCAGCAATTTCGATGTGGTCAGCATCCTGAAGAAGTCCCGCCAGGCGGTGGAAAGCTGTGAGGCTTTTCTTGAGGCGGAGCGCGCCACCGAAGACCCCAAGGTGTTTACCAAGATCCATATGCACTTCGTGGTCAAGGGCCGGGCGCTGAAAGAAGCCCAGGTCAAGCGTGCCATTGAGCTGTCGGCTGAAAAGTATTGCTCGGCCTCGATCATGCTGGGTGCGGCTGGTGTGGCCATTACTCATGATTACGAGATCATTGAGCTAGGCTGATCGATAGATTGGTGTCTAGTCCTGAAATAGGGTTACACCTATTTCAACCTGGCAAAAAGAAGGGCGCTTAAAAAGCGCCCTTTCTGCATTCTTTAGACGCGAATTATCAGATGCGGTAAGTACTCTTGGTCATTACCTTGGCCAGCAGGCTCATGCCGAACTTCACCGGTGCCGGAAAACGGAAGCCTCCAGCATCCAGCGCACTTTCGGCATGGTGTTCTTCGTCAATACGCATCTGCTCAAGAATCGCCCGGGACTTCTCGTCTTCGGGTGGCAGTTGCTCGAGGTGCTCATTGAGGTGCTTGCAGACCTGATGCTCAGTGGCCGCCACAAAACCGAGGCTAACCTTGTCGCTGATCAGCCCGGCAACGGCGCCGATACCAAACGACAAACCATAAAACAGCGGGTTCAACACGCTCGGGTGGCTACCCAGTTGGCGAATACGTTGCTCGCACCAGGCTAGGTGGTCGATTTCTTCCTCGGCAGCATGCTCCATGGCGGCGCGTACTTGCGGCAGCTTGGCGGTCAGGGCCTGGCCCTGGTACAGCGCCTGGGCACAGACTTCGCCGGTATGGTTGATGCGCATCAGGCCCGCGACATGGCGAGTGTCGGTCTCGCTCATTTGCGCTTCGGGTTGCACGATGGCGGGCGAGGGGCGGTACGGTTGGCCGCTGAACGGCAACAACGTGCGCATTGCCGTATCGGCTTGCAGCAACAGACGGTCAATCGGCGAGTAGTGACGTTGGGTAGTCATGCTGACCTCCGGGAAGAATCTCGGCGGCCAGTTTACCGCAATTAGAGGGGGGAAGCGTTTGCGTTGGGTCAAAGCTGTAAGGTCGCAGCCAGCGGCTGCGACTCGGACGAGCGGTCACTCAGCCCGGCGGCCAATTCATCTGACGCTGACCCAGTACATGCATATGGATGTGGTAAACGGTTTGCCCACCCATCGGGTTACAGTTCATCACCACGCGGAAACCGTCTTCGCAGCCCAGCTCCAGGGCCAAGCGCTGGGCGGTGAACAAAATATGTCCGGCCAGTGCCTTATCTTCCTCGGTGAGGTCGTTAAGGGTGCGGATCGGTTTTTTCGGAATTACGAGAAAATGCACCGGTGCCGCTGGAGCGATGTCGTGGAAGGCCAGGACCTGGTCATCCTCGTAGATGATATTCGCGGGTATTTCTCTGTTGATGATCTTGGTGAACAGAGTATCCACAGCTGTTTCTCCGTAGTGAAAGTGCAGGCTGAGTGTACTCAGGCGATCTGCATGCGCCCAGCCCTTTGCGTGTGTCGATTGCTGTCAGCGCGGGCAGTAGGCCTTATTGATGGCGCCGGCGATTTTGCGAGTCAGCCAGCGTGGGCTCAAGCGAGGGCTGAATGCCAGCCAGCGATTACGACGACCGGGGATGATGATTGCTTTGTTTTTTTCGAGTGCGCGTACGGTATACAGCGCGACCTCTTCCGGACTCATTAGCTGTTGGCTGTTGTCCAGTTTGACGGTATTCAGTTGCGCGGTACGGAAGAACGCGGTTCGCGTGGGGCCGGGGCAGAGCACCGAGACTTTTACTGCACAGGTCTTCAGTTCTTCCCGCAGGCCTTCGGAAAAGTGCAACACATAGGCTTTGCTGGCGTAGTAGCTGCTCATCCACGGGCCGGGTTGGAAAGCGGCGACTGAGGCGACGTTGAGGATTTGTCCGCCACCCTGCAGAGCCATTGAGTTGCCCAAGGCATGGCAGAGTCGGGTCAGGGCCAGGATATTGACCTCCAGCAGATCTTGTTCGGTCATCCAGTCCTGGGCCAGGAACGGGCCACAGGTGCCAATGCCGGCGCAGTTGACCAGCAAATCGATCTGTCGCTCGCCTTCTTCAAGCTCCAGCAGAAACCCGGACAGGCGCAAGGGCTCGCCAAGGTCGCAGGCACGGAACAGCACTTCGACGCCAAAGCGTTGAGTCAACTCGATTGCGATACTTTCCAACTGATCACGCTGGCGGGCCACCAGAATCAAGCTGCGGCCACGGCGGGCCAATGCTTCGGCCAAGGCCAGGCCGATGCCGCTGGAGGCACCGGTGATCAGAGCGTAACGGGTCATGCGTTTCTCCATCGCAACGCCGCCTAGCCTGAGACAAAGGCATCACAGGCGTCGGGCGTTTCTTCATTCTTCAGGAGAGTCTACAGGTTCGGCTGCGTCGTCAGCACTCTGCACATCGTCTTGCTCAACGATGACGCTTTGATCGGCGTCTTCATCCGTGGTCATGGAGCTGCTTTCGTAGGTGCTATCCACGGTGCCTTCAAATTCATCCAGCATGCCGCTCAGGCCGGGTATCAACAGTGCGACGAAGATCAACGGAATCAGCGCCAGCCATAGAACAGAGAGCACTTTGACCGAAGTACTGTTGGGCGGTGGCGGTGCGCCATATTGGTTGGCGCCGGTATTGCCCGGCAACACCATTAGTAGAATAGGGAAAACACTGCCCACGAAGGGCACCAGGTTGAGGAACCACAGCCAGCCGGACCAGCCCAGGTCATGCAAGCGCTGTACGGTAATCTGCACGCTGACCCAGATAAACGCGACACCAAAAGCGATCCCCACCAGGGTGCCAATGACGATAGCCGCTGTCGAAGACGCCGCAGCGATACCCAAACCTATGGTTAAGGCCACGCCGGTCACGGCGAGCATCGCCAGCGTCAGCACCAGGGTCCAGGCCAGGAAGCGCAACCGGCCAATACGTCCATTGACGGTAAAGACTTTTAGGGTGGCGAACTCTGGCAGGTTTTCACCTACGGCGGCTCGTGGCGGCGCGTAAGGTGATGCGGCTGGGCGGCTGTAGTTGGTTGAGCTGCTGGAGTCGGTCTCGTGAGTCTCGGCCAGGCTGAAGGCTATCGGTTGTTCGGCTTCGATGCGTGCATCAATGCCAGTCTTGGTCAGTGCTTCAAGGTAGGTTTGGGCGTCAGCTTGAGTAAGGTCGCGCTTGAGGGTAACAAGGCGTCCGGTAAACAGCTTCTCGATGGCTTCGACATCACTTTTGAACAGGTCGGCGAGGTTCAGCTTGGCTGTGGTGACTTCGACACCCGTCAACAGTGCGCCATCAAACACGATCTTGAAACGGTTGTCGCTCATGCGGGCATCCTTGTCACTTGAATTGGGTGGGTGTTGCGGGGGTGTGAAGCGCCTGCCTCAATCAGCAGGCGATACACTGCCACTAGATCAGCGCGGCCAACGTTTTGGTAGTTGTGCTGCGTGCTCAAGCGCCTTGCGGTATTCGGCATCCAGGCGGGCAATGAGTTCATCGACGCTGGGTAGATCATCAATCTCACCGACGCCCTGGCCGGCGGACCATACGGTCTTCCAGGCCTTGGCCTCGTCACTCAATGGCTTGAGTTTTGAGCCGAAATTGACTTCGCCCTTGCCTTGTAGCGCGGCGAGGTCGAAGCCGGCGTTTTCCAGGCTTTGGCGCATAAAGCTCGCCGGCACGCCCGAGACGGCAGGAGTGTGCACGATGTCGGCGGCGCGCGATGTGAGCAGCATCTCTTTATAAGCATCCGGGGCATGGCTTTCGGTGGTGCCGATAAATCGGGTGCCGAAATAGGCCAGGTCTGCACCGAGCAACTGCGCAGCGAGGATCTCGTGCCCGTGGTTCAGGCAACCGGCCAGCAACAGGGTTTTATCGAAAAATTGGCGTATTTCGGCAATCAGCGAGAAGGGGCTCCAGGTGCCGGCATGGCCACCGGCGCCGGCCGCGACGGCGATAAGCCCATCAACACCGGCCTCTGCGGCTTTTTCCGCGTGGCGCCGGGTGGTGACATCATGGAATACCAGGCCGCCGTAGCTATGCACGGCGTCCACCAACTCTTTGACCGCGCCCAGGCTGGTGATGATGATCGGCACCTTGTGTTCGACGCAAATCGCCAAGTCGGCTTCAAGGCGCGGGTTGCTGTTGTGCACGATCAGATTGACTGCATAGGGCGCCGGGTTTTCCAACAGCGCCAAGCCTGCTTCGATTTCTTCCAGCCAGGCCTTGAAGCCGCTGCTTTCCCGTTGGTTGAGCGCCGGGAAGCTCCCGACTACACCGTTACGACAGCAGGCCAATACCAGTTGCGGGTTGGAAATCAGGAACATCGGCGCAGCCACCACGGGCAGGCGCAGACGTTGTTCAAGCAAAGCGGGCAGCGACATTGGAGGTACCCCGGATTAAGTGCGGCTGATTAGAAGTTAGAACGGCTTTACGACGACTAAAATTACAATAGCCAGCAATATCAGAACTGGCACTTCATTGAACCAGCGATAAAAGACATGGCTGCGGGTGTTTTCGCCACGGGCGAAACGTTTCACCTGTGCGCCGCACATATGGTGGTAGCCGATCAAGATCACTACCAAGGTCAGCTTGGCGTGCATCCAGCCGCCTTGGCTGAATACGCTGGGGTTGAGGCTGATCAGCCAGATGCCGAATACCAGCGTGGCGATCATCGCCGGCAGCATGATGCCTTTGTACAGCTTGCGCTCCATGACACAGAAGCGTTCCTTGCTGACGGTGTCTTCGCTTTGTGCGTGGTAGACAAACAGGCGGGGTAGATAAAACAGCCCGGCAAACCAGCAGACGATGCTGACGATATGAAAGACTTTGATCCATAGATAAAGCATTTTTAGTTATTCCCAGGTTCACGGTAACTGGAGATAGTAGAGGTTAGAGCGTGCGTACGTCACCTTGGCGGTTGTCGCAGAACGATACGGCCCCTATTATCGACGGCTTTCCAGTGGGTTCGTTGAGGGCAGGTTTATGGTCAAGGTCGGTATCGTCGGCGGCACGGGTTACACCGGTGTCGAATTGCTGCGTCTGTTGGCTCAGCATCCGCAAGCTGAGGTGGTGGTTATCACTTCTCGATCCGAGGCCGGCCTGGCCGTTGCCGATATGTACCCGAACCTGCGAGGCCACTACGACGGTCTGGCGTTCAGTGTTCCGGACATCAAGGCCCTGGGCGCCTGCGATGTGGTGTTTTTCGCCACGCCCCATGGGGTTGCCCATGCCCTGGCGGGTGAGTTGCTGGCCGCTGGCACCAAGGTTATCGATCTGTCTGCGGACTTCCGTCTGCAGGATGCCGATGAGTGGGCCAAGTGGTACGGGCAGCCTCACGGTGCTCCAGAGCTGCTTGAAGAGGCCGTTTATGGGCTGCCGGAAGTCAATCGCGAGCAGATCAAGCAGGCGCGTCTGATTGCTGTGCCGGGTTGCTATCCGACCGCTACGCAGTTGGGCTTCCTGCCGTTGTTGGAAGCAGGTTTGGCAGATGTCTCGCGGTTGATTGCTGACTGCAAGTCGGGCGTCAGCGGTGCTGGTCGTGGCGCTGCGGTAGGTTCGCTGTACTCTGAAACGTCGGAGAGCATGAAGGCCTACGCGGTCAAAGGGCATCGCCATTTACCGGAAATTCGCCAAGGCTTGCGTCGTGCTGCTGGCAAGGACGTCGGTCTGACTTTCGTCCCGCATTTGACTCCGATGATTCGTGGGATTCACTCCACGTTGTACGCGACCGTTGTGGATCGCTCGGTAGACCTGCAAGCACTGTTTGAAAAGCGCTACGCGAACGAGCCGTTCGTCGATGTGATGCCCGCGGGCAGCCATCCGGAAACACGCAGCGTACGTGGAGCCAACGTTTGTCGTATCGCGGTACATCGCCCGCAGGATGGTGATTTGGTAGTGGTCCTGTCAGTCATTGATAACCTGGTCAAAGGCGCGTCGGGGCAGGCGGTGCAGAACATGAACATTCTGTTTGGCCTGGATGAGAAGCTGGGCTTATCCCACACGGGTATGCTGCCTTAAGGCAGCTGCAAGCTTCAAGTTGTAAGCCGCAAGCTTGGAGCTAATGGCTTGAAGCTTGCCGCGGCCCCCATAATAGTTGACCGTTTTTCTAGGAGAAGCGGATAATGGCCGCCATCACGCATATGGCGGCGCTACGCCGGGAGATAATCAGCATGAGCGTTGAATCCTTCACCCCCACGGCTTTGCAATTCACCCACGGTGCTGCGCACAAGGTGAAGAGCCTGGTCGATGAAGAGGGTAATGATCGCTTGAAGCTGCGCGTATTTGTTACGGGCGGCGGTTGTTCAGGGTTTCAGTACGGTTTCACTTTCGATGAAGATGTGGCCGATGACGACACCATCGTCGAGCGCGAGGGCGTAAGCCTGGTCGTCGACCCTATGAGCTTCCAGTACTTGGCAGGCGCCGAGGTGGATTACCAGGAAGGTCTGGAAGGCTCACGTTTCGTGATCAAGAACCCGAATGCGACCACGACTTGTGGTTGTGGGTCTTCGTTCTCGATCTGATCGCTAGCGGATTGGGCAAAACGCCGCTTGGTTCTGATGGAGCCAAGCGGCGTTTTGCTGTCTGGGGTTCAGGCAGGGTAGATCGCGCCGAGTACTCGCAGCCCTCGGGCGCCTGTGACGCTTGGGCGGTTGGCGGCGATGCCTTCAAGACTACAGTGGGCCAGCCAGGCGAAGGCCATTGCTTCGACCCAGTCAGGATCTACACCGCAAGTGGCGGTGCTGCTGACATGTGTATCGGGTAGCCGCGCGCGCAAGCGGCTCATCAGTGCGCCGTTGTGGGCGCCGCCGCCGCACACCAGCAGGGTTTCGGTCCGGGGTTGGGCGGCTCGCAGCGACTCGACGATGGTCTGCGCGGTCAGTTCAAGCAGTGTGGCTTGAACGTCCTCAGCGGCGAACTCGGGTAGTCGACGGAGATGGTGTTCCAGCCAGCCAAGGTTGAACACTTCGCGGCCGGTACTTTTCGGGCCTTGTGTCAGGAAGAAGGGGTCGCTCAGTAAAGCCTTGAGCAGCAGAGGCTCAATGTTTCCGCTGGCAGCCCATTGGCCGTTGCGGTCAAAGTTCTCACCTCGCTGCAGATGGATCCAGGCATCAAGCAAGACATTGCCAGGGCCGCAGTCAAATCCGGAAACAGGCTTGCCTGTCTCGATCAGGCTCAGGTTGCTGAAGCCGCCCACATTCAATACCGCGCGGTTGCCGCTGTGCTCGCTGAAGAGCGCCTCATGAAAAGCAGGCACCAACGGCGCGCCTTGGCCGCCGGCTGCAACATCGCGACTGCGAAAGTCACTGACGACAGTTATACCGGTCAATTCGGTCAGCAGCGCAGGGTTGCCGATCTGCACCGTAAACCCGCGAGCGGGTTCATGACGAATGGTCTGCCCGTGGCTGCCGATCGCGCGAATGTGCTGGGGAGTGAGTTTCTGTTGTTCCAGTAATGCGTGAATGCCTTGGGCCGCGAGCGTTACCCAGTTCTGTTGGGCAATGGCGGAGCGGGCAATTTCGTCCGGGCCGCTGGCGCAAAGGCCAAGCAGTTCGGTGCGCAGGGATTCAGGCATTGGAATGTAGTGGGTGGCGATCAACCTGATCGCCGGGCCTTGCTCGATCAGCGCAATGTCCAGGCCATCAAGGCTGGTCCCGGACATCACGCCTATATAGAGCGGCATGGCTCAGCGCTTCGCCGAGGCCAGCATGGTGGCCCGTTCCTGGTCCATGCGTGCCATCAGTGGTTGGCTCTGCTGCAGGAAGCGCGAGCGCTCTGCTTTGGCGATTGGATCGGCCATCGGCAGCTTCTGGCCCAGTGGGTCGACATGTGTGCCGTTGACCTGGAACTCATAATGCAAGTGCGGGCCGGTAGACAGGCCAGTGGTGCCGATGTAGCCGATTATCTGGCCTTGTTTGACGTTACCGCCAGTCTTGACGCCTTTGGCAAAGCCCTGCATGTGGGCGTAAAGCGTGCGATAGGTATTGCCGTGCTGGATGATCACGGCATTGCCGTAGCCACCGCGACGACCAGCCAGCAACACCTTGCCGTCGCCGGCTGCCTTGATCGGTGTGCCGCGAGGTGCCGCGTAGTCCACACCTTTGTGGGCACGGATTTTGTTCAGAACTGGATGCTTGCGGCCCATGGAGAAGCGCGAGCTAATACGGGCGAAGTCGACCGGGGTGCGGATAAAAGCCTTGCGCATACTGTTGCCGTCGGCAGTGTAGTAGCTGCTATTGCCTTGTTTATTGGTATAGCGCACGGCGGTGTAGGTCTTGCCGCGGTTGGTGAACCGCGCCGAAAGGATGTTGCCCGTGCCGACGACCTTGCCGTTGGCGACCTTCTGTTCGTAGATCACGTCGAACTCATCGCCCTTGCGAATATCCTGGGCGAAGTCGATGTCGTAGCCAAACACGCTGGCCATGTCCATTGTCATGCTATGGGACAGGCCGGCGCGAGCAGCGGACTGTGACAACGAACTATTGATCACACCGTGGATATAGGCGGAGCGCACCACGGGTTTGGTGGTAATACGATTGAAGGCGAAGCCTTTGGCTCCCTTAGTCAGGGTGATGCTTTCAAGGTCGCTGATGCTGCTGTGCAGGTTGTTCAGTTGGCCGTCGTGAGTCAGCTCGAATTCAAGCTTCTGGCCGTGTTTGAGCTGGGTGAACTGCTTGGCTTGCTTGTCGCTGGCCAGCACTTCATTAACCGTTGACGCTGGGAGGCCGACCTTTTCGAACAGCGTTGACAGCGTGTCGCCTCTAGCAACGATCACTTCGCGGTGTTCCGGGCCCTTCGCTGCCTCTGGGGCGGTAGCCGGAGTCGCCTGGGCTGTTCCCTTGGTGTCGTCAGTGCTGTTTTCAATCTGCGCAAATGGCGACTCAACAGCGCCATTTGTGGCTTGTTGTGCGTCAGAAGCGTCCTGATCTTGTGTCAGTTGCTCAGTCTGACTCTCTAAGTCGAGACTCAAGGTTGTTCGTTTGGCTTCTACGTCACTGGAAGGGAATACCAGGAGTGCCAGGCTTAGAAGGGCGGCGATACCACTTGCGGCGAGCAGGTGGGTCTTCGGGTAAAGCGGTGGCGCTTTAGACGGTTCAGTGGTCATAGGTAATTTTGACTTTGAAAAAATGAATTGGAAAAGATGACTGACATGATGAAGATGAAATAACTGTATAAAATATAACCAAATCGTCTGTGACGCAAGCCTGCGAACGCCGAGCTAGTGGAAAGGTGTCTGTACGCAGGGCAAAACTTGTATTTACTCCCTGATCTTGTATGGTTGGTTCCCTTTTGAATCTGAGCCTTACGGGTCTGTTATGAAGTCGGTTGAAGAGCAGCTAGCGCTGATCAAACGTGGTGCGGAAGAACTGTTGGTCGAAGCCGAGCTGATCGAAAAGCTCAAGCGTGGTCAGCCCCTTCGTATTAAAGCTGGCTTCGATCCGACTGCGCCGGATCTGCACCTGGGCCATACCGTGCTTATTAATAAGCTGCGCCAGTTCCAGGAACTGGGGCATCAGGTGATCTTTCTTATAGGTGACTTCACCGGGATGATCGGCGATCCCAGTGGCAAGAGTGCCACGCGTCCGGCCCTGACCCGCGAACAGGTTCTCGATAATGCAGAGACCTATAAGACGCAGGTCTTCAAGATTCTTGATCCGGCCAAGACTGAGGTGGCTTTCAACTCCACCTGGATGGATCAGATGGGGCCGGCGGATTTCATTCGCCTGACGTCCCAATACACCGTTGCTCGAATGCTTGAGCGCGATGACTTCGATAAGCGTTACTCCACCAATCAGCCAATTGCCATCCATGAGTTCCTTTATCCGCTGGTTCAGGGTTACGACTCCGTGGCCTTGCGCGCTGATGTCGAGTTGGGTGGTACGGATCAGAAATTCAACCTGCTGATGGGGCGTGAGTTGCAGCGTGCCTATGGGCAAGAAGCTCAATGCATTCTGACCATGCCTTTGCTGGAGGGGTTGGATGGTGTCAAAAAGATGTCCAAGTCCTTGGGCAACTATGTAGGCATTCAGGAAGCGCCGGGCGTTATGTACGGCAAGCTGGTCTCCATTCCGGATGCGCTCATGTGGCGTTACTTCGAGCTACTGAGCTTCCGCTCGATGGAAGAGATCAATGCGCTGCGTGCTGATGTGGAGGCAGGGGCTAATCCCCGTGATGTAAAAATCAAGCTGGCGGAAGAAGTCGTTGCGCGCTTCCATGGTGAGGAAGCTGCGGCCAGTGCTCATCGTGCTGCGGGTAACCGTATGAAGGATGGCGAACTGCCGGACGATCTGCCTGAGGTTGAGTTGACTGCTGCTGAGGCGATGCCGATTGCGGCTGTGCTTAATAAGGCGGGCCTGGTGAAGAATTCTGCCGTGGCGCGGGACCTTCTGGGTTCTGGCGGTGTGCGTATAGATGGTGAGGTTGTAGATCGCACCTTTATATACGAGCTGGGCGCTACCCATGTTTGTCAGGCTGGCAAGAAGGCATTTGCGCGCATTACGCTCAAATCCGAATAAGCTTGAAATTAGGGGTTGACGGCAGATTCTGGAAGTCTATAATTCGCCCCACTTCCGGCGCAGTCGAAACGGAAAACTCCTTGGTAAACAAAGAGTTATGTAGGTTTCGATAGCGAGTTGCTTCAGTTCACCGAAGCCCAGAAGGAGTTGATAAGGTCGTGTTGTTTGACCCTATTAACGGTTCGATCTTCTCGGTCGAAAGCGGAGAAAAAGAGGTGTTGACAGCAGCGAGTAACGCTGTAGAATTCGCCTCCCGCTAACGAGAGATCGGAAGCGCAAGTGGTTGAAGTTACAAAGGAAACTTTGAAAACTTCTTAAAATAACCGCTTGACAGCAACAGAGGCTGCTGTAGAATGCGCCGCTCGGTTGAGACGAAAGATCTTAACCAACCGCTCTTTAACAACTGAATCAAGCAATTCGTGTGGGTGCTTGTGGAGTCAGACTGATAGTCAACAAGATTATCAGCATCACAAGTTACTCCGCGAGAAATCAAAGATGTAACCAACGATTGCTGAGCCAAGTTTAGGGTTTCTTAAAAACCCAAAGATGTTTGAACTGAAGAGTTTGATCATGGCTCAGATTGAACGCTGGCGGCAGGCCTAACACATGCAAGTCGAGCGGTAGAGAGAAGCTTGCTTCTCTTGAGAGCGGCGGACGGGTGAGTAATGCCTAGGAATCTGCCTGGTAGTGGGGGATAACGTTCGGAAACGGACGCTAATACCGCATACGTCCTACGG